>JADYZV010000108.1 GCA_020852965.1 Pirellulaceae bacterium | reverse complement strand
CCTGCCGAAGAATAGAGTAGACCAAGGCGGGCAAACGATACCAAATCGAAGCTTATTCAACAAACGACCAAAACTGGTGTCGTTTGAAGCGCAAAATGATGGTCCCGTTTAAAGCGCAAAATGACACCCCCCGGGAGCATCCGACATCCTGCGCGAGGGTAGCCGATAAAGCAGCACTTTGTGGCTTGGGGCAAGACTAGTCGTTTTGCCTTTCCCGGAGATAATGAGTTTGGCCTCTTTTGAGGGAATTACAAATGCTTGAGCCATTCACTTAGCCTAGGTCAGAGCATAAACAAATAACACGGGTGTTTACAATGCTCGACATTATCGGAAAGACGAATAGATAGAGATGGATCCAAAGAATGCAAGACTCCGCGCCCTTCTCACCTGCGTTTTCTGCCATGAAGTATGGAAGGTCGGTTTTCAAACACAATTGAGGTACTAATGAAGTATTTTTCGCTCGGAAGCCTAAACGGCCTAGTCGATCGACACGGTCAGCCTTCAAAAAGGCTACAGAAGCTCCCAGACGATGAGCTATTAAGTGTCTTGATCGAGTACAAGACAAAAGCATTAAAACGCCAGGATCATGTCGGAGCTTCCGGGGTTGGGCTGGCTACATTGCGATCCTCTCTCTCTACCGAATTGAGTAGCCCCAATTTTCTTGCGTCTGCGATCGCATATGATCGCGTTTTCTTTGATGATCCGATTGCCCGCCTCGCAAGAACCACGAGCAAGTTTTCGTTTGGGGATGTCAGGGTCAACCGTGAACAACTCGCGACGATTATTTCCAGCATGAACGAGTTAAAACCGCTTATCGATAGTGGCGTACTGATACCGCTCTGCCTATCAGCCAAACATGACAAAGAGGAAGTGCCGTTGACATTCTCGGAGGATCGCTTTCGTTCATGCCTCCCTGACGCTGTATTGCAGTTTGCACACGAGAACGCAGTCGTTCGTCCTGGCGAAATGGCGGGTGGTCCCATTGTGATCTACGAGAAGGAAGTCGATGAACCAGTCGACTGCATCTCGGTCAGTTTTGCAAATGACAACCGAAAGCTTGGTCAGATCTGGCAGCTTACAGATTGCGAGATGAAACCGGACGGACGTTTTGAGTTTGCTGTTAATCTAGACAGTCGAAAAAGAAAGACGCCAAGCTACGACAAGTTTAGTGCTTGGGTGGAGCAAAGCATCAATCAGACCACGCTTTCGCTGTTGCGGGAGGTTAGCGTAGAGCTCGATGCAGCCGAAAAACTAGGGGCTCATTACGCGACCGAATCAGGCTTTGAAGCCAATCTGTTGTCATTCGGCCAGTCAGGTTCGCTTGAAGGTGCCGTAGCCAATCCAGCAAATCTTTTAACTGCATGTGCACCTCCGCTCAAGGTCAATGATCCGATTGCGGTGCATAGATTTCGCCGCGAGAACAAGAATCGGATTGAAGATTTTCAGGCCTCGCTCTTTGCGATGGCGGCAGCACTTTACGACAGTGACAACTTTGCGGCAGCCGCAAAACGCGAATATGACGCGAAGATTCGTCCTCAGGTCGAGGCACTTGATCAGGCGTGGGCTAAATGCTGCGGCACAATTGCCAAGAGTGGTAGCCTAGCAGCAGCAGCGGTCGCAACAATGTGCCTTAAGTTTCCGGACCTTCCTGTCACGTTCATGCTGCCGACAGCCGCATTGGGTGCTGTCGGCACTGCGATGCCGACCATCGCAGAATTCCGCGCTAAGCGAAAAAGTATTGCGTTCCTTTGGCAAAAACTTTCTTAGTTAGCTTTCGTGGCCATCGAATTTACGGAAATAGTTTGCCCCAATTAATATTTTCAATAGCGGCTCAACGCTAGCTGTTCAAGAGTTTTCTAATAGTCTAAGGACTTTGGTCGCGGCGACTCTTTCGGTTGGGCTAGTGGCATCTAAAAATCTCTTTGCCCAAACGACCGCTTCGTCTCGTGGCAACCAAGTACTACCCAAGTTATTGAGTGCTGCCCGCCGAAACGTTCCATTTTCTGAGACTAGAAGTTTTTCAAAGTGACATTTGCTTCGACTCAGAATGTCCGAAGACAACTCGGAAAGTTCGTGGAGAAAACTGATAGGCACACCATCAACAAGAATTTGCTCCAATGCCTCGCCCACCAAAGCTGGATTCCGAGCGGCATCCTGAAGAAACAGCTCTTTCGCTACCCGTGTCACATCACTCTGTTTGTCGTTCAAATATGGCAGCAGTTCACTCGAAGAGATGAGTTTTGCCTGAAACAACAACCGCAAGAGGCTCTCACGCGGGCATGGCAAAACCAAGTTGCACTCGGGACATGAGTCCCCTTGCGTGGGAATCTTGTGTTTTCGGCACCATGTGCCTTTCTCCGTCCAAAAATTGAAGATTGCGCTGAGAACTTCGGCGACGTATTCAGGAATATTCTCCCCGTGCTTTGCGAGGCACTCGGCAACGTGCGACACAAAGTATGGGTCTTCGTGCACAAGCCATCTGGGAATATCCTCGCGGAGCAAATCCCATTCATCTGTCGCCCCATTCTTGAGGAGCATCGCAACCAAATACTCGTAGCCGGGACGAATCTCAGATCGCAATCGCTCAAGTGCTACCTCTTTGGACCGCCCTCCATAATGATCCTCTGATAGAAAACTTGCGAATCGAACTGCCTTCCATGAGCCATTGGCAAGGGTAGCTTCGAGGATAGACTCCAGCTTGTCGCCCGCAGCGCCACCCTCGAGCAAGAGTGCTGCTCCATATGCAACTGCGCCATGTGGGTATTCCAGTGCTTCGCCCAGCAGTTTCGCGTCAAGTCCAATATCAGGGGCTAGATTCCAATTAGCGTCTCGCGGAGATGATCTCGAATATAGCGAGTGGAGATTACTGGAGTTCTCCAAATTGAAGTTTGCAATAGCAATCTCGTTTTTCAATTCCGACAAGTCGAGTGAAAGGCAACCAATAACGCCTTTTATGACCTCGACTACATTGTCAAAATGAATTCTCTTTTTCAGGTAATAACCGTCTCGAGCCGGGAACTCACCCATTCGCAGCGACTTAACGATGGCCTTAATCAACTGAAGGTCATCCACACTGCCTTCAATAGGCTCGACTTTGTCAAAGCGAGCGGCCAACGTAATTGCTTCGATCAGTGCGGGGTCACTATTCGTATTCTCAAATAGGTTTGTGTCAAACGGCGTCTCCCTAACCCTCTGGTGAAGTTCTTGAGCGAGTTCTTTGAATCCCGCTTTGCTCAATGCTTCGGTAATCGCGGAGAGCATGGTTCCTGATACATCTGCGAAATCTCGCCCGTTTCTAAAGTAATCTTCGATTTCGTCACGATTTCGATACTTGAGTAGTTTTGGGACACCGACCTCGATGACTTGGTGTTGTAGTTCTCCAGCTTGTTCGGGCATTGATCGGTCATGTTCCTTCGTCCATTTTCCGAGCGAAAAACCTGACGAGTATTTGAATTCTTGAAGCCACCGCTCAAACAACTCCACGTGGTCATCAAAGTGGGATGACCTAACAGTCAACGCCAGCGCGCCAAGCCTTGTCCATTCGTGCTCGTGATTAAGCAGCTCTTCGCTCAGGAAAAAGGCTTCGCCTTGAATGTGGTGTGCTATTTGGAATTGAGCCTGAGCCGCCTCCAAGCAAATGAATGGATTTGACGACTTCAGTCTGGCGGCCAACGCTTTCGTGACACTTTCAATAATTGTTGTTGGTTGGACAGTCGACTCCGCTAAGGCTTCCGCAGCGATTACTGCCTCGATAGAACACGGGTCGTCGACATCGTCATGCTCAATCAACTGGGAAATCAATCTGTTGTCGTCGATCTGACATGCGAGCAAGATTGATTGTCGCCAATTAGGCTTTCTGCGCGACTCGACAAACCAAGTCTGAAACTCCCGTGAATCCAAGGTGCAAATGTATCTTGCAGCAGAAAACTCGCCAAGTGCGGGATGTACGAAAACGATTGCATTCAGATGACCAGCGGTAATCCGCTCAATCGCCCGAGTGTTTTCCCAAAATGTTAATGAAGCGCGAAATTCACGGGGGTCATGGCTTGAGCCTTTGAGCTTGCTTGCCGCAGCTACCAATTCATCCAGCTGAATCATTGGATGCTTGATCATTAGAAACGCAGCCAAGTCAATTGAGAGATTCGCATGTTCGGGTGTTATGTTTGGTCGACCGGGTGGATTTGAAGATGTCGTTTTTGACATGAGTCCGAAGATTTGGCCGTACAATGCGACTCTGTTCTTTCCAATCTCAAGTCCGTCAACTGACAGCCGAACGAGAAAACCTAGAAGCAACGGATTTCTCGAGGCCATCGACTTTCCGCTCGACTTGTCAGATGTGACGTCGTCTACAAACTGCGACCATCGAGTTGCTGGAAGTTCCTCTTTATCCATCGCCTTCTCGAACAACTTTAGTGAATGAGTTTTGATCGCTAACTCATCCAGAGGAAGTAATTCAAATGAATCGAATCCGGCAAGAAGGCTTGGGTGGTGTCCAACTGGGCGTGTAGTAGCTAGCACCCTTGTATTTGCGTGTCCCTCTAACCACTTCCGCAATCTATTCGAAACGTCCTGTCGTTCGGGATCACATTCATCTAGTCCATCCGCTATCAATATGTCGATGTTTCGCCCAAGCCATTCCCTTTCACTTTGCGACAAATCGAATCCATCTGTTGCTTCATTCAGGATCGCGGTTTCAAAAGTCGCACCTTGGGCCATTTGTTGCTGAAGCCGTTTTAGTCCAACCAACGCAACAATCGCTCCTTTTTCAGCGGCGTCATACGCAATCCGTTTGCAAAGGGTGCTTTTCCCGCTGCCGGGTCCACCGATTACGACGCACCTATTGGAATATTTTGGCAGCTCGTGAGCACTAAACTTATCGAAGCTTGTCGTGGAATCTGCCAAACGGAACCACTCATTGTAAGTCTTGAGCTCTTTCTCAAAGGACTTTGCGGATTGCCTTCGATCCTTTGAATCATCCATAGTCCGTATTTCGATCCACGAGTCAGCGATCGACATCTCGATGCCCAACCCCGGAACCGAATACGACTCGTTTGTTTTGCGGACCCACTCTTGGAACGCGACACGTCGTTCTGGGCTAACACTTTGCCCGAGCGAACTCGCAATCTCGGATCCGCAAAAACAAGAAACCCAAGCCCGCCCAAAAAAATCATCTACTAACTTGGGATGCACTTTCATTAGAGAGTTCAACTTCGGTGCGTCCCAGACTGTGAGAACCACATTGGACTTAGCGAGTCGCGCTGCTTGGGATTCTACTTCGTCAGTGCGTTTTTTGCTTTGCAGGCTCTCCTGTGTGCAAAGAATGAATTTCTCGGTTCGCGTTAACCATTCGCCCGATATGAATGCTGAAATTGCGTCCTTGATTTTCTGCGGCCCAAAGTCCTTTACTCGTTTGCATTGGTGAACGGTGTATTTGCTGGAAACAGACTTTCTCCCAAAAATGTCGATTCCTTCTTGTGCATCACCTTGGTTGCCGTATAGCTGGCAATGCTCAATCTCTGTGTCGGAGCTTGCTAAACGAAAACACAATCGCTCAAAGTTCTTCCAAGTCAATTGATTGAATGGAAGCTCTTGAAGCCGAGTACCCACAGGCGGAGCCAATGATGTATCGGGGTTTTCCGTAAGCCAGTCGGGGATAGAAGAGGACATCCTGAATTCTCATTTCCGATCGAAATTTGCTATTGCTGCCTACAGTTTATCGGACTCGTGAAATTCCACGCATGAAAGGTGCTGACGATCTTCTCGGTGTCTTCGTCGGCGAAGGCCCGGAGGAGTCGGTCCACCATGTAGCCCAGCTTGCGGGCGTCGATGAAGAGCACTGCGATCGTCCAGTCGCGGAAGGCAGCGGTTCCTTGGCCTCGCATCTACGCTGTAACCTTGGTCATCCACATCATCCCAAAATCACGCGTCAGAATCTAGCCGCGTAAAGGCCATCAAACGCGTTCCTCCGTGTCACGGTACGCGCTCATGAGGCGTGGACTGAGAACTTACCGTTGAATGATAGTCTAAGGCACCGACGAAGGTTCAAAGTTAAACAACTTGCCAGCGGATGCATCGGCTTCCAATTGGAGCCGATGCTGAATTCAGCCTGCAAACTCGCGCCAGTGTCTAGATTTGGGCGCTCCGGTCCCCCGCCTAGCGGAGCAGACACCGAAGGAACCTTTTCAGCTGACCCAGCGGCTATCGGTTGGACAA
This sequence comes from Pirellulaceae bacterium, assembly GCA_020852965.1. GTDB lineage: Bacteria > Planctomycetota > Planctomycetia > Pirellulales > Pirellulaceae > Aureliella. The sequence continues at coordinate 47,924 of JADYZV010000108.1, read as the reverse complement.
ACGTTGGACTAACCGCTCTTTCCAAATGGCCGCCTAAACTCAAGGAGTTGAGAAAGACCTTAGCATTTGCGATATCATTTTGACCACGCCAGCTCCACTGCCATCAATCACCCGACCTGTAGTTTTCCAAATGAATAAGGAGGGCGTGGCGAGGGCGTGGCCTGAGCGCGTTAGCTACAGTCCATTCACCTGCTGCGCTCGAGATAGCGTCCGCAATTCTACGGGACACGAACTCGCCGGGTAGGTTTCGTAGACTTCTGTGTGTGCATTGAAAATCCATTAGGTGAACACTGAATCCAGAGCCTTTTTTTGCGAATCCGGGAACAAGTGCCTGTAGCGGCGGCGTTGTTCGTCGGTCTGGTGGCCGACCCAGGTGTCAATGAAACGCTGGTCGATGCCTTTGGTGGCACAGTTAGAAATGAAACTATGGCGGAAAATGTGCCAGCCGCGAATGTTTTTCCATTTGGTATTGGCAAGGACCATCGATAGATGGTGAGTGGCTTCATCGGGAGCAACGCAGCCCTCGTCGTCTTGCACCTTGCGTTGGCGGCAATAGCGATGGTCTTCAGGAAACGTGAAGGGACTGGCGGGCTTCGTGTCGAGCCATTCGGCGAGCACGACTTTGAGACGCTTGGAAATGGGTAACAGCCGCGAGGTGCGGGAGGATTTGTTGCGTTTGCGCTCCTGGACGAGAATGGTGCCAGCTTGCAAGTCGATGTCGGTGTCTCGCGATCGACAAAGTTCGCTGCGCCGCATGCCGGTATGTGCTGCAAGTAGGCTCATGGGGTAGAGGAACGAGTAGCCGGACGATTTCTCAATGTGTGCGAGTAGTTCGTCGAGTTCTGTGGTATTGAGGTATAGGCAGTCCCACAAGGGATCGGCCTGTTCGACGGTCATTTGGCCGCGCTTGATCTGGTGTTCGATCTGCTGCCAGGTTTGAAACGGTGGCTTGTCGTCGCGTTTGGGGAAAACGAGACCACGTCGCGGAAAGGGCTTTTCGACCAACTCTTGCGAGATAGCCCAGTTCCAGAGCGAGCCTAGGGTGGCGAGTTCTTTACGGATGGTCGTGCCGCTGACATTACCGCGTTTTCCCTTTTCTTTGGAGCGGATGGTGATGTACTCCTGAAGTTCGCTGTTGGTCAGTGACCGCAGGGTCTTCTTGGGACCGATCAAGCGCACAAAATGGCGCATGTGGACACCGGCGGATTTGAGGGTTGAGGGCTCCAGAGCGCCTGCCGGAATCCGCTCTTGGTAGACTTCGAATAATTCGCCCAGGGTGATGGTGCTGAGCTTTCTTGGCTGGCTCGTTACCTTGCCGTCGGAAAGCAGGAAGGTGGGTATGTCGGCGTCATCGGGTAGCACCAGTCGCCCGTTTTCGGCCAGCCGGATATTCTCGGCGACGCGGACGGAGGCAGCGGAGGCTTTGCGTTGGTCTGTCGTCTTGAGGGAGCGTTTGAACCTGAGTCCGCCGTAACGGAAGCAGATGTGGAATGTGCCGCTGGGATCGCGTTGGAGAGATGCCATGGTGGAGGCTCCTTCTTCGGGGTACTTGAAGAATAGGAGTGCCTCGGCAGAAAAGTTAGCCACGCCCGAGCAACGGCCATGCAACAGAAATCCAATCTGCGGGGGTCAGAGACAACGCGGAGTCACTGGGAATCCAACGCTTGTCACTGAACTGTCACTGATTCGATTTTTTCACAAAAAAAGGACTTGGAGCAGTTTGCTCTAAGTCCTGGTGTTTTCAAGGGTTAAGTTCGCTTCGAGCGACTTGAAAATGAGCTCCTCCGGTAGGACTCGAAGGTAGCTAATCCACTTTGGACTTGGGTTGGGCAAACGCCGATTTTGTGTTGATTTCCTTGCATTTTACGCGATTTGTAGCATTTTGCTAGGGCCGTCGTATTGAGCCTGAATTGGGCTTGAATTGCCAATACTGCCCCATTTTTGCCCCACAAATCGGCGTCGTTCTGGCCGCGTACAAGCCTCCGTAGCAAAGTATGCAATCTACGTACATATGCCGTACACTGGCTGGAAATGAAAAGGAGCAATCGTATGGCAACTTCAAAGCCATCCACTAAGTCGGCACGGTTGGAATCGCGTGTTTCCAAGGAGCAGAAAGATCTGATCGAGCGAGCTTCGGCTTATTCAGGGCAGACAGTATCAGATTTTGTCGTTGCGCATGTCGAAGCTGCAGCCAAGAAGGTGGTCGAAGAATACGAGCGTATACACCTGGATAAGGAGCAGAGCCGCGTCTTAGTGGATGTTCTTCTATCGCCGAAAAAGCCAAATAAGAAGCTCCGCAGTGCACTAACTGAACACCGTCAGCGAGTCGAAAGCAAATGAGCGATTTCGTATTCCAGCCGCTCAGAAAAAAGAATAATTCGATTCAAAGGTCGAGGCTGCAACCAATTTCTATGCGAGGTTCGGCTATATATCACTTCCGAGAATCCCCCATCGAATGTTCCTGCCCATGGCCACTGCTCAAAAGCTGTAAGTTCATCACTCTGTTTACCTGGACGCGCCGTTGGTGTTTCCGGCTTACTCTTAAAACCTAGTTACTAAATGAAAGGTGAGTCATGAGACGGAACTGGCGGTACCGGCCTTCCATCCGCGAGCTAACTGCCGAAGAACTTGGCCACCTGCTGCACCTCTCGCACGCTGTAGGCCGAGCAGACCAAAGTGATTGGCTAAAAAGTCTCGGCGGAGATGGAAGCCACCACGAATTGGATTACATGCTATCGCTTGGCAGAGGCAATCAAGACGCGGTTTCGATTGCTAAGGAACTCGACGCGGCACGAGACGGCCAGCTTCACCCAAACTCCGTCCGCATAGGCCGCGGCGTATGCGATGCAGTAAACTCCTTCCTCCATAGTGCAATAAGTGGTGAATTTGGACCAGACGACAGTCGCGACGGTCGGTCCTATGCGTTCTTAAAGAACACTCACGTCATTCCGAGGGCTGTATCCATTTTTATGGAAACCCTGGTGGTCGCACCTGATGGAACTGTCCTTAACCACGACGAAGCCGAACAACGCGCGGCCGAGTATATTTCTGAGAATTGCTCATGAACGACACGCTGCACCACTTCCCGATTATGTAGTTCAATACAGTCATGGGAGCTGGGCGTTGGTGCAGGCCGTTGATCCAACTCAGCGTTCACAGTGCGTCAAGCGAGCGGAAAAGATCCGCTGCATCTTCATAGGCTGCACGCTGAAACATGTCGCGGTCTTGCCCTGCAGTGGTTGCTGCCCTACCAGCCCACACTGGACCGACAGAGTCAAACGTGCGGAACTTGGTACGGAGCAATTCCAATGCTTCCTTGCCAATTCCCGCTCCAGCTATCCCATGCACCTTCTTCGCCAGATCAGCAAGTGAGGGTTTGTAATGGTTCATAACAAACGCGATATCGTAGGCGTCCTTGTCTTTGGTCCGTTCGTCCAGCGCAATCGCCTTGATCAAGATGTACGCCTCAGGGGCGACCAAACGCGCGGTCACTTGGTTAACGGAACCATCTGGCATTCTTCCTTCAATCGTAATCTCCTCGGATGACTCGAAAGCCAGGTCGATGCCGCGAAGTGCGTTGATGCGAAGCTCGTCAACCAGGATGGAATCCTGCTTGTGTTCAGAAACGTACTGGCCAGTAATGAGATCGATCTTTATTGGATTAGCAAGGCCAGGAAATTGCTTGAAGAATCGAGTAGGCGACTCTCGCATCGTGTAACCGATTTGGGTCAGACGCTCTCGAATCGATGAGTACGCATCCCCACCCAATGCTTTCGGCGATACGGCCAAGTCGACATCCAACGATCCCATGTGTTTATGCGTTGGATACAGCAGATCTGGAACCCATCCACCTACAATGATCAATTCATCACGCATCGCGCCGAGCGCATTGAGAACCTCGAGCAAGACAGCACGTGCTGCTTCAGTTTCCTTCATGATTCTCCATCGCCAACTCGGACGCCTCCGCGAATTTCAGCTTAAAGTACTTATCATAGATGGCCACCGCAGCCTCTTCACCTCGACCATCCATCGCCATTAAGTCGAGGTATGTCTGCAATGGTGAAGTTGTCTTCAATGCATCTCCAACTCGATTGCTCAAGTAGCTCTCATCGTCTGCGATCTGTAGAATCAGATTGGCACCTGATTCGACTTTTCGAGCACCATACTGTTTGAAGAGCTTGAGCATTGGTTCGGCAAGTGTTGCTCTCGTGGTAACCAAAAAGCTTACCACGTTGTACCGTACCTCCGGTGCCAATCGCCAGGCAGCAGAGAAACGTGAAAGCGCATGCTCATTGCCTGTTTCTGAACACCACGTCGCAACTTGCTGCTCCACCTGCTCCGGCTCACCACGCATGTAGAACCCCCATTCTTTGGGTTTGTGAGTTTGGTAGTGCTCTACCCAATCCTTGAACAGGTCATCGGGGCGTTTCAAGTACAGTTGTCCTTCTAGCATCAACGCATAACCTCCCTCGACCAGGGATCGCTTGATGCGCGACATCAGGCCGGGGCTGACACGCACATCGGGATGGCCAGCTAATTCATTAAGTTGCCAACCACGCGTTGGCTCCTGAAGCATCGCGCGGACAACGCGACTGGACTTCGTAGAAAAAACGTTGAGGACTTTCGGGAGCTGCTTGCCAAACGGATTGTCGATTCCGCTTTGACGCACAAAGATTCCGTGCTTGGGAAAAACCAAGCGGCAGTTTCCTGCATAGTCCAGCCACGAAACTCCATGCCTGGCAGCAATTTCCGAAGTCCGATCAGACACGATAGCGGCATAGATCATCGGCTGCGCCCCGGTAGCTTCACTGTGTCGCTTCAGCGTCATACAAGCCGACTCGGCAGTCGCTGGCGTAATACGCTTGAACTCTTTGACGTCGACTTCGAATTCCGAGCCATCCGGTTTCACAACACGAAAATCGTATTCCGCGTCTTTCCGGTGCGGGACCACTACCTGAAAAGCCCCCACTTCTGAGAGCACTTGCGTGAGCAGACGATCGAATTCTTGTGGGGACTTTTCCATGGATTCACCGGAAACAACAACTTTACTACGGAGTAAATATGGCATATCAAGTAAACAACCGCAAGGCAAGTTTACTAGAATGCGACTATTTACTCCGAAGTAAACCTCCTAAAATCGGTAATTCACGACATTTTCCAGTAATTATGGGACAAGAATCCTTAGGGCCGTTAGTAGAGGTGGGGGGGTGACAGCGTCGACCATAGTTCAGCGGTGAGGCATGGCTGGATTTGGCCTCCATGCACGAATCAAAGGACTGGCGCTTCGTGCTGTAGCCATGTGTTGCTCACCGCCGAGTGATGTCATGAACAATCTGAAGGAAGCGTCTGTCGACGAACCCTGTGAGCGTTACGTCGCTGCCAAGCTAGACGATCGCTAGCAACTCTCTGGAGTGACTCCGAGCAACTTCGCTTGTAGCTCAATCCAATCGAATAGTTCTTGATTCTGCGCGGGATAAACATTCGGTGCGCTGGGATAGTATTCATTCAGAGAGCTGATTGGGCACTCGCAAATGGCTTCAAGCGGATTCGCTGTTCCGTAGGGTTCTCCCGTGTCCCAATGAAATTCAGCGAACAGGTAACGCAGTGTGAACTTACGCCTGATCCCGACAAACCCGTGATCCGACTCTCGGCAAACGCCAAGATTCAAGTTTCGCGAATAGATTTTGTACAGCCAGCCATGCCGACATTTTTCAATAGGAATGCGGTCAGGATGCTCACGCATAGTTCGGTGGCTCGTCAGAATCTATGTCGAAGGGGATGGTCAAACATGTTACTCCGGCTCACAGTAGATTTAGATGGCCGGTCACTTGGTCTATTTTACTACAATCATCGAAACCAATAGACATGGTTGCACCAATTCAATGGCTCATCGAAACGAAGCGTACTGCTGGGCGAGACATTGACCTAATTGACATCAAGAACCTTGGATTTGAACCAAATGAGCAATAGTGAACCTAATCGTCCAAATCCGAAAAGTGCACTTGCGGTGGACATGTCGAGCGAGGCGATTGCCCAGAGGTTACGTGAGGCAGCAGAACTCAACGAACTCGGCCTGTCGCTGGCCAGAGCCAAGCCAATTCGTTCCCCAAGCGGGCAAACCCTTAGTAATGCGGTCCACGAAGATCGACCTTCTGTCGTTGATGGGAAATCTTCATGTGGCAAACAGCCATAGCTGGCATTTTGGCCGAAGCAGTCGGGCACTATCGAGCGTACCTACTTCCAAAGTCGCTTCATCCACGAAGCGCATAAAATAACACCCGCGAATCGGAGGGCCGAGACGCGGGTGTTGAGTTTGCTTCGACAGGCAAGCTGCCTGTCCCACGATTTACAGTTCGATCGCTTCGACTTCGGCGACGAAGCGCTGGTTGTTGTCAGCGAGGAACGCGCTGATGACGTTGAACACGGCGTCACTGAAGCCACCGATGTTCATGATGTCAGCTCGCTCGCAAGCTTGCGTTGTCTGATACGGCTGGATGTCGATGCAAACAAGCTTTGGGTTCGCGTCGCGGCCGGCCAACTTGCGTTGGTTGGCTACGAAGGCTTCCCAGGCTGTCATCACCCCGGTTGAGCCGTGACGGCCCGTTCCAACCCAGCTCTCGTTGTCGCTGACGAGGACCACACCAGCGAACTTGCGTCCACGGTGCAGCACATTGGCAGCTTCTATCGGCAGAGCACAGTTGGTTCCACCGCCTCCGTACTTGCTAAGTCGCTCGGCAATGCTCAAGATCGAATCACTTGGATCCATCTTGGCATCGTAAGCTCGAGTGTCGAACGGAATCACAATCGAATCCGGGTTGCGTCGCAGGATGGCTGCGGCAAACAGGGCGGCGACGTCGACGCAGCGCATCTTCGAAGTAGCTCCGCGGCCACGGAATCCCGTTACCGAGCAGCTCATCGATCCAGACGTATCCAGACCAATCACAACCGGTCCCGGCAATTCAGGTACGTTACCACAGGCGATCTCGGCTGCCTTGTGCAGCGCAGTCTTGATCTTTTGCGGTACCTTGTCGTCGGCGTTTACGTATGCAGCAAAATACTGGTACGGAAACTGACGAGAATGTCGTACTTCTGCTTTGTCGGCGATGCGATCAGCGATGTAGTTGACCGATTCGGTCGTCGCCAACACATCATGACGCAACAGCGTATTCAAGTTCATACGCAGCGCCTGCGGTCCCATCTTCCGAGCGATCGCAGCCCATACGCTTGGACCCTTGGCCGAATCGGCAAGCATATCCCAGCGAACGCCTTCGAGTTCGCCCATGACCAGGAGCTGAGTTGCTTCGTCGACAGCAGCTCGAAATGCCTGCAAGGCCTGGACTTGCCCAGGCAAGTTGGCTGCCGTGGCTGGCGTCCACTTGTCTTCAGGCTTATCCGTCAACCAACCGAACAAAGCTCGACGCTCGTCATCCTTAGGAGTTGGTCGCGCCATTCGTAGGACGTCTCGCAGGCTCGGGTCGTTACCGATCGACGCCGATAGCAACTTAGCCACTGAGGCTTCGTTCAACCATCGTTGGAACGCACGCTGTACGGAGCTCGAAAGTCCCGTTCGCACCGTTCCGCTCTTGCTCTTGAACTGGCCAGATCGAATCATCTGGAACGTGGTTCGCAGCACGCGACCGTTATCGATGACGCGATCAAACACGCGGTGCATCAACTCGGTATTACGAACGGACAATGCTACCAGCAACGCGGCTGGCATGTCCTTCATCGCCGCCTTTTGCCGTGCGTAGACCGCTAGCTTCGCCAAGTACTGGTCGTCATCGATTTGCCCAATCAACTTCAGGACTTCGTCAAGCTGCGTTCCCGCAGTTGAGTAGAATGCGTCGCCTAACGTTCCCGTCGCAGCGACTTGTGCCAACGCATGCTTCGGCTCGAGCTTGTAAGCTCGACCACCGGCTTCGTTAACTGCGTCGGCTCGTGGCAATCGCGCAGTCTTGCTTGCGAATAATGACATGTTAACCATGGATTCCTCCAGACTGAGCGGAAACGCGCTAGCGTCCGGTTCTGGCAATACAACGCCTGAAGAACCAACGGCTAGCGCCTTGTCGCTCACAAAATTAGTTCGACGAAGGGTAGTTGAGAATGTGGGCTTTCACCCAACCGTTTAACAGGCGATGTAATCCCAACCGGCAGTCGAACTAAGTTCTTGGATATTCGCCGCGATGATCACTCGACCAAGCAGCGTCCCTTCTTTGCACTTGTGTTCTTGTATTGCTGAAGATAGAGACAGTCATGTATATCTCTGGTTCAGCGAAGATGAAAAGATCGACGAAGTGGTGGTCAGACTCTCGAGCGGGAATCGAACCCGCAGATCATGTTGCCACAATCCCCAGGCTCACTGGTCGCTACTTTGGTGACGCATGGATTCCGAACCGGCAGTCGCCGTATTTTGTTACCTGAACGAAGTGTGGTCGAGAGTCGCCTCTCGGCATTAGGGCCGTCCGTCTTCGAGCAATCAAGTTGCTCGACCGTTGACAGGCGAGTTTATCTCCAAGGAGACTTGCACGCCATTCACTAGTCGGTCGCCCGACATCGCTACCTTAGGACCCTCATGGAGTCCCGACCTGCAGTTCAGGTTTGTATTGAGTGATTCAATCCTTTTCCCTAAAAGTACTCGTCGCGATTGGAGCCATCAAAAACGTCCCGATCGCAGACAGCATTTCTTGAACCGTTGTCCGCTGCCACAGGGACACGGATCATTGCGCCCGAGCTTTTCCTCGAGCAGCTTGTCGCCGTGAACGATGCGGACTCCGCGTTTGACGTTCGATTCTGATGGGAAGCCTCGACGTCGTTTACTCATCGGTTCGAAAAAACGAATCTTGGAGATTATTTGCGCGCATGATAGAGCTCCTATTTAAACTGAGCGGTTCGGCGCTATCCGCCGGTTCTTATAACAGACCAACAGAACCGAGGGCTAGCGCCAAATCGCTCACAACAGATTGAGGTAAATGACTCGCCGCGACAGTTCCCCATCGCGGCGAGTCGTAACAATGCAGATGAACGAAGTGGTTTGTTCAGATACTTTCGGTTTTGATTGATGTAATCCGAACAGGCAGTTCAAATGCAAGAGCCGACGACTGGATTCGCACCAGCATGGATCCGCTTACAAGGCGGACGCCTTTCTTAGTCGAGCCACGTCGGCATATAGCAGTAAGCAGCAAGGTATAAGGAGTAAGGTTGCAAGCGAAAGGTTCACAGTAGTTCTCTAGGAGGGCTCGTATGCTGAGAATTCAAGCAATTTGAAGCCTTGGTCGTTCAATCTACTTTTGCCACAACCAGATATTTTGCGGTGCGCGTGCTCAGTAATGCGTTAGTCGCTTGCATCATCCCTGCGTGCGTTACCGTGAACCCGGCGATCTCTAGCAAGTAGGGCACTGTTACCAGCGATTGGTTGGCAGCCAGTGGCAAACAGTCCGCGAAGTCCGTGTCGAGGCTGGCCCAAGCACTCCGACTGTAGAATCCATCGATTATCAGCACAGTTCCCAGGGGCTTCAACCAATGCCGCCAATTCGCCATGGCCGCTAGCGGGTCGTAGAGCCCATTGGCTAATTGCCGCGATATAATCACGTCAAAGTAGTCCGATGGAAAAAGTGACTGATCGTTCGGCGAGTCGCAGAATCCCTGGCACGTACGTACGGAATTCAATTCGGGTTTGTTGATCAACCTCTCCAACATCAGCGACGAAGGCTCAAGCGCTGACAATTCAAGCCCACCAATTCGCCTCAGTATGCGGCACATTGCTCCTGTTCCGGCGCCTGCGTCCAGTCCTGACATACCCTCTGCAAATTCAAACACTTGAGCAATGTCGGCTAGAACGGCAAGTTCATCAGATTCGCCAATCTGCCGCGTCCAGGCTTCATATTGCTCGACGGACGCAGCATCATAACTGGAAAGATGCTTGGCTCGGAATTCAGATTGAGATAGACGGTAGGACATATCGTTCAAATTAGAGAACAAAACGAGGGCGCCCGCCGGTCGGAATACAACCGGCAGACGCCTCAGTTTATAGCAAGTTCACAACGCGATCGGCAAGTCCCCCAGCTTCGGAAGTACTTGGGCCGAGTACAATGTTCAACTTGCCCGCCGTTGCGATCTTCTCGAGTACTTCCAGTTCTCGAAGTCGCATCAGTGTTGGGTTGTCTGCCAACAGCTTGGCGGTGTTGGCTTGGCTGCGCATCGCAGCGGTTTCCTCGCGGCGTGCGATCAAGTTGGCTTCGGCCGCCTTCTTGGCTTCCGTTACCTTGTTCATTAGGTCCTTCATGTCGCCAGGTAGAATCACGTCCTTGATACCTACCGAGCTGACTTCCAGACCCAACACACTCGCCTGCTCGCGCACTTGCTGCTCAAGTTCCTGAGCCACATCGTCCTTGCCGGTCAGAAAACTATCGAGTTCACGTCCACCGATCACCGCTCGCAACGCCAACTGCACCTCGCGGTACAGCGACTGTCGAACATCGCTCGAAGCGCTCACGGCGCGACGAGCGTCCTTGATCGCGTAGGTTACGATCGCGTTCATGCGGAGCGTCACCTTGTCAAGCGTCATGATCTCCTGACCACTGACGTCAATCTGTGACTCCCGCATATCGAGTTCGACAACGCGTGGGTCGGCTGCATCCTTCCAGTATGCGTACAGACCCGGTTCGAGTTGTGCTACAAAGCGACCGTCGAGGAACAGAACTCCCACGTGGTCGCGATCAACCTTGCAGATGTCCAACAATCGAGCAGCTTCCGCCGCACGCACGATCGACTTCAAATCCTTGTGCTCGAATCGTACGTCTCGCGAGTCGACAACGTCCACTCGCACTTCGCGAACACCAGTCCAGTACGTGTACAGTCCGGCGCCAAGAATCCGAGCGAACCGCCCATCGATCCACACGAGCGCTCGCTGGTAGTCCTTCAAATCCAGCACTTCAGCCTTTCCAGCCAATGCACCCGACCTAACGATGACATCGAGCTGGTCATCGGCCAGCCATGGATCCCGCTTCGAGACCACACGAACGTGAATCTTGTTCAAAGGATCAAAGATCCAGTGCGTGCCAGCGCCTACGAGCCGCTTGAATTCGCCTTCGTGAAACTTCAAGCCAACTTCGTAGCTGCGAATCACAATTCTCTTAAACATTTCTATCTCCTGTTCTAGTTACGTTCAATGACTCTACTCAGGAGTAGATTATTCACCAGTTTCCTCACGCAATCGAAACCCGCCGCGTCAGCAAGGATCGTAGAACATCATAACCCGCCAAGTCAGCAAGGCGAGCTTGAACCAGCCAGGTGTTTATGAACGGAGGTGCGAGTGAGATCGTGCATTCAACTTTGCTTACATCTCAAACTTCCTTACTTACGCGGCGGGTTATGATTACCAGTCGCCTTGAGGCAACGAATTGTTCGTCCATCACACGCGACTACTACGGAGGAAGGCTTTGTCAGAGCTTTTTCGACAAGATTGGTTCGAACTCTGGTGACAGACGCGGTAGGAACAATGCCCTACAGCCTCAGCACATTAGTTGCGATCCGCCTTTATCAACGTTGCAACGCCTCGGCAAACCTACAAGGTGAAGTCATGTGTTGCTGCGGCCAGCTCATCGTCTACCTTCCGATCCACGCAGCGGCTTTCACCGATTCGTTAATGTTCCAGTCTACAACTCGCCAGCACGCAGCCGATCGAGCTAAACAATCGTTGCCCGCCAGCTTCTGTGTTGGACGGTTTCGCGCCCGGGTTGGTTTTCAGCCAACTTGGTGCGTCAGACGGGAGTCGAACCCGTGACCGTCAGGTCAGTAGCCTGATGCTCTACCCACTGAGCTACTTCAATCGATGTCGCTTTCAGAACCCGTACACGGAACGCAATGCGCCAACTGCCGATTGACAGGGCAACCTGCGCCGCCGGAACTACATCGATCAAACGCCTGCATATAAGCAGGAATGCGGTGATTCGAACACCGTCCATCGGTTTTGGAGGCCGAGTCCGCTCCCAGGCGAACATTCCTGTTGGAAAGGCCAGAGGCCTGAGACCTGAGGCCTGAGTGTTTTTGCACAAGGCCTATCGTGCGAAGTCGAAGCAACAGCGGTCTGGAATCAGATCGAAGAGATCGGATCAGTCCGCTCAGTACTTTCAAGCTTTCTTCTGACATCGCCGTCAATTCAGTTTCAGAGGTCTGCGCCAAGTAGTCAAGTCGATCTGCAAGCGTACCGGCCCTGCGTAACCTCAACCCCTCATTACTCAGGCCTCACGCCTAAAAATAGGCACGAAAAAACCCGGTGTTGCTCAGGGGCGACACCGGGTTAACCAACGAGAGTCCGAAGGCTTCAATCGGCCGAGTGTCACCTACGTTTAGGTTGCCCTAAATCAAAATTGCACGTGGACATATTCGCGTTTGCTGGCACGATACCTCTCCGTGAATCTTGATAACGTTCGGTCAGTGTTGACCTTGGGGACAGGGGCCGTATTGAAGTCATTTGTCCAGTTCCGATACTTGATTTAGTTTTTAGATTCCATCGCACGCTTCATTCCCGCGTGCTCACAGTTATAGACGCTAAGCTGGTGCATTGGTTCGCAATATAATTCGCTTTTACGAAAACAGAGACACCACAATAGATCGCTCCATTCCATTGAACGCACAAATAACAGGAAAGTACCTATCATCGTGAACAAAAATGCAGAATCTTCGACGGCTGAATTCTTGGCTGCCCAAACGTTCGCCGTGGCTGGTGCATCAACCGATCGCTCTAAATATGGCAACAAGGTCTTCCGAGCCCTGCTCGCGTCGGGACGCACCGTGTATCCGTTAAATCCCTCAGTACCTGAAGTCGAAGGCCATACCGCCTATGCCTCGATCGCTGATCTACCGGAAGTTCCCGAAGCTCTTTCGATCGTCACTCCGCCTCTTGTTACACGCGACGTCGTCCAGCAAGCCATCGCCGCTGGCGTTAAGCACGTCTGGATGCAGCCCGGCGCTGAAGATTCGCAAGGCAGCAAGCTAGCTCGCGAAGCAGGACTCAACGTCATTGATGACGGAAGCTGCGTCTTGGTGCTATTGGCGGTTGAGTGAAGATAGCTCGCGACTAGTCCGATCACGGCTTCGCTTTGTACGGCGCGTAACCATTCTATTTCGGTTGCGTGTCGAGACGCACGTGCAGCCACGCCACTCCCATTCCAGCCGTACTGAGCCAGACCGGAAACTCCGTCAATCTCCGACCACTCATTCGCTCATCCAACGCTTTTCCAACTGCTTGCCAAAACGCATGCACTTGACTAGTCGGCGCGCGTCGCACAAATGCCGCCAGATGCGCATAAATAGAGTGATCGGACACGTCGTTCCTCGGGCAGGGAACAACCAACGGCGCGTCGCCACGCAGGTTGGGAAAGGTTACCACATCGCCATCGTCAAAATATTGACTAAAGGTGGATACATCAAAATGACGCTCGAGTCTCGGATAGTCGAGAAGTACAAATTCGAACGCGCGCTCCGCCGTAGCAGACGTGACTGCCGGCACCTCCCAACGATAGGCAACATAGGGAATGTCGACCAACAAGTTGATAAAGAAGGTCCGAAACTCTTCGCACTGTTGCCAACGCTGAATGACCACTCGATAACTAAGCGCTTGGCCCGCCTCTCGCAGTGCAAACTTGGCAATCCGTCCTCCGGACTCAGTAGTAGTTTGAGTTTCAAGCATGCTGTTGCACCGTGAGTATTTTGTGATAGATGACAAGCTAGTCAGATACCTCTACAATCGAAGCTGCAAACAGTCTATTAAACACCGACACAACCCGTAAGTCGATCAATGGATTCGTATGAACCTTCATTCACAACTGCTAGTCGTCGTATTCCTATGGCTTCTACTCCAGAGCCATTTCGTTCCGCTCCCTGAAGCGTTAGCTAAGGAAATCGAAAAGACTGCTGCAGAAGCCGAAGTAGTCCGCGGCGAGAACTATGTTGTTTACGCATACCACAAGACTGAACTACAGGACTACCTTCTTGGTTCAACCACCAGCCACCACAGGGAAGACCATAAAGCCTACGTGATTGTTGACGGTCAGTCTATGTTTACGCCGGAAGGTCTGTTGGACCCGCACAAGTTGGATTGGGACAAGTTGTCGAGCGAATTGCGCAAGTTGCGAGTCGACAAGCAGAGCGTGGCGGAGTTTCATGTAACAGATTGTGGACCGAATGATTCCAATATACTGACTTGGCTGCTAGAGGGGTTCGGACGCAATCGTTGTGGGTTCAAACACGTCTACTGGCGCAGTAGTACACAGCGTGGCGATTTTTGGTCGCGTATCGATCTGAGCCAGGACTTGGCGCGCTCTGAAAAAGCGGGCGATGAAGCGGCCATTGGGAACGAGCTGGTGCAAGTTTTCCCAGTGCAAACATTCCTCAGTCGATTCCACAGTGGAAACGCGGATTGCGTTGTTAGGATTATTCCTCAGTTGGTCCAACAGCAGCAAATAGAACTGCGTGGTGCGATTCGCGCTTCGATGCAAAAGTTCGTTCCCATGGTCGAGGTCACCAGTAAAAAGAAGCTTCTATTACTAGTGAACTACCACGAAGATGCCCGTGAAACCATCGATTGGCTTCGAGAGGAAGGTTCTGCACAGTTAGCTGATAAACTTGGCTATGAAGAAGTTACCGGCCATTTCGCAGAATACTCTTTCCTTATCAAGAACGGCAATTAGCCCGATTCATTGGCACTAAAATTTTAAGCACACAACTCACAAACTAGAAATTATGGAATGCCTGAACAAAAGGACAAAACACAGAACGACGAACCCAGGCGTCCCGCCTGCCCCGTTTGTGGCGGATCGTTGATTGAGATCCGCGCTAAGCTTCAATGCTCCCGCTGCCACACTATTTGCGAAACTTGTTGTGAAGGTGGCCGCGGGTAGTCAGCCTACGTGTCGCGCTACGACGCTTGCAGCAGCGACAAGGGCCGAACAACCTTCTCCGAACTCGGCGATTGAAGCTGGTTCTGATTCAACTCGCCACGCAGAATCTTCACGTCCGCAGGGGCAACGAGACCGAGAGTGATCCGGTTGCCCTGGATCTTGACGACTTCCACACTGATGTTGCCGTCGATAACCAGCTTCTCACCCACTTTGCGACTTAGAACTAGCATTTGAATTCTTCCTTGAGTCTGATTGCTGCGGCGAATTGTTGTTGTCGGTTTGCCGCGTCCCAACACTATTACTATCAGCCAGGGCTGTGACAACTTTGGTCACGGGTAACTCAAATCTTCGCAGAAACTTAGTTTTTTTAGTAAGTCGTAGCCCCGCTCGAGCTGGCATAAGCGGGGGCAGCCCCAGGGATCGACAAGGAAGTAGGGATTTCCGCCTCTAGTCACGGGGAATCGCAATTAGATCCCGGAGCTCTTCAATTGACTGCGGTCGCTGGCTGACAGATTTGATTAGACAGTTCTGAATGAACGGGTGTAGCCAATCGTTTTCGTTGCTGGGCATCGCGATAGTTGACTCATCAAGCATTGACTGCCAAAAGTCAGTTTGCGATGAACCCGCGTAAATCGCTCGACCGAAGGCGTACCAGTATGCGGTGGCTCCGAGTGCAAAGAAGTCGGTTGCCGGTCCGATGACGCCGAACGACGATAAAAGTTGCTCGGGAGCAAGAAAGCCGAACGTGCCCGCTGCTATAGCAGGTCTGTCCGTTGGAGACTCATCATCCGAGTGTCGGGGAGGAACGGATGCGTGAGGTCCAACTCGGTAGCTTTGCGAGAAGCCGAAGTCGGACAGATAGGCTTGATTCGATCTGTCGATAAGAATGTTGTTGGGAGTAAGATCGCCGTGAATGATCCCTTGTTGATGGATGGCATTCAATGCGTCGCAAATTTCTTGAAGCCATTCGCGAAATTGTTCAGGCGAGGAGCCTCGCAACTGACTCAATGGCTGGCCATCGATAAACTGCTGGATAATGAATGGACCACCATGGGGAGAGCTTCCCCAGCCTAAATATCGAACGACGTTTGGGTGACTAACTTTCGAAGCCTGGTCGACTTCGCGTAAAAACATCGATCGCGACTTCGAATTCTGCCAAAATTCGCGTTTCAGAAACTTTACAGCAACCGCAGAGCCATCGGTTTGGGTTACTGCTTCATAGACTTTGCCAAATGCACCTTGGCCGATCATGTGTCTCAAGATGAATTGACCGTATGCTGGTGATAGATCCTGACGAGTGCATTGATTGCGGAGCTTGCGTACCGGAATGTCCGGTGGAAGCAATCTTCTACCAGGACGACGTCCCCAAAGAATGGGTTCATTACATCCAGCTAAATCGCGATAGAACAAAGATCTATCCCTCGGCCTACTGACGCATGCAATCTGTCACGCAGAAGGTTGACTTCCGAGTTAACAAACTGCGCGAACTAACTTTGCTAGACTATTGTCCTGAGTTCAGTCCGGTCAAATGGATGCGTGGTAATGAGTTCTCGCTTAACAGATGCCCGTGCGTTTGCGGAGTGCCTCTATGTGGATCCGGTCGTGGGGCGCAATCGGTTGGCAAGATAGCCAGTGGCTTCCGAAGGATTGATATCTCCAAATAACAGACCGTGCTGGCCATACGGCTGATGAGTCAGCAGCGAACCATCGGGACGAATGATTGCCGAAGTGGTCGAAGCGCCGGGAATCGCGTTATTTACGGTGGCAAAGTAACAACCATTTTCTGCCGCCCGGCACAAAGTAGCCGTCGAAAATGGCAGTTGCAATCGATTCAACATGTTTATTGCACAAGGCATCGAGTCCCTGGAAATGGCAAACGGGCACTACTCGCCGTTTGATTGTCTGGCAAAGACGCTGCGGCTTGATCTTGTTCCCCAGGTCTGTTCGTTGTGACTTCCGCTTTCGCCAGGCGCGATGGTCAGCCATTTCCATTCGCCCGCATGAACCTGTCGAGCGATAATGGCCATTTGCCCGACATGGTAGGAAATGTGTGTCAACGTGCGATTGATCGCTTGCGGTACAGAGTGTGGTTCGCCTCGGATCAGCACGGTCTGATTCAAAGAATCTGAATCGAGTGCACGGAGGGAGCAGATGAGCGCATTCCACCCGCGCTCAAAATACGAGATCAGCGACGGAATGTCTGCCTGCCAATCACCAAATTCAACGTCTCGATTCCTATCAGGCTTTTCGCCGTCAGATGTCAGGAAATCAGTCCAGCGACTTTCTAGGTTGCCGCCGAGATGACGAAGTATAACTGCAACCGAGTTCACGCCCTTCGCTGGCCGAGCTACTAACTCGTCCGGCGTCAGTTGTTCGATGATTCCGTCAATCATGCGACGATAGGAAGTTGCTGTTTCAAGTGCCGCTGCGAGCCATCTATCATTCGCTTCGGTATTCATTCTTGCTGCTCCTGACTGGAATTGCTGGGGCGACAATTTTCTAAGACTAGAATTGCGATTTCTTATCAGTCCCTGCTTACCGATACGCCACAACGAATGTTCTGCGGAACGGAAACAGCACCTTTCCATCGACCTGAGGCCGATAGGCTGCGTGGACTCGTTCGCGCAAGTGAGCGACAAACGCATTGCGTTCGGCCTCCTCGGCAAGGACGTTTAGGAAAGGACGCAGACCGGTACTGGCGATCCAGTCAATGATCGCGTCAGGGTTTTGCATGACGTGAAAGTATTCCGTCTCCCAGATGTCCAGTTTAGTCGCAAGCGGTGCGAGGATGTCGTAGTAGGCAGCAGGCGATTCCATGGTTAATTCCGCAAACGGGCCGCCCATTCGGTCACGCCATACCGAATCTTCTGCAACTTCATGGACCAGAGTGCGAACAGTTGCGTAAGTACTGCTTGGAATCTGGAAGGACAACGCTCCTCGCGCTTTCACCAGCGAAAACAGTTTGGGGAGCAAGCGACGATGATCATGGCTCCACTGAATCGCAGCGTTGGAAAAGACTACATCGAATGAATGGTCGTCTCCGAAGCGTGATAGGTCGGCCAGCTTCCAGGTTCCGTCCGGAAAGGCAGCACTGGCAGCATCAATCATCGCCGGAGAGTTGTCTATTCCGCAAATGTCGGCGGACGGCCATCGCGCACGCAAGACTTGAGTGCTGTTCCCAGGACCACATCCCAGATCGACAACGGTACTCGGCGATTCCACGCGGATCTTCGCGACGAGATCGATAGACGGTTGCGTTCGTTCGTCACCATAGCGCAGGTAGTGACTCGCATTCCAGTCAGTTTTGGTCACTTTTCGTCTCCACATATGGACTGGTAATCTACTCTTACCGACACGCACCGGGACACCGGGTCTTCTCTATTGGGCAAAAAAACGAGCTCGCAGGTTCGGAAGTGCAACCGATGCTAGGCGTTGATGAGCATCGCTTTCATAACGCTGGTCTCCGCTTCTTGGTTAGTGATTAAGTTATCTTGGTAGTGGACGAAGCACCGCTACTCCCTTAGCTCGCGGGCGACGGTGAGGTAGTAGTTGCGGGCGGTTGCGTTGACCATGTTGCTGGCGAGTTTGGTCAAAGCGTCCGCCTTGATTTGTTTTGCGTTATTGTCGCCCGCGTCGATTGCAAGCAGGTGATCGGCAAGCTGCGCGGCCCATTGATTGTCGTCTGAGGCCAGCGCTGCGCGGGCGGATTCCAATAGTTTGTCTGCTCCTCCCGCCAGTTTCGCGACGCGTTCCGCTTCTGCCTTTGGTGAGAGACGGAACAGATTGGATGGATTGCCGTCGAACCAGCCGAGGTATTCGCTGAAAACCGTGCGCACTCCCCACTCCGGGTGCCCGTAGAACGGTTGCAAGTAATCCTTGCTGGCGAAGTCTTCGGGAAGTTGTACATGCTCGACTAGTTCATCGGGAGTAAGTCCCTTGTTCATTCCTTCGACCGTCCTGTCATGAATGAACTGAACGGCGGCGTGATAATCGGTCAGAACTTGTTCGACTTCACCAGCGCCCGTTATCGGATTCGTATGTCCGCCAACGAGAGCCTCAGCATCATAGGCGGCAAGCTTCTCAAGGCTTTCGGCCCACAACCGAACGCTGCGATTGGGAGTTCCGCGAATTGCGTACAAGTTTGGAAACGAACGATAAAAATTGTCGCCGGCGAAGAGAACCTTTCCAGATGGATACCAAGCAAAGAGCTGATCGTTCGTCTCACCAGGCGATGAGACAAGTTCCAGTTCGATGCCGGCAATGCTGATCGTTTGCCGTTCGCCCTCGAGAAAATTTGTCGGCTTCGTTGCATTGTAGGTCACAAAAGCTCGGCCTACTTGCTTTGGGTAACGGACGGGAGCAACTCCATTGTTGATCCGCTGCTCCGGCGGCAGCTTGAACCCAGCTTGCCGTGCACCTCGTGCGGTTTGGACCGTGAGCCCAGCCGCCTGCAACGGATTCGCTTCGCTCCCAAAGTTTTCGTGCGCCCAGATTTGCGGGCGCGTATCGCCCAAAAAGGCCGAAGCCCCGCCGGTGTGATCGCCGTGCGAGTGCGTGAAGACGATCGCCTTCACAGGCTTGTCGGTGAGTTTACGAAACTCCGCCGCGATCCGCTCGGCGTCTTCGAGAGACAACCCGGTGTCAATGATGACGACGCCGTCATCGCCAACAATCATCGAAACGTTCGACACGCTATACCCAACGGCGACGTAGACGTTGTCAGCAACCTTGATGATTCGCTCGGTGAATTGGGCGTTCTGGTTTCTTAGTCGCTGCGTAGCGTCAGTCGCTTCCTGGGCCAAAATTGAACTGGGACCGAGTAGCAGAAGGCAGAGTGAGATGATAGTTTTGTTCATGAGACTAATCCTCAAAGATGTGTTTGGTTAGATTCTTCTGCATCTTTCGCAGAACGTTTTGCGTCGCCTCCAGCTCCGACTTCGAGATGCCCTTTAACGCCGTCTTCCGCAGGGCGTCCAACAAAGGGAGGGCCGCCTGAAGTTTCTGCTCGCCGCGGCGAGTCAATTCAATTCTCACGATGCGAGCGTCTTCACTCGATACGCTTCGCTCAACAAATTCATGTTCAACGAGTCTATCCAACTGCCGCTTAACGGTCGTCGGATCACGAATCATCCGTGATGCCAATTCATTCATGCTTAGCGGCTCACGGGCATCCAACAAAGTTATCAGTGTCTGCGTTTCCTCTGGCGAAAACTGCCAACGGGCACTCTTCAGCACAGCCGCCATGCCGGAACGAATCAGATAGGCAACTCGCCCGATTGCGAATCCAGGCGAAGACTCGGAGTCAAAGTGCATGTCTATCTCCGTGCGAAGCCCCCGAGACTGTCGTTTTACCGATGGAGGCAAATCATTGGGTTTATGTGAGTTAAAAACTGGCGTTTGCTCAATGGTCGCGTGAAATGGGAACACAAATTCTCTGCAGTCGCTACATAGCTGTATAATACAGGTATGTCTCGCTCTGTCAATAGTTGCGAAGGAAATAGCTGAGGCCAGGGCTTTGTCTATGTCAACGAAAAGCCAATTTTGTTACAATGCAGATTCAACGTTGTGTCTCGGCAAATGGTTGCCATGAACCTATCTCATCGCTAGATTATTTTGAGGAATATCGCAGGAATCAGTCTAAGCCGATTGCCATCATCCCGGTCACCGTAAAAATGGTCACCAAGATAGTTATCGGCCAGCCTGAGCTCGATCCCACCTGCTTTTCGCTCGCTTCTCTCTCCACTCGCTTGTTTAGGGATGGTACTCATATGTCAGCACTACAGAACGCTAAGAAACTTGGAATCGACCTCAGCCCTCAGGAAAAAGGCTACCTCAATCTGTGTATTAAAAGCGGAAACCAACTGATCACCTCCGGGCACGTCAGCAACATCCAGGGTATTCTGGGAGACAATTTGGCCGTGGAGGACGGCTACACTGCGGCTCGCGAGTGCGCCGAGAAGATCCTGCGCTCAGTCTGCAACGCGCACGGGACACTTGACGGACTGAAGGTGGTTAAGCTGCTGGGCTGCGTGTATTCAGCGCCAGGTTTCACCGATCAGCATCTGGTGATCAATGGAGCTTCGGATTTGTTTCACGAAATCTACGGAAAAGACGGCGACGGCTATCACGCTCGCAGCGCGCTTGGGTTCGCATCTTTACCAACAGGCGTCGCCGTGGAAGTCGAAGCAATTTTCGAAATAGCTACCGATGCGTAGCTAGAAATTGCTAGAACCCTTGGCGATTGGTCAAAGATAATCGACGGTGCCGACGCAGTCGTGAACTTGGCCGGACGAACCGTCAACTGCATTAAGACGCTCGATCATCAGGACGAAATCGGTCGTTCGCGAGTTGAATCGACGCGAGCGCTAGACGCGGCCATGCGTGCCGCTTCCTTTCCGTCACCAGTTTGGCTGAAGGTGAGTTCCCATTTCAGTACCCCGAACTCGAGTCGGTATTGAGGGATCTGTATGACCGCAACAACTGATCGCACTTGGGATTTGCCAAAACAACCCTGGATCATGGGAATGACTTGGTCAGAGTTGCTATTCGCGCATTGGCCTGTCGATCCGAGGGTTTTGGCACCGTTGCTTCCCCAAGGACTCTCGCTCGATATTCGCGAAGACAAAGCCTGGATCGGAGTGGTTCCGTTCTTGATGTCGGATGTTGCACCGAGATGCTGTCCGTCGATTCCGAAACTGAGCCGCTTCTTGGAATTGAATGTTCGCACTTACGTGACCTATGCCGGCAAGCCTGGCGTTTGGTTCTTCTCCCTTGATGCCGCGAGTAGGATCGCTGTCCGCGCTGCACGAGCCACATTCAATCTGCCATATATGGACGCAGCCATGTCGCTCGACAAAGACGATTCAGGAGGTATCACCTACCGGAGTGAACGAAACCATCGAGGTGAGCGGCCAGCAACGTTTGACGCCAGCTATCGAGCGATCGGTGAAACCTCCCATGCTCTGCCAGGCACGCTCGAGCATTGGTTGACGGCGCGCTATTGCCTCTACAGCGCCGACCGCCAAGGTCGCTTGTACCGAGGCGAGATCGACCATGCTCCGTGGTCACTATCGCCAGCCAGTTGCGAAGAACGCCAAAACACGATGTGCACTCCTTTGGGTATCGATTTGGTTGGCCGACCGCATCTCCTTTTTGCTCAGCCGATCAAGGTCCATGTATGGATGGTCACTCGCTGTGACCAATAGGCAATGAATCGCATCATTGTTTTTGCGTTAGGCGTTGATTTAGGATGCCACCAGGGAGCGTCGCCGAGCAGTGATCGCTACTCCAGACCCAACGATAAAACACGGTTTTCGTCAGCCCGGTGCTGGACGATATTATCGCAGCACTTCGCGAGACGGAGTGGTGGCTTCAAGAGCACTTGATCATACACTGCAATTTCGAGACAAACGGGTACAATCGTCGGGATGAAAACACAATTCCCTACCATGGCTCTTCTCATTACGGCCGCCATCTATGCCGGATTCGCAATCTGGTTGGGTAGCACTCCTGCAGCCTTGCTGACGACATTTGGCATAGAGTCATCGACACCTGCGATGTTGACGGAGATTCGTGCGTTTTATGGCGGAATCGAAATGGGGATTGCCGTAGCTATGCTAGTGCTCTGGAGGCGCAACGAGCTCTTTGCCGGGCTATTGGTTGGCGGACTGCCGTTGGCCGGCTCAGCCATCGGACGTTGCTGTGGTCTAGTCGTCGATGATTTTTCGGCCATGCACGTTGGCTTGGCGGTCGTCGAAGCTTTTGGGGCCGCAGTTTGTTTAGTCGCGTGCTATGTAGTGACTAAGGAGAGATCAGGTGATTGAAGGGTATCTGCAACGCGATGGATTCTGCACTTCGTATTCGCCGACCTGACTCTCGCGGGTTACCTGGATCGCCTGTTCGTTTCGGCTGATCACCAGCGACGTCGCATTGCGTCGATGCTGTTGGACGCGATTGAATTGGCTGCATTGGAACATAACGTTTCTCGCATTCACACGCAGGTCAGTATCACAGCCAAACCTTTCTTCATCTCGCGTAGATATGTCGTCATCAAAGAGCAGATCGTTGACTGCCGCGGCGTCGGTCTCACCAATTTCGTAATGGAGCGTGAAATGGCTGAGCAGACCTGACAATCGGGACAATCAGGTTCTTTGAGTTCAAGCAAACATGGCGGCAAAGCCGATGCCAAGAGAGTTTCTAGCTGAAGTGATGGAGCTGCTTGGTGAGAATCGAAAGTCAACAACCTGAAGTGATGACACTTCAGCAAACTCGCCGTGCTCAAGACAAGAATATCCAGAATGTGTTCAGCGAAGTGCTGCGTGAAGCGGGCCGACAAGGTTACGTGTCGGCTGAAGTCGCCGAATCCGCCGAACCGCTGCAAGAGCGAGTCCAACAGTCGTGGGACCGGTGGTATCAGACCGAGCGAACGGGAGGGCGTTACGCCAGTTCCGAGGCGCCTAAGAATCTAGGTGAAACATTCGGCAATGTCTTGATGAAAGCTTACGAACAGGGTGCGTATGTTGCCCCTAAGCCGTTTCTCAAAGGGTTGACCGAGGCCGAACTCAAAAGCGTAAAGAACTCACATTGGCTGGCCGAGCCGATCAATGTCGATTCGTTGACAGAGGAAGGTGCGCTCAATCTGTTAATTCCACCCGCCGCTCAAGTCGACCTGAACGGCGACGGATTCACTCGATCGGGAACTGCCTATGGGATTAAATTTCCCGACAGCACGACACCTCCTGAAGTGACGCGGGCGTGGGATGCGGCGACGGCAGATATGCCTGAAGGGGATCGAATGACCTACGAGCTTCAAATGATCACGCCAAATCGATTTGCCAACATGACGGTCGCTCCCGACGGAACGGTGTCTGAACGCGATTTCGATGATCCTGACTGGATCAATCCGCTGACTGCGGATGGCTACTCTTTCAAGAAGGTCATTCAAGATTGGATCGACAGCCTCGACTATTTCAAGAACCAGATGGACCCAGCACGCTACGCTAAAGATCGTAGATTTTGGAGCTCGTTCCAAGAGCAACTGCGTGCCACTGGAGCTGCCTAATCATTCACGCCGCCCTCAATCCTCATCTTCATGTTGTCGCATGCGACGATGTATTACGGCAGATGCTCACCTTGCGGATTCGTCTCGACAAAGTCACGGACGAAAACGGGCCGCTGCGAGTCGTTCCGGGGTCGCACGTTTCGAGCACCAGCGAAGGTTTGGGAATTGGCGAAGCGGTCACAATCTATGCCTCTGTCGGCGATGTGCTCGCCATGCGACCACTCATCTCGCACTGCAGTGGTGCTTCGGCGCCGAACACGACCTGCCATCGCCGCATTTTGCATCTGGAGTTCGCCGCAGAGAGAAAGCTGGCCAATGAGTTTGAGTGGCACGACTTTATTCAGGCGTCGTGGCATGGGTGAACCCAATAGTGATCTGAAGTGTCACTGCTGAATTAGGTGCGATGTTTCGATGAAGCGGCAAAGTAAATTCGACACTAAAGGTACTACTCTGAGATTATGGCAGAACCATCGCGACTGGAAGATAAGTCGACCATCGAAGAAATCCGTCAGCGATTCGACGGCGATGTCGAACGCTTTAGCAACCTGGAAACTGGCCAGTCGGCGACAATCGTGATAAAGTGTTTGAGTAAATTGACAAAGAGGATTCGCCTCGGCCCGTGACTTATCAACTGGATTTGCTTCGTCGCGTTGGCTTTACGCATGTCGAACTACTCCACAAGAATTCTTGCTTTGCTGCATTTGGCGCGGTGGAATGAACAAACATCTTGTTTCGACCAGCAAATTCCTGAGCTTAGTTCTCAGGCATCGCCCCGAAGTGGTTGGCATGCAGCTTGACGCCGAAGGCTGGCTGCCGATCGATGAACTTATCGCCAACGCGAACGCACGGGGCAACCGTTTGTCGCTCGAATTGGTGCACGATGTGGTCGCAACAAACGACAAGCAGCGATTCGCGTTGAGCGAGGATGGCTTGCGGATACGAGCCAATCAAGGTCATTCAGTCGCCGACGTTGAATTGAACTTGCAGCCCACCAAACCACCAGAGTTGCTCTACCATGGTAACCGCCCGGCGTTTTTCGACGAATGGTATGGTAGCAACCGCGATCAAAAAAGAACTCGTAGGGCTCCCCGACCTTGGACAATTGAAACAAATCGCTGACGATGTACTGCACTTGGACACCGGCAGTCTGAGCTCGTTTTTCCGCCTGCTCGATGGCTAAAGGCGCTACGTCGACGCCAGTCACACCAAATCCCTGCTGAGCCAACCGGACGCTATTTGTTCCGGTACCGCAACCTAGCTCAAGCGCGCGACATGGTCGAATAGCCTTGCGACTCGCAACGCGTTGCAATTCCGAGGAAGGCTTTCCTGTATCCCAAGGTAAATTCCCTTCACGGTAACTTTCGTTCCAGTCGCGATGCGCTGTCATGCCTATACTCGCAAGTGTGCCTGATCCCATGGAGGGCGCCTCAATTAGCTCAACGGCCGCCCGCGTCCGTCATATACGACAATTTATGGTAACTCAGTTCATTCGTCCATTCCGCTTTGAAACAGCAATCAGCCAATGCTCCATTGTTGCTCCCGCAGCGATACCAACCGTGTAGCAGATAAGGTCAGTCCATAAGAATCCGAAGCTCACTACCAAGCCACCTAGCGTAGTGGCTCGAACACCGTCGATCCCGTTGTTGCGGACTTAGCCGGTTTCTGATTTAACTCGCCATGCAGAATCTTTACGTCCGCAGGGGCGACGAGACCGAGAGTAATCCGGTCGCCCTGGATTCGGACAACTTCCACAGTGATGTTGCCATCGATAACCAGCTTTTCACCCACTTCGCGACTTGGAACTAGCATTTTGATTCTTCCTGGAGTCTGACTGCTGCGGCGAAGTGTTGTTGTCGGTCTGCCGCGTCCCAACACTATTACTATCAACTGGGGCTGTGACAACTTTGATCACAGTTGACTCAAATCTTCGCAGGGTATGGGTTCATTACATCCAGCAAGATCGCGACAATGTCAGGATAGTCATCCATGGTCAGTCGCTCAACATGCTGATCAACAATCTCTGCTTCATCATCTGACGACAGCATTCCGGCCAGCGTTGCCAAACCAAGCGGCGGAAACAACGAGTATTTGATGGGCCGCCAGAATGGACTTTCGGCTTCCGTAAGCGCAGGCAAAATGAACTTGAATTTCATGACTCAGACTCGACTTTCTGATGCCAGCCATCCCTGACACAAAAGCACATCCCCATCTCTGCGGCTCGTACGACCTTCGTAACTGGATACCCTCGCGACAACCACACTTTGTATTGCAATGCAATACAATCGCCTCCATAAGTCAACCGGACTTGTATCGCAATTGCTGACCTTACGAAAAGTCGAATGTCCGCATTTTGGCGACCCGCTCTCGATTGAGCTGCAATCCTTGCTGGTGCTGCAGCTATACTGTGCAAGTGTTTGAGTATTGCAAGTCGTCAATAACATGAAGCACTAAATCGAAATGCAAGACAGCCCAGAGAAGCGAAGTCACCATGTTCTAGCCCACCGTTTCCCATTATTGAGGGCGGCAGGTTGGATATCAATCGTCATTGCCTTCGCAAGTTCGACCTGCCTGGTGGCGGCTGATCCATTCAATGTGCTTTTCATCGCCGCCGATGACTTGCGCAATGATCTTGGTTGCTATGGACACTCGCTGGTCAGAACACCGAACCTCGACCAACTGGCCGGGCGGGGGCTCGTATTTAACAACGCTTATTGCCAGCAGGCCGTTTGTAATCCAGCGCGTGCGTCGCTCATGACCGGGCGTCGACTCGACACTCTTCGAATCTGGAACTTGTCGACCCATTTTCGAACTCAGATGCCCGACGTGGTCACGCTGCCTCAGTACTTCAAACAGCACGGCTACTTTACGCAAAACGTCGGCAAGATCTATCACAATTGGATTCATCAAATTCATGGAGATCCCGATTCGTGGAGCGTGCCAGCGGAACTTCATTTCGCAAATCACGGCAGCGACAAAGCTCAAGTCGCAGGAGCGTTGCCCGCAAGCAGCACGAATTCGCCCAAATGCGAGTGTCGCGATGTGCCCGACGAGGCCTACTTCGATGGCCGCGTTGCCAAGCTAGCGATCGAGGCGTTGCAGGAGCGAGCCTCCACGCAAGAGCCCTTCTTTCTCGCCGTTGGTTTTTGGAAACCACACTCCCCCTTCAATGCTCCCAAGAAATATTGGGATCTTTATCAGCGGGAACAAATCTCCCTGCCGACACATCCAGAATGGCCCCTCGATGCACCTCAGATCGCCTGGCACGACAGCCGCGAAATCCTCGGAAATAGTAAAAGCCAAACGCAGCCCACGCCCGAATGGATACGCGAATTGCGGCACGGCTACTTAGCAAACATCAGTTATATGGATGCGCAAGTTGGCAAAGTGCTTGATGAACTCGAGCGACTGAAGCTCGACCGCACGACGATCATTGTATTTTGGTCGGATCACGGCTATCACCTTGGCGAGCAAAGTCTATTTGCCAAAACGTCGAACTTTGAACTCGATGCCCGTGTGCCACTGATCATCTCGGTGCCCAATATGGAATCGGCTGGAAAGTCAACCGACTCACTAGCGGAGCTGCTTGACCTTTACCCTACGCTTGCAGACCTATGCCAGCTCCCACCCCCTGACGGGATCGAGGGCAAACGCCTCACTCCTCTGTTAGAAGATTCAAAAGCTAGTGCGCGCGACTTTGCATTAACTCAGCATCCCCGGCCCGCCTATTATGACCGCGAACCCGACCAGCAGCCGACGCATATGGGATACAGCATTCGCACCCAAACGCATCGCTACACTGAATGGCGAGATTGGAAGACTGGCCTCACAACCGATCTCGAACTATACGATCACCAGAGCGCCTCCGACGAGACGCGGAACCTTGCCAATGATCCCCAACAACGCAGCGCGATTGAATTCCACGCCAAGCTACTTGCCGAGGCCCAACCTTTAGTCGCTCCTGGCTGGCAGCTACAACCCAAATAGATCCGGTGTTTGCACACAATGGTTGGAAAGACAATGAACTCTTGGTGCTCCTGTCAATTGTTGTGTTCTAGGAATTTGAATTTGGCAGCGATTTCTTCCTGCGAAACTCCGCCTTTGAAGGACCGTCATTGATCCGATGACCAACCGTCGGTACGTGATCGACGATGCCGACGAATTTGCGCTCCTCGAAGACGCCGGTGCCATACGTCAGGGAATCTCAGAAATGGAAGCTGGGCTACTCTTTCGTGAAGGCGACTCAAGATTGGATCGACAGCCTCGACTATTTCAAGAACCAGATGGACTCAGCACGCTACGCTAAAGATCGTAGGTTTAGGAGCTTGTTCCAAGAGCAACTGCGTGCCACTGGAGCTGCCTAATCATTCACGCCGCCCTCAATCCTCATCTTCGTCCTCACCCGACGTTGCGTTTTCCAACGCATCGCCGAGTTGGTGCATGAAGTGACTCATCTCCCCGGCGTTCTGACGAGCCTGTTCTTGCCACTCGGCTTCGGTTAACTCGAACGCCCTTGTTCCCAGCCGCTCGACTTCCAATCGCGTGCTTTGGATGACGATGCGGCCGTTGTGGTTGCTGTACCACTCTAAGTACAGGCACTTTCTCCAAGTGAACGGTGGCTTCTCGCCAGCACGAAGCCGTTGAACCAATTCCTCAGTAGAGATTTCAAAATGCTTAATCATCTGATCGGCCGTGATATCGCCGACGTGGCCGGATTGGTTGCGGCTAATACCGGAGTAATCGGGCGGCTCATCTCCGCCGAAGTCATTTTCCAGTTCGGGTTCGATGCGGTGGATACGGAACTTCCAACCGGCGAGATCTGGATGGCAGTTGCCAGCCAGCTTAAGTTGCAATCGTTCGTCTATCCCATCCAGTTCTAACCAACCCATGGTCCAGCCCAACTGCGTATTGTCGAGTTCACCAGTCTTGACTAAGTGATCCGGTCGCCATGCCATTCCAAGTTCCTCAGCATCGGGGATAGTGTAGATGAGTTTCAAGTATATCCGATTAGTTCAAGTCAGCGGGTGTTCCAAATGAAACAACTCAAACGTGGCATTACGCCAAAGCTGTTTATCGGGTCGGTATTCCTCGAGCGGTCTTGGATCTACGCCCCTGAACGCGACGCGTTCAATCTACCGTCGCTGAAAAAGTTCTCCAAGCTTGATTTGCATCCCCAAGTAGCCTACGTCCTCGGCGGCTGAACGTTCGTCGCCATAAATGTAGAACTTTAGGGCCGGATCGAATCGCTCAATTTCGTTCCGGGACGTGACGTGCTGCGGTCGCTCGTGCAAGTAGAATAATCCCGATCGGTCGCGAAACAATCGCTGGCTCTCAGCTTGAAACAGCACAGACTTTGGAATATCGATCTGCAGTGTGAACTCCAACGCTGCAAACTGCCCAAATCGTGGGCAATCGCGATTTGAAGGCCTCCAGGCGTCGGTCGAGAATCCGTCAATTGGACCTCCAAATTGATCGGCTGAGTCGCCACAATTCGTAAATGGAAAATGATGTGGTGAATCGAGCGAACTCGATACGGAAGTGACCAACTCCACAGCAGGTGACCTAATCGCTTCAAGTGCTGCAGGCTGCGAGCTATTATCTTTATCGGATTCATCAAAGCGGATGTAGCAAGCGCCCTCAGCCTCGTTGTGGGCACGGTCATGCATTTTCGCGAGCAGTTGCCTGAACTGCTCGATACGACGATCCTTGATCTCGTTCGTATTGTGCATTTGCGTTCTACTCCTCAATACTGCTCGATGCTACGATGTAACCTTGCCACACTATTCCATTTTAGGCTACGAGTGTGACACCTTTGGTCACACAAGTAGTCAATATTTCCATTGGTTTTTCATCGTTTATGGCACCTGCAGTGGAGTGACGGATCAATTTCTCGGCCGGGCAAGTAGCAAACAGACCGACCTCTTCAAAGCAGTTGAAATCGTGCTTACAGGCAAGGAGATCAGGCTAATGAGCCTCAACCAATCATCCACGTACGGTGGGATGTTTGTTTCATCGGCGTTCACTCGCGCCAGCACCCCGCCGGTTCGCACAGCGTCCCCTGCCTTGCTGATCGGGATCAGAAGGGGAGTTTGACCATGCAAAGAATTCCATTCCGTGAAGTCGGTCACGGCAGGCCAGTCCGACAATGGAGGCTGGTCGATTGTCCGCCAGCTTATTAGAATAAGAGCGCAGCTCTCTCTTCGACTTACGCTAATTTTCCTCAGCAGGTGGATTTCATGTCTGATCTCAGGTTGACGTGCGTGGCCCTCACATTGGGCGTGATGATCGTGAATGGTCCCATAGCGAAATCCGAGGACGAGCGTTCTCAGCCAAACCCTGACATACAGACCACAGCTCGCACGAATATCAGCATCTATAATGCAACTCGGGCCACAGATATCGGTTTGACAGTTTCGTGCGACGGCTTGGTAGTAAATCCTGTACCTGGACGGCGCTATCGTTTGAATCTCCAGTATCGTCTGCATACAAAGCCCGGTGAGAACGGACCGATCCTGAAAACGGAATCACATCCTGGCGGATTTGTGGCCAAATTGGTCGACGGTACCGGTGTCGCGGGAAGGGCTCTTGACCTTCCACGTGGTTTCGACGTTGTACGCAGGGACTTCAGGGGGCTTCAGGGAATTGGCGACGAACGAAAGCTGATAATTGTGCGAGTGGAACCCCATATTGTGGACCTCGAAACCGATGAATACCTGACGACTCCGAAAACGGACGCTGCGATCCTGGTCTGTGAATTCATGAACGGATGGCCTCATACGGTGCGTTCGTTCTCGAATTATCTTGGGAACAGAGAGAACCTCCCTCAGTCGATCGAGCGACTCTTCAACCTCGACGCATACGACCCGTTCGCAAACGGGATTTTTCCAAGTATTGAAAAATTGCTGGAGGACGACGCGGTCGCGGATCAACATAAAGTTATTCTGCTGAAGAGAATGCCTCGCGAATGGGTGTTTTCCAAAAGCAATCTCCCGGGCATCATTGGGAATCTCGAACAGGACGAAAACCCGGAAGTCGCCGCTGCCGCACAAAAGCTGTTAGCCGAAGCAAGATGATGAATTAATCGTGAGGTGGGTGAGATTCGACGATTCTCGTATTTGGCAGGGCGAGCAATGAGTTGAGAAGGAGGATTGACACTCGTCGAGCTGCTGGTTGAAACTCATTGGAGTTTCTGGTCGGCCTTCTGCATCCAGCGGTGCAGGCTGCTCGAGAAGCCGCCCTCAATCGCGGATGCTAGGTTACGAGGATACCAGCTTCCAATCCTGTTCTGTAGCTTGCAAGTCCACTCCGGATCGGGTGCATCGTCAATCGATTGAACTGCTATATTGGAGATCCGATTGTCGCTAAACTTGATTAGCACTAGCGTCCGTTTCGTCTGCCACAGGTCGGATTAAAAATGAAGCACCAAAGACTTTTCGAAGCAGCCTTCCCGTATGGCGAGGATGTTTTGGCACTACCGGTAACCGACGTTGATTTGGCGTCAAAATGGTACAGCGATAATTTTGGTCTCACCGAAGTCGATCGCAATGATGCCCCAGTTCCTTCTGTGGTACTCGAGAGAGATGGAGTGAAAATTGGATTTGCGGTGAATGGACTTGACCCAGGAAACGAGGGCGCTGCCATTTTAGTGAGCGACATCCATCGAGCGAAAGCGGAGTTGGAAGCCAAGGGGGTGAGACTCGGGAATTGGCGCGTCGACGAACGTGACGGTAAAAAGCTGCAAGTCTTCTTTGTCGTCGCGCCAGATGGTTTGTGCTACTACTTCCACCAGCCGATTGACGGATAGCCATCGCACGCACTCAGAACATTCTACTTCCGCTCCCGCTTACAATTGGTATCCGCAATACACTTCGACGCGGTCGAGTATTGCTCAACAGCCATCCCCACACCGCAAGCCAT
The DNA here is from genome assembly GCA_020852965.1 of Pirellulaceae bacterium. Lineage (GTDB taxonomy): Bacteria > Planctomycetota > Planctomycetia > Pirellulales > Pirellulaceae > Aureliella. The sequence continues at coordinate 16,049 of JADYZV010000108.1, read as the reverse complement.
CAACAAATAGCTGGGTACAAATAGCCACCGCCAGAAGCCCTCTGGTGTGTAGCACGGCAATGCGTCGGCACTACCTCTCATCAAGACGAAAATCGTTGACTGAAGGAATGTAAGCAAACCCAACGCAGCGCCTAGCGTGGAAATGGCGAGGCTTCGACCTGCCGGCCTCATGCGCCTTTTGAACGCATGGTACGATAGCCCCACGCAACGAACAGAAACGAAATTAGCACGGGACAAATCCAGAGCCCAACCCCGCATCGCTTAGCACCCTCAGATGTCGACTCAGACTAACGTCGGTCAGTGCGCACAGCCGTTTCCATTGGATTCATGAGATTCATGGAGATCCCGGTTCGTGGAGCGTGCCAGCGGAACTTCATTTCGCAAATCACGGCAGCGACAAAGCTCAGTTCGGGTTGCGCTCTTCACCCACCGGTGTTTCAACATCGACGGTCAACTAGAAAACTTACACCGAGGGCTAGCGCCCCATCGCTCAGTGAATTGAGCCGGCTTCATGCTGAAGGCGTGCAAATTGTCCACCGCGACAAGCGACTCGAAGAAAAACTAGGCAGCAACAATCCATGTCCGTGTGGCAGCGGGCAACGATTCAAGAAATGCTGTCTGCGATCGGGCCGTTTTTGATGGCTCCAATCGCGACGAGTACTTTTGCGGAGCTGGATTGAATCTTCCCAATGCAAATAACTGCCGCAGCACGGACGGATTTGTGTCCCAATCTGTCGAATTGGCTAGGTCAATCTAGTTCTTCGAGCAGGACGACCCGTCGATCACCAAAGTTCAGATTTCGATTCGGCACCTTTACCATTGGTGGCACTCCAGTCGGAAGGACTCGTTTGGTCCCAATTGATTTGTAGAGTTTTTCCATGGAATCAACAGACATCTCGTCCAGTGGATTGAGAGCAATCTGTTGTGTCTTGACCAAACCCAGCCAGAGATTCATTCGGGCGGTATTCAAACTGGCAGCATTCTTGAACGTTAGAACTAACAAGTTTATGTCTTCGTCCCTATGTATTGTGATCCAGCATTGGTCGCCCATTAGGTCGACTGAGGCAAACAAGATGTTCAGTCTATTCGTCTTCAGCTGGATGCCAGCCTGTGATTGCCCTTGGTGGCAGTTGCAGCGATCGAACTGTAGTTAGTGCGACATGCAGCTTGCCTGCCGAAACAAACTCAACACCCGCGTCTCGGCCTTCCGATTCGCGGGTGCCTATTTTATGAACGTAGTGGTTAATGCGACTTTGTATGTAGCTACGATCGAAAGAGCCCAATTGCGTCGGCGAAAATGTACACGTCGATAGTCATCTCTGACGCGAGCATTCTCATTTCCATGCAGAACCCGCTCATTGTCGACCTATGGCTGTTTGCCAGGTGTAGATTTCCCATCAACGACAGATGGTCGATCTTCCTGGACCGCATCACCAAGAGTTTGCCCGCTTGGGGAAGGAATTGGCTTGGCTCTGGCCAGCGACAGGCCGAGTTCGTTGAGTTCTGCTGCCTCGCGTAACCTCTGCGCAATCGCCTCACCCGACATGTCCACTGCGAATGCTCTTTTCGGAATTAGATGACTACGCTTTCTATTGCTCATTTGAATCAAATCCAAGGTTCTTGATGTCAATCAGATCTATGTCTCGCCCTGCAGCTCGCTTCATTTCGATGAGCCCTTCCACGGAAACTGTGCAAATAGGAACGCCATTCCAATCGAACCACTGCCGTTGTTGCCACGCAAGGGTATCGGTTCTCTTTGGTACCAACAAATCCAAGATCCTGAAGTCATGCCCCGCCGTCTTGATGATTCGGTATACATCAGAATCATCAAACGGTATTCGTCCAGATTCATCGAGATAGCCGGCCCTGGCAGACACCATTCGAGCAAGATCTAACGACTCGGCTGGAATCACGAAGTCGATATCCTTGGTGAATCTTGGATAGCCATGGATCGCAACTGCCATCCCACCACACAATGCGTAGTCGATCTTCTCTTGATTAAAGAGAGTAACCAGCTCTCGAAGCTCTTCTTCCAGTGATTGCACACTTCCTCCTGTTGGTTACCACATACTTTAAGAAGACCGGTTTCGAGCCACGATCCATTCTATCAAAACCGCAAATCATCGTGACTTGTTAAGAAGCCTATTTCATCGAAATTGTTGTGTTGGGCGATTTCCGATGCGGCGGGCTAAACTTCGATGGTTTTTCGACCATGCACATTGGCTTGGCGGTCGTCGAAGCTTTCGGGGCGGCAGTTTGTTTGGCCGCGAGCTACGTCGTGACCAAGGAGAGAATACATGAGTAACGGGAATCTCCAACGCGATGGATGAACGATTGAGTGATCGGAGATTGACGGAGTTTCCGGTCTGGCTCAGTACGGCTGGAATGGGAGTGGCGTGGCTGCACGTGCGTCTCGACGCGCAACCGAAATACTATGGTTACGCGCCGTATAATGATAAGCCATGATTGGACCAGACGCGATCTATCGTCGAACAGTTTTTAACGTGGCATTGGCATCCTGTCTGTGAGCGCCTTTGGTGGCTGTTCCCTTTTGTGCCACGATCCTGCAAACTAAAGCGAATGGTCCGTTTCAAGTATTTTGATTGATGGCACAGAACGTATCAAATCGACCAACGTTTGGAGCGAGATACTGGTGTCCTCGACGCCGATTCCTTCGAGTCGATGTAGGCGGTGAAGCAACTTCAGGTCCTTGTCGGAAACCTGCGTCCCCTTTAACTGTATCTGCTCCAGATTTGGCAATTCGGTCGCCAATCGCAGTAATTCCGTCGAGTAATTTCTGGCGTTAAACTCAACTGCGTAAACCATGTCGTGATTTTTGCGCGCCAACATTCTGACCTTGGCGTTTCTTAACCAGTACACACTGCGCATGCTATCGATGCCGACCCCGGGAGCGACATTGTCTTGTTGACCGAAGAACTGCTGTTTGTCGATTTCCTTTGAATTTGAATCGGTCATCACAAAGAACTGATCATCCAAGAATGGCCTTGGATCGCAAATATGTAGTTTGTCGCCTGGTTGTGAAACCGTTTCGAAATACTGCTTTAGCAGGCGTCTTTCGTTTGGAAAGGGAACTGCCAATTCTTCCCAACCGACAATTTCATAGTGCTCGCCGTCTGATTGGGTAATGTGCCCGCGGGGAAGATTGTCCGAGTAGAGCACGTGAGCATAACCATGATCCACAATGCCAAGATAAAACCCGGCAGGCGCGGTCATTAAAATAGCTAACAGACAATATTCCCACAGGTTCCATTTGGCCCTCTCACTCTCTACCCACAGAATCCAGCAACCGACTACGGCAGTCGACAGGTTCCACGGAATGACCGAATAATTCAAACCTCGGAATAATGGTGAAAGGAAAATGACAATCCCGACATGTAGAAATGGGCAAGCAATCGCAGCCCAGCGAGGTTTGAGAAATGCAAGGATTCCCAAGCCGACTTCGGAAACAATGGCTGCGACAGCAAACAAGTAGTGAGGATTTTCGGGAGAGAATCCAGCCTCGCTCGTTAGAACCCAAGAAGTTTGCGTGAACCAGTCAGGAGAAATGAATTTGTGCAGGCCAGCCCAAAACCAAAGTGAGATCAGCAGCAGCCTCCCGACTCGTGTGCCGTTTGGAGAAACAGTCGCAAACATTAACACCCAGTTGGCGAGAAACTGTGGCTGTAGTCGCATCTGATCTGATACAGAAGCGATTGCAAATACGCCCAAGTTGATCCAAATCCCCTTGTGCGGCATCAACAAGACCAAAATGGTAGATGCCAAAACGATTGTTCCGTAGTCGAAACTCAAGAATTCAATGAGCGGAAGGTTGGGAAGGTGGTTGCCGCGAACTTGCCAAAGTGGCCACGTGAGAAAGATCGTCAGTATTTGTGCAGTGGTCGCGACGCAAAGCAAACCAAAGCGGGTAAAGCCCAGACGCGCGAGCGGATTGATAGCCTTCACGACTCGTTTCCAGCAATGGATGGGATTCGCGCCAGGCTCTTGGTTGTGATTATCTCTAAGCAATGGACACTCGCCTTCGTTGGCGATAGCTTCCAGCTTCTTGGTCCTGCCAAACCATCCAATTAAACGACTGTACGTGCTTAACGCGATCTGTGATCCATTTGCGAAGATTGTATCCACACTGCCTGATGGCTCAAGTTCAAGTGTATTTATCAACGCGACCGGTATGACGAGATCGCCGGTGAAGCCTGTGTCGCCCCAATCATCGATCCTGGTCGAATCGCCACGGACAGTCTTTCGCAACTCTACCGAAGATAGTGCTCGGCCGCTGTTGTCCACGAATCCTTTCATCAGATGTTGGCAGAATCAACGAAGCTGATCGGTTGCTGAAGGTTCATCTCTCGTCCGTTGTCGCTCCGCTGAGCAATGACACTGCCTTCAAACTGCCCGATACCAGTATTGGAGGCGGACGGAAGCGAACCGGGATTGCATCCCAGGGCTGAAAAGTTGGCGATCAATAGAGTGGTTAATTGATAGAAAGTCTTACGATACATCCTTGTCCTCGTTGTTTCGATGGTTTGCAGAAGCTTTAGTGTTTGCCGCCGTTTGATTCGGCAGTATCGGGAGCCAATCCCATGATGAAAATAACGACGGAGGGGTCATCGTTTAGCAGGTTCAGTTGATTGGGTTCTTTGACCACTGAGTATTGCCCCATCATTCGATTGTCTTGGTGGTCCATAATGTGGCAGCCGTACATGGGTGGCATTTGCGGATCGGCACATTGATCGAATCACAGGATGCCGCGAATATCATCGCCGAGCTGAAAGAGTAATGTATCGTTCCAGCCGGGTTGGGCCAAGGTCGGATACAGTTGCGTCTACTCCGTGAAAACCTAGTTGAGAGGATCGCTACGCGTGCTCTGTGATGGACGCTGGCAATGGCAAATCGATTTCGCTCGCCCAGTTCTCCAATTCGCCTCGCATGATCGAGACATCGCTGGGAGCTTCGATTCCAACGCGAACTCTTGAACCTTTAATATGGCTGATATGGATCGTAATCTGGTCGCCGATACAGATCGTTTCATTTTCTTTGCGGCTGAGAACAAGCATCGTAGAATCCTTCGGTACATTGGAAAATGTTGATTAGTGCTTCATCCAACTTTAATTTTGGGGTTGGGGGAGTAGAGCGATTGTCCCAATCGCTTGAGAAACGATTGGGACAATCGTTCTACTCTCTGCGCTGCCAACCCCACTTTTTAATCTAGACAAAGCACCAGACGTTTTTCTAGATTAAACATTAAGGTTGAGGGGTAGTGGCAGTGTAAACTTCCGAACCGCCTGCATACATGACCGAGACGGTCTTTAAGTCGAGATCTGATAAACGGTCGAACTGGACTCGGATGACACTCTCTGTGACGGCCCTCGCGATGCATGTGTCATTAGGTTCCAGGCCGACACAAGACAACGTGACATTTCTAGCATCGCGATATCATGGGCCGTTGGTAAATTTTAGATCCGATTGTGGATGCTTGTATTTGCGGCGTGCGGCGACGGTGATGGCGATGGTCGTGGCGACGAAGGCAGCGGTCGGGTAGACTACTCTTGGAATGCGAATCGGCGACGGCTCTATGACTGGCTGCACCTCCGATGCGGACATTTTTTCTAGCGAAGCCATGATGGCGTCGAGCACTTGCCCTGAAAGTGCCGGAGTCACAATGCCAGCAGCGAGATTCAATGAACGGTGTAAGGCAACGGTTGACTGTAGACCTGCGTTCACTATCCCAGCATCGTGAGGGAACGGATTCTCGGGCAAAACGATATGCTCCAATGCGATCATTCCGCCGGTCCCACCGAGCCAACCCTGCATCCATGGGTCAAGCAACTCGGCTCGATCCCCCAATAGTTGCTCCCTAATGGGCCGCTCGTGGATTTGCTTGAGTAATGGGATTGTTCGCGATTCAAGTTGCCACGGGTCGCTGTCTTCGGTCAGCGACTCGAACGGGTCGATTGGTGCCAGGTCGATGTAGCTATCGTCGACAAGCGAAGGACGGTCGCTGAGCGATGTCCCGCGAGTGTTTTCTTGCTGAGCCGTCAGTGACTCCGTGCCGACGATTTGTGAGGTTGCTTCTGCCTGAATGATTGAGACTACATCCGTTAGCTGATCGAGTGTCGATTCAGAGTCAACCTCGGATGAGGTTTCGTTCGCGAGAGCGCCGATGGCCGCGTCGACTATATTTGGCTGCCGCAGCTCAGCTTGCGATGGCGGTGACGCTGTCAGAGAAAGGGGAGAGGAAGCTTGTAATGGAGCAGACTCGATTCGCAAGTTGACGGACGGCGGGGATGCGTTTTCAGCAGGCTCAGCTCGGGTTCGTGGCGCGTTCTGAGCGAGTTCTTTCGGTTGGGCAGTGTTGGCTCGCACGAATTCCTGCTGGTTGATCGGAAGCAACTGCTCCGAATCCAAATTGCCGTGATCCGATGCGAATTCGAATACCTCGCCCGCTAATAGTAAACGAGATTCGAAACGTTCAAATCGCAGTATTCGGGCGCTACCAATGTCGCTCATGAGTCACCTCGAAGGTTTTGCAGATTGTGCTCGTGTTTGCTTAGATAGACTTGATACCGTGGCACTTGCGGCGCCAGCTTCACTGCGTGTCGCTGGTGCTCAATCGCTTCGGTGTAAAGCGACCTGGCGGTCAAGTAGTCGCCGAGTTGCTTTTTCAGAAAGGCAAGATTGTTGAGCGTTGAGCCGAGCATGCTGTGAAGCTGCGCGTCGTCGCCGTACGCTTTCAACAACTCTCTAGCTTGCTGACTGGATCGCTCAAAGGCATCCGCGGCTCGGTCGGTCTGACCAATCGCAGAGAGACTTAGTCCGAGTTGATTGAGGCTGATTCCGAGGTCGCGGCGATAGCTTCCTTGATCTGGCCAGCGTCTTCGCAATTGTCCGCTGATGTCGATGGCACTGCGAAGCGACTCGATGGCTTCTCGATGCTGCGACTGACCGGCTTGCGCACTGGCCAACGTGTTGAGCGTGAGAACCACTCGTGTCGCCGCCTTGGCATCGCTCGGGACTGCTTCGAGTTGTTCCAATTGAGCAACCAGTGATTGACGCGCGATTTCTGTGGCTCGTATGTTATCACGTCGGACGAGCAGTCCAGCGAGGTTGGACTGGATGATCGAGCGCAGGTTGCCGTGCGCTAAGGAATTGCCAAGCAAGTTGATGGCTCGTTGAAAGACGATCTCGGCTTCACTTGCGTTCTCTGAGTCGGTGAGCATCCTTCCGAGGTTGTTGAGCGTCGTCGCCAGTTCCGTTATCACAATTTCGTCTGAATCGGTATTTAAACGATTCTGAAGAGCGATCGCTTTGGCAAACCATTCCGCCGCCGAAACGAAGTCACCACTATCTGCCAATGCCTCAGCAAGGTTATTCTGGCTGATCGACCATTGGAGCAGTAAGGCTGCGTCCTCTGGGAATTTTTCGGCAATGGTTTCGTATCGTCGCTGCGACTCCTCAAGCGATCGCCTTGCGTCAGCGCGCATGCCCAGTTCACTTTGGAAGCTTCCGATCTTGCCGTGGATGTTGGCGAGATCAAGTTGTCGATCGTGGTTCGGAGTGCCGAGCAAGTCGGTGTTTGTCGCCAAACGCTGGTAGTAGTCTAGCGTTTCGGTGAGCAAGCGGTGGCGCACCGAATTGGCAGCGGGGATGTCGCCAAGCAACTCTGCCATCTGCGTTCCCAGATTGTCGATTGCTTCGCGTGCAATATCTTCGTTATCTTTCGCGAGCGAGGCACGGGAATTAGAAAGCCGGTTCGCGGCGGCTAGTCGCGCGTTGCTGATCGCGAAACCTGCAAGTGCCAGGACGCCGACGACCGTTGCTGCAGCAACAGTAGCGCGAAACTTCGTCGCCAAGCGAACACTGCGATCGAGCCACGTCGGCGGTCGCGCAACGGTTGGCTCATCGGCGAGTACCCGGCGGAGGTCGCTAGCGAAGTCATGGGCAGTTTCGTAACGGCCGTCGCGATGAGTGGCCATCGCCTTGGCGACTACGGTTTCTAGATCGCGTGGCAATCCTGGGCAATGTCTTCGCAGCGGAACCACGTCTTCTTCGATTTGTCGCAGAATCGACCGGGCATCCTCACCGTCGTGCGCAGGTGTGCCGGCGAGCATTTCGTAGAGCGTCGTGCCGAGCGAGTAGACATCGGTGCGACCGTCCACGATCGCGGACTCGCCGCGCGACTGTTCGGGACTCATATAACGCATCGTGCCGATCACGTCGCCGGACTGCGTCAGTGAGACGTTGCTCTGGATTCGAGCCAACCCGAAATCGGTGATCCAGGGCTTGCCGTTATGATCGACAATCAAATTCGACGGTTTTATGTCGCGGTGAATGACGCCGAGTTTGTGAGCAGCATGCAGGCCATCGGCAACTTGCGCGGCTTGAGCGACAGCAGTACGCCAATCGGAAGTCGCCGAGACTTGTGACGAATCCGAATTGGACTCTCGAACATCTCTAGCCTCTACGGTTGCCGCGCCCATCGCACTCCCTTGGATGAACTGCATTGCGTAGAAATGAATTCCTCGCTCGCAGCCAACTGCGTAGACGGGCACGATGTTAGGGTGTTGTAAACTCGCGGCCGCTTCGGCCTCGTGTTGAAAGCGGGTAAGCTGACGTGAATCGAGCACCGAAGTGAGCGGCAGCAACTTGATCGCGACGGTTCGGTGAAGCGACGTCTGAGTGGCCCGATAGACAACCCCCATACCGCCGCGGCCGATTTCTTTGTGAAGCTCAAAGTCGCCGAGGCGTCGTGGGTCGTGTGTCGAGAGCGCCTCGACGGTGCTTTCGCCAGCGGCCATGCGATGCAAGCCTTCCAAACCTTCAACACATGCTTGCAACGCGTCGCGCAATTCGGGACATGATCGCGTCAGCGAGCCCACCGATGGCGGCATCCCGGATTCAAGCGCCGTCATGTATTTTTCGAGCAACGTGCCCAGTTTGTCTTTCTGGGTATCCGTCAAGTTCCGCATCGCCAGCGGTTCGTCACTTTCGTCGTTGTTCCAGTGGTTTCGATTAGAAAGAGAAATCATCGTCGGTCTCCCGAATCGCTGAGGTCACACACCTCCTTGAACTTGGCCATCGCACGCGTCCACAGCATACGTGCCGCGCCCGACTTGATTTCCATACGGTCGGCAACTTCTTCAAACGACAAGCCTTGCAGATTGCGATAGACAATCACGTCGCGGTAGCTCGGCTTGAGTTTGGCCAGTTGGCTGGAAAGCTCAGCCGCGAGTTCTCGCCGCCCCACGATCTGACTCGGTGTCGCAGCGTTGTCCGGTAGGAGGTTGCACATGGGAGTGACGCTGTTGTCGAGGTTCTTTGCGACGAAATCGATGGCAACTTCGCGGCGCATGTCCCGCTTCTTGGCGTGAATGTTCTTTTGGACCGCATGACTGAGACAGTTACTTAGAATCTGCCGGAGCCAGGCCAGCAGCTCGCCTTCGCTACCGCCACGAAAATCGCCAAAGTCGCGGTGCGCCGCCAACATCGTTTCTTGCACCAAATCGGACGTGCTCATCCGTCGTCGCAATTGGCGACCAAGTTGCGTCGTTGCCAGCACGCTGAGGTAATTGCGATAGAGCTGCAGAAGTTTCCCCAGCGTCTGCGTATTCCCGTCCCGCGCCGAGTCAATGGCTTCAGCGATGGGGCGGTCGGTTTGCGACGAATCGGATATGGCTTCCATCAATCGGTCCTTTTTCTTTGGTTCCGCTAGTTCATGCGTGCTGAGTATGCGAAGAGGGCCAAGAAAAGTATGGATTGCGAAAGAAAACTCCACATATTTCTTTCCACAATGCTTAAGGACGATTTTTTGGCCCAATCGTGACACATCGTGGTTAGGACTGTGACTGGCTTTGCTACAAATTGTCCTCATAAAGTAAAGAGGCGAGACTAACTCGCCTTGAATTTCTCAAGAGTTGGGGCCGTCAGATGAAACGCCGCACAACACGCCGCCTACGCGGTTTCGAACAACTGGAAAGCCGCCGAGTTCTCGCCGCAGCAATCTCCGTCATAGACGGATCGCTGTTTATCGAAAGTGCACTGTTCCTTCCACGAACCAAGTGACAGAGAATGTCAAAACGCCGTTTCAAATCGATTTGGTTATCGGGGATGGTGGCCATTTGCCTTGTCAACTTGCCAAACGCGGCAGCTCAATCCGGCACGCTCGAACTCTCCGAACTTCCTCCCACCCCCTCCAGAATCGCGGAACTGCTTAGACAAACGGATGTTCGATTTTGTTACGGCCCGCAGGAGAAGCCTTCGTCGATGACGATGCCAAACGGACGTCGCCTGGGCGCACTAACCGTCTACCAAATGAACTTTGACTTTCGTACCCAAAGTAGTGTGCAGCGACGAGGCAATCGTCAGCAACTGGTGACGACAATCCGCTTGGGTCGCCGCGGGCTCACCTGCGATCACATCGTTTGGTTCCGCGAGCTTCCAGATCGAGAGACGTTTTGGACGAACCGGCTGGTATTGCACGAACTAGATCATGTACGGATTTCAACTGATCCAGGGCATGAAAGGCTATTCAAGAAGCTGCTGTCCGAAAACTCGCAAACTCAGCAATCTGCGAATGAGCAAGTCGAGGATGCATTTAGAAAGGTGACATCGATGGTCGACATCCGCTACCAAGAACTGGATCGTTTGACAGCCCATGGCATGTTGGATTTGCCAAAAGGCACAACGCTCGATGCTTTTTTAGATCGATCTCCATGAGATGCCGCGATTGTTTTCAAGTGCAACCGATGAGACGACTCATGGCTTTCAGTTGCCTGAAATTTTTTGTATGATGCGCTCTCGCTGGAGGTCCAGCGCTGGAACAGCATCGCAGGCATATTAACGGGAACAGGGAATATCGTGTACAAAAAAGTCCTGCTACTTGTCGCCATAGCTTTCACTCCGTGTCATGCGATGGCTCATGAAGGCCATCAGCATGCGAGCTACGTTTCCGAGTCCAGTCGTATCGTGGGAACCTATTCACCGCAGGTTCGCAGTCACTCGGCTGCCGCGATGGCTGATGCAGCTCTGGCTTTCGTGACAACGCTCGAGGAATCTCAACGCGACCAAGTGCTTGAGGAGTTGAAAAGTGCCGAACGCAAAAAGTGGACGAACCTGCCGCAGCGTTCAGGCAATGGAGGGCTAGCTCTTGGCAAATGCGACGAAACGCAGATGAAGGCGTTTTGCGACTTGCTGGCAACGCTGCTCAGCCAGGAAGGATACGACAAGATTTGCCACGTGATGCTGGCCGACGATCAGCTGCTTGAGGATGGAAATCCTCGCCCTGGATTCGGCACAGAGGACTTCTTTGTTGTGCTATTTGGCGAACCATCAGCCTCGGAGCCTTGGGGGTTTCAACTAGACGGACACCATCTCGGATTGAACTTGTCCATGCACGGTGACAAGATCACCTTAGCACCCAGTCACACTGGAGCTCAGCCTGTCAAATTCAAGATTGGCGAAAAGGAAATCCGTCCCTTGGCAGCAGAGAACGATGTCGCTTTCGAGCTGGTCGGTAGCCTCAATGAAGTTCAGCAGCACTCAGCCATCTTGTCGAATGCAAAAGGCAATTTGGCAGCCGGACCAGGCAACGATCAAATTCCGAAGCTCAATGGAGTATCGTGTGACACCTTTACGGCATCACAGCTCATATTGTTGGAACAGCTCATTGTACAGTGGGTTGGAATCCTGCCTCCGGAGCAAGCTCAGCTACGGATGAACGCTTTGAAGAAAGAGTTTTCAGAAATGAAGTTTGGTTGGCGAGGAGGCACAACCAACGGTGACGCCATCGATTACTCGATCCAAGGCCCAACGCTGTTGATTGAATACGCAGCTCAAGACCAGCAAGCCAATCATATCCACACAATATACCGCGATCCGACAAATGCTTACGGAAGACAGCTTGAGGGCGAGTAAGCCCTTGTGTATCGCTGATATTACCCGGGCGGCTTTTCAGTCAGAAGCACCCATCAATTCAGTTTCACGTTCCATCGACAGATTTGCGTTCATCGATGGGGCGACGTACGCAAGGCTGATTGGGTTGATCAGCCATGGCAGAAGCTCTGGTTCATAGAACTTCGTAAGATCTTCCAGCCGATGCCGATCGAGGGGAGGGCAGTGTGGGATTGCCCCTTCAGCTACCAACTGACCGATCCGAGATTGGATCTTGTGGCGGATCGCCCCGGGCTTATAGCAGGGAACATTGATACCTTCGTCCCAACCTGGAGTGATATAGGCTGCCCAGTCAAAGCAACGTGTTTGTATCCACTTTCCGTTGCAGTAGGCAATGTGACCATCCAGAGGGTCAGTGAGTGTAAGCCAGAAGTTCAGCCCAGCGTAGTTGGCGCAAAGGTCGCCATACGACATCACCCCCGTTGACTCCATGCCCTTTCTTCCCAGCTCAGTTTCTTTTCCCCAACGCAATGCAGCGCATACGCTTCCCTTGCTGCGGTAGACTTCCAAGTAGTCGTGTCCTTGGGCGAAGAAGTGTGTGAATTTATCGGAGCTGATGGCAAGATTATCAATTCGCACTAGTGCGCCAAGCGACACAAAAGTCGCAGCAGACTCCCGCACCGTCAGGTCTTTGAAGATCGACTCTCGTTTCTTGATTCCAAGTGAACAGATCGACTGCCGACGAATTCCTTCGCGAATGTACCTGGCCTTGCCACGGTTAATTTCGAATTCATGCGGGCCAATCGGTATTTCAATTCCACCCACCGATGCATTGCCCAAGTACTTGAGGAGTATTCGCTCAAGGTCTTTGCGATCGCAAGTTCTCTTTTGATTCGCCTCATCCAATGCACGGCTAAGGCGATCGTTGGTAATCTTGTTCAGCAGAAGCCGGGAATCCGGTAGTTCACATTGAACCTCTCGCCGCTGCGTGAGTGGATCGCATTCACTCCCGTTCAAGCAGGCGCTCCTGAACGTCGACACAGCCAGTAAGATGCAAAAGATCCATTTTTGCATAAGAGGTCACCATCCTTTTGGTAGCATTTTCGGGCATCGCTCTTTCAGCTTCTACTTTCGATCGGGTGCGACGATTCATTAAATAACTCCGATGGCAGATTCTACTGAATTCTTGCATTTGTATGCTCGGCTTCCTATCGCAGGCCTTACATCCCAAAAAGCCAACTCACCACCCTATCGAAAATTGGAAGATAACGAGAATACGCCGAAAATGCACTGCCTTGTTTAAGCTTACTTTTCTCCTACTGCGTCCGATTATCCGCAATGCGGTACGACCGGTCGCCTGCCACCCAATATGACCTTAAGCATTTGCGGGCAATTCTTAAACAATCGCATCTAGGCTACGATCATCCTCAACCACGAATCGCTGCCTCGATAGCTTCGATGTCAATCTTTTTCATCGTCATCATGGCATCGAAGGCGCGTTTGGCGGCGGCTCGATCTGAGCCGGTAAATGCTTTCGTCAGGATGGTTGGCGTAATCTGCCAATTCACTCCCCATCGGTCCTTGCACCAGCCGCACTGGCTCTCCTGGCCACCACTCGCAACGATGGCGTTCCAGTAGCGATCGGTTTCGGTTTGGTCGTCTGTTGCAACCTGAAACGAGAACGCCCAATTGTGCTCAACACCCGGTCCGCCATTGAGCCCGATGCAAGGAATGCTCATCACGGTAAACTCGACCGTCAACACATCGTCTTCTTTGCTGGATGGGTTGTCGCTCGGTGCCCGGTGCATCGCGCCAACCGAAGAATTCGGAAATGTCTCGGCGTAAAATTTCGCCGCCTCCACGGCATCGCGATCGTACCAAAGACAGATTGTGTTCTTTGCTGGTTTCATCTCTATCTATTTCCTCTCGCGATACCGGCTAATTGACTCGTTTCGCGGTTCCCGACATGAATGTTACCCATTTTCCATCTGCGCCGAGCATCCGCGACGTCATCAGGATTTCATCAGCCGACTTGAACTCGTAGATGTCTTGAAACTTCGTCAACTTGCCATCCCCCGTGAAGTTCGGTCCATCCGCGTCGAGCGTTAACATCTTGCCGGACGGATCGACGTTGCCTTCGTAATGCCACATAAAGGCTGTCATCGAATCAACCCAAGTTCCGACATACTTCTTTCTAGCTTCGTCATAACCGATCGTCTGCATGCCGGTCATCGGCTCACCTGACCATTCGCCCTTCATTTCATTGAGTACCCAGAATTCACCAAGCTTGCGTGAGGTCAAGGTTCCCCTACACTGCATCGGCGGCTGGTCCGGCCCCATGGTTGCCTTCGACTCGGTTGTCCATTCTCCGATGAACTTCTGGAGCCAGTGGTGTTCTTGAGTCGGCTTAGGCACGGCTGGGGCTGCTTGCCCAAAAGCCGCTTCATGGTAGCAATTCAGGCTCAGAATCAAGGCGGTCAACAGCAATGTTTTCACGTTCAGTCTCTCCAAATTGAAAGGGTTCGAATGTTCGGTTTAGGAGTAGTCGATTACGGAGCGACCAAATCGACATCGTTCGGAATTTTCGATTGTTTCGTGGATTGGCTAAGACTTTTTTTAAGCGATCGCTGGAAAGCACATCACCTGCGGCAAATAGCTGGTTGGTTCATTCATCAGCGGGGCGAACTCTAAATTGCCCACTTTCGCGCTAGCATGCTGCGACGTCAACGCGTTGAGCGATGACCACGTTCGACTTTCCGACGGCACACCGCTGCTTTGGCAGTTATACGAGTGGTCAGGACAACGAGTATATTGGCTGGGCGGATGCGAAGCATGAGGACGCGATGGAACTTGCGGAGAAGTTTATAATCGGTTGGCCCTCGCGCCTGGCGAAAGCGCGAGTCACGACGAACAGACCTGGGGACCGACATCAAGCCGCAGCGTATTTGCCAGACAATCAAACGGCAAGTAGTGCCCGTTTGCCCTTTCCAGGGCCCCGATGGCTTGTGTTATCAACATGTTGAGTCGATTGCAATTGCCGTTTTTGACGGCTGCAACCGATTTTGGAAAAGACAATCATCACAGGATTTTAGATGTCAGCCATTCGCATTGCCTCAAGCGATTACCTCGTCCACGCAAGCCACTTGTTAAATAATGACTTCACCAAGGGAGTTAGCTTCGTTCGATTAAATTGATCTCCGAGCTTTCGGATGGCATCCGCTTGCGTCGGATACGGGTGAATCGTAGACGCAATGGTCCCGAGGCCGATTCGGCTATTCATCGCCAGAGTCACTTCCGATATCAAGTCGCCCGCTGAGCGCGCGACGATGGTTGCACCGACGATCTGGTCGGTCCCCTTCTTAACGAGAATCTTGACAAAGCCGTTTTCTTCACTCTCCAGGATGGCTCGGTCCACCTCGTGAAACTTTTGGACGTAGGTGTCGGTTTCGATGTTCTGCTCCTTTGCCTGATGTTCGTAGAGACCGACGTGCGCGATTTCAGGAGTGGTATAGGTAGACCAGGGGATCACCAACGAACTCGACTTCTTTCGCCCCTTAAAGAGAGCATTCTGAATGACGATCCGCGCCATGAAGTCGGCTGCGTGCGTGAATTGATATGGCGAACAGACGTCGCCCGCCGCGTAGATCATTGGATTGGTAGTTTGCAAGCGATCGTTAACTGTGACACCTTTCTGGTGAAACTCGGCTCCGACTGCCTCTAGGTTGAGCTGGTCGACGTTGGGAGCTCGTCCCACGGATACGAGTAGCTGATTTACCGGCTCGTCGTAAACGGTTCCGTGAGACTCGACAGACAATCGTATTCCATTGTCGTTTTTGATGACCAATTTCTTGCCGCAACAAAGGAGTTTGACACCGTCGCGAAGCATTGACGACTGTACGATCTCGGCAGCATCGCGGTCTTCGCGCGGCAGAATGCCGTGTTCCGATTCGACCACATATACCTCCGCCCCAAGCTGCGCGAACGTCTGCGCCATCTCACATCCAATGGGGCCCGCGCCACACGGCAATCGCATCAAAATTGTATGAGAATATTAGCGTGGGGCTTGTCTTAGGCAAGAGTTTCGCGAAGGATGCATGGGAACGGATTGAGTCTAGTATCAAAATGGAGTGTCCCAATGCTTGCTT
>JADYZV010000107.1 GCA_020852965.1 Pirellulaceae bacterium | reverse complement strand
GGTACCGCAGCCAGCGGTTTTGAGGCGGGCATCCAGGCTGAAAGTTTCCATCCCGACTGCATGATTGTAGACTTCTCAATCGGCAAAGTGGAAGCGCTTCAGATCTGCCAAAATCTGCGTAAGAATAACGATTTTACCGAGATCATTTTGATCGCATTGCTTCCCGATGATGGCCAGACGTTCAGCTTTGATCGTTCGGCAATCAACGAAACGTTCAAGAAGCCGTTCGATGCTCGCCTATTGGCCGAGCGTCTGCGCACCCTAGTTGGCGGCAAAAAAGAATTGGTCTAAGCGCTTTTCGCTCAGCTCAGTTGCCTTGCTAATGGCTTTGGTCCCGCGATCGGTTCGGAAAAATCCCCGACATCTGTCAAAAGATAACAAGCTCACCTGCCCTTCGTGGCAGGTGGGCTTTTTTCGTAGCGTAGCTCGGTGGTCAACGTAGCTCGGTGGTCCCCACCGAGATAACGCAGCAGCCATTCCACGGCGGGGGACCGCCGTGCTACTTTGGATACGGCCGCTGGTCGAATCGTGGACTTCCGGCTAATCTAGCCCCCCAAGACAGTTAATAATCAGTAGGGGTTGCGGTTATATGCCAGTACCATTTGAGGATTTAGGGCGCTTGTCACATATCGACTCCCGGGGTAATGCCCATATGGTCGACGTGGGGGACAAAGCGATTACGCGCCGACGGGCGACGGCTCAGGCCGTGTGTGTGATGAATGCAGAAACCGCCGCAGCCGTGCGGAACAATTCCTTGCGAAAAGGAGACGTGTTGCAGGTCGCCCGCTTAGCCGCGATCTCTGCTGCCAAACGGACCGACGAGCTCATTCCGCTGTGCCACACCTTGCCGCTGGAAAGCGTCGATGTGCAGTTTGAGTGGCTCGACGAACATCGCTTGCAGCTTCGCGTGACCGCTTCCGCCACGGCGCGTACCGGTGTCGAGATGGAGGCTATGCTTGGTGCCAGCCTGGCGGCCCTAACGATTTACGATATGTGCAAGTCCAGCGATCGCCAGCTCACGATCGAGCAGGTGCAACTGCTCAGCAAGTCTGGTGGAGTGAGAGGGGATTTCACACGCGAGGCCGATAGTAAAACTCCCTAGCTACCCCAGCAACATAGAACATTCATGATCCATTTCAATCCAACCTCCTTGCCCGAGCGATCTGCGACCATGGCGAGCTCCGTCTCTGTGCCAGCGGCCTCCACAGCCGCCCAAGAGCTGGCGAGCCAAGTGCAGCGCTGCGTGGGCAAGGAGATGGCTCAAGTCGACAAGCTGCTGTGTGATGCGACCTCCAGCCGCTATGCGGAAGTAGAGCGTCTGAGCCGCTCGGCTGCCGCTGCTGGGGGCAAACGCCTGCGCCCGATGTTGGTATTTCTATCCGCGCATGCCGTTGCCAGCACCTTGCCCACCGAGGCCAAGGCTCAGCGCGAGCTCGATTATCGCGCGCGGAATGATCTTTGTGCGATCGCGGCTGCCGTCGAACTAGTCCATGCTGCCAGCCTGGCTCATGATGACGTGATGGATGGAGCCAGCCAGCGACGCCACCAGCCGACCATTGTCGGGCAGGCTGGCAATTCCGCAGCAGTGCTGTTGGGCGATTTGTTGTTTACTCGAGCGTATGCTCTGGCGGCCCGCTGCCGGAGTACTTTGCCAGCGCGGCGGATTGCGGCTGCTGCGACGCGTCTGTGCGAAGGTGAGTTTCGGCAACAAGCGGCGGTGGGCTGGTGGGGCATGAGTCGCCAATTTTATCGCAGTCTGTTGTTGCAGAAGACGGGTGCCCTGTGCCGCGTCAGTAGCCAGTTGGGAGCTTGGCGGGCTGGCGGTAGCCGGCAGCAAGTACAATGCTTAGCTCGCTTTGGTAGTCAGCTTGGTTTGGCATTTCAAATTCACGACGATTGGCTCGACTATTGGGGGACGGAGCAAGTTGGCAAAACACTAGGGACCGACTTGGCACAATCCAAGCCTACGTTGCCGTTGATCCGTTTGTTGGAAACGGTTTCAGCCGAGGAGCGCCGGTCGCTGATCGCTCAGCTCGAAGCGGGTGGACCGGACGACCTGGCCGCCATCCGCGCGGCGCTGGCACGTAGCGAGGCGGCCGAGTATACGCTCACTACTGCCCTCGCTTGCTCGCAGCGCGCCCAACAGTATCTCGACAGCCTACCTTCCTCAGCGGCCAAAGATTGTTTGATCGCGGTGGCTGAATATAGTGTGCAGAGAGAGGTTTGATCGATTCTCAGTCTTTGACTTTGGCGTCTGATTAGGAGCACGAGCACGAGCACGAGCGGAATTGGGAGTACGATGCTGCCCTCAAAATGACGTTATCCAGCTACGACGCATTATCGCTGGAATGATCCAGTGGCCGATCGTCGAGGTGATTTCGCAGCGGAGCTAGCTCAGCGACGAAGTCCTCGACGTCGGTGAACTCGCGGTAGACGCTGGCAAAGCGGACATAGGCAACTTGGTCCAAATTCGCCAAGTGGTGCATGGCGATGCGTCCAATGACGGAGCTAGGGATTTCGCTATCGTAGTCGGCTTGCATGTCCGACTCGACTTGTGCGACTAGTTCGAGAATGCGTTCACTGCTGATGGGACGCTTCCAGCAAGCGCGTTCGATGCCCCGCTCGATCTTCTCGCGCGAGAACGGCTCGCGGGCCAAATCCTTCTTAATCACCGTCAGCGTCAGCCGCTCGACGCGTTCGTAGGTGGTAAAACGCCGTTCGCATTGATTGCAGTAGCGCCTACGCCGAATGGCTCGACCATCTTCGCAGGCTCGCGAATCGAGCACTCGATCATTGTCCGCGTTGCAGTGAGGGCAGTACATGCAGGGTTCCTTTGTCAAGCTGAGCGAGGCCGGCCTACTGGGCTGCGCCCAGTTCCGACTCTGTTTCAGCCAGTATAGCTGTCGGCGCGCGAAAAAATCCCTTAGAATGCGAGTGCGCGAAATAAACAACTGCTTGCGCGTCGGTAAAGAAGCCCTACCACTTAGGAACAGCCAGCCATGTCCAGTCAGGTCCCACCCAACTCCGATGTACCCAGCGGCGACTCCGAGTCGCCGGCGCGCGATCGCTTCCAAGCTGCTGCGGCAGAAAAGATGGAAGCCGGCCGCAATGCTCCCGTCGAACGCAGTCTGTGGAAAGGAGGCTATTCCCCCAGAGCGATGTACGGCACTTGGTGCATCGCGGTCGTCGTCACCATTGTTGCTCTGGTGTTGGTGTCGCTCTATGCCAGCGAACTGCCGAACGTGTGGTTGATCACCGGATCTGCAATACTAATCGGCTGGTGCTTCGTCATCGGCTTGTATCTCTATCGCCGATTGGGAATGCACTACGAATTGACGACGCAGCGATTTGTACACCAAGTCGGTATTTTGGTCCGTCGCACCGACCGGATCGAAGTCATCGACATGGATGATATCAGCTATACCCAAGGCATCATTCAACGCATGTTGGGAGTGGGGACGATCACCATCACGGGGAGCGATCGCAGCCATCCGCAGTTGGTGATTTACGGGATTGACCGCGTGCCAGAGATCGCCAGCCTGCTGGACGATGTGCGGCGCGAAGAGCGTCGACGCCGCAGTTTGCATATCGAGGCGATTTAGTTCTTAGTTCTTAGTTCTTAGTTCTTGGTTCTTAGTTCTTGGTTCTTGGTTCTTGGTTCTTGGTTCTTGGTTCTTGGTTCCCCGCACCCATTGCCCGCTTGCCGGGCTGGTGCGCAAGTTTTTAGGATAGAGACGCAGACGGCGCGCAAGCCACTCGAGCGTACGCGTTTATCGCCTTGCTACCGCCGCCGTGAGAGGGCTGGGTTGAGACGCCGAGCGGCTGAGGTCGGTGCGACGCTCGGCGGCGGGCTGGGCACTATTTCCGGTGCCAACTGGGGGACTCCATTTCTCGGCGGAGCCGCTGGTGGTAGGGCTTGCGAGTCTCCTCCATCTTCAAAGGGCTGGCTGAGGACCGACCCACCGTGATTGTGAGCGGCATGCCCCGACGAACCGCAATTGCATGATGGCCTAGGACTTGTCGGACCATAGCCCGCGTTGCCGAAGCTGCTATCGGTGTAATCGCCGCCGAGCACGTCTGCATACCCGTCCGATCCACCAGAGTCGCAGCCGCAATCTCCGCAACTCGGGCCACACAGACCGGTGCTGCATTGGCTCATATAGGGGCGCCCCCACAGTAGCCGTAGCACATTGCGAACGGGCTGACCACAGCGGGAACAACCTCCACAGCCATAGCCGCAATCATCAATTACCGGAGGCTCGCTGACCCATTCGTCGACGTACGTTTCGCCACACGCACCGCGACAGCTTGCAAATCCCAACAAGGGGCCCGGTGGACAACCACCCCCACAGCTAGACGCGCCATAGGCACCACCAGGCATGCCTTGTACACAACAACAACCTGTACCCACGACCGATAGAAGCCCAAGTAGTAGCATCATCCCGGAAAGCTGTCGCAGCATTATAATGATCCTTCAAATCGTGTCGGGCCTCGATCGGAGACGCTCGTGAAACGCGAAGCACGTTGCCCCGCAATGTCAATATCGACCGTTAGAGTTGCTCTATTCAGTAAAACTTACCAAGCAGTAATTGCTAGCATGGCCATCGAACAACAACGCCGCGAGAATCTGCTACTCGAAGCCACCGCCTATACTCGTCGCGCGCTATTTCGCATACCTCGGGCCGCCCTGTGCAATATTCGAGAACTCAGCGATCCAAGCGGGGGGCTACGCGTGTGGCTGAACCCCTTTCGGCAATCAACCCATTGGGAATTGTTTGTTGGAATGCGCCGCGACGACAGTTGGTCGATCTACTTTGACGAACAGCCGGTGCTGCAGTTCAATTCTAAGGATCAATTGCGGCGCTTGTATGCCGACAACCAGCGATACGCGGCCATGGAGGGCCAGTTGCGGTTGCTCGATCGCCCGGTGCGGGGCGGGCAGGTCACGTTTGCTGAAGTTGAAGTGGATGCAATGCGTCATCAGAGCGTGTTGGTTGCATGTCAGTGGTTCTTACGGGCTGCCGCTGATGCGTTGCAGTCTGTTAGCATTGATCGAGTGGGGCTCATTCCAAGCGAGGATGAGAGCTGGCTGGCTTTGTTCCAGCAGCGCCTCCATCGAGTGACTGAAGGCTTTGAAATTGCACGCGCTCCAAGCGCTTGAGGCCAGAGATACGAAGCGTTCCGGACGTGGTACGAAGAAGGGGCAAGAAGTTGAGGGCAAGAAGATAACTCCAACCAGCGAAAAAACGTTTGCGATCTCAGTTGTCGAGCGACTGCGCGAGGCGGGGCACACGGCATTGTGGGCTGGGGGGTGCGTGCGCGACCTACTGATGGGAAACGAACCGTCCGATTATGACGTGGCTACGTCGGCGACGCCGGAGCAAGTCCGCGCGCTATTCGGACACCGTCGCACGTTGACGGTGGGCATGTCGTTCGGTGTGGTGATCGTACTGGGGAATCGCGGACAGGCCGAGCAAGTGGAGGTAGCCACGTTTCGAACCGACGCAGCTTATAGCGACGGTCGACACCCCGATGCGGTGGTCTTCAGCTCTCCCCAAGAGGATGCCCAACGGCGAGACTTCACCATCAACGGGATGTTTTTCGATCCATTGACGCAAGTGGTGATCGATTACGTAGGGGGAGAAGCCGATTTGCAGCGAGGCTGCCTGCGCGCGATCGGCTGTGCAGATGATCGCATTGGCGAAGACAAATTGCGCATGTTGCGCGCAGTGCGCTTCGCAGCTCGGTTTGGCTTTGATATTGAAGCGGCCACGCGCGAGGCGATTGCCAGGCACGCGGCCGAGGTGACTTGTGTTAGTGGTGAACGCTTGTGGACCGAGATCAGCAAAACCTTGGAAACTCCGCGCGCCGCCTGGGCGGTCGAGGAGTGGTTCGAACTGGGGTTGCTGCAGTACATCCTACCCGAATTGCACGCCCACTGGCCCCAGCAGCGCACGGCTGCAAATCGTCTATTAGCGTCGCTGACGACAACTCGAGCCGCGCCTACTGCGGCGGAGAGCTCCACCCACGGGATTGCGCAAGCCGACTGGCTCGACCGGCTAGCCGCGCTGCTGTGGAACGCGACTCAGGGCGCAGCAATCGAAACTGTAGTACAATCATTCAAGCAGCGATTGAAGCCATCTAACGAAGTGAGCGATATGCTCCGCTATTGCATCTCCGCCCAGCGCGAGCTCGACCACGCTGCGCATAAACCGTGGTCGCAAGTGCAGCCGCTGTTGATCGCCCCTAACGCGCACCGTGCAGTGCGGTTGTTCGAGGCGCGCGTGAGTTTAGCCGATGCACGGCAGGCTACTGAAATGCGTGACACGCTCGCCTGGCTCCAACGGCACTTGTCGCTTCCCACCGCTGAGCTCAACCCAGAGCCATGGGTGTCTGGAGCGGATCTCATTGCACTTGGGCTTGAGCCCAGTTCGCGTTTTCGCGAGCTGCTAGGGGCAGCGCGGCGCATGCAGTTGGACCGACAACTGCTCGATCGACCCGCTGCGTTGGCGTGGTTGCGCGCCCAAGTGGGCGCGTAGCGAGCGCCGCGTTGGGAGTTGGGAGTTGGGAGTTGGGGAGAGGCGCGCAAGTCGGCAGAGTCCTGGTTTTTGCCCGTATCATGTTTGCTTTCGAGTATGATGAACAGGCCAGACCGCTGCATCTCAAACACTCAATTGGCATGACGTGATAAACTCTTCTCCTCGCTCATACTAGTACAGCCACATCCGGCCATGACTGTAAATCCACTGCTGACGTACTGTCGGTCGGATAGGATATTCATGGGTATCCTTGCCGTCCGTAACAACGGCAAAGTTCAACACGTGATCTATTCCCACGCATCCTAGATGCGGGATAGAAATTAATAATTATGTTGTCGCTTTTTCGCCCTGAAAATCTGCAATAAAGAAGGTCAGACTATGGTGAGACTACTGTGTACTATTTGTGCCGTTACTGTGTTTGCATGTGGGGCCCATAGTCAGGAGCCCTATAAGATCCCCAAGGCACCTGATATTAATCTAAATTTGGTGGTGCTATCAAAGATCGCATACGATGGCGAAGGGGGACCGATGCTTTCAATTATGGTCCCCATTTGTGAAACGGTCGAGCTCGAAAGGCCAGTAACACACAATGGCCAAACGACTACACAGCGATATACCACTAAAATGCTTAGCTGCAATTGCGAAAGGGTCGATTACGACATTCAGGCTGTTACCGTCTGGAATGTCGCGGGCGAGGTGCTAGGAGAGTCTGCTTTGATAGAACGTTTGGCAAAGCCAACCAAGGTGTTCCTCATTCGATTTGCAGACGGGCAAAAAGTGATTCCGTCATACAAATATGAGCCATACTATGCCGACATGCTCCACCCGAATGCGCTGATAGTCAGAGTCAAAGAAAGCGCGAGACCTGCAGATAAATAGCTTGGCGGAGATGTAGACGCCATGGAATTCTTGCGCCGGTCGATAAAGAGGTCATTGGGATGCCCGTCGTTCCAGCATACTAGAAAATGCACCGAAGCTCCGGTGGTTTGGCTGCTTAATTCAAACTCCTAGAACACAACAATTGACAATAGCACTCTAGTTTTCTTCGGTGCTCAGGTTGAGCGTGGCGCTTTGTTGAGTATCGCGCTGGAACGAACAGTAGCCTCTCATCGGCGCGAGGCGATGCGACCGCCGCGGGTCACGAAAACTTTCGGATCGTCGACGACCCAAGGGGTGGTCCAATTCCGACCGTCGTCTCCATTGACGACATTGAAAAAGAAGGCGCGAAAGCGTTCACAGCGATAGCCGTAGGGCATTTGTGAAGTGATGTAGTCGGCTTCGGTCAAGTCTTCGACGCCTGGCTTGGCGTAATAATGCACCAGCCCATCGGTGGAAAACGACATGCCCAGCGTCCACCAGCCGGTAGTGGTAATTTGTGGCCCTTTGGTATCTCCACCATTGCTATCGGCACGGACGCGGAAGTAGGCATAGTCATGTGGTTTACCGCTGTCGTGCTTGCTTTCGAGAATGATGAACAGGCCGGGCCAGTAGATGCCTTCTTCGTCCCTTTTCTTGGCCGACACGAAGAATCGCTTGGGATTGAACTTGGGGACATTGGTTTCCAGCGCCGCGCGAAAGGCGAAATGCGGCCCGCTGCGATGTTCCCATTGATCGATCGGTGGCAGGTAAACACGCGTGGTGACGCTGGGGGCTTGGGAGATATCGATCGGTCCCCCCAATTGATATTGAACGTTGCCGATGAAGTCCTCCTGGTGCATTTGGTAGCTGGGGCGATTGGGGATGCCGGTGTACAGTGACTGCAACAATAATGCGCCCCGGCTGCCTGGCAGTCCGCCAGGCGGTGTATCGACGCGCTCGACGACATCGGGTTGGCCGCGTTTGATCCCTTCGAACCAGCGGCCATTTTTCGATTTGCCGATAGGCGAATTCTGCTGGTCGTTGATATCTTCGGTGCTTTTGGGATTGTTGGGAATGTATTCCCAGCTCGGATCCTCAAAGTCGTCGCCGACTTGTGTCAGTTCGGTTCCTCTGCCCGGCACGAATGCCGATGCGGAAGACTGAGCCATAGCGGGGGCAGCAAGAAAGCAACTCATGCAAATTCCTGCCAACCATGTTGTTGCTGCAATGCGCATCGCTGCGTTCCCCTTTAATTAAAAGTCAACCGTCCTAGCTGACGCGGCGAGTCATGAATGATCCTAGATACAGACTCTATCGGACATTCGGCCCGTCATATTCGGCATAATCTGCAATCGATTTAGCCTCGCCCCGCAAAGTCGATTTGGCTTGCCTAGCTTGCGTGATTCCTGGTAGAACGGAAGGCGGTTTACCCCAAGCTTCCCAACCATGAACCTCGTCAAGGATTAGCTAGCAATGATTGATGTCCAAGAAGTGCTGAAGTTGCATGAACAGACTGTGGCTCTGTGGCACCAGCAACCGATTCGCAATGACTGCCAAGGGGTTCTACAGTTGGTCTGCCAGCAACATATTTTCAACTATGAACTGTGGCACCAGGAGGATATCGCGCGCAGTCCCGAGGTGAGCGATGCGGAAATTGCCAACGTCAAGCGCGCCATCGATCGTTTCAATCAAGCGCGCAACGACCATATCGAGAAGCTCGACGATTGGCTGACAGAGCAGCTACAACAACGGCAGATCCAGCCAGCCGCTGGTGCAAAGCAGAATACGGAGACCGTGGGGAGTGCTATTGACCGTTTGAGCATCATGGCATTGCGGCTGTACCACTACCGCGAACAGCTCGACCGTACCGATGCTGACGAGCATCACTTGGCCAAGGTGCGTCAGCGAATCGCGTTGTGCGAGGAACAACGTCGCGACTTGAGCCGTTCGTTAGACGAATTGCAGCAAGCGATTTTGTCGGGTGAACGAGTCCATAAGACTTATCGTCAAATGAAGATGTACAACGACCCTTCTCTCAATCCGTACTTGTATAAGGCTGGTTCTTAGTTCTTGGTTCTTGGTTCTTGGTTCTTAGTTCTTAGTTCTTAGTTCTTAGTTCTTAGTTCTTAGTTCTTAGTTCTTGGTTCTTAGTTCTTAGTTCTTGGTTCTTGGTTCTTAGTTCTTGGTTCTTGGTTCTTGGTTCTTGGTTCTTGGTTCTTGGTTCTTAGTTCTTAGTTCTTGGTTCTTAGTTCTTAGTTCTTGGTTCTTAGTTCTTGGTTCTTGGTTCTTAGTTCTT
>JADYZV010000106.1 GCA_020852965.1 Pirellulaceae bacterium | reverse complement strand
AGGAACGGATGCGTGAGGTCCAACTCGGTAGCTTTGCGAGAAGCCGAAGTCGGACAGATAGGCTTGATTCGATCTGTCGATAAGAATGTTGTTGGGAGTAAGATCGCCGTGAATGATGCCTTGTTGATGGATGGCATTCAATGCGTCGCAAATTTCTTGAAGCCATTCGCGAAATTGTTCAGGCGAGGAGCCTCGCAACTGACTCAAAGGCTGGCCATCGATAAACTGTTGAATAATGAATGGACCACCATGGGGAGAGCTTCCCCAGCCTAAATATCGAACGACGTTTGGGTGACTAACTTTCGAAGCCTGGTCGACTTCGCGCAAAAACATCGATCGCGATATCGAATTCTGCCAAAATTCACGTTTTAGAAACTTCACAGCAATCCCAGAGCCATCGCTTTGGGTTACTGCTTCGTAGACTTTGCCGAATGCACCTTGACCGATCATGCGTCTTAAGATGAATTGACCGTAACTCCATAACGGTAGCTTCGTAGAATCGTGGCCGTAGGCGACTAATGGGATTTTGGAATCGGCGAATTCCGTGGTTTGGCGAGTCGATTCGCTGAGTCGATTGCGAATGTCTTCAAGGCAACGACGAATCGTCCGGTCAGAGACTTTTAGTTCCGAGGCTATTTCTTGCTGTGTTCGTCCATCGAGCATCGCTCCCAAAACAGCAACCGAGCGATCGTCTTGAGAGTCGAGAAGCTCTTCTAGAAGTTCCTGCAACTGATCAGCAGCTTCGCGATTGGGCTCGAACTGCTGGAAAAGGTGTTCGTCGAAGGGTACACGATCGAGATGGCCGCCACGCTTGATCGTTTTCTCGCGTTCGATGGCTCGCAGCATCTTTCGTTTGGCGAAGGTGGCCAACAGACTCCAGACCGAGTGAATGCGGCTGGCTCGAATTTGGCTGGTTGCGATGCCGCCAAAGAAGCTGCCCATCGCCGATTGGACTACCTCTTCGGGAGCAACCGCTGGCTGGTAGCGCCGATTTAGGCGGCTGGCAACTAATGCGACCAGCCGTGCGAAGTAACGGTCCGCTAGGACGTTCGCTGCCTGCGAATCCCCCAACTTCCAACGAGCTAGCAATTCTTGGCTTGGTAGGTTCGATAGTTCGATTTCGGGAATTCCAGGAAATTCTGAAAAAGTCATGTCCGCTCAAAACCTGCGTTTCGCACTACCACCATGACGACGCTCGTTGTAGAGGCAAAGACCATGCAAGCGAGTCGGGTTCGTCCGAGATGGTTTCATGATACACGCAGGACCAAGCTTTATAATGGAGATTTTGACATGGCAATGGTAGTGACTGAACCGTGTGTGAATTGCAAGGACAAATCATGCACCAAGGTCTGCCCAGTGGAATGTTTCCACGAAGGCCCAGACATGCTGGTGATAGATCCTGACGAGTGCATTGATTGCGGAGCTTGCGTACCGGAATGTCCGGTGGAAGCAATCTTCTACCAGGACGACGTACCCAAAGAATGGGTTCATTACATCCAGCTAAATCGCGAAAGAACGAAGATATATCCATCGGCCTACTGACGCATGCAGACTGTCGCGCAGAACGTTGACTTCCGAGTCAACAAACTGCGTGAACGCTGGTGTCAATAGCTTGGAGATAGTCTTGCATAGCGATCCGTTGTTCGGAAGAGCTGAGATCTTTTTCACACGAAATGCACTTGTGCAATCACTTGGACGAAGTTGACAACGGACTAACGCACCGGAAGCCCAGGCAGCGACCGCGGGCTGTTGGGTTCCGTCCACGTCGGTAGGTTGGTCGGCACAGTTGAATCGGACCAACCCAGCTTCCGCCTCTTTCACTGCGAATGGCAGTCTGCTGCCTATTTGCCGGGTCCGATCCCATGGCTTCTGGCGTTCTGTAGAAATTCGGATCGAACCAATCACTACACCACTGCCAAACCGTGCCACTCATGTGTCGCAAACCGAATTTCGATACGCCAAGCCGCTGGTGGACATCGACGATCGGCAGCACACCGTCCGGGTACGTCGCGCCGCGTTGGTGTAGACCAGCCTGGATCAACGGCGGATCGCCAAAAGCTCCTTCCGCTGCATACTCCCATTGAGCCTCGGTCGGTAGAAAGCCATCATGAGTTT
Source organism: Pirellulaceae bacterium (assembly GCA_020852965.1). Classification (GTDB taxonomy): domain Bacteria; phylum Planctomycetota; class Planctomycetia; order Pirellulales; family Pirellulaceae; genus Aureliella. The sequence continues at coordinate 5,220 of JADYZV010000106.1, read as the reverse complement.
GGAACTCACTCCATTCGTATCCATTAGCCCACAATGAATATGCATTGGCGGCAAACCACGAAACTATGACAACTGGTTGCATTTGTACAGACGTCTTTGGAATCCAACGATCGGAGCTATACCCAAACTGCATATGGGTTTGACGATCATCAACAGCTGCTAGGCCGACGAGAGCTTGGACTTCTTGGGATGTTGCATCAATAGAATTGAGAAAGCGGCAGAATGCGATGACCGATACTGGCTCAATGTCGATCAAGAAAGATGATAACGAAACACGGTGAATTGGCTTTTCGTCTTCATTCGTGTTTTTCTCATCGGATCCGATTGGCACTTCGGCGGAGGGAATTTGCACACACACCATTCCATCGCTTCTTCGGCGGAACATTTGATAGGCGTTATCCGACTTGATCGCATCCAGCAACTTGCCATTTAGGCCAAGTTCGCCCAACCATTGACCGCCAAGCTGACTGAATTCTCGCTCAGGCTCGGTCGGAATCGCTGTATTTGACTTACGCCAACCAGCCCGTGCCGGTGAACCAGTGCCTTGATTGAGGAACGCGAATTCTGCAAGGTCACAGATTCGAAACGGAGCTCGAGTGAAAATCAATTTACCGACTGGCGTGGATGGCGTCTCGGGAATCGTCACTCCAAACTCGTCTTCGGTTTCCATGATCAGTTCAATCATGTCGAGACTATCGCAGTTGAGGTCTTCAACAATCCGGCTTTCCGGTCTTACTTCAGCAAGATCCAGGCCGAGTTGTTCGGCGGTGATGACGCAAAGCCTTTGCGTCAACTGATCCAGATCGAGCCATGGTTTCTTGTCATTCATAGTTCATCGAAGCAGCGTGTTGTATGCGAAGGGCAAACGATTATAACCGGAATGCTCGCTTCGACGATTTGTCTATCCGCAATGTCGTCCTTGAAAAAATCCGCTGAATTGGTGACTAAAAGAAATTCTCGATGTGCCCAGGCGTCCAGAGCTGATTGACCAATTAATGATAGACCGTGCCAAATTGAATCAGGAAGGATATAATGGCTGCGATGCTTTTGCAGGCGAAGCCAAGCCCGTCGAGTCGATTATTGGGAACGGTACAATATGGCAGAAGCAGAAAGAATTCCCAGGCCGCAAGCCTGGCGTTTCCAAGTTCAGGGTGCACCAAATGAAAGCTGAAATGCTCAAAAGACTGGTTCGAGCCATAGCGATGGGATCACAGGACGATCTCGATCGACTAGCGGACTCGATCGTCGAGACAGAGCGCAATAGCGGTCATTCGCGACTTGCCAGCGAGTTGGAGTCGATCCTTGACGCCAAGCAAAAGAAGAAACGATCAAGTCGAGGTGGCGTTGACTCGAATCGCAGCATTCGAGAATTGCCCATTAGTCGTCGGCATCAGGAGATGCTTGTTACGTTCATCGCTCACGATGCACTCGAACACCACATCGTGCTGAGACCGGATATCGATGAGCGATTCGAACGAATTGAAAAGGAATTTGCAGCACGCGAAAGGTTGTCTGCCTACGGACTGAACCCGCGAAAGAAAGTGCTGCTTTACGGACCACCCGGATGCGGCAAAACTTTGGGAGCCAAACGCATAGCGTGGAATACCGGTCTGCCCTTGATGAAGGTACGGTTCGATGCGTTGGTGTCGTCGTATTTCGGCGAGTCCGCATCCAATCTTCGTGCCGTATTCGATGCAGCTCGGGAGCAACCATGCGTGCTTCTGCTAGATGAGTGCGACTTTATTGCCCGCTCTCGCGTCGCCTCAAAAGACATTGGCGAAGTTGCCCGTATCGTCAACACGCTGTTGCAGTTGATGGAAGAATACGACGCCCCAGGATTGCTTGTCGCAACAACGAACATCGAAAACTCGCTAGATGAAGCCCTATTCCGCCGGTTTGACGACGTATTCCAAGTTCCATTGCCGGGAAAAGAAGAGATTCGCAAACTGCTCTCGCTAACCCTGTCGAGCGTGGAACGTGCGCAGGCCATCAAATGGGACGCCATAGTCGACAAGCTTGATGGCGTGTCCGCTGCATACGTTGTTCGAGTTGCTCAGGCCGCAGCCAAGACTGCCGTCTTATGTGGAAAACGCATTGTGGAACATGAGCACTTTGAAACTGCCATTGCCGAACTCAAACGCCCTGACGGGGATACCTGACGAAGTAGGAATCGATGCCGAACGGACACAGCTTTCAACATCTCCCGTTGATACTTCGTGAGAGAGGGGTAGCCAAACTGAGTGGTGGTGGTTCCGTCGCTGATCGGACCCGCGACAATCGGACGAATCGCGGCACCCACAGTGCAAACTTGCAATCGAGTGCGTCATCGGTCATTAGCCTACGCCGCGCTGCGCTTGAGCGTCGTACAACCGAGTCACTGCCTGACCTTCCACCCGGAATTCCATTGCTTCTGGAAGTAGACCCGGGGCTTGATATCGATCTGCTACGCCATCACTTCAACTTCGAAATTGTGTCGGAGGAAGAGAGCGGGTTTGTTATCGTAGCGAGTGATGACATCGACCTGTCGGAGTTTCTGACTGCGATAACTGGATTTGCAAGCGAAGTGCGTGGCACGGCAACAATCGCTAGTGTGCATCGACTGGATGACGATCCAGATCAGCATCAACGCCTGCGCTTGATCCTTTCGGAACGTCTCTTTGGGTTGTGGCCCAACATTGACGACAATGCCAAGTATGTTGTGGATATTGGTGTGACCTGTCTGGGGACACGAGAGATACCAACTGTTCCGGAAAAGGGAAAACTCGACACGGACGCCACGTGGGCACGCAAGGAAAGCGATTGGGCCAATGGACGCACCGAAGCTTACGACGCGTGGTACGATATTCAGGAGCAACGTCTCGACGAAGTTCGGCGCATTATCGTCGAAGGCTATAAAGGCTCAATCGGTCAGATTTATCACGCAGATCCGACTGACGCGGTGACATTGCCAGACAGTTTTACTATGCGTGTCGAGGTCAGCGGAAAGGGACTAAAGGACTTCGTCCTGAACTTCCCGTTTGTTTTTGAAGTTGTCGAACCAGATGAGATTACCCTTCCCGACCTCGATTCGGAAACCGGAGTTGAGGCGGACAGGTATACAACTCCACAACCACCGGGCGATGATGCTCCTGCCGTTTGCGTGATCGACAGCGGAATTCAGGAAGAACATTTGCTCCTCGAGCCGGGCATCGACAAGCCGACGTCGCGTTGTTTCCTGCCGCCCCCGACAAACGCCACAGATGTGGCGGACTATGTAGCTCCCGGAGGGCACGGAACCCGCGTGGCTGGTGCCGTGCTTTACGGTGAATCAATCCGACGAGAAGGCACTTATCAACTACCTTGTTGGATTCAAAATGCGAGAATCCTCGATGCGTCGGGTGAACTGCCGAAAGCACTTTTCCCGGCAGCACTGTTACATGCCGTAGTGACGCACTTTCATCGCGGGCCGAGGAAAACGAGAATATTCAATCACTCAATTAATGCTGACAGTCATTGCCGTTTGCGACACATGTCGGCTTGGGCCGCCGAGATCGATTCGTTGTGCCAGCTCTTCGACGTTTTGATTGTTCAAAGCACCGGTAATCTCCGAAGCACCGCACCGGCACCGAATGCAGGTGTCCGGGATCATCTCAACGCGGGGCGAACATACCCCGAATTCTTGCTTGAAACTTCGGCTCGTGTCGCGAATCCCGCGCAAAGTCTGCAAGCCATCTCTGTGGGCTCCGTTGCATACAATCTATATGAGTCAACAGGTTGGCGCAGCTTTGCAAACCAAGAAGCAGAACCGTCAGGCTTTAGCCGGTCAGGACTCGGAATCTGGGATGTAATCAAGCCCGAAATCGTTGAATTCGGCGGGGACCTGTTGAGCTCGCCCGGCACTCCTCTAATTATTTCCACACCAACGGAAGGGCGCGATTGCTACCCAGAATTGGTTCGATCGACTTTTCATGGGCCAGGGCCTGCGGTTGACCGTGACGAAATCGGGACTTCGTTCGCTGCACCTAAAGTAACTCACATTGCAGCTCATTTGCAACGAGTCCTTCCGGATGAATCCTGTTTGCTCTATCGGGCACTCATCGTACAGTCTGCCCGATGGCCCGAGTGGACACGGAATGGTGTCAATACGAATCTCGCAATTCGAACTTTGGGATACGGAATTCCAGACCTTGAACGCGCCACTACGAATACTGACTACCGCACAACGCTTATCGCTTCAGGTGAAACAGGAATTCGAGCCGGCGACTGTGATATTTTTCAGGTCCCAATTCCCGAGGACTTGAGGCGACCGGGTTACGAGTACGATATCCTCGTCGAAGTGACCTTGTCGTATGTCGCTCAACCACGCCGCACGAGACGAAACCTACGCCGCTACCTATCGACATGGGTAGATTGGAAGAGCAGCAAGCTCGGCGAGTCCATTGAGGCGTTTCGCCGACGAGCATTGAAAGGCCAGGACTCCGACGATAGTGCCGCTCAAGGAACAACACTGCGTTGGACACTTGGCGCACGTACTGACCACGGAGATATTCAGGGAGCGAAGCGAAGCTCAGGAACGGTCCAGAAGGACTGGGCAATCGTGAAGTCGAACGAGCTTCCCGAAGATTTTTGCATCGCGGTCATGGGGCACGAAGGCTGGAGCAAAGATCCAGATTCTGCAGCTCGTTACGCGTTGGCAGTGAGCTTTGAGGTTGTCGGACGTGAAATAGCAATTTACGACGGCTTGCGGGTTGCCGTCGAGGAATTGCAGTCCGAATTGGAGACGGAAATTCAAGTAGAAAGTGATTGATTGGCTCGTCAATGCGGGTAGAAAGCGCGTCGCTTTGTCTGCGGTAGGACAATGTCCTGACAGGGACCTGGTTTCTATTCGCAAGAAACCCAGTGACAAATCAGTGACTGCTTGACTCAAATCCGGACACGATTTTCGCGGTTTCGTTCAAAAGTAGGATCGGTGGATACCGGAGGGATCGCGATTTTTTGGCGAAAAATGCAGTGACAAATCAGTGACATCGTTGTCAACGAAAAGCCAATTTTGTTACAATGCATATTCAACGTTGTGTCTCGGCAAATTGTTGCCACGAAACGAGTTACAACGTCTGTGACCGAGACTGAAAAGACTGCCATTTTCAGCGGAGCGGAGACTGCCAACTTGGGTGTTTGAGGGAGTGGTTTTATATCGGGACGTGGGGCTGGCGCAGCTCGTCGCAAGTTTTTTTGCGGAGT
>JADYZV010000105.1 GCA_020852965.1 Pirellulaceae bacterium | reverse complement strand
GTTATGCAGCAAAAGGACACACGCTCTTGTCTGAAGCCGCCTTCATTCAACACTTCCGCGACGTTCCCACACAGTTTGCGCGAGACTGCAAGCTTCTCGTTGCAGCCCGCCCAGACGAAGAAGTCGTTGGTTATTGGGGTGGGCACAATAAGTCGAATGACATTCCGAACATTCTGATGTTCAACTCCGCAATCATGCCGCTTGCGAACGGTGACTCACAGTGGATTGCCGTGCTTGGAACGCGTCGTGACGCAACGCCTGCAACACAGCCGGAGCCATATTTGATCGAAGACGGCCAACCACTTACCTGCGTCAAGGCTACTTCCTACCCTAGTCTTGAAGAAGAATGGGGCGTTGTTGGTCCCGACGGATACTCTGAATGGTTGGCAAAGGCAGCGTTAGAAAGGCGCGAATCGGTTATTAACGCGGTGCGCGAGTACGACGACTTCTATAGAGCAAATTATCCGTATTCAGCAACTGACCGTGACGTCTACGCAGTAGTTGGCGGCTGGGGCCTGTACGTCTACGAAAATGAATGGGCCGACCATCCAGAATCTGAAAACATCGCATTCACATTGGCGGACGCCGAACCATACTATTCAGTTCGCCGCCGCTCGGACGGTGAATTGATCCTGAAGACCATAATCACATAGCTGCATAACAACACGGATGCACCACAGTTCCGGTGTCAGTCAACTTTGCTCAACTATCGATCCCCGGAACGAGGTGATCCTATTCGTTCTGTGGTCTGATATACTGAGACTATGCCCACAGCCTATATTGAAACATCGATTCCGAGCTTCTATTACACTGGAAGGAGCGACCCTTTGTCGTTTTCGCGGAAACTCTGGACGCGACAATGGTGGGCGACCATAGGTGCCGGTTTTGATCTTTTTTCCAGTCCCGCAGTGACAGTTGAGCTAAACAGAGGCACGCTCGAAAAACTTAAAAAACTACGAATAGCGCTCGTCACTGAACTCCAAATGCTAGAAATCAACACCGATGTGTTAGAGATCGCTCAAGTATACATTAAGCGCCTTTTGATGCCAGATGATGCTGATGGCGACGCGCTTCACTTGGCCATCGCGTCCTACTACAATATGAGTGTACTTCTGACTTGGAACTGCAAGCACTTGGCCAATCCGAATAAATTTGGGCACATTGAAAAGTTGAACTCAGAGCTTGGAATTGGTTTGCCGTTAATAACGACTCCATTAAACTACCTTAGCGAGGATGACTCGAATGGAACCTGATCCCCTGCGAGAAATTCGCGACATTCGACGTCAGATTTCCGAAGAATGTGGGAACAATCCTGAAAGGGTGTTCGCATACTACCTCGCGCACCAACAGAAGATGAAAGATTCCGGCGTCTACACGTTCACGACTCGTCCGGTGGTTCACGATTCTTCGGAATTAGCCACAGAACCAAGCGTTGAACGGAAGTCGCCGAATTGGTCGAACTTGCTAAATAGTCAACCTCGACGACTCCGTTAACGCCATCGTTACTGGCTTGCTCTTACCGCTTCAAACGGGAGAGAGTTGAGAGATCAAACGCGGCCTGACCACAACACGTGACCCGACACTGAACCAACGTCGGCCCAGACTACTTGGATCGTGTTCCGCTGACGAATGGAAACCAAACTTGGCGACATCGAGCGACCGTTGCTCCCAACACGCACTCGGATCGTGGACATGGTTGCCACCGTGAAATTTTACGAGCGACCCATGATCACGTGACTACTTCCTTCCCTAAAGAATGGTAACATGAACCCTCGCTGATCGAACATCAAACGCTTCGGCCGCCGGTAACCAAGTGGTGAACCGAAGTCGCGGTGGCTCGACCAATTTGCACAACAACTCAAACCCCGCGACTGCGGTTACCACCACCGTTCTGCCATGAAGACTTCGTGACACAAGCATCCATGTTGGCTGGAGAAGTATCGATGCGGTGGATTGCCCTACTATTTGTGGGACTGCTGGTGGGATGCGGCGGCAACGTTGGTTTCAACGTTTCCCGTGATGCCTGTAAACGCGAACTACCCAATGACGCGACCGCGATCTGCTTTGCGAGCAATGTTGGGCTCCGCGATCCCAATGTTTACCTCGAATTCGACACGTCCGAAATCGAATTCCTTGATTGGATCAAACGTCAACCAAACGTCGTGCGTGTTGATAAAGAGCCACCTATCCGGATTCAACGATTTGGCGCCTATCCCGGTGACGAAAGCCACGAGACGACAGTGCTCATAAATGACGGTCTACTATTCGAATGGTACGACCCCAACGATGGCGATCACGGCGATCATATTGCTTTCGATCGTGACGCAGGCAGAGTATACTGCTGGACGCACTATTTCTAGGGCGGAGCAGGCAGACAAAATGCAAATGGCAGAACCAAGCCATGAACCCAAGTCGCCGAGACTGTCAAGCTTACTAATAAATCAACTTCGGCGACTGGGTTATGGCCAACGTTCGCCATTCGGAGACCTTGATGCGATTCAAGCTCAAGACACTTTTCGTCGTCGTCGGCATTGCCGCTATCGCATCGCTTTATCTCATGATCTTCACTGAGGGATGGCGTTTGCGACAAGACGCCTCGTCCCAATTGCGAAAGGCGGGAGCCCACAGGTTTGACTTTAACAACCGCAACTATTTGAGTTACGTTTCATTTACGGGAGAAATTGAAGATCCGGGACTACCTGATTTTGTCAGAATTGACCGTCTAGACCTCACGGGCTGTAGGGACGACAAGATCAATCTTCGCAATATGCGAAATGCAGACATCTGGCATTTGATGCTCGCTTCAACTGGTGTATCAGATGAATCGATGGATCAGCTGACCGATGTAGGCCAATTGAGAATTCTGGACCTCACGAATACGAAGGTAACCGATTCAGCCATTGGCTCGATTGCCTCAATCCGAGGGCTGGAAGGCGTTAACTTGACAGGTACAGAAATCACATTGGCGGGCGCAAGACACCTTAAGAAGCTACGGCCGGAAATATGGCTTGTTCATGAATCTCTTGATGTATATTGGGATGGTGGCGAACTTCCGAAAGGCCACTAGGCACCCAAACTTACGGCTCGTCTATCGCTCACAAAATGGCGAACAACGGATTGAACGCGAGTTCCGTTGGCTCGTCGACTTTGCGGTTTAATCGCATGTGACGGAACCGCGTTAATCCAACCGTTGGACTTGCCGCTTCGCGGAGAGCCCAGTTTTACCGTTTCGTAGAAGAACTGTCTGGCCAACGCTCAGGTCAGAGTGTCGACTTGCATCGAGCCCTCCACGGGGACACCATAGAATCATAGATCGTGCTGATTTGCACTGTATTGTGTGAATGAAGTTTGGGTTGTCGATGTCCACTCAACTTGCCAACTCGGTAAGCCCTGGGCGCTCGCAGTCGGCGTCACTGCAGCGCATTCTACAATTGCATTGGCGTTCCTTTGCGCAAACGCATCCGCTACCAGGCTTCGTGCATCGTGCGGCCTATCTGCTCACACACTGCCGCACTGCCGTGT
>JADYZV010000104.1 GCA_020852965.1 Pirellulaceae bacterium | reverse complement strand
GGTCGAAAGCCTGCATGGGCTGGTACTGCTGTCGTGGTGGGAGACAATTCTGTTGCGCATGAATTGGAAAAGCGACTCCGCGACTCGGGCGTCGACGTCGTGCGTTGGGACGCCAGTGATGATCCTCATGAGTTGGCCGCGAAATTCGGAGAGTTGACAGCGACTTCCCAGGCACCGCACTTGTTCTTAACGACCCCTTGCGACAAACAGGCCCAGTTTTCGTTGGACGAATCGAGCTGGAAATCGCGCAGAAACCGAGGCATTTTAGGGAACTTCTGGCTGTGCCAAGCTTGGGTTGCGCATATCGCCGAGCGAGGTTTGACCAATGACGCAAGCTTGCTACTCGTCAGCACGCTGGGTGGAGATTTCGGGTTTGGTGGCCACGTTGTCTCGATCGAAGGTGGCGGGATGGGGGGCATGCTCAAATCGATTTTGATCGAGAGTTGGATGCAAGGCTATCGCTCGCTGCCGATTAAGACGATCGATACATCGCCTGATCAAAGTCCAACCCAGATTGTCGACGCGCTGTGGCAAGAGTTGGCCATCCCCAGCTATGACAATGAGATTGCCATGATCGCCGGTCAGCGGCACGTGGTACGGGCTGTAGAGCAACCGCTGACAACACCGCCATTGCAATCCACACAGCCGTCTATGAAAAAAATAACGCGCGGCGGCAATTGGATTTGCACCGGCGGAGCGCGAGGGATCACCGCTTTTGTCGCTGAGAAGTTGGCTCAGCGTTACGGCTTGACGCTGCAGCTATTAGGAACAGCGCCTGTACCCAGCATCGATTCGGCTTGGCGACAACTCGATGAAGCGGGATTGAGGCAGCTCAAGGTGCGCGTCATGACCGAAGCTCGCGCGGCTGGCCGCAACCCGGTAAAGTCATGGCAGGATACCGAAAAGTCGCTTGAGATCGATGCGAACTTACGCCGCTTGGCCAGTTTGGGAATTGAAGCCCATTATTACTGCTGCGACGTGGCCGATCGTTCGGCCGTCGCCGGTGTCCTATCGCGCGTGCGACAAATTTCAGGCCCCATCCACGGTGTGTTGCACGGAGCCGGAGTGGGCAAGGACTCGCGTTTTGATCGCAAGCAAGCGGACAAAGTCGACCAGTGTATCGCAGCCAAGGTTGATGGCGCGCTGTCTCTGATGGCTGCTACCGAACACGATCCGCTAGAGTGCTTTATCGGGTTCGGATCGATCAGCGGCCGCTTTGGCGCCAATGGACATACCGATTATTCTCTGGCCAACGACATGCTTTGCAAGACGATCGATGCCTTCCAGACGCTGCGTCCCGACTGTCGCGCGATTGGCTTCCATTGGCATGCCTGGGGGGATGTCGGCATGGCGACCAAACCGGAAACCAAGTTGGCGCTGGAGATGATCGACATGCAGTTTATGCCTGCCGAAGAAGGCTTGACGCATCTAGTCAACGAGCTCGAGGGTGGAGCTGGGGAGCGGGAAGTACTGATCACCGACGATCGTTACTACCGTATGTTCTATCCGGCGGAAATGCTTTCGGACGATCGTTCAGCGGCTCAAACGGAGGGTCAAATCCCAGCACCGTTGTTAACGGCGCCTACCGCGCAGGGCGAATGCACTTGGTCGGCGACCGTTCGACCCTGTAAAGATCCGTTCCTTACCGAACACATGCTGGATGGTCGACCGCTACTTCCTTTCGTTATCGCAGCCGAGATGTTGCTCGAAGCGGGCCAACGCAGCTTGGGGACAAACTCTGTCTTACTGCGCGATGTCACCGCCCTCTCCGCCTTGCGTTTCTTCGGCGATGCGCAACAGGACTTGCGCATCGAAACCCGCGCTACACCCGGTGCGGGGAGTAGCAGAGCGGTCGAGTGCCGACTATTGAGCGATTTTGTGGCGCGCGACGGCCGCTTGGTCGAAGCGAATCGAGTCAACTTTAGCGCGCAGGTTGTGGCCGTCGATGGGCAGGGCATACCGACGGCGGAGCGTCGGGCCCCATTGTCTGGCAATGGCCAGCAGTACGAATCGCGGATCAAACTGCCACCTGGGGAAAAGTTTCAGCCAGTCAACTATCCCGATGTGGGTGCGAAGTTCTATGTGGGTTGGCCACTGCAACGACTCAAGAGAGTCGCCTTGGTAGAGGGTGGTATCGTCGGACAGATTTCGGCCCCAGCCATGATCGAATTGGCGGGTACGGGACGCGATGTGCGTGGGTGGCGCATTCCCAGCGCAGCGCTCGATGCTTGCTTGTTTGCCGTCGGCATTTTGGCTTGGCAACAAGTGGCACCTGGGTCCGCGCTCCCCGTGCGAATGGGACAAATCAAACTCGGGCGCATGCCCAGTCCCGGCGAAGCTTGTGAAGTTCACGCGCAGCTGCGCGGCTGTGATGCTGCTACTGCGATGTTTGATTTTACGCTGTTCGGTGTTGACGGAGCGATGCTGGTCGACGTGGTCGACTACCAAGTCGCTTGGTTGGCGCAAGAGCCACCGGCGGTGGCAGCGGCAAGCCGTGCCAGCGAGGCTCGTGGCGCGAATGCGACGCTAGACCATGCTAGACAGTCGCCGGAACAACCATTGCGAGAACGACAACATCGAGAATCGCAACATCGAGAACGGCGCTCTCGGGAGCGGAGCTAGTTGTGTTTGTCAGCCAGACAAAGTTGCCGCACTTGCTGCCTCCCTCTAGCTATACCAGTAGCGAAGCCTATCAAGCCGAACTGCATGGAGTGCTGACGGCCGCCTGGCACATGCTCGGGACGACCGCCGAGCTCGCACGGCATGGCGATTACCTAACGCGGACGGTGGCAGGAATCCGTCTCCAAGTTCGTAACTTCCATGGGGAATTGCATGCCTTGTCGAACGTGTGTGCTCATCGTCATGCGGAGATCTGTTCGCTCCCTTGTGGAAACTCGCCGACAATGCGGTGCCAATATCACGGCTGGGAGTATCAAGCCGACGGGCTGACCGGCAAGATCCCGGAGCCGAAAAACTTTGTTCCCTTCGATCGACAGGCCACGCGACTCCCGCAATACGCGCTAGAAACGGTCGGGCAATTGGTGTTCGTCAACGTAAGCACCGCACCAATACCATTGGTTGATTTCCTGGGGGACGATTTCACCAAGTGGCTCGAATCGCGTTTCTCCCAGCAGTGGACGTTGGCGCTCAAGTGGCAGCCTGACTATCGAGCGAACTGGAAGATTCCGATCGAGAATTCGCTGGAAGCCTATCATGTTCCGGCCGTCCACCCTCACACGTTTCGGCAGGATCCAGGAGCGGAGCGATCAATCCACGGGCTGCTACCCAATCGGACTTGGTTTGAGACGACGCTCCCCTTCAGCCCTCATTCGAGGCTTGACGCTGCATTCCAGCGACTAGAGGGGCGATTCGTCCGTTGGTTAGGGCATGAAACCAGCGGTTTCTACCAACAACACCATGTTTTCCCAAATTTACTTTTTTCTTTCACCGATGCAATTAGTCTAGCTAGTTGCGTATTGCCCGCCGGCCCGCAGCAATGTTCAGCAGTCACCAGGCAGTTTGGTCGCTTGCCCAGCTCCACTGGCCCGCTGCGACGGTTGTCAGCCAAATGCTGGAGCCGTCTGACCGCCGCCATTACCAAGCGGGTCATACTTGAAGATTTGACGATGTTTACAGCGATTCAGCGCGGCATGCAACACAGTCCGCACGAGGGGGTGTTGGGGTGCTGCGAAGAACGCATTCATCGCTTTCAAGAGTGGATGGTGCGTAGTTCTTAGTTCTTAGTTCTTAGTTCTTAGTTCTT
>JADYZV010000103.1 GCA_020852965.1 Pirellulaceae bacterium | reverse complement strand
TAGAAACATCTGCCGGGCCGATCAAAGTCGTCGTGCGTGGTGGCAATCTCACCGTCAACGATGGTACGGATGGCGACGGGATTGGTGTAGTCGCTACGGGCGCTAGTGACATCCTGCTGTGGGCCAGTTCGAACTTGGACATCAACGCCCAAGTACGCAGCGGTGGCGGACACGTAACCCTACAAGCTGGCAACGACATCGATATCGATGCGGCGGTAAGTACTGTGGCCTCTGGTACGATCTATGTGACGGGTCGCGACGTGCGAGTCAACGCGACCGTCACCACCTCAGCCGGAGACCAGCTTTTCACAGCCACTCGCGATCTGAACATCAACGCGGCGGTGACAAGTAGTAGTGGTAGCATCGCACTGTTGGCCGGTCGCGATATCGCGCAGACCGCTAGCGTTACTGCGGGTAAAGATGTGTTTGTCAGCGCGGTTGGGGACTTTACACAAAGCAGTGTCGCAAACACCAGAGCGGGACAAGTGGTGCCATTGCCCACGGGACACACGCTGTTAGTAATCGCAGGCGGCACTCAGCGGCTAGGGCTACTGACGGCCAGTCATATTTCGCTCGATGCTGGCGGCGATATCCTGGATAACAACGGGGCCGATGCTAATTTGCAATCCAATTCATTGCGGATGGTGGCGAAGGCAATCGGTACCCACGCTGATCCACTTGACACTACCGTCAGCACGATTGCTGCGAGTAGTGTCAACGGCATCTACCTGCGTCAGTTACCAGCCAGCCACGACTTGACGATAGGACATGTCAGTGAAGGGAACGTAGACGTCAAAGTACAGCAAGTCCACTTTAACAGCAGTACTTCGGAAATCGCGAGATCGCTGACAATCGGAGGGCTCGATGACCTCGAAACTCAAACCGGACGCACTCCCAATGATGCGGCGATTGAAGTGCAGGTCATTGGGGGCAATCTGATTGTGACCGATGGTTTGGACGACGATGAGCGTGGCGTATTGGTGAGTCAAAGTGGAGCGATCGGGTTGCAAACCACCATGGCGGGAGACATTCGACTTCAAACAGGCATCGAAACGAAAGGCTCGGGAGACGCAGGAAACATCAAGCTCGACGCTGCTCAAGCGATTAAGGAACTGGCACTTGTTGATGGCGGGATAGTTTCTGATGCGACGGTGATTGGACGTAGCCTTACGATTCAAGCTGGTACCTATGCCCACTTGCACCACGTGGTGGTGGACACGCTCACGGCTCACGTTGGGGCTAATGGCAAGCTGGACGGCGATTGGCAACAGACCAATGCACGAGCCAATGACAAAGGGGACGATTTCCTCGATCAATTGGGGGCGGATCGCCAGAGCTACGCCAATTCGGCAGGTGTGATGGTCGAAGTCGATCGCAGCACCAGCGATACTCGGCTTTCAGCCATTCGCGAAAGTTATTCCGAGATCGCGCGTCAATTCCGCTTTGAGGATACCTATGAACGTCAATACGCACTTTTCGTGCAGAACACAAAGAGTTTGGAAGTACTAGATGTTACAGCGGGAGCGAACAGCGCACCGAGCACAGCTAGGGCGCAACCGACCATCTACATTGAAACGCTCGATGCCGCCGCCGATCTGAATATAGCCAATACGGGAACGATCGGAACGCATAGTTCGACTGCAACCGAAGGGGGCATTGTGTTGGTGGCGGGTGGCAAGCTCCAGATGAACGGTGCCTTGGAGACCGAGTCGCGTTTGGCTGATGGCGTATTCCGTACGCAGCGGATTGAACGGATTGGTAGCCTTGCGACGACCAATGCGATGGGACAAGCGGCGGTGGGCTATCTCAATGCGCATGTGTTCAATGGCGGAGATGGATTGACTCCCCAGGACCCGCTGCTGACATCGACGCAGTTTGTCATTCGCGATCAAGTAGGCGGGTTGTCGGCGTTGGCAGAAACCTATCGTACGCATGTCTTCCAACGAGTTGTGGCACAGTACGGTTTTGAAGGGGAAGCAGGCTTTGTAACTTTTGTGGGTTATGCCGATGGTGAAATCCAGCAGTTCGATGTGCTCGGTGAATCGGGTTCGCGGACCAAGACGAGCGATCCAACCAATAGCACCAATCAATTCTCACTGCCGGCCGCCCCGCAGTCAGCCGCGCAGGCCACCGCCTTTAGTCGTGCCACAGCCTTCGATCCACAATTCCTGAATGCCAACCAGGATTTGCCGACCTCCGCCGTAGCCCGTCGCGCGGCCGATTTCTTCTTATTTGAGAACGCTTCCGCCCAAACAGCCAGCGACATCCACGACATGACCGTACAGTCGTTCCCTGTCACCAACGTGTCTGCATTGGGAGCTCAAGGGGCCACTGAATTGCCTGCTGATGCTGCCCCTGTTGAACCACCGGCTATCAGTACTGCCCCTCCACCGTCCATACTGGCCAACCCGGTACAATTGGTTCGCAACGACGTGGAGCTTCAAGCGATCCAGGCGCGAACTATCGAAGTATCCATCTATCGAGTTTATTTCGACGATGCGAATCAGAACGGCCAAGCCGACGAGAGTGAACTGCCAAGAGAGCAGGACATCCTAGAGTCCAAGGTGATTGATGCCGAGGAGGATGCGGATGAGTCGGTAGAGATCGAGCCCAACCAACGTCTGAAGCTCGGTGAAGTCAAAACCGAATCGGGTGGCTCTCCTACTGCGGAAGATATTGAAGAACTGAAGAATGAATTATTGAACGACCCGCAACGCCCCAGCGGTGCTTACGCGATCATTGAGAAAGGCTTAGATAACAAGGAAATTGTGCTCGACGTGTTTTCGGTTCGCGACGTGGATGAAGCCGGCGGCGATGCCCAGCAACCATTGATTCAACTTCCAAGCCAAGTGGAAGCTGCGAATTCAAATGAGTCGTCTACTTCCGAACAAGATTCCGGGAGCGTCGATAGCCCAGCCAAGGAAGTCGGTCGTCCCTCCGCCGAGGATAGCTCCCTTTATCGAAACTCCTCAGAAACAGATTATTTGGACGCAGAGCAGAGTCATCGCATCACTCGCAATGAGTCCCGCTTTGCCCACGCCAGCTTGATCGCTGCATCGTTGTGGTATGTTCGACACCGTCCCCAGGCCGAGACACCTCAAGCTACAGTCGCCCCTCCCCCTGCGGCTGGCAGCGAACGAGTCGAGTTTGGTCGCCGCGCTCGTCGCCGTCGTCGTTTCCAACGCCAGGGACTCGCAATGCGTTCGCTCACCGCCCAAGATAGTTCCTGTTCAAGTACGCAACCAGCCAGCCAAACTAGCAACCACACTGTACCCACGAGTAATGGAGATTCACTATGAATCGCTGCACCGAATGCAATTTCCCGCTGGAAGAAGGCCTGCTCGCCTGCCCTCAGTGCGGAGCAGACATTCCACCCCGAAGCAAGAAGGATGGAACGATCAATGTGAGCGCAGAGGCCGGTGATCGAACTGTCGATTTTGAAGATCCGATTGAGCTTGAGTTTCACACTCACGAATCGCAAGAATCGGGGCAGGAGCCAGCCAGCGAACGCGAAGACGAACAAGCCGGTAGCGGCACCGTGAGTGCGCCTGGCGTCGAGGCCAATTTGCAAGATCAAACCCTAGATGTTGTCGCAGGCGACCAGTGGGACGCGCCCGATGAGATCGATCAGACTGTCGACGCCGGTTTGACGGAGCTCGACGAAGCCGACGATTTCGATTTCGATGACGACTTCCCTGGGGTGCTCAGCGAGGGCTTGGATGAATATGGAACGGTGGACGCCAACGGATCGACGTTGCCGTCCGAGTTGGCAGATTTGCTCGGCGACAGCATGGGAACCGTCAACGCCTTTGGTATGCCGGATGACCCACGGCCCGAGGAAGAATCGAGCGACCCCAATGCCACGCATGTATCCGGCTCCGATGATTCAAATGCAGACCTAGGGAACATAACCATTGACATGGCGGCGGAGGAGCGGCCGACGCAGCCAGCCGATGCGGGGCGAGCTACGGTGGATGCCGGTAGCGCCGCTGCGGCCACTCCCGTTGTGCCACCGACTGCAGGTAGCGATCCTAACGACGACGCGGGGACGGTCGTGCTTCCCGGCAGCGGCAACTCCGCCTCTGTAGACGACAAAACGATTATCTTTGAATCGACCGACAGCAGCAATTCGACCGTCGATGCGACGGGTGCATCGGGCGCATCGGGAACTGAAGGAAGGCTAAAACGTTTATGGGAGGGTGTGGCTGGATCGAGCGAGAATCCAATGCACTCGTTGCAAGCCATTGGTCTTCAGGCCTCCGATTCGATCTTTCAACGAGTGGCCACGCGCCGAGTCGCCGATGCCAGCGTATCAGAAGATGTTACAGCCGACTATCAAATTGTCGACAAGCTCGGGGAAGGGGCGATGGGTATCGTCTTCTCTGCTCGTCAAACGGCCGTCAACCGCATTGTGGCCATCAAGACGGCCAAGCCTAACTTTCAGTCCAACGATGAAAGTCGCCGCCGGTTTCTGTATGAGGCGCACATCACCGCCGACTTGGATCACTCCAACATCGTCCCCATCCATGAACTTGGGGCCAGCGAAGAGGGGATGCTGTTCTACTCGATGAAGCTCGTGCAGGGAACCGAGTGGAGTCGCGTAATGCGCAAGAAGACTCGCGAACAGAACTTAGAGATCTTCATGAAGGTTACCGATGCGATGGCCTTTGCTCACTCGAAAGGGGTGATCCATCGCGATCTGAAGCCTGAAAACACCATGCTCGGCCGCTTTGGTGAAGTGTTTGTCACGGACTGGGGGACCGCCATCAACCTCGACAAGGACACTACGTATCTAGCCAAACCAGCGGCGAAGGGGGACAAGTTCCTGACGGTTGAAGACGGCAGCAACTTCGTGCGTGGCGACTCCATCGTACTGCATGATGGCGTCGAATCGTACGATCGCGTGCAGATCGTGAGTATCGATGAAGCCAATCACAATCGGCTCTATCTGCGCAAAAAGCTAACTCGCGACTATCAGCCATCGCGCCGTCTGGTGGTGGTCAAGGCGATGAACTTGGCGGGCACGCCATGCTATATGGCGCCCGAAATGGCAGGGCACCGACTTCCGAAGATAGGCAAAACCTGCGACATCTATATCCTGGGCGCCATCCTCTATGACTTGGTGACTGGCAAACCGCCACACACCGGCGACTCGGTCACGCAGTGTTTGCGCGCAGCACTCAAAAACGATCTCGTCGTTGCGGATAGTGAAGATCCGTTGATGAAGATCGCCTACAAGGCCATGGCGACCGAACCGGCCGCGCGCTACCAAACGGTCGAAGAATTGCAGGAAGCGGTTCGCGAGTACCGCCGTCATGCGGAGAGTATCGCGCTCACCGAACGCTCCGATGAACTACTTGTGGAAGCGATTGAGAAGCGGGATTACGACACTTTTTCGCGAACGCTGTTTGGATATCGCGATGCGATCGATTTGTGGCCGGAGAACACTGCGGCCGTCAGCGGCTTGAAGAAAGCTCGACTGGCCTTCGGACAAGCCGCCTATTCACAAGGCAATTTCGACTTGGCCCTGCAAACGCTCGATCGCGAGGTGCCTGAGGAGGCGACCTTGCTCGCGCAGGCCAGCCAAGCCAAGAAGAAGGTCGCCGGACGCGAAGCGAGTCTGAGGCTATTGCAAAAAGTGATCGCGGCGGTGGTTCTATTCGCCATTGTCGGTCTGTCTGCGCTGGCCTGGATCGCTAACGACCAGAGGAAGTTGGCGGTGCTTGAGAAAAACAGGGCAGAACAATCCGCCGAACAAGAGAGACAGGCCAAAGAAAAAGAGGCCGAAGCCAAAGTAGCCGCTCAAGAATCCGAAACGAAAGCCAAGACAGCGGAAACTAAAGCGGTTGAAGAGGCCGCCAAGGCACTTCTCTCGGAAAAAGAAGCGATTCGACAACAGGAACTGGCTAGGATGAGTGAGATGAAGGCCAATCAAGAACGACGGCGAGCCGAAGAGGAGGAAGTAAAAGCCAAACAGGCCGCCGAGCTGGCTCAACGTCGCTCCGCACAAATTCAACTCGGTGAATACAAATCGTCGCTCGCCTTGGCCAAGTCGCAAATCGAATCATTCGACTTGGCGGCTGGTGCTCAAAACCTGCAGCGACTGCGCGACATGTTCGGTCTCGGCCAGGCTGAACAGGATGCATCCCAAAACAATGTCTTCTTCGGCAACACTCCCAAAATCGACTCGTGGGGATGGCAGCGCATTGAACTACTCGGCAATCTCGATTTGCCGAAAGCACACATCCATGCCGCCGCCGACTCTGACGCCGTAGTTGCAGCTCTTCAAGCGGGCTCTGTGCTCGATGCTCAAGTCAACGTGTCAGCCTGCGCTCCGGCGGCAAACTGCGCCGTGGTGGGAACGAAAAAAGGCTTGGTGCAATTGCTGCAATACGATGCAGGCAAGCTGAGTACCACGCGTCAAGTCGTCGAAGCGAATAGTGTTATCAACGCAGTCGCCATCTCGCCCGATGGCCAAGAGGTCGTCTTCAGTTACACTCGCGATGGAGAGAGTGGCGTCAAACGCTGGGATGTTAATCAATCGACAGCACAGCCGGTTGCGGCCACCCAAAAGCGAGCCTTTCAATACTTCGCCTACTCGACCGACGGCAAACAGTTCGTCGGGGGTATTAGCGGCGGACTGTGGCTCTGGGATCATGACGCAAACTGGTTCTTGAAAGAGGAACCCAAGGCTCGGGTCAGCATACGTGGTGAGCTGACTAACCTGCAATCGATCGGCCCGCAGCACACACTGCTGACGACTCGCTTTCAAGACAAGGAAACATTGGTCGGTGTGCTCGACCACTCTGCACAAGCGATTGTGTTGGTGAAACCGAGTCAAACACTGCCGGCATCCATCCGCAGCGCGGAACATACCCTGGTCGACGATCGCGTCGTATTGGGCCTGTCGAACAATGCGTTGATGGTGGGCAAGCTTGCGCCTGGCGAATCGACAATTACGGAATTGGCCGAATTGGCTGACAAACACCGCGCTCCGGTGACTCATATCGTTAGCAACGGAATCAACCAACTGATTACATCGAGCGTTAGTGAGCCGGTCGCTCACGTCTGGCATTACGATGCAGAATTGCAAGCCTGGGAGTACGACACCTACCTAACGGGAACGCCGAAGAACATCGAAGGCGTAGGATTGTTGGGCGAGGATCGCGTGTTGGCGGTCGACGCAGGGGGCACGGCGATCGTGTGGAATGTCGAACGCCAGAAGCAACGCCGGCGTATGCAACGCATGGATGGCGACAAACCTGCGGAATATAATGCTCCCGTTCAAGCGGTCATTGCCGGTCCCAGCGACGGCCGTGCGTTGGCCATCGATAGCAATGGAGTGATCGATCTGTGGAGCTTAACCGACGGGCAAACCGAGCGTTTCGACGGCAATCGTTGGAGTTACATTGGTCATACCCCGGGAGCAGAACTGGTCAATTCGGCCATTGATGTCGAGCATGCAGTTGTAGTAACCGCCGCCTCACTCAAGAATGCTCGTAAAGAATATCTGGCCGACCCCACGCATACATGGGAGTTCTGTAGCTGGGACACTCAATCCGGTGCGATGCGGCGCCGCTGGAGCGCACCGAATCGCGAAGTCGATGGCGCGCGTCAAGAGTTGATCGAACAGCGCGTTTCGCTGGTCGACAGCGGGCGGCAAGTTTTGTTTGCCAGCGACAGTGAGACTCGCTTGGTCGATCTAGCTAGCGGTCAGGAGACGTTTGAGCGCAGTGATTTTGGCAGCTACTTCGCGGTCCCGAATCCGAGCAATGCGGCTTGGGTGATGTTGGTCAAACGTTCCGGCGCGGTTCGACTGCTCGAAATTGGTAATGCGGCCAGTTGGGACGACCCAGCTCTGCGCAATTTCGCATTGGCTGATCCGAGCGATATCCCGTTGAATGGTGTCTGGTCTAACGATGGGCATCGATTTTATTTGACCTTTTCTACCGGTGGTTTGGCTGTCTTCCACTGGACCGACTCAGGACTCGAATTGGGCTGGTCAACGCGTGCATTAGACGGGCGCACCAATGTCGAATCGATCGCGAGCGCGCTGTCGATCGATCGTGGGCGAATACAATCTCATCTGGACGTCGACTTGGCGGTGACCGGTGGGGAGGGGAGCGAAACATTGACGATCGCGACTCGTCGACGCGGCCTGGATGCGACCACCAAGCTCGTCTCGTTGAAATTCTCCGATGGTGCCTCTTACCCCTCGGTCTTGAAAGTGGATCGAGAAGTGGGGGTACACTGGCTACAAGTCGTTGGGAATCACGCCCCGAGTCTGGTCACGCGTATTTCTGATAGCTTGGTGATCGATGAAAGTCGCATTCGTTCTCGACTTAAAGTTAACAATCAAACGTTTGTCTCGGCCACATCGGCGCAAGTATTGGAGCTGACCGACGATTCGCCGCGCGTGACCAGCTATGGTCGCACGCGACTAATTTCGGCCACTGGAAACAAGCAAGGGACCGCGCTTTGGGCATTGCTGGAAGATGGCTCGATTTGGAAGTTTGCTGTTTCGAAATTGTCTGCCGAGGCCGACAGTGGAGGCTGGACACGTCTGGGATACAGTGCTCTGGGCGCTTCGCATATATCCCTCTCGCCCGATGCCGGGCAGATGTTGATTGTGAACCAGGGGAATGGGATCCTAGTCGATCCCGAATCGGGGCGAACCCTGGCTGAGATCGGTGCCATACTGGCTGCCGCGTGGGACCCTGGCAGCGATGCGCGTCTAGCAGTCTGCCGAGACGATAGAATGCTTGAAATATTGTCCGAGGGGCAGGTGACCAAGCTCGCCGAGCGACCGTTGATGAGCGCAGATGCCAAACTGGTCAATCTGAGCTTCTTCAATGAGACCTGGGCGGACCCAGCTCTGTCCACGCGGCAGTTCTTGCTGGTTCACAGCGAGCAGGCTCAGCATGGTGCCCTGCAGTTTGTCGCCATCGATGCGGCTCCTGAAAAGGCCGCTAGTCATTCGCCAGAAACCGAAGAAATTCCGCTTGGTACCCGTGTAGCCGTATCTCCGACAGAAAATATCCTGGTAACGGGAGCGCCGGGCGGGACGGTGGCCGTATGGTTTGCCGCTCCGACCCACGATCCCAAGCCACAACAATTGTTCGATCTGGAAGGGCATCGCGGCGAGCAGCTAACCTGCATCACTTTTTCTAGCGATGGGCGCACGATTGTTACGGCCGACACCAAAAATCGTCTGTTCGCTTGGCTATCAAGCGATCCGCTGGTAGGCAACGCACCAACGGACCGCTAGGTCTTCCCTGGATTCGCGCAGCAGGCGCAATCCGTGTGCCTGAGCTGTTCGCCGAAGCCCGCGGAAACCTGGAATTTCATTCACTGGAGATGGCACAGGGGGAATGTAACCGCTATTTTAGTCCGGCCTAGGCGAGACTACCGCGCGCCCATCTGGTATATTACCCCCGCTATGGTTACCATCGAACACGCTTTTGGCGACTTCGCGCAACCTGTTAAGGTCGAGACCATGATACTGACAATGGAAAACCAAGCGGACGGAGTCTGTTATTTGTCCCTGGCGGGCAAAATCAGCCAAACCGCCGTAGCTAGCCAAGCTGACGAACTGAGCCGGCTACTGGGCATATCGAATTTGAATCAACAAATCCTGATCTCTCTGCAGCAAACCGACTATATCGATTCGAGCGGGATTGGCTGGCTGTTGGCGACCGACAAAACCATTCGCGATTGTGGTGGGCGGCTTGTCCTCCATTCGGTGCCACTCGATATTCAGCACGTCTTCGGTTTGATGAAGCTCAATAAGGTGCTAAATATCACCAAAGACAAAGCACAAGCTACATCGTTCGCGACAGGACAAAACCATGGCGGCTGAAACCACTAGTACACTACCTCCAGAACTGGCCAACATCCAATCATTGGAGCCACGCGAGGCACTGAGCGTAATCCTTACACAAGCGGTCAAGGGTGAGGCCAGCGACCTGTTCATCCAGCCAAACGGCAATCACTACGCCGTCTCGTCGCGACAGATGGGAGTCGTACGTCCGTTGGTGGTCGTTTCCAACGAACAAGGGATGTCGATCGTGAACTTGATCAAGTCAGCCGCCGGGCTCGACTTGGCCGAGCGACGCCATCCCCTCGACGGACGTTGGAGCTATCAAGTAGGCGAGGCGGCTTTCGACTTCCGCATCAATACCATCGGTACGCATTACGGCGAGGACATGGTCATTCGCTTGCTCGCCACCGGTGGAGATTCAATCCAGATAGAAGAGCTAGGATTGGTAGGCAATCAAGCCTCCGATCTCCGCGCAATCCTCAACAGCGGCAGTGGCCTATTGCTTGTAACGGGACCAGTCGGTGCCGGAAAATCAACTTCATTGTATGCTTGCCTCAATGCGCTCAATGATGGCAGCAAGATGATCATCACTCTGGAAGACCCGATCGAAAAACTGATCAAGGGGATTCGTCAGTGCCAAGTCTTCCAGAAGATTGGTATCGGTTTTTCTGAGCTATTACGGGGCGTTTTGCGCCAAAGCCCTGACGTGATCATGATCGGTGAGATTCGTGACGAAGAGACTGCGCAGACAGCAGTACGAGCTGCCAACAGTGGCCACCTGGTACTGTCTACACTTCACTCCCCGTTGGCCGCTGGCGCGGTGGCAAGTATGTTGGCATTCGGAGTCAATCCATACTTCCTTGCTAATTCTCTAGTCGGTGTAGTGGCCCAACATCTGGTGCGCAGGCTATCTCCCACATCTCGCAAGGCGTATGACGTCAGCCACTCGCCCGACACCTTCTCCGATGTCAAGGATTACTTGGAGGAGGGGCAAGGAAACGTGATCTATGGTCCCGACGTAACAGACCCCAACTCCCAGGGAGGCTACGTCGGACAGACCGGATTGTTCGAGGTCTTGACCGTCAATCGCAAGCTGAAGGAATTGATCGCCAATAGCGCCAGTTCCGCCGAAATCCATCGCGCCGCCCTGGAACGTGGCATGCTGGATTTCAGCCGTGCCGCACTTTTGAAGACCGCCCAAGGCATTACCGGCATCGAGGACATCGGCCGCCTCATTCCTGCCGTCGAACTCGAAGACTACGGTCACACCGGGTAGAGAGCGGTTGGGGAGTTGGGAGAGAAGGTGCGGTGGAACTGCGGATTTTGGTTGCCTGGGGTGGAATGCAGACGAGCCGCCACGAGTCAAACGCGGGCCCTAGGATAGCCTGAGTTTCAAGACAGAATGATAGAGACAGAAAAATCACCGGGGTGCCGATATTTCTGTCTCGGTTTTTGACAGTTCGATTGGTTCGGGCCGCCTTCCGATACGCTCCACCAGCAGATATCGAAATCCGCAGCTGCGCCGCTATGGGGAAGTTGGGTGTGCGCTGGGCGCGTACCGAAATTTGCTCACGCCTCACGCCTCACCCCTCACCCCTCACGCCTCACGCCTCAAGCCTCACGCCTCAAGCCTCACCCCTCACGCCTCAAGCCTCGCCCCTCAAGCCTCGCCCCTCAAGCCTCGCCCCTCAAGCCTTCTTCCAGCCACTCGCCCATCAGGCGTTCGATCTGGCTGCTGAGTTGCCCACGCGAGAGGACTTGTCGGCAGCCAGCTTGCTCAGCCGCAGCCAAACGCTGCGTCTGCACATGTGGACCAAAGGCAATCGTAATGGCTCGTGGAAAGCGTGTTCTCAGCGCGCTGACAACTACGGGAATCGAGTCGACTGGGACACAATTCAGATCGATGACCCACGCGACCACTTCGTCCGCCGCCAAATCCTCCAGCTTGGCCGAGTCGATCGACAGGGCGACCACAAGCGGACAATCGAGCTTGTCGGCCGCCACACGTAAGGTGGGGACGAAGAACAGATCCTTGGTCAATAGTAAAATAGTTCTACCCGCCATCTGTCCTGAATCCTCGCGTCAACGCGTACTTGGGTTGTTGGTCCGCCTTAAACTCTACCAGTCAAGCGACTTAGGAGGGGCTGGCCGCTTCGAAAATTGACTCGATTGTTCCGAAATCTCTTGATTTTCAACGCGCAACGGTATTCAATCCCGGAGCGAGGCGGCTTGCCGAGTACAATGGTTGTGTTCCGCCTCACCAGCACCAGGCATACGTTTTCAGTCACTTCGAGCTACCACAGACAGGCCACATTGGCTGCTTGCGCAGGGAAGCCAACGCCCGAGCGCTCGATTGACATTTCCCCCAGGCCGACTCGCTGCTCCATGCAAATCGCTCCGCTTCAACGCTTCTTCCACAGTTCGCCCGCGATGCACTTGCTGCGTTCCCCCAACGCGCCATGGATCGTGGCTTTCTTGCATCAGCAATTCAAAAGCTCCGGCCAGATTACTTGGTTGCACTCCCCACTAGCAGCTCAGCTTGAATCCACGCTGCGTGAACTGCAGGCTGAAACCAACGGTGCACCGCAAACACGACTCAGCGGTGAAGCCTACTTGAACAACTGGTCGAGCGGCGATTGTCGCTGGCTAAAACGCTTCATCGACGAGTCTCACCCGGAGCCGGTCTACCAGCTCACGCCGGATGCGGAGTTGGTCTTGGCTTTTGTCTCCAAGGCGACGCGCACGACGACGTTCATCGGTACGCAGTCTCACTTGCGCTCAATTCTCGGGTTGCTGCAAGAGGTTGTCGACGAAGCACTTCCGAGCGAGGATACACATGCGATTGGTGCTCGCATCGAGCAACTTGAGCGCGAGCGTGAGGTTATTGAGCAGAAGCTAAATCAACTACGTCGGGGACAGGCGAGCGAGGAGGATTTGGAGACGGGAAAGTTTCCGACGGCGGAGCGTCGGGCCACATTGGAGAAGCACCTGGAAAGAGAAGCTCGGGAGCGCTCTCATCGGATGCGGTCGCAGTTCGATATGGCGGTCGCCCAGTTCGATCAACTCAAGAGTGAATTTCGCGGAGTGGAGGAGCACTTCAAGTCGATCACGCGCGGCGTGCAACAACGCTTGCTGCAAACGCAAGATTCACGAGGTGCCATTCTCGAATTTGCCCTCGACGCCGAAGACCTACTGAGAAGTAGCGATCCAGGGCGAAGCTTCGCCGACTTCCTCAAGCTGGTCCATGATCCCGCCAGCCAAGCGCACTTGACTGAGTTGGTGCGCCGCCTGACTCAGCTCGAATCCCTGGCCGATCGACACGAAGAGCTGCAATCCATCCGCACGATGCTCCCCAGCTTGTTGGGCGAAGCAGAGAAAATCCTCCGCACCACACAGCATTTGAGCCTCACCCTGCGACGATTGCTAGATACGCGCAGCAATCGCCATCATCGACAATTGGCGCACTTGTTGCGCGACATTCGCGCTGCTGCCAGCCAGCGCAGCGAATCGCCACCGCTGGATGTCGGACTCGAGATCGAAGTCGAATTGGAAATACAACTTCCCATCGATCGCCCCTTTTGGTCGACCCCCGATCCATTCGTCGAGGTGGAGTGGCAGTTGGTGGACAGCGATCCCTTGGAGCATGCCGCAGCGCTGCAGCAGTTGGTGTCCCTGCAGCGTATCGACTGGCAGAATATGCGGCGGAATATCACTCTGGCATTGAAATCCAACTCTCATATGACGATTCAGGCCCTGCTCGATCGATTTCCAATTCAAACCGGATCGGTCGAACTGCTGGGCTATTTGCAAATCGCCCACGAAGATGGGCACGAGATCGATCGCAGTCAATCGATCGAACTAGTTGCAAATTGGGAAGGTAGTAGGGCTAGAGTGTTGCGCATGCCACGCGTGGTCTTTCACCGAGTGCGGCGAGATTGGGCTAGCGGGGTGCGCGATGGTAGGAGAGCGGGGGGAACCGACGGCGGAGCGTCAGGCTACATTGAAGATGATGGCGCGGGGGGAACCGACGGCGGAGCGTCGGGCCACATTGAAGATGATGGTCTAATGGCTACAAAAACAAATGCTGAAGTGAATGTTGAATGAGAGATAATGCGATGATCGAAACGACAACGAGCACGCAGGGGGGCGGAGTGCTACCTGCGTACAAAGACTGGAGTTTGGCGGCGGTACGGCTGCTGCAAGGCCCCGTCTACAGCGACGACCAAGCCTGGGAGCTGACGCTACGCTACCAATCGGCGCTGAGCGATTACTATGCTCGCATCGGTCTGATGCTGATCGTGGACGAGGCGGAGGGCTTGGCCTTCTTGCGACAACTGGCTGACAATGAAGCTCGCGACGAATATCAGGACTTGCCGCGACTGTTCAGACGCACGCGTCTGGGCTACGACGTGACATTGTTGTGCGTACTGCTACGAGATGAATTGCGACGCTTCGAAGAAGAGGACTTGGACAATCGCCGTTGCGTGATCGAGCAATCCGATCTGTTGGATGTGTGGAAGAGCTTCTTCCCGAGCAGTGAAGATGACGTGCGACTGCACAGGTCGCTCGACAGTGCATTCAAAAAGCTAGAAACGCTGCGATTTGTCAGCCGGTTCGGTGATACACCGGGGAGTTGGGAGGTGCGGCGCATTCTCAAAGCCCGCTTGCCTGTCAGCGAATTAGAACGACTCAAAGGACAATTGCAACCCAAGGAGGTACAAGAGCCCGCCCATGGATAAACTCGCGCATCAAACACCCGACAGTTTGCAAACTGACCGCGAAGCCGCTCACGCATGGCACGATCACACGCGTCCCGGCTATCGTTTGAAAAAACTTGAAGTCACCAACTGGGGTACTTTCGATAGCACCGATGGACGAGTCTTTAGCTTGACCCCAGATGGACGTACGGCGTTGCTCGTCGGTCAAAACGGTTCGGGAAAATCGACGCTGGTCGACGCGTTATTGACTCTGCTGGTGCAACCGGGAGTACGCAATTACAACGTGGCGGCTGGGGCCAAGAAGCGCGAACGCGACGAGCGAACCTATCTGCGCGGAGCTTGCGGTCGGTCAAGCGATGAAGAACTTGGTTCCGTCACCGACTACTTGCGGCCTCACGACAATCACTATTCCGTGCTGCTCGCATGCTTCGAACGCGCAGCAACGGGCGAGGCGTTCACGGTAGCGCAAGTGCTACAAATCAGCGGCGATGGCGAACTCGATAAGACCTACGCTTTCTGCCCGAGCGAACGTAGTATCGCAGCGGACTTGAGCAGTTTGCAACGCGGACAGCGGATCTCCAAACAATTGATCCAGCGCGGATTTCAAGCGACCAGCAAGTACTCCGAGTACCTTCCGTGGATTGCGGGTTGCACTCACATGCGTCCCAAGGCAATGGATGTCTTCAATCAAACGGTAGCGGTCAAGGACATCCAGAGTCTCAATCGCTTCATTCGCGATCATATGCTCGAACCGCATCCCTGGCGCGAGCGGATCGAAGGACTGCTGGGACACTTCACTCAACTCAGCCAAGCCCATCAATCGCTCGTCAAAGCGAGGCGTCAAGTCGAATTGCTTACGCCCATCGCTGTGGCCGCTGAAGCCCATCGTAGTTTGGCTGCCGACATGGAAAACTGCCAGCATCAGCTCGATGCCGTAGACAGTTACTTCCGCACACGCCTGGTCGCTTGGCTTACCCCACGACTGCAGACGCACGGTTCGGCCATCTCCGCGGCCGGGCGCATGAAGCAGGAACTGCAATCGGAGATCGAGGCGCTCGACGAAACGCAACGCTATCTCAAGAACGAAATTGAAAAGACCGGTGGCCAGCGACTTCGACAGCTTCCGCTGTTGCTGGAAACGCAACTGGCTCTGCTTACCGCCAAGCGTCGCGAGCGTCAGCGTCTGCAGACAGCTCTACAGACACTTGGCATCGCGGCTGAGTGCACCGCTTCGCGTTCTGGCCATACCAAGCTACTCGACACGCGCCAAGATTTTGAAGCGCTACCTCAGCAACTCGATAGTCTCAGACAGGAACTCGCTCAACAATCGTCCCGCTTGGCCGAACAACGGCTGCAGCAAGCGCGCGTCCTGACCGATTTGCGCACGCGCATCGACGAAGAGCAATCCCAGCTTGACGCGCTCAGTGAACAACCTGGCAACATCCCTAATTGGCTAGCTGAAGTGCGCACGGCCATGGCCGCCGAATTGAACTTGTCCGAATCGCAATTGGTATTTGGCTGTGAATTGATCAGCGTCGCGGAAGCCGAATTGGACTGGCAGCCTGCAATCGAGACCGTTCTCAGGCGATTTGCGCTGAGCCTGCTGGTTCCCGAGCGGCACTATCGCGCGGTCAGCCACTACGTCGAGACGCACGCGCTCGTCGACGCGCGCGGCCGTGGGCAACGTTTGGTCTACATGCGCGTAAACGACAAGCCTCTTTCGCGTTCGCCGGACCGTCTGCACAACGACTCCCTGATCCGCAAACTAGTGCTTCGCACACCAGAAAACGCCATGCTCTCGGTGGAGGCTGACGACCAAGCTAGCTTGCTGGCCTGGCTCGAACAGGAGCTGCGTCGACGGTTTGACTATCGCTGCTGCCAAACATTGGAACAATTCCAGCGAGCTCCGGGCCTGGCTCTTACCAAGAACCGGCATATCAAGCTCGGTACGCAGCAACACGAGAAAGACGATCGCCCGGGTGGAGCCGACTCGCGACGTTTTGTGCTCGGTTGGGATAATGCCCAACGCTTGAGTGATTTGCGCGGTAGCCTGAGCGGCTTGCGTCAACAGCAGCAAAGCGTGCTCACAACAATTAGCGAATTGGAGAGCGATTCGAGACTACTGTCTAAGAAGTTGGCTGCGATCGATACCGCCAGCGGCGTTCCCGACTTCGACTTGATCGACACCGCTCGCCATCAGCGTGAGATCGACGCATTGGAAGCGGAGCGCTGTGCCATTGAAGACTCCAATGACGCAGTCCGCCTACTGCGTGAACGATTGGATGCAGCCATCGAGCGCCGCTTCGCTGCGCAGCATGATCGCGATGCACAAGTCGCCATCGAAAGCAATTTACTGCGTGAGAACGATCAATCCTCACATTGGCTAGAGCGACATCAGAGCCTGTTGAACGAACGCGAGTCTCAGGGGACATTGGCCACGCATCGTCTGACTTTTGATGCGCTCGACGCCCAGTTGCACAAAAAATTGTCCCAATTGCAGGAGCTTTCTGAGTTCGCAGAACTTCAGAGCGAGACATCCCACGCCATCCAAGTGCGCCTCAATGCGTTGCGCAGCGAGGCTGAGCCGATTCACGCAGACGGCATTCGAGCCATGCAGAAGTTCTTAAGCGACTCACCCGAAGAATGCAATGACCTGCGCGCCGACTGGTTGTACTTGGACGGCTTCCTAGGGTTACTTGACCAATTGCGACATGAGGATTTGCCACGCCACGAGGCGCGTTTTCGCGAGCGGCTCAACGATAACGTCACGCAGGAACTGGGCGTCTTCCATGCGGCTTTGCAGTGTGAACATCAAGAGATTCTGTCGAAAATCGAGCTCCTCAACGGTTCGCTCGAGCAGCTCGAATACCGGGCTGGCACTTACATGCGCCTGGAACCTCGGGGCGTGTCCGACCGCGAGATTCGCGACTTCCAAAGTCTGTTGCGAGATTGCCTGAGCGATGCGTTTGACGATAACGCAACGGCCAATGAAGCTCGCTACACGCGCATCGAGCGACTGATTCGCCGACTTCGCGAAGAGGAGCGATGGCGGGAGAAGGTGACCGACGTGCGGCGTTGGTTCGACTTCACCGCCCGGGAACTGGACGCCATAAGCGGTGCCGAGCGAAGCTGTTACGAGGACAGCTCGGGGCAATCCGGTGGAGAAAAAGCCAAGCTGGCCTTTACGATCCTGGTGGCAGCCATCGCCTACCAATTCGACATCGACCCCAATCAACCCGACGATGATCGCCTGCATTTTGTCGTCGTCGACGAGATGTTTTCGAAGGTCGACGACCGTTATGCGGAGTACGCCTTGCAGTTGTTTGAGAAGTTCGGTTTGCAATTGCTGATCGTGGCACCGCTGGACGCTAAGGCGCGAGTCACTGAGCCGTATGTCGGTTGCTACTTGCACACGGTCAAGCACGAACAGACTCGCACCAGTGATGTGATATGCCTGACCGCCGACGAGTATGAACGGGCACAGCAGCTAGATAGCTCGGAGAGAGAACCTGCAAGCAATGCGTCCATGGAAGCAGACGAGAAGTTATCGCGGGCTCCCGGCAAACCGCGTTAGCTTGAGATGCCTAAGAATTTTTTCGCGAACCGACTTCGATCCGTCCGAGCAACCGCAACCATCCGTCCAGGTTCGTCATTGGGTGCAAGGGGCTGCTGGGGATATAGAGATCGACCGGTAACATCTGGTCAAAGCCGTTATTCTGCAAAATCTTGCAGAGCCTTGCAGGATCTTGCAGAGCCTTCCAAGATCTTGCAGGAGTAAAACAGAAGTTTGCACGCGAATTACTGCCTTTTGCAGACCGGTACTTCCATCGACCAAGAGAAAGATTCGGATTCCAAGCCGATTGCGTGAAATCACAGCAACGAAATCGTGAAACACATGCCAAGCGGTATCAAATGTGCTCATACGGTTGAGCGTCCTTGCCTACAACCTGGCACCTTCTTTGTTTCAAAGGCCCACCTGGTTTCCAAGGCCCACCTGTGTCCAGTACCGATCTAGTGTTCTCAGCGATGGTGTTATCCGCAGCAAGCGGCTGGCCGGCTGTGCTGCTACCGGAGCGAATGCGGCTTGGTCAATGGATCGCGGTGGTCATGAATGTGATCGGTTGTTGCTTGGTGCTCGCCGGAG
This sequence comes from Pirellulaceae bacterium, assembly GCA_020852965.1. Taxonomy (GTDB): domain Bacteria; phylum Planctomycetota; class Planctomycetia; order Pirellulales; family Pirellulaceae; genus Aureliella. Next base: position 104,012 of record JADYZV010000103.1, on the reverse strand, counting down.
TTTGGTCGTTTTTGCAAAGCGGTCCCTCCGAGCCAGTTCGTTTACAATCCCCGTCGCCGGTTTTGAGCTGTGCTTTGCACTCGACGGACCATCGGCTTTCTTTTTGGTCCCGGTGTTGTTGGTTTGTGCTTTGGCATCTATCTATTCACTACAGGTTTGGCTGCATATCCCCAGAGACGCAGCCGAAGAATCCGCCACGCATGCACGTCGAGTGTCGTTACTCCTGGGAATGCTAAAGCGCCCGGCGGCGAAGAGTTGACCGATAAGTTCATTGTCGACAACCAACCGATTCACGAAAGCAATTTGATGGTTTCTCCGATCGTGTTGGTCGTCGCCTCGACGCTTCTACCGGGGTATACACACCGTCGTTCTTGGCCGATTGGACACGTGAAGCGGCTGAGTTTCTGCAGCAGGTACCGGTGGAGTAAACTTTCCAAGTAAAAGAGCGATGGTGACAAACTAGTCTAGCGGGATTAGCGGTTGGGACAACCGTTCTACAATAGAGTGACTTGATGGCGGGAAGTTTCAGGTTTTAGGATAATAAGTCGAGCATGAATTCAGCTACATCAACGACCGCATTAGAACACCGCAGCGGGACCGAATCGGAGGATACCGCTACGAGTTTGGACCCGTCCACTTCCCGAGCGCTGCGTCAATCGATTGAGCACGCAAGCCACCTGCTCCCATCGCAAGGTCCTATTTCTATCTTCGTCCACCACAATACGCTGCATGCCTTCGAAGAGCTCAACTTCGAAGAAGCGGTACTGGCAGGAGGGGCTCTCTACGATTGCGAACCCTATTTGACTGAAAGGCGGTTTCGAAGTGAATTGCAGAGTGGGCGCATTCGTGTTACCGACTTGCAAACGATTCTATTGGAGGACCTCGGCGCTGATGCGGAAATATTGGTTGCCACATTTGGCACGCGCTACGCGCTTCGCCTGGCCATGCTTCAATTCCCCTTGGGTATCGCCCCAGATGTCGAACTTCAGTGGTTGATCACAGAGACGCACGCGCTGGATCGCTTTCGCAAAGAAGTGGAGCCAGCCAATCGACAGCGCATGGTGGCCGCTACACGCAAGTGGGTGCGGCGCGATTTGCTTTCCGATTCGAACCAGCACAATCAAGTCGTGAGCCGCATCGTCCATGAATTGTTGAAGCAATGCAGTGGTCTGCGTCGCGTCGAAAGTTGGACCGAGTCCGATTGGGAATCGTTCACACTACGATTTCTTTGGCGAGTTTGCAATGACGGCGTGGCCATAGCGCGCCGTAGCGGCCAACGACTGGCCCCCACCGTTTCGCCCTATCTCAGTTTGCGCGATGTATTGCTGAATCGGAGCGGGCGCGATGCCTATCGATTGGTCGAAGAGCCACTAGTTCGCTTCACTGCCGCCTTCTTGGACCAAGGCTTCGCCGACTGGGAGTTACCGCACCGCACGGCGGGCTTTTTCCGTTCGTTCGCTGAGCTTTACTCCTGCCCAGCCATACCAGTACCGTCCTGGATGCGTGGCATTGGACGTGAGTTTAAAGAAATACTCGATCGGGAAACCACGCCCTTGGAGTCCATCGCTGAGTCACTGGAGCGATTGGGGGTGGGCGAAGAAGAACGGGACAATTTCATTTTGCACAGCCTGCTGGCTTTGCGAGGTTGGGCTGGGTTGATATGGCAAATGGAGACCAATGCACCTTGGACACCACAGCCAGCCCCAGCCGGTTCGCTGGAAGGCTACCTGGCGATTCGCTTGATACTCGAACGCTATGCGCTGGCCAACCTGACTCGACAAGAATGGCCAAGCCAGTCAGAGCGACCGTTCCAGAAACTACAACTATTGCGCGAGCAGATACTACACGCAGCGGCTAGCTCGTCCATCGCAAGCGAGACCCAAGAAACCTTTACCGCATTCCAATTGGCCCAAGTGCGAGGCTGGAGTCCGGACGATTTGGTTCACTTGGACCGATCGCAATGGACACAATTATTTAAAGAGATCAATGCCTTCTCAGGGATCGAGCGTCGTCGCGTTTTCCATTTGGCCTATGAACGCAAGTACCGCAACGACGCGTCGGACGCCTTGCTGCTCCACCGTCGGCGCCAATTGTCAACGGTAGCCGATGCTTGTTCCGATACGGGGGAGGCGGGAGATGCGAGAGTGGGGAGCACGCTGCCTGCTTTTCAGATTGTGTGTTGCATCGACGATCGCGAAGAGTCATTTCGCCGGCATTTGGAAGAGTGTGATCCCGAGTGCGAAACATTCGCTGCGGCTGGGTTCTATGCGGTTGCGATGTACTATCAAGGTGCGGCTGAGGCGCACTACCGACCACTTTGCCCAATCATCATTACTCCGCAACATTACGTTCGCGAAGAGCCAGTTTTTTCGGCGACGGATGTGGGCGAAGCCCGCTCGCAGCGCCGCAAACTGCTGGGACGAATGACCCACCAATTCCACGCGCGCTCGCGGACTCTATGGGGAGGTGTCGTGACGGGCGTGCTCGGATCTTTGGCGACCTTCCCTTTGGTGGCACGAGTTTTGGCACCGCGTTTGACGGCTCGGCTTCGCACGTCGTTTGGAATTTTGGTGCGCCCTCCGGCTACCGAACTGCACCTCGAACGCTCTAGCGAGCGACCGGGTCCCGATTCCGATGCGCTGGGATATTCCATTGTGGAAATGGCCGGTATCGTGACTCGCATTTTACAAGACCTCGGGTTGGTGAAGGACTTCGCCCCGCTCGTGGTCTTCACCGGTCACGGTAGTAGTAGTATGAATAATCCGCACGAATCGGCCTACAATTGTGGTGCCTGCAGTGGTGGTCGCGGCGGTCCCAACGCTCGCTCGTTTGCGCAGATGGCCAACGACCCGCGCGTCCGTCAGCTCGTGTCGAAGACGGGCATCGACATCCCGGACGAAGTTCGTTTCTTGGGCATCTACCACAATACATGCAATGACCATATCGAGTACTACGATCTGGATCAGTTACCCCGCACGCATCGCGAGTTATTCCGACGCGTCGAGCGGAGCATCAATGAAGCCCGCGCTCGCAACGCACATGAGCGAGCGCGGCGTTTTGAGTCAGCTCCTCTGGATATGTCTGTTTCCGAAGCGCTGCAACATGTGGAAGAGCGAGCCGAAGATCTGTCGCAGGCTCGTCCTGAATACAATCACGCTACCAATTCCATTTGTTTTGTCGGCCGCCGTGAGTGGAGTCGTGGCCTATTCTTGGATCGTCGCGCGTTCTTGAACTCGTATGATCCAAGGATCGATGACGAACCAGGCACGATACTGGGGCGCATTCTGGCGGCTGCGATACCCGTCTGCGCAGGTATCAGTCTTGAGTATCTGTTTTCGACCGTCGACAACGAGGGGTATGGCTGCGGTTCAAAACTGCCACACAACATCGCTTCGCTGGCTGGAGTGATGACTGGTTCAGCCAGTGATATCCGCCCGGGTTTGTCCGCTCAAATGATCGAAATCCACGAACCGATGCGCATATTGTTTGTCATCGAGACAGCTCCACAGAAAATGCTGGGGATCATGCGAACGCAACCGGGTATCGACCGCTTGGTCCGCAATCGTTGGATACAGTTGGCTATCTTCGATGCTGATCGTTGTGAATTGCAGGTATTCGCTGACGGCGAATTCGTGAACTACGTGTCAGATGCGGTTGCTTCCGAAATTCCGTCTCATCAAATTCCAGTCGTTTCATCGTCGATCGAGTGGTATCAAGACCATCGAGAACACCTGGGTTTTGCTTCGATCATAAGGAAACGCTCGAACGATGATCGATAATCTATTTTTGTGGCTAGGAATCGCTGTGGTGGCTAGCCCTTCGGTGCTGCTGGCCGTGTTGGGGTTGACGACGTTGCTCGGTCGACCCTTGAGCGAATCGGTTACTGCGCGATTGACCAGTGCTGCAGTTGTAATGGGACTGTTGCCAGTCCTGGCCATTCTCGGCATGATGTTGGCTTTCGATACAAAATATGTTCCCATTGAACTGGGCGATTGGATCGCGCTGGAGCAGGAGCATTATCATTTCAATTTGAAGTTTGTGTTCGACCGCTTGAGTGTGCCGTTCACCATATTGTCCTTTGTCTTGTGCGGCGTGGTGGGAGCCTTCACGCGGCAATACTTGCATCTTGAGGTGGGCTATAACCGCTTCTTTTTGTGCTATGCGTTCTTCTTTGCTGGGATGGTCATCTCCTCGCTGGCGGGCACCATTGAAACGTTGTTCTTTGGCTGGGAACTGGTCGGACTTTCCTCGGCGCTGCTGATTGCCTACTTTCACGAACGCGAGAATCCAGTTCGCAATGGGGCGCGAGTGTGGTCGATCTATCGCTTGGCCGATGCGGCTTTTTTGATCGCCGCGCTGACGATGCACAAGCTGACGGGAGGGGGCGACTTTGGAGAACTGATGGGCTCGGGGCCATGGCCCGAGGGAATCGCCGCGATCGATCCGTATCATGCGCTCGTGGTTGGCTCGCTCCTGCTCGTGGCGGCCGCCGGTAAGTCGGCTTTGGTTCCATTTTCAGGTTGGCTGCCGCGGGCTATGGAAGGGCCAACACCTTCCAGTGCAGTGTTCTACGGATCGCTATCGGTTCACTTGGGAGCTTATTTGCTGTTGCGAGTTAGTCCTATCCTCGATCAGTCGTGGACGCTGCGATTATTGGTGATCGCAGTCGGTGTGGCGTCAGCCCTGTTTGGAGCCATGATGTCGCGCGTACAAACCGACGTAAAAACCTCGTTGGCCTATGCCTCGTTGACCCAAGTTGGGATTATCGTCGTAGAAATTGGCTGCGGGCTACGTTACCTGGCCCTGATCCATATCATTGGTCACGCGTCACTGCGAACGATGCAGTTGTTGCGTGCTCCCACTCTACTCAAAGACTACCATAATCTGGAAAACGCTATTGGAGCCCGCTTGTCACGCAACCATGCGCCGTGGACAAACCTAATTCCGGCCAGCCTACGTCAGTGGTGTTATCGCTTCGGATATGAACGCGGTTTTCTCGATACACTGCTCGACAATTGGATTGTCTCTCCATTCTTAATGGCATTTCGGTGGTCCGACCGGATGGAACGTGGCTGGACTGACTGGATCTCGCAACAACCATCGCGTGAGTCGGACCAGGCCGACTTGCATCCTGAATCTGAGCCAGGGAGGATCGCCTAAGTGAGTGAATTGCATTTCCCATGGATGGAGTTGGCGATCGTTTTGCCGCTGTTGGTCGCTTTGCCGATTGGCTGGTTAAGCAATCGTGAACTGGCGCGATCTTTGGCCTTTGCCGCCTGCACGATGTCGTTTGTCTTCGCGGTCGGTGAATGGGTCGACTTTGCCAGCTTGGGGAAATTCGAAGCTCACGATCACTGGGACGTAATCGCTTACGTTTTTCATGCGGACGTGTTTGTAATCGATGAACTCAGTGCTCCGCTCTTGCCGTTGGGGGGACTGATCTACCTGGTGATGATTTTGGCGACCGCGCGCACTAAAGTGGGCCGATTCAGTTTCTCTTGGACACTGTTCAGCGAATCGGTGCTATTGGCTACTCTTAGTTGCCGTGCGTCGTGGGTCTTGATTGGCCTGCTGATTGTTGGCGTGATTCCCCCCTGGATCGAAATGCGCAAACGAGGTTGCTGCACGCGTGTCTATGTCTTGCATATGGGAGTCTATGCGGCGTTGTTGCTGGGGGGCTACTTGTGGCTGAACGTTTTCGAACGACCTGGTGAAATACCGATGGTCGCTGCGACACTGCTGACCGCAGCGGCACTGCTGCGCAGCGGTGTAGTTCCGATGCACTGTTGGATGACGGACCTGTTTGAGAAGACGACATTCGGGACGGCGATCTTATTTGTTACCCCTTTGACCGGTGCCTATGCGGCCATGCGCCTAGTGCTGCCGATTGCCCCGAGTTGGGGTTTGCAGAGTATGGCGATGCTCTCGCTCATCACCGCCGTTTACGCATCGGGGATGGCACTGGTGCAACGCGAATCGCGGCGATTCTTCTGCTACTTGTTCCTGAGCAACGCGTCGCTGGTGTTGATTGGGCTTGAACTAGTCACCCCGCTCGGATTGACCGGTGCGCTGTGTGTCTGGCTATCGGTCGGGTTGTCGCTTACCGGATTCGGCATCACGCTGCGAAGCATCGAATCGCGCATAGGGCGTGTGTCGCTTGTCGACTATCACGGTCTGTACGATCAAATGCCGATGCTGGCTGGCTTCTTCCTGTTGACAGGCATGGCTTCGATCGGCTTTCCTGCCACGATCGGATTTGTCGGGATGGAACTATTGGTCGAGGGAGTGGTCGATGTCTACCCTATGACGGGTACCGCCGTTGTGCTGGCTGCAGCCTTCAATGGCATCGCCATCATGTTAGTCTACTTTCGCATATTTACTGGAAAGCGACACGTATCGCCCGCCTCCTTGCGGATACGTCCTGCTGAGAAAATTGCCGTGTTGATCCTATCCGTGTTGATCCTTGGCGGTGGTCTGGTTCCTCAGCCTGGCGTAAGTTCAAGGCACCACGCGGCGCTGGAACTGAGCAAACAACGGCATCGTGAACTCTCCGCCGAAGCGAATGAAGAACTAGATTTTCACACGGACGAAGAAGTCGAATGAATGAAAACGTACGCATCGGTCCTGGACCAGCCGAGCTACTGCGCGACGTAGTACGCACTATGACGATTTGCGACCGCAGACGATTGAGTACTTCGAAGCTTCGAAGATGACGATATCTTCTAACAATTGTGTCTCGAAATAGGCTTCGTACCAGGCTGGTTGCTTTGTAACCACCAGCAGCGCTCCGCCAGGTCGCAATGCGTCACAAGCCGTATCGACAAAGTGTTGCGAAATACGATCATTGCCAAAGTAGGGTGGGTTGGCTAGCGCCAAATCAATGGGGACCGGTAGTTGCAAGTCGCCGTCGGCATTCAAAATCGCCTGCACATTGACCAATTGGTTTAACTCCGCACCACGCTCCGTGCACTCGACCGCGCGACAATTGGAGTCTACGGCAAACACAGTACCGCTGGTTTGAAATGCTGCCGCTAGGCTCACCGCACCCGCACCGCAGCCCATCTCAAGCACGTTGTCTGTCGGACCGATCTCTGCGGACAACATCAATTGCCGCGCACCGAGGTCTAGTCGGCGATGCGAGAAAACGCTCGGACGGGTCACAACTTGGATGATCCTGGCTTGATTGTCGTGGCACGCAACGTCTCGAAAATCAAATTGGCAGTAAAAATCTTTGAGCTTCTTGAGTGGTTTGGTCTTCTTAGCCCAGTACACGCTCCCCTGCTTGGTGCGATGACAGGTCACCTTGTCAAACAACGCTTGCATCTGTCCATGCAACCATTGATCGCTAGGGTTGTCGACGCTCACGGCCAAGTAGCCACCCTCGACCAGGCGCTGGTGCGACTGCTGCATAAGCTCGCGCGTCAATTCCGCTTCGCCTCGCCGAAGCACAGGCATGGCAACGAGATCGAGCTCGCCGTCGGGCAGATCGCTGCCACATTGGACTTCGACCCCTTCAACACACACCGCGTTGGCAGCGTTGGCAGCGTGCAAATCAACGTACCAGGCAGCCACTCGGGACATTTTGCCCGTCGCAACCCAGCGATCAGCCAACTGGGCACGCCCCGGCGAGATGACTAGTCCTCGGGAACTGCCCCAATCGGGCAAACTATCGATTAAGAGCTGCTCGGCCGGCAAGGGCGGCAGCTCGCTCGGGGATTCATTCAACAAATAACGCCTCGAAGGGACTCTGGTGGATTCGGCAGTGTAGCGTGATGGCTAAGATAAAAGTAGTGTACACAACGACACCTGTCCTAGACCCTTTTCAGCGAAATACCTACGATAATTGTCAAAGTGAGCGACGCGGCGCATAGGCACGAGGCCGGCAAGCGCAATACCCTTCAAAGTAGCAGACACAGTCCTGTGTGCCGCTCGCTGGGGCCAGAATTACTTGGGCTCAATGGGCTGCGGCACGAGGAGTGTACCTGCTACTTTAAAGAACTGAACCAAATTGGCAGTAGTCGCCAGCCCTTTAGAGGTATCCAACAACCCCTCTATAGAGTATATAGCCCGATCAGGTAGGTGTGAGTGGACGAGCGTAGCTGTGAACAACGAGACCGGTTAAACGAAGATCTGCGACAGGTCTTGGGCTTTCTCAACTTCTCATCGGGGAAAATGGATCTCAAGACGCTGGCGGCGCTCAATCGCCTCTATGCGCAAGCGATTCCAGCCGGCCCCTATGAAGGGTTGGCAGCCTGGTTGCAAATTCAGCAGTGGTTGCAGGACGAGCTGGCTTGCTTGGCAGAAACGAATCCCGGCTTTGCCGATTGCCAGCAAGCGGTCGCAATGATGGAGCTGGTATGGCTCAATTTCTTGCCCGCCTATCTCGACTTCCACCGCGACCTGTTGTTCCATCAGGAGCCAGAAGCCCTGATCAATGGGTTCTTCTTGGGACGCGCGATGGAAGCGGTGGTGATGCAAGGCGGTCCGTGGTCGGAGACCGACCGGATCGTACCGGCGGCCATTGCACAGCTCAACGACTATGTCGGCCACCGTCCAGTTGCGGTGCTCGAAGGCCGTCGACTGGAGCCCTACGCACACGAATGGTTGCGTCCCATCCCCATCTATGTCGGAGGCATTGGTGCGACGGCGGGATTGTACGAAGGGGTGGTGCTGCGCTGCATGCAGATTCTGCAGGAGACTGACCCCGATATATTGCACCAGGCTAGTTTCGATCTTTCGCTGCTCGAAGAATTGGCGATCGACCCGCGCGCCTACGACTTTGACCATCCGGTCAATCAGCGGCCCAACTATCACTTTGGGCAATGGGATCCACATCGCATCGACAACAGCGGCAACTATCGACGTTTCGTGGTACAGCAAGTAACGCTCGACGCGCTGCTGGCCCGTGTTCACGAAGCGTCTGAATTGCCGCAGGAAGAACTGTTGACAGAAGCGGCTGCCGTGTTGGCAGGGACGATCTTGATGGCCTCGGGAATCAGCGGCTCAGGCCCGGGCGTGTTTGCCTCGACGGTCACGCTGGCCAGTATCCTGGGGCCGATTGCCGCTTATCGCGATCAGTTTTACGAGCAGCTTTTGGACCGCATGAGTGGCCCTCACTTGGAGCGACTGTTGGAAGAGCAAAAGCTCCGTCGCCAACCGTTCGGAGGCGCGCGGCAACATCTCAATACGCACTTGGCCAAGCTCCGCGCCAGCCAACTCGAACACGTGCAGTTGGCTCGACTGTTTGCGAGGATGGGCAATGCAGCCGCAGCCAAGGAGCAATCCGACTTTGTCCACGTTCCGTCGGCTCGGATTGTATCGCGCATCGATTGCTTGATCACAGCCGGCGATCACTTCCTGCAGATCAATATGCTCGACGAGGCGGTTGCGATTTCGCCGCAGGTCATGGACCTGGTGCATCGCGGAATCGAGTGTGGGGCAATCGTCGACCCCTGGAACATCCTTGGATTTGCGGGAAACTACTCGCGTTTCGAAGGCCCTGATGCTTCGGTCCACGATCATCGTGTCGAGGATCTGGTTCAACTGATGGAATTCGTGTTTGCCATGCAGTCGCGAATGTGGCGTGAAGCCTCGGCGGCGGGGCGCGACGATCTATGCCAACAGATCGAACAGCAGTTGCGTGGTGCGGCCGAGTGGTGGCGCCAGTTCGCCGCGCACGCAGTCAGCGACTTGGAGGCGACCGATCCACTGGAAACGGTCGAATCGGCGGTGTTGGTGGCCAAAGCGTTGGCGCTATGGCATGCCGGGGGGGCGGCTGCCGGCGACGTCAAATTCTGGGCACCCCACGCCGAACTTTTCGATTCCCCCAAGGCCTACGCACTGGTCGTCGAATCGCTGCTCGAGCGCGATGACTTTGTCGCGTCGATGGCATTGCTGGTCCATTGGTTGGGACAAGCCGATCGCGTCGGATTGCAGAAAGGGGACGATTCGTTCTCCGACTTGGCTCGCCGCTGGATGCAGCGTTTTGAGCATCGTTTACATACCGATCCCTCCGGACCAAAGCTCGATTGGAGAATTGCGCAAAAGTTCTTTGATTACTTGGAAGCCAATGCAGATCACTATTGGAATGCTCCCGAGTTCCGTCTCGGCAAAGGGGGAAGCTCGCCCGCGAAACGCAGCAGTAGCGAAACGGGTTTTCCCACTGGGGACGACTTCGATTTAGATGGAGATAGTGACGATGATGACGAAGGGGGCATGTTCGATGCGGCCTACGAGGGAGTCGTCTACAGCGACACGACCGACGACGGTATTGAAAGCGCGGTGCCTGAAGAAGCGGGAGTCGAGAGTGATAGCGAGCTGCTTGACGAAGCCAATCGGCTCAACCAGCATCTGACTTTTCTGACCGCACTGGCTCAGATGTGGAAGGGTGCTGCGCTCAGCCGCCATTTGCGCCCCGAGATCTCTTCCGGCGACGCCAAAGGACATGCGCGTTTGCAAGCCATGCAGCATTGGGCCGAGCAAGCCGCCGCCAATCGGCGCGGCCTGCTAACACTTATGCAAGACGTGGCGGCGTACCCTATTGCCAAAGTCGGCCCCGATCACGATGCCATGAGCCGCTACGATCGACAGCGATTGATCAAAGAATCGCTACTCGAACGCGTCATCGGGTCCGCTGTCGAGACAGCCGATGCACGAAGATTGTTGCTGGCCAATTTGACTGCGGACGCCGCTGCCAGCTCCGCATCGGCCCAAGATCTGGATGAACTTCCCGAAGACGACCGGATTGCGATCGAAATCCTTGGCAACTTGTTATATGGAAAAAACGAGGCGATCGACAACACCTTCTCGCGGCTGCTGACCGCACTGCGATCGAAGAAGTTGCTGTACATTCCGCTCGCGCGCGGCGGCGATCCTGCTCAAATCTATAGCGTGCGATTGCGTCGCCGCATTCTATCACACATGTTGGTCTGGTTGCCGCGCCAAGGTTTCTTCTATCAAGCCTGCCATCTGCTTGAGACGTGTCGCTTCATGGAACACCACAATCCGATCGGACCAGGTGCCGTGACCGAGTTCGATGACTTGTTCAAACTCAGCTTTGTGGCTATGGTCCGCTCCGTGGTGCAAAACGCCATCAATTGGCGCATTGATGAACTGCGCTCGGGCTCAAAGCCACTCGCCACTCCACGCGACCGCAAAGGAAAACTCGTCAGCTACCGCCCCACGGAAACTCATCACCTAACGCTCGACGATTTGCACCCCATCGATTTGGATACCCACGACGGCGAATCGCTGCAAGAATTGGAGCCAAGTAGCGACGAGCTAATCGCCGTGCTCGAACAGTTGACGGAAGTCATGCTCGGTAGCTGGCTCTCGCACAGTCGCACCTTACGTCTTAGCGTATTGGAGACCGTGGATAACAGCCGCAATTGGAATACTCTAGTTGAGTTTATCCAGCGCTTCGGCGGATCGATTTTCACTCAGTCATTCTTGCGTTTAGGCAACGTGCGTGCAATTCTACATCAGGGGGTCGGGCACTGGTTGGACAAGGTGGCTGAGGAAGGCGATCACGAACTACAAGACTTGTTTCTAGCCATCGAGGCAGGAGCCATCGATCGTGGACAGGTCGAAAAAATGCTCAACGTGGTGCTCGAAGCTATCATCGATCACTATAGTGAATACCGCGACTACAACAGCACCACCACACAATCGGACCGTGGCGAGATGCTGTATATGCTGCTCGACTTCCTGCGTTTGCGCGTGAGATACGACCGCGTGTCATGGAACCTCAAGCCGATCTATTGGACGCACGAAGTACTGGTGCGGGCCGGTTGCCATCAGACCGCCTTGCAATGGCGGCGTGCTTTGGCAGAACGCATTGGCCGCGAAAGCGAAATGTACTTGGAACACCTGCGCGAATTGCAGCAAAAATATGCGATGCGTATGCCCACCGTGGCCGATCGCCTACACGAACGTTTTACTCGCCCCATGACCGTAGACCGTATGCGCGCCTTAGTGGGTCCAGCCGTACGGCAGTTCCGACTCAGTGGTGAAGCTTCGCCAATCTTCGAACTGCTGATCGACGAATGCAAGCTCATGATGGAACAGCCTACCGGAGTCGGACTGGACGTCCCCCAGTGGCTCAGCGCACTTGAAGACGAAGTCGATAGCGTGCTCGAAAACCAACGCGGTTTCTTTCAGAAGCCACGCTACGACAGCGCCGTCGGTTTCCGCTGCGCGACCAGCGAACAAATTGTCGAACAGCTCGTCGCCGTCGCGAAAAACATAAGAACACTCAATTTAGGTGAGGCCTAGTCGCCGTGCAAACCAATATCTCTGTGCCTGTGAATCATTTTGACGTCATCGTCATCGGTACCGGGCCAGGTGGCGAAGGCGCCGCGATGCAAGCCGCCAAGGAAGGTAAACGCGTAGCGATCTTCGAACGGCATTCTAGAATCGGCGGTGGTTGTACGCACTGGGGGACGATCCCCAGCAAGGCGCTCCGATTCTCGATCCACTCGATCATGGAAGCTCTCAAAAATCCTGTGGTGCAAGAGTTAGGCAATCGTCCATCCCCAACTCTTGCCCAACTACGCAGCAGCAGCCGCTCTATTATCGCCAAACAAGAGTCGATGCGACAAGCTTTCTACGACCGCAATCACGTGCCGGTGATCGAAGGCCAAGCCACGTTTGTCAACGAACATACGATCGAGATCGAAAATGGCACGCGATTTCATGCCGAGAGCTTCGTGATCGCAGTCGGCTCGCGGCCCTACCACCCCGATGGCGTCGATTTTAGCCACCCTCGCATCTTCGATAGCGATACGATTCTGGAATTGACCGAGCGACCCAAGTCGATCACCGTTTATGGTGCTGGAGTCATCGGCTGCGAATACGCATCCATGTTTCGCAATCTGGAAATAAAGGTCAACCTGGTCAACACGCGTGAGAAGCTACTCGAATTCTTGGACGACGAAATCATCGACGCCTTGTCTTATCATCTGCGCGATCAAGGTATTGTCATTCGCCACAACGAGACGCTTGATCGCATCGAAGGTCAAGCCGATGGGGTGGTGCTGTATTTGCAAAGTGGCAAGCAGATCAAGTCCGACATCTTCTTGTGGGCCAACGGTCGCAGCGGCAACATAGAAAGTTTAGGGCTGGATAAGATCGGCATTGCGCCTTCGAAACGTGGGCACCTGGAAGTCAATTCACAAGGACAGACGAATGTACCTCACGTCTATGCCGTAGGTGACATCGTCGGCTTTCCCGCCCTGGCCAGCGCGGCTTACATGCAGGGCCGCGCCGCTGCCTTGCACTTGACCGGCTGCACGGACCGCTGCCTGGAGTTGAGCGATATTCCGACGGGGATCTACACGAGCCCCGAGATCAGCAGCGTGGGACGCACCGAGCGCGAGCTGACCGCCGCGAAAATCCCATATGAAATGGGGCACTCCCAGTTCAAAAGCCTAGCTCGTGCGCAGATTACCGGTCGTACCGTCGGGATGCTCAAGCTACTGTTCCATCGCGAATCGCTCGAGATCCTTGGGGTGCATTGCTTTGGTGCCAACGCAGCCGAAATTGTGCATATCGGTCAAGCCATCATGAAGCAGCCCCATCCGCACAATACGCTCGAGTACTTCATCAATACTACTTTCAACTACCCCACCATGGCCGAAGCCTATCGAGTCGCCGCACTCAACGGCTATAATCGCCTGTTCTAATGACCCCCTCCGTCGTCTATCAGTCAGAAAACGTACCTCATGCAAAAGCGCAGAGCTCGCAAAGTGTCTGCGTTAAAATGCTTTGCGTCTTCCCTTTCGCCATTTACTTCGTTTTCGCTCAAACGCACGAATAGTCCGAGTCAAGGCATGTGTTACAATGCGCGGTAGCCCAACGTAGCAGGCACACTCCGTGTGACGTAGCCAATTCATTTAAGGTTTGCAGAAACTCTGGCGAACGGCACAAGGCCTGCGCTTGCTACTTTACCCATTTGCACTCAACGGAGTTTCCTGAGATGAAAAATACGCTTTTCCTAGCCCTTATCGGATTCGCCTGCGTTTCCGCGATTGCTGCACCCAGCCACGCACAAGAATCAACGAAAATTGAATTGGCTGATGGCAAAGTGGAGCTGACCACCCCGGCCGACTGGAAAAAGATGGAGCCCAAGTCGAGAATTGTGACGTACGAATTCTCCGCACCGGCCGACGCCAAAGCAGGGGACGAGAAGGCGCGTATCACCATCATGCCTGCGGGTGGTTCGGTGGACGAAAACATCGAGCGTTGGTATGGGCAGTTCGAACAGCCCGACGGCAAAGCCACCAAGGACAAAGCGACCATCGAAAAATTTGACGTCGATGGACTGACAGTTCATTGGGTCGATATCCCCGGTAGCTTCAAAGATAGTATGGGCGGCGGCCCATTCTCAGGTGGAAAGACGGTGCTCCGTAAAGACTATCGCATGCTCGGAGCGATCATCATCACCAAAGATCAAGGACAGTACTTTATCAAAATGACCGGCTACAAAGATGTGGTCGCAACGCTGGCCGACGGATTTAAGAAGTCGATCAAAGAGTTGAAGACGAAGTAGGTTCCATTCTCTACCAACCATTCGAGGAACGCAGCATGTCATCTTTCATCTTGGCGCTCGATCAAGGGACTACCAGCTCACGGGCTTTGGTGCTAGCCAACGACGGGACCATCGTAGCGGTGGCGCAGAAAGAATTCACACAGTTCTTCCCGCAGCCGGGCTGGGTCGAGCATGATCCGGAAGAGATTTGGAGTAGCCAGCTTGCGGTGGCCAAAGCGGCCCTGAAGAAAGCCAAAATTAATGCGTCCCAGATCGCAGCGATTGGCATCACCAATCAACGCGAGACAACCATGCTTTGGAATCGACGCACCGGAAAACCGCTGCACCGAGCGATCGTATGGCAGGATCGCCGCACAGCCGACATCTGCAAATCCTTGGCCAAGAGCAAGTCGGCAGCAGCCATCACAGCCAAAACCGGATTGATAATCGACGCATACTTCAGCGGTACCAAACTGCAGTGGTTGCTCGATCATGTCCCACAAGCACGCGCTATGGCGGCTTCCGGGGATGTGGCTTTCGGTACGATGGATTCATGGCTGATTTGGAAATTGACAGGCGGCACCGCAGACAAAGGCGCTGTCCACAAGACCGACTTGACGAATGCCGGACGGACGATGCTATGCGATATTCACAGCGGCCAATGGGATGCCGACCTGCTCAAAGCGCTCAAAATCCCCCAAAGTGTTCTGCCCGAGATCTGCGCATCCAGCGAAGTGCTAGCTGAGACGGATTCCAAACTGTTAGGTCGTTCCATACCAATCGCGGGCATTGCCGGCGATCAGCATGCCGCGTTGTTTGGGCAGATGTGCATCCAACCTGGGATGGTCAAGAACACCTACGGCACCGGTTGCTTCATGTTGATGAATACGGGCAAGAAGCCGCGCGCGTCATCCAATAACTTGCTCACCACCGTCGCCTGGAAGATCGATAAACAGCCCGAGTATGCACTCGAGGGGAGCATCTTCATCGCCGGAGCGGTGGTGCAATGGCTGCGCGACGGTTTGGGGCTAATCAAGAAATCCGAAGATGTCGAAAAACTGGCTCGGCAAGTCCCCGACAATGGCGGCGTCTACCTCGTCCCAGCCTTTGCGGGGCTGGGAGCACCGCACTGGGATGCCTACGCTCGCGGCAGCATTTCGGGACTCACGCGCGGTGCCACGGCCGCACATATAGCTCGCGCCGCGCTGGAATCGATCGCTTTCCAAACCGCCGACGTCCTGGCCGCCATGCGTGCTGACGCCAACATCAAAATACGCTCACTTCGCGTCGATGGGGGAGCAGCACGCAACGATCTGCTGATGCAATTCCAAGCCGACGTCCTGGGAGTGCCAGTCGTGCGTCCCAAGACCTTCGAAGCGACCGCGCTCGGTGCAGGTTATCTAGCCGGACTGGCTGTGGGCTACTGGAAGTCGCGCGACGAGCTCACCGAACAATGGCAAATCGACCGCACCTTCGAGCCCGCGATGCCACAAGCTCAAGTGGCCGAGTTGCGTGGGCAATGGCAAAAAGCCCTACAGCGGGCCAAGCAGTGGATCGATTGAATTCTACAGTAACTCGGTGGTCCCCCACCGAGAATCAAAGTAGCTCTCTGGTCCCCCACCGAATTTCTCTTCCGCCAACCGACATCGCATCCTCATCCATGCTCCGGCCTTGCCATCCGTGCGAAAACATATTTTGTTTGCTAGCGCGGATGGCAATGCCGGAGCATGGGTAGAAAGCACCGTACGTTCTACACATCCAAGTTGCGAACTTCCAATGCGTGCTTCTCGATGAAGTGCCGCCGTGGCTCGACCTTATCTCCCATCAATACACGGAACATTTCGTCGGCGGCCGCTGCATCGGTCAAGGTGACTTGGACGAGCGTTCGATTGGAACGGTCGAGGGTCGTTTCTCGCAGTTCTTCGGGGTTCATTTCGCCCAAGCCCTTAAAGCGAGTAACCTGCATTCCCTTTTCACCCGCTGCGCGAATAGCCGGCAGCAGAGCGCGCAGGTCGTCGATTCCGCTGCGGTTCTCTTCTCGATTCAAATGGAATTTAGATTCGGTCGTACCTGTCCGTTGTTCTGGGATCAGATCTTGGACAGTGAAGCCATGTTCGGCCAATTCCTTAAGCCCTGCGTTGATTGTTTTGACTTCGTGCATTTCGACGAAGTGAGCTAAAATGCGTTCTTCTTCGGCAGGCGGCACGGCATCCGCAGCTACAGCATCCGCCGCTTCGCCGACTTCGATGGGTGCTTTGGTTTCCAGCGTTAACTTCTCTGCTTCGATAAATTCTTCGAGGGCATCGCGTGTGAAAAACCAGTGCATATCATTGCCGACCGTCAACAAAAAGATCGGCATACGATTGGTCTCGGGGTCCATCCGCTCGGCTTGTGCTTTGAGACTTACTCCGCGCCGTTCGAGTGCCAGCATGGCATCCTCCATACTGGCTAGAGTCGCGCAAAGACCTCGCATCGCATCGCCGTCAATGCGTCGACCATCGTCCATCTCCAACCAGCAATCGGCCAAGCCGCGTTCCATAAGCTGAGTCTTCATCTCCTCTTCGGTCTGCACGTAGTAGCGTGTCGACTTGCCGCGCACAACGCGGAACAATGGCGGCTGTGCCAAATAGACGTGTCCACCAGCGACCAAGTGATACATTTGGCGATAGAAGAAGCAGAGCAGCAATGTGCGGATGTGCGAACCATCCACGTCGGCGTCGGTCATAATAATGACTTTGTTGTAGCGCCGCTTGGAGATGTCTTGGTCGACGCCAATGCCGCAGCCAATGGCCTGGATCATGCTCTGCACTTCTTCATTGGCCAACACTTTGTCTTCGCGGCTTTTGTAGGCATTGATGATCTTGCCACGCAGCGGCAAGATGGCTTGAAAATCTCGGAAGCGTCCACCTTCCGCACTGCCACCCGCCGAATCGCCTTCCACCAAGTAGACTTCACATTCCTCCATTTTGTTGCTGATGCAATCGCGAAGTTTCCCGGGCAGGCCGCCGCCGCTGAGTGCATCTTTCCGCTTGCGCAATAGATCCTTGGCCTTGCGAGCTGCCTCGCGAGCTTCGCAGGCGAGCATCCCTTTCTTGACGATCAGCTTGGCATTCTTGGGGCTCTCTTCGAGATACTTTTGCAAACCTTCCCCAACGGCACCATTGATGATCCCCTCGACTTCGCCATTGCCGAGTTTGGTTTTCGTTTGGCCTTCGAACTGCGGATGCGGGACGCGGACGCTGATGACAGCCGTCAAGCCCTCGCGGAAGTCATCGCCCGTAGGAGTCTGATCTTTGTTGAACAGTCCTTCCTTTTTGCCGTAGGCATTTAACACACGCGTCAATGCCGAGCGAAAGCCGGAAACGTGCGTCCCCCCTTCGATGGTGTGAATATTATTGACGTAAGACTGCACATTCTCGGTGTACTCGGTCGAGTATTGCAGGGCAATTTGAAACGTGACGCCCTCCCGTGCGCCCTCGATCAATATCACGTCGGGGTGGACAACATCGCTGGCGCGGTTCATATGCTCGACGAACTCGACAATCCCGCGTTCGTAGAAAAATTCATCCCCTTCATTGACCCGCTCGTCGTGGTACTTGATGCGCACGCCGCTATTGAGAAAGGCAAGCTCCTGCAAGCGTTTGTAGAGCGTGTCGTAGTTGAACTTCGTGTTGATGAAGATCGCTCCGTCTGGTTTGAATGTCGTCTTGGTGCCACGCTTTTGGGTGGCGTGCCCTTTGGAGATAGGGCCAGTCGCGACACCACGCTCGTAGCTCTGCGTCCAGACGTGCCCTTCGCGCGCCACTTCCACTTCGCACCACTGCGATAGAAAGTTGACCACGGTCACTCCCACACCGTGCAGACCACCGGACGTTTCGTAGGCCTTCTTTTCGAATTTGCCACCGAATTTGAGAACCGTCATCACCCCTTCGAGCGTGCTGACTTCGCGTTCCATCTCTTCGCTGAGCTGCAAGTGCTTGGAGACAGGAATGCCGCGACCGTCGTCCTCGACAGTGACGGAGCCATCGGAGTTGATCAGCACCGTGATCGCCTTGGCATGGTTGGCCATGACTTCGTCGATTGAATTATCGACCACTTCATAGACCAAGTGGTGCAGCCCCTTGAGGGTCGTGTCGCCGATGTACATACTCGGTCGCTCGCGCACATGCTCGATATCGCTGAGATGCTTCAAGTCGGCCGAGTCATAGCCGCCACTGGTGGCGTCCGCAGAGATTGTGATTTCGTCGTCAGCAGGAAGTGGCTGGGGCTTGTTTTCGTCGCTCATCCGTTGCATTCCGGCGCGCGGGCCGGGTCCTGTTTTTGATAATCGTACGCTCAGCGTTTAACTACAGTACCATTCAAAAAGGTAACAGAAATAGTCCCAGGGTCTGTCCGCCGAAGCATAGGAGCTTGGCTTTCAGTGGGCTACAGCACACGTAGGGTGCCTGCTACTCAATTGACACTTACACTACGCCGAGGGGGGCTTCAAGCACAGAGAAAGCCTCTGTCGCTAGCGAAGTTTCGCAGAGACCGAATTATATCAGAAAAGCTTCGTTTGGGGGTCGGCTACGAGGCCGTTTTAAGAGCAATTCTAGGACACTGACGAACATTCCCGGCGGCGCTAAACCGCCTTGTGTGGCTTCGCTTTGGGAGCGTTGATGAGCACGGTAACAGCGCCCGCGATGACGACTGCCAAGCTGACCCAAAACATGAGTGGGATCAAGCCCCACGTCCCTGCTTCCCCGACGGAGATGAACGTATTGATCACCGGCGCAAAACCAAAAATGAGCGGCATTACATAGTAGGGCTTGCCACCCGCATTGAAGGCCAATATGACTCCCAAGGCACCGACAGCCCCCGCGACTCCCGCGACGAACGACCAGCCCATTCCTGTCCATGTCCAGCCCGCACCGATTGCGTCCATTCCTCCACCATGGTCGCTCCCTGTATAGATCATTGCCAGCGGAGCGGCGACGGCGATCAAGAAGTAGGCGATACCGACGCAAGCAAACGGGCGCAGGCGGCTTCCCGACATTTTACCTTGCCCAATATGCAACATCGGTCCGTACGATCCCCAGCAGAAGGCGGCCACGACAATCGATCCGAGCACTCCCCAAAAGCTGACGCCCTTTTTGGCGAGTGGCGCTGCGGGCACTGCGTCGGCAGCTTCGACTGCCTTGGCAGCCTTACTTAAGCGATCACCGCGGGGCGATTCGCCGCCTTCCATCGATTCGGTGTTCGATTCCTCCGCGACGGGTGGCTTCTGCTCGACAGGGGGTTTTTCTGAAGTGGGTGGCTTTACTGGCGTTGGAGGTTTTTCACCAACCGTTTCTTCATTGGCTGCGCCCCCCCCCACCTTCTCTGCTTCGTCTGCGTCAGTAGTCGTCAACTCTGAGGACGGTGTCATCGCAAAGCGCACCACATGAACGTCGGATTGAGCATGCACGATCTGAGCAGACGCTGCCGTGGAGGGAGCCTTTACCGGAGTAGGCTTATACACCAAGACGCCGACGGCACCCAGCGCAGCAGCAACGACTCCCGCAATAAAGATCGGACTGATTTGATTGAACGTACGACTCAAGAAAGCAGTCACCAGCGTATTGACCACCGGCGCGAAGCCGAAGACCAGCGGCATGACGTACACGGGCTGCCCCCCATATCCTAGTGCCAGCAGAATCCCCAGAGCCCCGATGGCACCGACTGCGCCGGCGACCAACGAGTAGATGGACCCGGTAATCGTCCAACGACCGACTTCTCCCGAGCGTTTGAGGATTACAAAAGGGATGATGACGGCGATGAGGAAATACGCGAGCCCCACGCCGACAAAGGCGCGCAGGCTATCGTGGTGCAAGGCGGTGGCCCCGTGGTGTAGAGTCGGGCCATAAGCGCCCCACGCGACAAAAGTCATAGCGGTAAACAGTAGGACAAATGGTAGGCCCTTCATCGGCGGGGTCAGCTTTCTAGGTATAAGTCAAGCGAATTTTCCCGGAAGCGTTCCAGCAACGAACCGGCTTCGAGGCTACAGCCAACGGCGTTCCATTCGTCAATGTAGCAGGCACTCTCCGTGTGCCGTAGCCCGGTTGTCATAGCCCGGTTGTCATAGCCCATTGAAAACAAACTCTTCCTACTTCGGCAGACGGAACGAGCGACGGCGCTTACTACAGTGGAACGACACCACGCTTACAGCCACTTCGAATGGTTTACTCAGCCCTTATTTTTACCATCCGGCTGAGGATTCCAACAGCCGCCTAGTGCTTCATCCACACTTAGTTTAGGGGTAGTGGACGAGGTTACGAGTTCGGCAACTTGAGAAACGGGCGATGGAGAAACGGACTGCCATGGCTTGCGACCGTGCTCCAGAGATGGCTTAATGAAAGGATCAGTCTCTAAGAAGGTTTTATAGCACTATGGACAATTTGCGAATTGCAGTCAGTGGCAGCAGCGGCCTGATCGGACGTGCGCTGTGCGAGCGTTTGGTGGCCTCAGGCCATGCGGTATCTTCTGTGCAGCGCGTGAGCCAGTCGGACAGTGCAGCGACTTCTGGGGGGGCCATTTCGTGGGATCCCGCTCGGGGCCTGCTCGACCCACAGCAGCTCAGTGGCACCGACTGCATGATTCACTTGGCTGGTCGCAGCATCGCCTCAGCCCGTTGGACGCCGAGTGAGAAACAACGCATACGCGACTCCCGCGTCCGAGCGACACGGCTGCTGGTCGATCAAATATGTCAGCTCGACCTGCCCCCCAAAACCTTCATCTCCGCATCAGCCACCGGGATTTATGGTGAGCATGGAGCTGAAGAAGTCGATGAGGCGACGCCACGCGGTCACGACTTCTTAGCTGATGTGGCCAGCGATTGGGAGGATGCCTGCCTGCCACTGGTACAACGCGGCGTGCGTGTCATTCACCCCCGCTTCGGCATGGTGCTTTCGCGGGACGGCGGCGGGCTGGCCAAGATGCTGCCGCTTTTCCGCTGGATGCTCGGCGGACGAGTCGGTTCTGGCAAGCAATATTGGAGCTGGGTGGCATTGCCGGATGTGGTTTCGGCTATCGCGTGGATGATGGTCGAAACCTCGGCAGAGGGCGCTTACAACGTAGTGGCCCCCCAACCGATGACCAACGCCGAGTTCACAAAAACGCTGGCCCAACAGCTGGGCGTACCCGCCATTCTCCCCGCTCCCATTTGGGGTTTGCGTTTAACGCTGGGTGAAATGGCGGACGCCTTGTTGCTGACCAGTTGCCTGGTAGTTCCCCGACGCTTGCTCGACGCCGGTTTCAAGTTTCGTTACCCGCAGCTAGGACCTTTCCTCGCTACGGAGCTCTAGCGCCGCCTGCTCCAGGAATTGGATACAACCGGTCTTCACGTCGTAGAGGGCTCCCACCACTTTCACTCGGCCCTGGTAGACGCCATTTCGGATCACTTCGCTACGGCTAAGGATCTGCTTGGCGGTATGCAATACATTGCGCGCCGCGACTTGATCTACCTCTTGCTCGAACTCGTCTTTGGTCAGAGTCTCCAACCAGTCGGGCCAGTGCTCGTTCACGCTGGGGGCGATCTCGTCAACAATAGCTTGCAGGTGCTGACAGCCAGTAGCCGCATGAGCCGATCGGCCTTCCGAAATGAGTTGCACTGCAGAAGTCACCGCACCACAACGCGTATGCCCGAGTACCACAATCAACTTGACACCCGCTACGCCAATGGCAAATTCAAGGCTACCCAGCGACTTGGTGCCTATCACATTGCCGGCCACGCGTACACTGAATATATCCCCTACGCCTAGGTCAAACACCAACTCGGCGGGTACTCGCGAGTCGATACAACTCAGTATTGCCGCGAAAGGATTCTGCCCCGCCGACGTGGCGTTGACCTGGCGCCCCAAGTCGCGATTGATGCGTGTTCCAGTCGCGAAGCGGTGATTGCCTGCCTGCAGCACTTCAAGCACCTGTTCGGCCGACATTTGATCTTGTAATTCTCGAGTCGAATAGTCGGCGAACTGCAATTCATCATGCAACGCATATTTCGTTTTGAAGCCCTTTAAGTTGACCGCGATGTTCCGCGCCGGGGCCGTGTTGTCCTTGAAATCGCGAATCAAACTCAGCACGTCGGGATCGATATAGTCGGAATCGGTAGCATCGATCTGCACATTAGTTCCCCGCTTGACCTCGTTAAGTACGCGACCGAGCGCGGCGCGGTTGAGAAAGCTGACTTGATTGGCTAGCTCGATATTCAACACATCACCAGCCAAGCGAGTTTCGACAATTCGCCGAATGGGTCGTCGTAGATTGCTGTTGAGAATAAACAGTACGCTGACGCCCAAACCGACGACAATACCGATCAGCAAGTCGGTCAAAATAATCGCCACCACGGTGATAATGAACGGCAGGAATTGGTAGCGTCCCTCGTCCCACATTTGCTTAAACAACTTGGGGCTAGCTAGCTTGAAACCCGTGACCAAAAGGATCGCCGCCAACGCCGCCAGCGGAATCATGTTCATGTAGGCCGGCAATAGAGCCACACTCAATAATAGCAAGGCGCCGTGCGTGAGTGCCGACAGTTTGGTCTTAGCGCCAGCGCCAACGTTGACCGAACCACGCACGATAACTGACGTGACCGGCAGACCGCCAATCAAACCACAAACCAAATTGCCACAGCCTTGTGCAACCAGCTCGCGACTGGGCGGCGAATTACGTTTCGCCGGATCCAGTTTATCGACCGCTTCGAGGTTGAGCAGCGTCTCCAACGAGGCGACCACGGCGATCGTCAGGGCCGCAAAATAAATCGCCGGATTGGAGAATTGCGTGAAGTCTGGCAGTCTCAAAAACCCGGTGAACTCCGCCAAGCTCGCTGCGATTGGGATCTGCACCAAATGGCTTGCCCCGATGGCCCAGTCCTCTCCCAGGCCAACGAACCCGAAACTCAGCCCGACCCCAAGTATTACGACGATCAGCGGCGAAGGGACTAACGACCTCTTCAACACAGGCACGCGATCCCAGAAGACCAGCAGGGCAACCGACACTAAGCCGATCACCATCGCACCCAGATGGATTTCACCACCAAGTAACGTCAGCAACTCCGAGAAAGTATTCTGATGGTCAGGTTGTTGAAAGGCCATTTCCCCTTCGGGGTCGCTATCGTGGCCGAATACGTGAGGAATCTGCTTTAGGATCAGAATAATACCGATCGCTGCCAGTAGCCCTTTGATCACGCTCGACGGAAAGAATGCCGACAGGGCACCACAGCGTGCGATACCGAAACCGATTTGGATCAAGCCGGCCACGACAACTGCTAGCAGGAATGCCTCGAACGACCCCAACGAAGCGATCTGAGCAGCGACAATCGCGGTCAAGCCAGCCGCTGGACCACTGACGCTGCTACTTGACCCACTTATTGCAGCCACCACTAGGCCACCAACGATTCCCGAGAGCAGACCCGAAAACAGGTCGGCTCCCGATGCCAGCGCGATGCCCAAGCAGAGTGGCAATGCGACCAGAAAAACTACCGACCCGGCAAGTAAATCACGGCCAATGGTCGCAGGAGAAAACAAAGAAGTCTGTTGAGGCATCGGCATACCGTTTCTATGTACTGAGTTAGCAAAAATACAACAATGCAGCGCACGCATGGCATCGCTCCGGAGGTTCTCAGGAGCCGCCAAACTTCAAACAGGTTTGAAGCACGCGAAATTAGATCCAAACAGAGCGAGAGCGGCCGCGTCACCAATGCAGAGACAATCCTCAAGCACCATGGCACGCGGCTAGCAAGTGTTACCTAAAGAACGACCAACGGTCCGTTGACCTAGGGACGCCTAGCTCCCCAATGGGAGCCCGACGACGCTCCGCCATCGGTAGGCAACCACACAGGCCAGATGCCTAACAACGTAAGGGCGCTAGAATCCCGTTTGACAGACGATGGCCAAAAACCGGATTCGGTTGCGTTGTGGCCAGCGATAACTTGAATTTTGCACCGGCCAAGCGGTCGATGTACGAAACGCGATCGAGCGTTCGAAAAACTTGAACGCGCCGCTGAGAACAACTTGGGGCGCGCTCGGCCAACTCTTCCGCTGCCGCCGGTCGCTCACTGCCCAACAATCGTGAGGCAGTCGTCGTTATCCCGAAACTTGGCAGCGCGAGTAAAACCAGCATGATGCATGACATCACCCAATTTGCGCGACCAATTCGAAAGTAACTAGGGGTGGAGCTCACCATCAACAACCAGCAAAAACAAGGAGAAGAAACCTATTGCCTAGTGCTTGATTGTAGCGTTTTCGCCGCTCTCGGCAAGACTATTCCGGGTCTATTGGTTGACCTTTTCCCGATGCCACGGGTTGGGAATCGCCCAAGTTCGAGCCCTCCATGGCCGACTCGGCGCAGGGTAATAACCACATCAACAAGCCCATGCCGAGAATCGCGCTGGTCGCGGAGCCGAATAATACACCGGCTTTGGCAATGTCATATCCGTCGATCCCGAAGGCTAGTCCGTCGATGAACAGGGCCATCGTAAAGCCGATACCGGCCAAGCAGCTTCCCGCAAACAAAATCGGCCATGGAACACCATGTGGCAATCGCGCCCACCCCAAGCGAATCGCCACCCAACTAAAAAGCACGATCCCCAACGGCTTGCCCACGACCAATCCGAGCACCACGGCCAACGCTACCGAATCGCCCAGATCTGCCAATCGGATGGGCACGCCCGCATTGGCCAACGCGAAGATCGGCATAATGAAGTAAGCACTCCACGGGTGTAGGGTCGTCTCCAAGTACTCCAACGGAGAGATGGTTTCGCGAGTCAAGCGCTGAACCTCTTTGACAACTGCGGTGCGCTGACGACGCAGGGCCCAACGTTGATTTTCAAAGGACTCCTTTTTATTCTGCAAGTACTCGCGAAACCTCTCCGGTATCAATACGGTTTTCGCTGGTGTCATCAATCCCAAAATCACACCAGCCAAGGTCGCGTGGACCCCAGATTCATGCAACGCAAGCCAAGCGACCGAGCCTACCACGATGTAGGGAGCAAAGTTACGCACTCCGATGCGCGAGAGCAAATGCACAACAGCTATACCAATGGCTGCTAATAAAAGGTCGCTCCCATCGAGTGCAGCCGTATAGCCGACTGCGATCACAAGAATTGCCCCAATGTCATCGACAATCGCCAGCGACAATAGTAGCATCCGCAAACTATGCGGTACGCGGCGGCCGAGCAACGCCAAGCAACCGATGACGAAGGCTATGTCCGTAGCCATCGGAATCCCCCACCCGCGCATGCCCGGTTGGCCATACTGAACCGCTAGATACAACCCCGCAGGGACGAGCATGCCGCCCAGCGCCGCCGCAATGGGGAGCGAGGCTTGTCTCCAATCGGACAACGAACCGTGGACCATCTCACGCTTCACCTCGAGCCCAATTACGAAAAAGAAGACGGCCATCAGACCATCATTGATCACATGATGCAGCGAATGGCGGAACTCAAATGCACCAAAGCCGATCGTGATTTTGGTATTCCAAAAAGCGAGGTAGGACTCTGCAAAAGACGAGTTCGCCGCGAACAAAGCAATGGCTGTGCAAAGCACCAACACAAAGCCACTGGTCGCTTCGACATGCAAAAAGCGGGCCAGCGGACGCAACAATCGGTCGATCGGCTGCTCGGGCATCGGCCCGATGCCATCCTCTTCATCACCATGTAATTCTTTGGATCCCTGAGATTCCATCCAGCACTGCAATCGATCTAGCGAACAAACGGGTAGGTAAGTCCGCAAGACTTTAAGGTATTATCTGGATAGTCTCAATAGAGCCTGCTAGCTTCGGCAGAAGTTCCCCAATGCTTTAACACAGATCTTCTAGAGAATAGGCGTCTGCTACCTCTCTATTTCTGTTGTTTGCACGTAGCCTTTGCCCCACCCCCCTCAAAAGAGCGACCCCGCTTCAACTATGCTAGACTGATTCCCACGGGCCGACCATCAAGAAAGTTCTCGCGCGGTCCCGCTAACGATTCATTGTGATCGCATTTTCCAATGCAACGAACTGAGTTATCACCCGAATGCGAAATCGGCTGCGAAAAATTGCCACGGTCCTTGCCACTATCTACTTGGGGGTGTTGGTGTTGTTGATGCTCTTGGAAACAACCTTGCTCTACCCCGCTCCACCGCCGACGCGAGGAGATTGGCAGGCTGATTGGCTTGACCACGAAGACGTGTACTTCACTTCATCCGATGGCACTTCGCTGCACGGTTGGTATTGCCCGAAGGTAGATGCGCGCCGCAGCATTTTGTTTTGTCACGGCAACGGCGAAGATGTTTCGAATCTAGCCGACGAGCTCGACTTTTTACGGCGAACCTACCAAGCCAACGTGTTTGCTTTCGACTATCGTGGCTACGGTCACAGCCAAGGTCGTCCAAAGGAAGCCGGCATCTTGGCCGACGGCGAAGCGGCGCAGCGTTGGTTGGCCGAGCGATCAGGCCGAGAGCCTGGGCAGATCGTTTTGTGGGGACGCTCGCTCGGCGGTGCCGTCGCCGTACATTTGGCCTCCCAACACGGGGCAGCCGCGCTGGTACTCGACCGCACTTTCAGTTCCATGGTCGATGTGGCCGCCAGCCATTATCCGTGGCTTCCCATACGCTGGTTGTTGCGCAATCGCTACCCGTCGATTGACAAACTACCGCGCTACACGGGCCCGCTCATTCAATTCCATGGTCAGCCCGACGAAGTCGTCCCCTATCGTTTTGCCCAGGCGCTATTTGCCGCTAGTCGCTCCACGAACAAACAATTCATTGCATCGGAAAGCCTTACCCACAACGATCCCTGGCCCAATGAGTATTACCAACGCGTACAAGACTTTTTACGCGATGCGATAGACGACTAGTGCTAGAGTCGGCTCGCAAGCAACCTTTATGGGACCAGCACAATCTTTCCAGTCAGCGAGCTCTGCTTGCCAATCGTATGCGCTTCCTGCAGTCGATGCGCCTCGGCCGCTTGGCTCAACGGCAGCGTGCGGTCGATCACCGCTCGTAGGCGTCCAGTGGCCAGCCAGTGATTGATGTCCGAGGCACAAGCCTGCTGTTCGGCTGCGGTTGATTTGAACATCGCGAAGCCGTGCAGCGAGCAACCTTTCACGTAAAAAGGTCCCAGCGGGAACTCGGGGCGGGCATCGCGACCAGCCATGACGACCATTCGCCCGCGTTCAGCCAACGCGGCAACCACGAAATCGAGGTCGGGCTCGCGGAGTGTTTCCCAAAAGACGTTGACCCCCTGCGGTGCCAACTCAAGCAACTGCTGCTGCAAGTCGCCTGTGGTGTAGTCGAGCACATGATCGGCTCCAAGCTTCTTGCAGCGCTCAGCCTTCTGAGCGCCGCCCGCTGTGGCTATTACGTTGGCGCCTATCGCCTTGGCCATCTGCACAACCATCGCCCCCACTCCTCCGGTACCTCCGCGCACGAAAATCGTCTGTCCCGACTTGAGCTGAGCTTCGCGGAACAGCCCCAAGTGGGCCGTGATGGAAACCAGCGGAATGGCGGCCGCATCGCTGTCGCTGACGCCTTGGGGCGTCGGGTAGAGCCACTGGGCATCGACAGCGCACAGCTCCGAAAAAGTTCCTTGCCGCCCAAGTAAGCCTTGGTTGCTGCCCCACACGCGGTCGCCAGGCTTGAACTGCTTCACTCCCGCACCAACCTCGACAACGGTCCCAGCCAAGTCGCAACCGATGACGAACGGCTCGGGGAGCTCCCAGTACTTGGCCCCACCCCGAATGTAAGTGTCGATTGGATTGACCGACACGGCAGCCATTTTCACAAGCACCTGTCCCGCAGCAGGACTGGGATCGGGTAAATCGCCGTACTGAATGACACTGGGCTCGCCGGGTTGCGTAAAGAATGCGGCTTTCATGTTGCTTGGCCTCGAGAAAAAAGGTGGTTTGAAAATTAATTTCGATGACGGTGACCTAACGTGTCACTCCCCTCGCGAAAACTATTCGTAGTCACCCACACACAGCTCGCCGTCAACCGTTAGCGTCGCCAGTAGGCGGTGACAATCACTAAGTTTCAACGCGAATCACAGGGGTAGGCCTTAAGCCTAAAATAACATGTCTTGCGCAACAATCGAATCGCCCGTCGCCTCATCCCAACTTTTCTTTGCCTGGAGCGAACAAGCCGAAGTGGGCCTCGCACCACCGATAGCTCGTCGCCCTAGCCCGGCCAAGTCCAACAAGCAGGCTGCCATACGACCAACCGATACGGCCAACGAGTCGGTTCCGGAAGCAAAAAACAGCCAGAACGTAGCCGCCGAGCCAAGCGAAACGCTGTCGCGCACTGCGAGCTGCTTGAGCTTCACTCGTGGCACTCGAGTCGCGCAACCAGTCCGCATGGGGGCTTTGATGATCAAATTGCTCAAACGCTATGGTATCACCGATCAAGAAATCGCCGAAGGAGTAGCCAATTATGCGCGCAAGCATCAGCAAGCCATGGCCAGCTAAGGCACAATCAACCTCCTGCCTTGCGGCTGTCGGCCAAACGCCACAAATACCAAGCCGCCACGCTGCGATAGGGGGCCCAGTGATCCGTCAGCTTCGAAAAATCACCCTTCCGCGGCGAATCGGTCAGACCAACCAAGTGCTGCAAGCCGCTACGGATACCGAAGTCATCGATGGGCATGACATCCAATCGACCTAAAGTAAAAATCAACAGCATTTCGACCGTCCAGCGTCCCACTCCACGCAGCGGTAGCAAGTGCTCGATCAACTCCTCGTCACTCAGCTCAGCGGCTTGTTCACGCGTGGGGACCTCTCCACGCTCAGCGGCCGCAGCGATCCCCTGAATCGCAATGACTTTAGCCGAAGAAAAACCGAAGCTGCGAAGCTTGTCCGGTGCCGCCCTCGCCAATTGCCGCGGAGTTGGAAAGGGTCGATCGCTTCGCGAATAAGCGTCGACCAGCCGTCCCAAAATACTCGCCGCCGCTCGCCCATGCAGTTGTTGATGCGCGATCGCACGCACCAACGCCTCGTACAAACTGCGATCCCAGGCAACTTCCAATTCGCAGCGCCCACTCTTGGCTATCCAAGCCGTCAAGCGCGCGTCGCAGCCGATCAAATGCCGCTCCGCTTTACGTAGCTTGCGAGCAAACGACTTATGCGAATCTATTGCATTGAGCTGAGACATAGTCGCCTAAATCCAAAGTAGATCGGTTGTCCCCAACCGATTTCGTCTCGTCATGCTATAGCTTTTACTTCCTAAACAGTTGAGACAACTGTTCTACTTTTATGTCATCAGCCGCATAATGTCTTTGACGATCACAAAGGCCATCAAGCTCAGCAGCCCGAGCACTCCCAGCATGGTCAAGCGAACCTGCAAGGCTTCATTGACCGGCTTGCCACGAATGGCTTCGGCAATCAAGAAGACCATGTGTCCCCCGTCGAGCGCCGGGATCGGAAGAAAATTGAGGATCGCTAAGTTCGCGCTCAGTAGCGTCAAGAAGATCATCAATCTCGCCACGCCATAGCTCGCCTCGGAACCAGCCGCTTCGGCAATCGCAATCGGGCCACCCACTCCCTTGGCGCCGATTTTACCCGTAACTAGCAAACGGAGAAAATCGAGCACATCATTGAAGCGTCGCGACGTTTCCCACAACCCCAGCTTGAGCGCTGTGGCTACGGAATCGGTTTGATGCGTGCTCATCATGGGGGACAAAGCGATGCCGCGTTGATGCCAATACCAATCCTTTGCATATTCCAACTTGGCAACGGCATCGATGGTCTTACCGCCGCGACGCAACCAGCATTTGAGCTCTGACCCAGCGGGTAGACTCTGCTGCAGGTCATACAGGGTCGACGTGGTGAATTGCTTGTCGATCACAAACGCCTCGAAGGCTTTCGGTCGGAACTGTTTGGCGAGCTCCTTCTTCTGCTCAGGAGTTGCCAACCATTGGACCTGCAACAATTCGTCTCCGACACGGATCGCGTCCTCCGGTTTCCAGTGGCTCGGGTCGACCGAGCTGATCGTGTTCGTCACATCGAAGGCCACTCCCAGTCCGCCGAGCGTCAGTTCACCAGCGATGTCTGAAATCGGATCGAACGTAGCTCGCTCGGGACCTGGCATCGTCACCTCGACAGTCTCGAAATCGGCGTCAGCGGCGGAATTTGCCCGCTCCGTCGACTGGGCTTCGTCGCTGTCGGCTCCCGCTGGTTTAGGCCCTGGAGGTACCTCGCTAGTATTGCCCTCTAAGTTGTCACCTTTCAAAGCGGCACCTGGCACACCGGTCTTCGCGCGTCGCACGGTGAGTTTTATCTCTTGGCCAGCCAATTCACCAATGCGGGCTGGCAGCTCTAGGGCATTTTCTACCGGCTGACCATTGACCGCTTCAATGATATCGCCAACTCGCAAATCGCTTTTGGCCGCAATCGAGCCAACTTGAAGGCCGGTTACGGGGCCAGCGGCAAAGCCCAGTCCGAGTGTCTTAACTGGGACCGGTGGCAATACGATCTTCAACTCTTGCGGCGACGTATCTGACTTGTCCTTCGTGCGCTCGACGGTGATTGAGACCGGCTTCTCAAAGGCGGCTTGCAGACGCTGCGTCAACTCGCTCCCAAGTACTTGATTGAAGCGTGGGTCAATTGGCAACGGGTCGCCATCCACGGCCGTGACCACATCGCCGGGCTCCAAGTCGGGCTTGGATTGCGCCAGAAAAGAATTTGGACTATAGGGCGGAGAGCCGATTTTGGGGATGTTCTGCGCCATTAAGCCAATACGATAGATGTCGCTATCCTTGCTGTATTTGGCCGACGGAGAGGCGGTGACTTCCACCTGTTCATCGCCGCGCAGTAGGGTCATCGGTAGCGGCTTGGACTTATCGTCAAAACCTCGCATGACAACCGCAACCACCAAGTCGTTGTAGCGCATGTGAGGATCTTCATCCTTCATATCGCCGAGCTTGACGACTTGGTCGCCGGTCTGAATGCCCGCCTCCCAAGCTGGTCCGCCTGCGTATGTCGATCCCGCTACGGTCGGTGGGTAAGGGACTCCAACCCAATAGGCTGCCGCCGCCAATATCACTGCGAAGATCAAGTTCATCACCACTCCCGCGGAGATGATAATCATGCGTTGCCAGACAGGTTTGGCCGGATAGCTGCGTGGGTCGAGCGGAGCTTCCTCCCCTTCGCCCAGACGAATCCGCTTGGCCTCCTCTTCTGCGGCGCGCGGATCGTCATCCTGCCCCAACATTTTTACATAGCCACCCAGCGGTATGATGCCGATGCCATACTCGGTCTCGCCCCATTGGAATTTCCCCAACGTGCGTGGCAAGTGGATTGGGCCAATGCTGATCGGCACATCAAACCCAACGTAGAACTTGTCGCAGCGCACGCCGAACGTCTTGGCTGCTAGAAAGTGTCCCAACTCGTGAACAAAAATCACAAACCCCAGCCCCAAGGCGACTTGCACACCTAGCCACACATTTCCCAGCAGTTGAGACAGCGAGGAAGTTTCAGCCAGCAGTAGTGGCAATGAGCTCATTAGCGAACTCATGGCCGCCCCCGCCGCTGAACTGCTCCAGTCGAGCGCAGTCCCTTCGAACGCGGTCCAAAAGTTCATTCCGTCGATTAGCAAAGTGCCGCCCACTTAGTGATCTCCTCTCGCGCCCAGCCATCCAGACGCATAAGTTCTCCGAGCTCGGGGCTCGGGTCAAAATTGTGATGTTCGAGTACTCGCCGACAACCGGCGACAATTTCAGGGAATTTTATTTCGCCTTGCAGAAACAGCTCCACCGCCGCTTCGTTGGCCGCATTGACCACCGCTCCACAGCTACCGCCACGCTCGGCGACCTCCCACCCCAGCGACAATGCCGGAAAACGTTCAATATCCACGGGCTCTAAATCCCAAGACATCGCCCCAGTCCAATCCATTTTAGGGCATGGACTGGGGATTCGGTCAGGGTAGGTCAGCGCATATTGTATCGGAAGTCGCATATCGGGCGGGCTGAGCTGGGCTACTACCGATCCGTCGACAAATTCGACCATAGAATGGATGATCGACTGCGGATGCACCACCACCTGGATCTTCTCAGCCGGAAGATCGAACAGCCACCGCGCCTCGATGACTTCAAGCGCCTTATTCATCATCGTGGCCGAGTCGATCGTGATTTTGCGCCCCATTTGCCAAGTCGGGTGGGCCAGGGCGTCGTCGACAGTCGCTTTGGCAATCTGCCCGGCGGTCCAGGTGCGAAACGGTCCGCCACTAGCCGTCAATACTACGCGTGCCACCTCGCGCGACCTGCCAGCTTGCAACGCTTGAAAGATCGCGCTGTGCTCGCTATCAACCGGCAGCAACTCGCCCCCGCTACGTTTTAGAGCATGGGTAAGCAGACTACCAGCGACTACCAGGGCCTCTTTATTGGCCAGCGCCAGCCGCTTGCCCTGGCGTGCAGCCGCCAGACTGCTCGCCAAACCGGCCGAACCAACCACCGCCGCTACCACCGTGTCGACCTCCGGCAACTCGGCCAACGCGATCAGCCCCTCGGGGCCGATCAGTCGCTTGACTCCCGCCGGAAGACTTGTGAAATCGAATCGCCCTGCCGATTCCGGGCAGGCTGCCACCACCAAATCGGGGGAAAACCGCTGCGAAAGCTCGACTAACTCCGGCAATCGACTGTGTGCCGACAGTCCCACAGCCCGCCATGGTCCACCCAGCGATTCCAACACGTCCAACGTCGCTCGACCAATACTACCGGTCGCTCCCAGCACTGCGACAGTAGTTTTTGCTAGCATTGTGTGAGGTACCGAACGTGGGATAAGATTATTCGTAACCGTTCACGAACACGGAAAAACATGAGTTATCTTATTCTGCTTGCGAGGCCCTGGACATTTTGTTCTGAGGTGGCGGCAATCAGCGAGATGTATCCCAAATCTTTCGTGTCCTTCGTGTGTTTCGTGGTAAATAACAGCGCTAGCTCGCGAACGCTTGCAATATTTCCAAGATTCTAACGCGAAGTCGCTTGTAACTGCAACACGCGATTGCCACGCTGGATCTGCATGGTGAAATCGTCGGGATCGTCCAGAGCCTTGCTCAAATCGGCGGGTCCGCCGATTTCGGTATCATCAACGCTGGTGATGATATCGCCCGGTCGGATGCGTAGTTGCATCGCCCGACTCCCCGGCTTGATTTCTGTGACGACTACGCCGCCAGTCGCTGAGTCTGCTCCGAGTTCTTCAGCCATGGGGGCAGTTAATTGTTGCACGACCATGCCCAGTGCTGGAATCTCGGTACGCTCGACCATTGCTGCCAGTTTTTCGCTGCTCAGTTCGCCGATCAGAACATCGACGCGCTGCTTTTGCCCATTGCGATAAATGTCAAACACGAGTTGGCTACCGGGGCGAGACAGGGCCACCCTATTGCGCAGTTGAGCGAACGAGGCGACGGGAGCGTCATTGATCGCCACGACCACATCGCCGCTTCGCAAGCCCGCATTGGCTGCCGGTTCCCCAGCTTTGACAGTGGCAATTACCGCCCCGCGCACCACGCCCGGTGGCAATCTGAGTTCAGCCGCATTGCGCATGTTGACATCATCCAGCGACGCCCCCAACCAGCCGCGAACCACGCGCCCGTCGCGAAGTAGATCCTCCATGATACGTTGCGCCATATTGATCGGAATTGCAAAACCCACCCCTGAATTGGTACCGCTGCGTGAGTTGATCGCCGTGTTAATACCGATCACTTCGCCGCGCAAGCTGACCAATGGACCGCCGCTATTGCCCGGATTGATAGCCGCGTCGGTTTGTAGAAAGTCTTCATACCCCCCAGGGATGATGCCCGTCTGACGATTGGTCGCCGAGACGATACCGGCGGTGACGGTCTGATCGAGTCCAAAAGGGCTGCCGATCGCCAACACCCAATCCCCTACTTCCATGGCCGCTGAATTGCCCAATCGTGCGGGAGTCAAACCGGTCGCATCGATTTTGAGCACAGCCACATCGCTAGCGTCGTCGGAACCGACGAGTGCCGCGCTGAACAACCGTCCGTCACTCAATTCGATTTGCAATTCGTCGGCATCTGCGATGACATGATTGTTCGTCAAGATGACTCCATCTGGGGTGACGATGATCCCCGAGCCCATGCCGCTTTGCATTTTCTCTATTGGTACATCTCGGCTTTCCGTTTCATCCGCACGACGATTGCCTCTATTGGGCTGTAATTGATCCAGCATCTCGGGTGGCAAAAAGTTCTCGAAGCCTGGTGGAAGCTCCAATTCCCCGATAGCCCCAGCCCGATTGCGGCCGCGCACTTTTACTTCGACACTGGAAGTTATCGTCACCACCGACGGTTTTAATTGCTTCGCCGTAGCTCGAAACACTTGCGAGAGTCGTTCAGCGCCAATGATGAGCTCTGCGGGCACGCTCGTGTCCGGCGCTGCGGCCAAAGGCGATTTTTCCTGAGCCCAGGAGGGTTCCGCCAGTAGACCAGCGCTGATCCCTGCAACCGCCAGCCACAATCCTGCTGCGGTGCGCCATACCAACCTGGAATTGGAAGTCGCTGTCCTAGCCTTGGATGCCGTTGAGTTTGCCGAGCGAAGCCATCGAGCATTGCAAGCGGGAGTCATTTGAATTGGGGCAGTGTCGTCGCGGTCAAGCATAGGTCCGGTTCCTGGTTGAAAAAAGGATTGCACCTTATTCTACGCCGTTATACGCCAGGCTGATTTTGCCAGTCAACCAGCATTTGGCGATCCATCAGCAGGCGCACACCTACTTGACATAAAACCAGTCATTCTCACAATTCAGCATCAAATGACAATACCTTTCAAGGTAGCAGGCCCAGTCCCTTGCGCCGACCGCCGGTGAGTTGGAATCCCAGCTTCCAGCGAGCTACAGCACACGGAGCTCGCCCGCTACCTTGAATAGCTGAATCGTATTGCATTGGAAAAGTCCAACCTCGCGGATATGGCGGAATTGGCAGACGCGCTAGGTTCAGGTCCTAGTGATCGCAAGATCGTGGAGGTTCAAGTCCTCTTATCCGCACTACGAAAAACCCTTGGAAAACTTGCTCCATTTAGGACTTGCCGTATTATTCGGTGAGTCCTTTCTTATGGGCTCTGTGAAAAACGCGACCAAAATGCGACCAGCATGGAGGTTGCAGGGCAAGCATAGGGGAGGGGAGTAATGGCAGGTTTGGGGTTTCGAGGCGCTAGCTTTAACGTGATCGTCCGCTTTGGCGGAAGACGCGATGTTTGCATTCGCAGCACATACCGGTGCTCGGCGAAGTGAGATGATGCGTTCGAGGCTCCAAGACATCGACCTGCCCGGCAAACGGGCGGTGATTCGGGAGAAGAAGCGTGTTCGCAGGCAGGAAACAACTCGTACCGTTCCGTTGTCCCCTTTCGTAGTCGACGTGCTTGCCGAGTGGTTCGAGGTGCATCCTGGGGCATGGCAATGGGGCAACCGTAAATTCACCGACGCTATGCTTACATAAGCACTCCCTTCTTAGCCACTACTGCCTGAGGTAGATCGGTTTCTCCCAGCATTTCTCGGAGATCAATCTCGATGGTTCGGCATAGCGAAAACATAGGGATGTCGCTTGCCATGCCCTGGAAGGGGTTTTCCGAAGTGTCGCCGATCGACTCCATCGTTTGATAGACCCAAGGCTTGCTGAAGTGACCATGCAATGGCGAACCGGTGAAACGTTGTTTTACAATGCACGCAAACACGCGTTTGAAATACTTCGTCGAAACGCCGACAGGTATTGTGCCCAAATGTTGGCGGTCTGCATCAATTGTGACACTTTGCGGGCACTGTCGGCATCCTCCAGCCATTTCTTTTGCTGAGAATTCGTCGACCAACCAAGACCACGATTTACAACGACGACACGCTTACACGCGTCAACAAAGCCCTAGATGCACCGGCCAATCGCATCTTTTAAAGCTGCGACGTTGGGGAAACGCCTGTTCGGTTCCTTTTCGAGGCACTTGGCAATGACATCACCAAATTGACTGGCGGATTCTGGCAAGTCTGCCAGCGACGGCTT
The DNA here is from genome assembly GCA_020852965.1 of Pirellulaceae bacterium. Classification (GTDB taxonomy): domain Bacteria; phylum Planctomycetota; class Planctomycetia; order Pirellulales; family Pirellulaceae; genus Aureliella. Next base: position 67,502 of record JADYZV010000103.1, on the reverse strand, counting down.
TTGATGCAGATGTTGGTTTAGCAATTCGTTGATTGTATCTCCGATGAAAAGCCGATACCCGGTTAGGCACTCAAAAATGACACAACCAACAGCATAGATATCGCACCGCTCGTCGATTGATTTCGCGGTAATCTGTTCGGGAGACATGTAAGAGGGGCTGCCACTGACTTTCTGAAGTCGATCGGTTTCGGACTTCATTGCTGCTAGGCCGAAGTCCAGAATCTTAACGACATCTTGCTGCCCCACATTTTTGGCTAGAAAAATGTTTGCGGGCTTGATGTCGCGATGAACCATTCCTTTGAGATGGGCTTCCTGCAAGCCATCGCAGACTTGGCTAATGATATTAGCAGTTTCCGAATTCGACAGTTTACTGCGTCGGTGGATTCGGCTGAGCAAATTCTCGCCTTCGAGCAATTCCATGACATAATAAAAGTCGCCTTCTTCGGTTCGGCCGTAATCATAGATCTGGACGGAATTCCAATGTGTCAGCTCTGCGGACAATTGTACTTCATGTTCAAATTCCGTGATCGTTTCTGGTTTGTTGGCGAATTCGTTTCGAATCAGTTTAATGGCAGCAGGTCGTTTCAGCATTCGATGCCTGGCCTTGTAGACAACCCCCATGCCCCCTCGACCAATCTCATCAAGCAAATGGTATTGGCCGTATCGTTTTGCCGTTTCGACTTCACGACGCAATTGATTCACAATGCGAGTCGTCAGCGTTGAGGCAATCGCCATCAACATCGTAAACAGTGGAGCAACAAAACCAGGAAAGCCGTCAGATTGTTGCAAGGTTGGATGAATCTGTCGGAGGACGATCGCCGTTGTCGCAGGGATAAGAGCAAACATGCCGGTAATGACCGCAGTTCGTCGCCATTGTCCGGGAATGAACATCCCGTACGTTGCGATAAAAATTGCGAGAGCAAAACTGAGTGTCATGAACACCTCCGCCAGACGTTCCGTCTCATCCATAGCCACGATTGTATCGGTCTCGATAACCAGCACCCAGATAAAATCGACGGCTATCGCGATCCCAGCGACGGTTTCGGCAATTCGCAACAGCCGCATTGAGGCTTGAGGAGTGCGATAAAGTACGGCAATGACACCCAGAAGCACAACGACTGTCGATAACTGTGTCAAGAAGTCGAGAGAATACGCTCCGGCAAACGCAACCCCAATAACTTTCAGCGATACCAATATGCAAACCATTGCGGTCGTCGCGAACAACAACCGCCGGTACAGTAGTTTGCGAGTCGATTCCCTGTTTTGTTGTGATGAATTCCTCGTGGCTGCCGGGTGTTGCAATTCAAGTATCGAATGTCCACCGTCATTGCTATTGAGACGCGCAGCAGCGTCGCTGGCTGTGCAATCTATGGTTTGTTGCAGTTTGGATCGCATTCCAATCATTCCGATACGGTGGTTAAAAAATAGTCGGCGGTTTGCGGAGGGGATTTCACGATAACTCCATTCCTGCAATGCATGAAGGAATCGGGCGCTATTTCATCCCAACTTGCTCGTCCTGCTTATGATTTCTGCATCACGAGGTCAAAGCGGATTTTGCTGCTCGCACATCTATAGTTCTAACGACAACCGTTTCCGGTTCCACAGCAGCTGACGACTTGCTCAGACGGCTAACTCACTCAATTGGTGAATCCGTGACGGTCTCATGCTTTTTACCCCACAAGCAGTGATCCACCGAGAATCGTCCCGCTCCCGTGAGCATGAGAGTTGCGTAAACGGCTAAATAGCAGGCAGCGAGTTCCTTTTTCTGCCACGGATCGCTGCCGTGCACTACGAACAACGCAACGATCATCGTGAAAGCCAGAGGCACCGCGGCGAGACGCGTCCCGAAGCCGGCAATAAGCAGCAGCGAACAACCGACCTCGGCAGCGATCGCCAGCACCAAACTGAGACTGCTACCCATGCCGATAGGATCGGGGAACTTGTCTGCCATCTCGCTGAATCCGGAAAGCTTCTGCCAACCGTGAACGAGCATGAAGCAGCTGAAAGCGACACGAAGTAGCAGCAGTCCCGCCGACGCCAATGATTCTTTGTTCTTCAACATGAAATTTTCTCCGGTAAGTTATAAGTTGTCATCCTTGGTAGAAAACGTGTTTTCAGGTTCTAGTCCATCAGTTCAAATCGCAAAGTGCTGCGATGACATCGTCCGGTTCTGCACGATGACGATAGTCCACATCGACATATTGCCACGCCACAATGCCATCGGTTGAAACAACGAATGTCGCAGGGATTGGTAGCACGGTGCCGTTGCCATCATTGGTTTTGGTCAGGTGAAGGCCGCGGTCGTTACGCATATGGTCGAGAATCATTTCGGGGACTTCCCAAGCGACTCCATATTGTGCGGCAACCAGCGCGCCATTGTCGGAGAGAACTGTGAATTTCAGTTCTTGCTTTTCGATCTGCGACAGTGATTCGTCGGGAACCTCCGGACTCACCGCCACAAGCTGACCGCCAAGGTTTTCAATGTCTGCCAAGCGGTCCTGCATCGCACGGAGCTGCAAGTTGCAGTAAGGACACCAACTACCCCGATAAAACACGATCACCACCGGTCCGCCCGTGAGCAACGCAGACAACTCGATCGATTCACCTTTGGCACTGGGCAATACAAAATCTGGAGCGGGCTGGCCCACTGCAATCGCATCCTTGCCATCTCCAAAATCGCGAGCTTTGGCCAAAAGGGACTCGATCTGTCTCGCAAACTCAGGTTTCGATTGCTGTAGCTTGGCGAATTGTGCATTGGTTTGGTCACGTAGAGTTGTCATCGGATTTCTCGAGTGTTGACGCCGCAGTGTAAAAGCGTGCAGCAGGTTGGAATTGGTGGTTGATCGCTGGGTTCAGGTCTTGCACTGTGCTTTCGACGCTTGTCGTCGCAGGTGTCTTTGGACTCCCGCTAGCCGATCAAGAAAGGTAAGATTTGATCGGACAAACCGTCGTTACTCAGGCCAGCGGTCGGCATCTTTGACAAGCTTCCATGTCGTAAGCTTCTCTGGTGTCTCGGCAAGATTCGCCAGACCCATCTTCCGAAATAGATGGCTCGGCCCGCCCGCCTGCTCGCCATTACCGGGTGCTACGGCGAAACCAAGATCGGTGTGTTCGGCCAAGACGATCGTGCCTTTCTCCGTCATGGTAAATCGCTGCAGAAGAGAGTCGCCGGGTTCCTTAAGGTACAACGACGCTCCCGACTTAGCATGTTCGGCCTCGATACATCTCTTGAAGGCCGGGACATAGATCTGTCCCGCCGCAGGGTAATTCAGCACCCACATTTCGTCAGCAGACCCAAACGCCTTCAACGTGTGCGCGGTCAGCGGGTTATCCAGTTGCACTCCTGGTCCGTAACCGGGAACGTCAAGGCAATAGAACTCGGGCTCGTCGAGCGGATCAATCAAGCGGATCATAACGCTGGAGGTCACGTCTTTTCGTTGAGCCGTTTTTTCAGTGGTGCCGGCCTCTTCCGTATGCTGACCATAGGCCAGGGACGTGAATACCAGTACTGAGAACAGCGACAGTTTGAAATCTCTCATTAACCTAGCTCCTTAACGATTCAAATGTTTTCTAGTTCAGACTATCTACGGCAGGTAAGGCCAGTACGTCAGCTTGTCGTTGTGGTGAGCGACGAACCGCACGTCGCCATCTTGTGACACGACGACTGCGATCGCCTGGTTGGATCCATTGACGAGTCGGTAGGCCGAACGATGCTGGGTGCCCGCCGAATCGGCTGGTTCGACGACAGACTGTTCCGATTCGAGGTCAGATGCCCCGGACCCAACGCTTGAACAACGAGATTCGGCGGCAGTGGCACACCGTCGAAGTTCGAGCCTTCGACACGATTGACCCAATCCGTTCCCGTCACGACGATGCCCCAGATCACGACCCTGCCGTACGCATCGGAATCAACTGCTAGAATCGCCCGATAAAAATCCGCTGCAGCAGACAACTTGCGAAGGTTGTGCGCCGTCAACTCGGCCGGTTGCGAAAACGGGAGCACATGTGGACGCGACTGGACGGATCGTAGTGTCTGCAGCTGATCGGGGCTCGCATAGATAATTCGACATCGGACCGGATTATCTTCCTCACGAAGCAAAGTTGCCTGATAGCTGACATCGAACAGCGTGGTCAGTGACGTACTGTCTGGCAACGATTCGGCCGGTAGGTCGCGCTGACGCCACTGCTTGATAAGCGCCGTTGCCATATCAGCGGGATACGATGAGAACTGGTTCATTTGTTATCGGTCTTGTTGCTTGCCAATGGTTGTTCGCATCAGCACCAGATTGTCATGCACTAGACTTGATGACCAAATGAACTGTGCGTCCGCCCGAGGGTTGTCGAACAAGTCTGTGAAGTTGGTGTAGGCCGGCTTATTCTCTACGCCAACAAAATCGTTCGTAAAGGTAACTGCGTTTGGCCAACCGCGATCATCGAAGTCCGAAGCGGCCCAGTGTTCGGGAAGCGGCCAGTGAGCCGCGAAGTAGGCTGTTCCGTCTGCGGTGTCCTCAGTGCTGCATTTCGAGCTGTCACGGATCGCTCCTTTGAGAACCAGACATTACTTCGTCTTCAGTGGTGCCGTGTAATACGTTTGGGCCTTCCAACTCGCATCGGTGATCGCTATCGTTTCGCCATCCGCGTCTTTAATAACTGCGACCAGTCCCGCGTCTCCTTGATGAAACGGTGCGCCGCGGAACTGCTCAAACCCCAGACCGAGTCGTTCTTCCCAATCGACGCCCATGATTCCAATAGTGAATGGCCGCTTCGACTTGAAGCGAATAACGTTACTGTTAAACGGCGTCATCGGAACCGGATCGACTGCCAACAGTTTTCCGTTCACGTAGAACTCGAAATAGTTATCCCCAAAAACGTAGGCGGTAAATAGCTCGTTTCCGCCGGCGTCGATGACCGGAATCGTTTTCAGGTCAACGTTTTCGATACCGTCAGGTGTGACTCCGTTGGCTTCGTTGTACAGATCCGCCGCTCTGGTCGCGGATTGGAAATGTGTCTTCGCAGGCACCGTCCACTCTTTGCCATCAGTCGACTTGATCGTTCCGACATTGGCTATGCGCGGGTTACTGCCCATCCACTGGTAGAGTTTGGCAATATCCGTTTGTGCTTCGCCTTGGGTAAATGAGGGTTTCTGGTCGGTCGTCACATCTGGCGACTGCGCGTAAGCCATCGAATGAACTGCTGCGAAGAAGGCAAGCAGATTTGCGGTCGACAGAACGCTAATACGATTGAGGTTCATGGCTTCTCCAGGTTGACAAAGGGTTGTTGAGATATTGGGGTTTGCGGCTCTTGCCTGCAATCTAAATGGGACCTTCCGACGTCGATCGCCGGAAACTTTGCACCGTTGGTTGTCCGCTAGAGTGACCAACTAGATGCGATTGTGGCAGAATGTCGTGCAATGCCACGTAAATGCAGGGGATGACGACCAGGATTAAGACGGTTGAGCTTAGCATCCCAAAGACGATCGAGACCGCGACTGGAAGAAGCACTTGAGCTTGAGTGCTCTGTTCCAGCGCCAGTGGTAACAACCCTGCCATCGTGGTAGCGCTGGTCAGCACAATCGCACGGAACCGAAGTCGCCCCGCCTGACTGGCAGCTTCGATCGTCGGTGTACCTTCCCGACGAGCCTGCTTGAGGAACAGTACCAGCAGGATGGAGTCATTCACGACGATCCCCGCCAGTGAAACAAAGCCAATCAGGCTGGGCATGCTGAGCGACATCCCCATCAGTAGATGACCGAACACAACGCCGATCAACGCCATGGGAATCGCAAACATCACGATTAGCGGTTCCAACCAGCTTTCAAACTGGTAACTCAAAATCGCATAGATACCAAACAGCCCCAGCAGGACTAAATAGACCATCGACGATCCCGTTTCGTCCGACGATTCCTGCTGGCCGCCAAATGAGACTTGAACGTCAGGCAATTGCTCTTGTAGTTCCGGAAGAAGCTCGCGGGTAAAAACACTCATCAATTGGGATGCATTGGCAATCTCACTGTCCGTGTTGCCGATCAGCGTCACGGTTCTCCATCCGTCGGTGCGGGCAATCCGTGACCAACCGTATTGATAGGTCACGTCGGCGACCGCCCCCAGCGGAACCTGTTTGCCACCGGCGAGCATGAACTGAAAATCGGCGAAGTCCTGCAAACTATTGCGATGCTCCTTTTCATATTGGACGTTGATCTCAAACTGGTCGTTGCCAATCTGCATATCGGTGACTTTCGTGCCCTGATAAGCCGCGCTCAGCTGGTTCGCCATCGAGCGTACATTCAAACCCAGTGCAACGGTATCGGGTTTGAGTCGCAAGCGTATTTCCTGTTTCCCTCGACGCATATCATCGGTTAAATCGTATACGCCCTCAAAACGCGAGAACCATTGTCGAGCCAATTCCGAAGCTGCCTTGGCGTGCTCGAGTTCATCGGCAAGAAAGCGAACTTCGATCGGTCGACCCGCCGGGCCGCGAACCGACTCGGCAATCGAAACCGAGATCGCGTTTGGGATTACACCGACCTCTTCGCGCAATGCGGCAATAAATTCGGGCAAGCTCGTCGCGCGAGATTCCGGCGGCAGGATGCGGGTTGTGACCGTGGCCACGTGCGGACCAAATTCAGATGCGTCTGTGTTTTGACTGAAAGTCGAAACGGTGGACAGAACCAAAGGCGGCGACATCGACGTCGCGTCGTTTGTGCTGGCAAGTGGCGGCTGGTTAGGGAATCGTGCGTTTGTACGCTCGACCGCCTCGTTGATTCTGCGCACAATCAACTCGGTATCGCTCAAAGGCGTTCCTTGTGGTAGCAGAATTTTCGCGTCGATCTCGTCACCTTCGATTTCAGGAAACCCAACGAAGGATACGAATCCGCCGGTGAACATCGAGATCGCCAACACGAACGTTCCCAGGGCCATGCCGATTGTCAGATAGCGCCACCGAATGGCCCAATCGACTACTGAGCCAAAGAAACTTTCGCGAACCCAGTCGACCGAACGATTGACGCCGCGGCGTAGGTAATTGATTTGTTGTGGATCATGGTGGCTCAGTGAATGGCCAAGGTGCGCTGGCAAGATCAGAAAGGCTTCGACCAAGCTGATTCCGAGTGTCACAATAAGGACGATCGGGATCACCCGCAACACCTTGCCGAGTTCGCCCTCTAGAAACAACAGCGGACCGAGCACACATACGGTCGTCAGAAACGAGGACACCACCCCGCCAGCTACTTCCTTGACTCCGTCAACCGCAGCTCGCATCGAGTCTTTCCCCAGCGCTACATGGCGAGCAACGTTCTCACCGATCACGATCCCGTCGTCCATCAGCACGCCAATTGCCATTAGCAAGGCGACCGACGACATCATGTTGACCGTCACGCCGAACAGGGGCATCAGAAAGAAGGCGGCCATGAACGAAACGGGAAGACTCATCACGACCCAAAAGCTCAGCCGCAAATTGAAGAACAGCCACAGAGTCAAGAAGACCAATATCATACCCTGCCAGGCGTTGGTAAGCAGCAGACTTAGGCGTTGGGTGATCAGTTCGGAAGTGTCCGAGGTCACGACCAACCGTAAATGCGGATTGCGACTTCGTTCGCTTTCAAGAAAGTCGTAAAGCGGCTCGGCGACTTGGATCGTGTCCTGCGATTTGGTCTTTTTAATTTGCAGAATGCCGGCTCGCTCACCGTCCAACCAGGCTTTCTCTTCCGCATCGGCGAAGGTGTCGACGACTCGTCCGATATCACGCAATCGAATTTCGGATTTGCCCGGCACGCCAGCAACAACAATCTCTTCGATCTCCTGCGGGTGCTGACGCTCTTCGACGAACCGAAGCAGGATATCTTCATTGCTAGTTTCAATAGTGCCAACGGGCAGGTCAAGGTTCTGGACTCCGACCGTCGTGGCGATGTCAGCAGCAGACAGGCCGAGCCGCCGAAGTGCGTCGCTGTCAAGTTCGATGCGAAGTTGCCTGTTGGAAAAGCCTTCGACTTCGACAAGCGGGCTGACCGGCAACTGACGAAGCCGGCGCTTGAGGTCCTCGCAATAGTCTTTCAGGTCTGCAATCGGCATCGGACCGCTGACGGCGAGTGTCATGACCGCCACGCTTCGGTTGAGTTGCGTAATGATGGGGTCTTCGGCACCAATTGGGAAATCGGTGATGGCGTCGACTTCGACTTCGATGTCACTCAGTGCTTCGGCGACGTCTGCGCCGTCTTCGATTTCGATCGTAATCGCCGCGCTACCTTCCTGGGCGACCGAGGTGACTTTCTTGATATTTTGAACGCTGTCGATCGCGTCTTCGATGCGAAAGCAAATTCCTTGCTCAACATCTTCCGCTGACGCTCCGCGATAGACCATCGCGATCATGACTTCGGAGGCGTCAAAATCAGGGAACGATTCTTTTTTCAGGTTCGGCAGCGCATACAGGCCCACGCCAATGAACGACAGCATCAGCAGATTGGCCAGCGTGCGATGTTGAACAAATTTTTCCAGCATTAAATCACTCGCGACAATTCTGTAATGGACGAAGCCATGGGTCCCTGCAATATTTCGTATGCAACGACTCGTTGCCTGGGCTGGTGAAAACTGAGCCGACGGCGCTAGCCGCGGGTGTCTCGAACACCATCGTCGCCCCCTGTAGGGCCCGAGGCTAGCGCCACAAAGAACTAACGTTTCACCATCCCACTCGTTTTGCCTCGTCCACTACTTTGAAAATTATATTTTCACCGACCTTACAAGCTGACAGCCTGTACTATGCCCGGCCCGCTACTACTGCACTGCGTTTTTGAGCCGATCCAGAATTGCATTATCTTCGACTGGCTTAATCAAACTCCCTTGTACGGCGGGCGACGGATCAGCGATGATGACTTGCTCAGCCGGAGTCAGGCCACTGGCAAGGACGGCGACGTCTTCCTGGAAAAACTCAACCTCCACTTCACTTTTCGCCAACCGACTGTCCTTGTCCAGCACGTACACGGTTTCCCCGTGCAGTGACACACGAGGCACAACGACACGCTGGCCGATAGATTCACCGCGCATGGTGACTTTGCAAAAAGAACCATCCAACACCGGAGGGCGAGGTCGACCATCGGTTAGCTTCGGCTCATTGGTGACGCCGATTACGACGCCCACTTGCCGAGTCTGCGAGTCGACCACTTCACGGACTCGCAAAAACCGGCCTTCATAGACCACAGTGGAATCGCCACCCGAAATTTCAACCGTCGGTGAGACTCGAAACGCATTTCGCATGATATCCATCGTCAACTCTTCTGGCGGCCGATGATCCGCCGGTGGCATCGCCAACAAGCGGGGCATGTCCGTCGTGGAAACTTGAACTTCGATTTCAATTTCGGAATCACTGAAGCCTTCAAAAAGTGTTTCGTTGGTCGCAACGAATTGATCAAGTTCCAAATCGACGTCGCCAACACGCATCGTGAAGGGAGCTCGTATGAGGGTGCGCTCGACGTCGCGTTCTGCCTTCTCCAGTTGAGCCGCCGTTTGCCGAACAGCCGCCTTTAACACATGAATCTGCGGCTCGATCAAGGACTTGCTGTTTTCCAGATCCTGAACGACTTTTTGTTGTGCAATTAGCGAGCGTCGCGCGCCGTCGATTGCGGCCTGCGATTCGGCTTGGCTCGCCAACAACGACTCATATCGGTTGAGTTCGCGTTCGAACAACGACAGGGCCGATCGTTCTAACGTCAGCGTCTTGTCGTAGTTGGATCGAGTTTGTTCGAGCTGGGTGATCTCCGCTTCCTTTTGCTCAATGGATGCTGTGAGTTCCGCAGCCGCAGAGCGATAATCCGCGTCGTCTATTCTCAGCAATACGTCTCCAGCACTGATAATTGCCCCCGGTCGAAGCTCTGGATGCACCTCCAGAATGCGTCCCGCGACCTGGGCAACTGCCCGCCACTTCTTTGCGTACGCAGCGGTGCCAAAGCCGACGACTCGCGGTTCAATCTCAAAAACCGGAGCGGCGATGACACTGAGGGCACGTGCGGATTCCGATTCCGATTTGACCTTTGGCGGCTGACGAGTTTGCGTCAGATAAATGAGCGCGCCGATCGCCAACGCAACCGGAGGGACGATCAACAACCGTTTACCCCAGACAGCGAGAAAGCTCATCAGTCTTGAGCGTAAGCTGTTAGCCATAGCTGTTTCATTTTCTGTTTTGTGCGACATGATTTTCGTAGAGGCTCATGCGATAAGCTTGAATCGCGACCTAAGGGCAAGGAACGATAGTGGTCTAACTCTTGGGGTGGTCGATCTTAGCCAAGATCTTCTTCAGAACCCGAGCCGTCTGTTGTTGCTCGCGCTGCGAAAGTTCGCGGACTGCTTGCTGTGCCGAAGCGATGTGCTCGGTCAACGATTTTTCGACGACTTCTATGCCACGTTTGGCCAGTTGAATGCGAACAGAGCGACGGTCGTTCGGATTGGGAACCCGTTTCACAAAACCCGCTTTTTCCAGCTGATCAAGGCGATGTGTCATTGTCCCCGACGAGACCATGACGACGTCGATGAGTTCTTTGGGAGTCAAGCCGTCTTCATTGCCACCCCAGCGAAGCGTCGCCAGCACATCGAATTCCCAGACCTCCAGTCCGTAAGGCCGTAGCAGCTCCTTCAACTCGCGTTTCAACACGTCGGCAATGCGAATCGCGCGGCCAATAACTGCAATCGGACTGACGTCCAGTTCCGGCCGCTGCGTCAACCAACGTTGCATCAGGTTGTCAATAAAATCGTCTTGCATACAGGGAATTGTACCGGCGAAGTCTCTGCATGTCAAGTTTCTCGAAATGCAGCGAAATGACTGTGGATGGCCAGGAGCATACCTGATCGGCAAGAATCTGAATCTGGCAGTATCAGCGGCAACGAGATCAGGTGCCAGCGCTGCTTGAACGCGAAGCGTGGGCAGTGCTAAGACGCGACGCGGGCGACAGGAAGGAATAGAGGACGGGGATGACGAAAAGCGTCAGCACGGTAGCGAATGTCAGACCAAAGATGAGCAGCCAGGCCAGACCTTGCCAAAGCGGCCCGCCAGCAAGGGCCAACGGCACGAGTCCGCCTACTGTAGTGGCGGTCGTTAGAAATATCGGCATCAGCCTTTGTCGTGCGGCGTCGACAATTGCACCGTGATATTCCTCGCGCGTTAAAAGCTGACCGGCCCCGGATGTTCTTTCCCTCATGACGATGTCAGCGAATTCTACAAACAGAATGGCTGAATTCAAGACGATTCCGAACAAAGCCAGCACGCCAAGTTGCGGCATGAATCCGAATGCATTGCCTGTCACCCATAGTCCGAACAGCGCCCCCACGAGAGCAAGCGGCAACGTCACCATGATGATCGAAGTGCGGGCGAGACTGTTGAACTGAAAAACTAACAATAGAATAATTGCGATGAATGACATGCCAAATGAACGGAACATTTTCCACTGAGCCTTCAGCGACTCTTCCAGTGCGCCACCGATCTCAATACGAAATCCGGGAGGCAGTTCGGCTTTCAGCTCTCGCAGTGGCTCGGAGTTGAAGACTCGCGTCGTGATGTCGTTGCCAGACGCCCCGAAGTTGATTCTCGATCTGACTTCGATCGTTCGATTTCCGTTGCGTCGATCGATGGTCTCCATACGCCATTGCGGCTTCACGCTCGCGATGGCGGCCAGCGAAACCTTGCCGACGCGGCTTTCGATGTGTGAACTGCTAACGGCACCGAGTGATCGACGGCTTTGCGGATTCAACCGGAAGTAGACCGGGATCTGCCGGTCACCCTCCCGATACATCGTCAGCAGTTTGCCGGAATAGTAAGCATCGAGCGTTGAGGCGACTTCCGCGTTGCGAATCCCCGAAAGGCTCGCCCGATCCGAATCCACATCGACAAACAACTGCTGGCCGAAGACGCCCCACGAATCGTTGACGTCCCAGGTGTCAGGCTCGGCGTCCACAATCGACTTGACGCGATTCGCAATGCGCCTGAGTTCGTCCGCGTCAGCGAGCCCGTTTCCCATGACGCGCAAAACTACAGGATCCGCGGGCGGGCCGAGCGCCAATTCAACGGGAACCACTCGGGCGCCGGCGATCGGCGACAGCCCCAACGATTCGTCTCCTTGCCTCGCAACCACACGCAGTTGCTCGGCAAATTCGTGGGTAAACTCTCCCTTGGTCGTGTGGATCAGGATTTCGGCGTAGTTTGGCTTCAGGGTCTCCGGTTCCCATGCGAGGTACCAGCGCGATCCACCTCCGCCGACGATGGTTCGCATGTTGAACAAACGCTGGTGCGGGGTTCCTTCAGCATCGACATGTGGGCTGAGGGCGCGGATCATCCCTTCGACCTTGCGAGCAACCTCGTTGGTTTGTTCAATCGAAGCGGATTCGGGTAAATAGATTTCAACGGCAAATTGGTCTCGCTGCGTCAGTGGAAAAAACTCGCTCGAAACCGGCAGTTGGGTCGCAAGCAGCATGATGCCGATGGATGCGACAATAGTGACAAAGCGATGACGCAGAGCCCATGCGACTGCGTTGGCGTAAAGTCGGTAGAAGCCGCCGCGTTGTGATTCGACTTGCGACGGCGCTCCACTTCCTTTCTTCCGCAGCCTGCGCCACACGGTTCCAAGCTTGCTCATCAACCAGGGCAACGGCGCGGTTGGGCGCGTCGGATCTTTGGGCGGTCGAATGAACCACGCGGCCAGGATGACGCAGAAAGTCATCGCCAGAACCCAACTAACCGCCAGCATGACCGACAGCGTGATAGGCAGGCTGTAAATAAATTCGCGATTGGCACCGTCCATCGCAATTAACATCGGGATAAAAGCAGCAACCGTCGTCGCGGTTCCGCTCAGCATCGACGAGCCAAGCATTTTTGCACCAGCGACCGAAGCCTCGCGCGGGCTCATGCCGGCGATCTGGTTCGTGCGACACTGGTCGCAGACCTGAACAGCATTGTCGACCAACAATCCGAGCGAGATGATCATCGAAGCCAGCGACATCTGTTCGAGTTGCACATCAAAAAGTGTGATGATCGCCAGCGACGAAATGACAACGAACGGGATGTTGGCGGCCATAACGGCAGCGGTGCGAAACCCGACAACCAAATACACCAGAACGACAACGACCAGAATCGCTTGGATGATGTTCACGCCAACTTCACGAATTCGGTGCTTCACACTATCCGACTGATCGGAAATGATGGACACCGCCAGATCGGGCGGCAACACCCCCGTGCTTTGCAGCTGGGCGACACTTTCTTTGGAACGGTCGCAGATGTCGATGATGTTTGCGCCTGATTTCATCGATACCGCAAGGGTGATGGCGGGTGTCTCAAACTCGGGAGTTCCGTAGCGGCAAATACGCTGGGCCGGGTCGATGTAGCCACGACGAACGTTCAACCCCATGTTTTTGAGTTGAACTTGATTGACGCCTGCGTCGCCCGATTCATCTCCGGTCGCCACGACACCAACGACCAACGAATCAAAAGCCTCCACCGCGCCGACATCACCGCTAGGCTTCACAAAAAAGCGTCCATCTTCGCCGTCGATCCTTCCGCCTGGAGCTACGATGTTCTGCGACTTTGCAAGTGATTCGATTTGAGCCGTCGTTAGTTCCAGCGTTGACCAGTTTCCTTCGTCCGTCTCGATGTAGATTGCTTCTTCCTGGACTCCGAACCGACCGACCTGCGAGACGCCGGGCAGCAGACGAAGCGAATCACGTATTCGCTCTGAGAACAGATCGAGTTGTCGCGGCGAGTAGGCGTACTTCGGATCAACGACCGAGTCACTATCGAACGGTCGTTGGTGGACGGCATACAGCAGGACGCTGGTGTCAGCAAATTCATCGAACAGAAACGGCGAGATGCTTTGGTCGGGCATCGGCACATTGCGAATCCGGGCGCGCACGCGATCCCAGGCATCGTCGACCCTCGCGCCTGGCACGTTGTCCTCGAGTTCGACAAAGATGACCGACTGTTCGCTGCTGGATGTAGATCGAATCAACCGGACTTCTTCCAATCCGTCGATCGCATCTTCCAGCGGGTCAGTGACCAGTTTTTCGATTTGCTCCGCCGACGCACCCTGCCAGCGAGTGGTCACGAGGGCGATCTTGAGCGTGAATTCAGGGTCTTCGCGACGCGGCATGGTGAAGAAACTGACGCTGCCCCAGGCGACCAGCAACAACACCAGCGTGATCGTGATCGTCGGGCGACGCACTGCGAACTCGGGAAGGTCTCTCATTACTGCCCTCTCACAAGCGGCGAAACCACGACACGGTCTCCATCGTTAAGGTAGTGCGTGCCTTCGACAATGACCTGCATTCCCTCACGCAATGCTTCCCGCGAAGTCGAAGTGATCCGAAGCAAAACCGTTTCACCGAGGACCGATTCTTCTTCAGCGAATTCGACGAAGATTCGCCGCGCGGTCGCCTTGCTCTCAGTATCGTCAAGCACGTGGACGAAAGTCTGCCCCTGTTCTTTGCACACAGCCTTCATCGGGATGTAGTAGCCATCAGTCGGTTTGTTTGGAGTTAGTAGAATCTGTACGACTTCGCCCGAGCGCAACAGCCAGCGATGTTCGTCAATTATTACCTGGCAGCCGGCCCAGGTTTCCAGCTTCGGAAGTTCGCTTGCTGAAACGTTGGACGGTTCTGACGCTTTCGGCTTGAAGTAAAGTTTGCCGGTAATCAGATCGTGATCGACATCCATCTCGACGTCCGGATCGGCAAACTCGATCGCAACAAACTTCCACCGCCCGAGATAGGAGATCACGTCGCTGGTGATTCGAACGGGGACTTTGGCAACCGAAAGTAGACGGTCGCGTGACGGCGACGGAGTTCCCCATCGACGATTGGTGACTTTCCAGACAAATGTCTCGCCGCCGAGCGTGTGAATCGCTTCGCGAACCACCAGTTGTCGCCGGTCGCCGGTAATCATGGGGCCGATATTCAATGGCATGATCTGATCCGTCCATGCGATTGGCTCGTCGGCTTGCGGCGTTTGGTACGCGGTTTCGTCGATCTCGTTTCGCACATGCAATGTCACCGTAAATGTTCGCGCCGCAGGGTCGGCTTCCGTATCGACTCGGTAAACCATGCCGCTAAGCTGGCGGGATTGTCCGTTGCCATCGGTGACTTGAACCGACAACATGTCACCGCGAAGGTAGCGGCGAGAGTCGCGGGCTGTCACCTCAAATTCGATGGTCATCGGATCCATCATCTGCACGGTCACCACCGGATCACCCTCTTTGACATAAGTGCCGGGAACCGCGTGAATCTGTGAAACCTGTCCTGGAAACGGGCTGAATAGAACTGCGTTTCGGAGTCTGCGCTGGGCTTCGAAGAGTTGCTGCTGGGCCAACAGGATTTGAGCTTCGAGTGCAAGCTGGCGGGCTTTCGCCTGAGCCAACTCAGCCCGGGAACTGGAAAGGCGAGATTTCGTCGTCGATGCATTCGCTTCCGCAGCATCGAGTTCCGAGCGCGAAATTGCATTCTGTTTTGAGAGCTCTAGCGTGCGGGATAGCTCGATGTCGGCAAGGTCGGCCTCGGCCTTTGAAGCTTCGATCTGTGCGGGCAACTGCTGCTCAATCGTCACCAGATTGGCATCGCGGTTCAGTTTCGCGACTTCGACACCGGCGTTCGCCGATTCGACGGCAATTTTCAACTCTTCATCATCCAGACGAGCTAACGGAGTCGCACCTGGTGTCAGGTCATCGGTCTCGCTGCCGATTTGAGGCGTTACGAATTCGTTGGGCTCAATAACTTCCGCGACGCGCCCAGCCACCTCAAACCCAATCTGTTCGGATTTCCAAGGCACAACCGAACCCGTCATGAATTCGGTGTTTGTCGGTGAAGTTTGCTGCAAGGCAACGATCGCAACCGGCTTGGGAGGCTTTTCAGCCGAGACAGCTTCCTCTTTTTTCTGTGTGCACCCAGCGGTTCCTAAGCCACTCAAAGAAACAAGTATCAAAACGATGTAGTCAAACTTGTGAAAATGCATAACTTGCCAAGCGAAAGGGGCCACACCGCTATTTGCATAAAGTAAACCGTAGAGTATACTTTACTCCATGTTAGACAAAAGTAAACCCCAAAGTGCAATTCCCGAATCCAGGCCGCGGGAGCGACTGACGGATCGTAAGCGAGCGTCGATCGTGCAGGCCGCCGTGGAGGCGTTTCAGCAGCACGGGTATTTCGCCGCCAGCATGAACGGCATCGCCGACGCCGCGTCGGTCAGTAAGCGAACGCTGTACAACCATTTCGACAGCAAGGAAGCCCTATTCGATGCGATTCTTGAGGAATTGAAGTTCCGCGTCGAACAACTTCCGGAGTGCGAGTTCGACGAATCGCGTGACCTTGCCGAGCAGTTGACCGAGCTTGCGCAATCCGAAATTGACTTTTTCACATCGGAGGATGTCCAGGCGCTTTCCCGAGCCGGATTGTCCCGCGTGCTGGGCGAGCCGGATGCAGGCCAACAGGTCGATCAGCGATTCTTTATCAGACGAGTGACAACCTGGATGAAAAGGGCGCAGGCATCAGGCGGTCTACTCGAAGCGGACGCAGAATTCGCAGCGATGCAATTCGTCGGCTTGCTGCGGACGTTTGCATTCTGGCCAACCATTGTCCACGGCGAGCCCTCGCCCTCACGACGCAAGCGAAATCAAATAGTTGCCCACACTGTTGAAATGTTTCTCAGTCGATACGGAGTACGTTAGGCCCTCCCAACTAGCGAAAGTTCGATTCGGGCATCCATTTAATAGTGGGTTCGTGGTACGTTTATTTTGTCCCGCTGCCTCGGTCCAGGGATCGCCAACATGGGAGCAGCGATTTAAGTTGGAAAGCTGACACTCGCGAACGAATAGATGAGAAACAATATGAATCCCGCAACACTACCCGTACCCGTCGCTCTGATCGCCTTGTTTTACTTTTCAACCAGCGCGATTGCTCAGGAGACCACGCACAGCTTCCTGGCGTGTGGCAAGAATACCTACGTCATGGAGGCTGATGGCACGAAGAGTTGGACGTACCCGGCAGCCACGCGAGACGGTTATGTCCGGGGCGACGGCACGATCATTCTGACGCTAAGCAAATCCAAGCGATACAAGGGTGGAGCCGTTGTCCAAATCGATCGGGACAAGACTGAAACGCTCCTTTGGAAAGGCACGCAAAGTGAAGTCAACAGCGCGCAGCCAACCCCCGATGGCAATATTGTTATGACGGAAGCGGGGAACCATCCACGGCTTGTCAAAATCAGTCCGGATGGAGAGATTGTTCTCGAGTTTCCGTTGGCATGTCAGAAGGAAAACCATCACATGCAGACTCGGATGGCGCGCAAGCTCTCCGACGGAACTTATCTCGTCCCGCATCTGCTGGACTTTGCCGTCTTCCACTATGACCAAGACGGCAAAATCTTGAGCAAGCTGGATACAACCGCACCGGGCGATTCCGAACACAAGATCCACACCTGGCCGTTCACTGCAATTCGACATGGCGATGGCCACACTCTTGTCTGCTGCACACACGGTAACCGAGTCGTCGACTTCGACCGCGATGGTAAGATCGTTTGGACTTTAACAAACGATGATTTACCTGGAGAATGGCTTCAGGATCCCTGTGGCGCCCAGGTAATGCCAAATGGCAATGTCGTCATCACCAGCTATGCCGCTGGAAGCGCAGACCCTCACTCCCCGAAGCTGTTCGAGGTGACACACGACAAGAAAGTCATGTGGAAGTTCACCGACGGCCAACAGGTCGGAATCCATCACTTTCAAGTGATCACAACAAACGGAACGAAGCTGCAAGGACCAGTCCTCAAGTGAACCAAAAAGTGCGGTGAGTACAGACAACCTGTGGCGGAACAGCGAGCGAGAAGAGACACCCGAATGAACATCCGAATTCAACTGCTGATTTACGTTTGCGTTGCGATGCTCCGGAGTAGTGCAGCCGCTGAGCAACCCAACTTGGTCATCATTTTCACAGATGATCAGGGCTATCAGGATGTTGGCTGCTTTGGTTCACCCGACATTCGAACTCCGCGTTTAGATGCAATGGCCGCTGGTGGCATGAAGTTCACCAGCTTCTACGCTCAACCCATTTGCGGACCGTCCCGCGCCGCACTCATGACTGGCTGCTATCCAATGCGTGTTGCCGAGCGCGGCCATATAAAACAGGTCCATCCGATTCTGCACGAGGGCGAAATCACCATCGCCGAAGTTTTGAAAACCCGCGGTTATGCGACAGCCTGCTTTGGAAAATGGGATTTGGCGAAACATGCTCAGTCGGGTTTCTTCATGGATCTTTTCCCGACCCGCCAGGGATTCGATTACTTCTACGGAACACCCACCAGCAATGACCGGACCGCGAATCTTTACCGCAATGAAGAACTGATCGAACCGGCGACGGACATGTCGACGCTGACCGGGCGTTACACCGATGAGGCCATCGCATTCATTAGAAAGTATCAGGAGCAGCCGTTCTTCGTTTACATCCCTCATTCAATGCCGCACACGCGGCTGGATGCATCGCCAGAGTTCAAAGGGAAAAGCCGGCGAGGCCTGTACGGCGACGTCATGGAAGAGATCGATTTCCATGTCGGCAGAATCCTGGACACGCTCGATGAGCTCAATCTGGCTGAGAACACGTATGTCCTTTTCACGAGCGACAACGGTCCCTGGCTAATCAAGAACAAAGATCATGCCGACGGACATCTGCCGGGCGATCACGGTGGATCGGCCGGACCGCTCAGGAGCGGCAAGGCGTCGACGTTCGAGGGGGGCGTGCGCGTCCCCGCGATTCTCTGGGCACCGAGCAAAGTGCCAGCGGGAACTGTTTGCGATCTCGTTGCCACGACCATGGATGTCATGCCAACGTTTGCCGCTCTTGCCAGTGCCCAAGTGCCAACCGATCGAGTAGTCGATGGCGAAGACATTCGGCATCTCTTCCACGGTGAATTCGGCAAGGCGGATCCCGATAAGGCATACTTCTACTATCTGCGAGTCCATCTGCAGGCCGTTCGTCAGGGTAAGTGGAAACTTCATTTGCCCAGAGAAAATGAACCAGTCGGAGCCGCACCGTTTAGTCGCAATACCCACATCGCCCCCGAGGATCGTATCGGCTTTGAAGAGCCCTTCCTGGTCGACCTGGAAAACGATCTCGGCGAAACAACGAATCTTGCTGCAGAGAATCCTCAGGTCGTGGAAAGACTGCTTGGACTTGCTGAAACGATGCGTGAAGACCTCGGCGACTATGACCGGGTGGGAAACAACATGAGGTTCTTCGATCCGTTAGAGGCGCGCCCGACGAAGCCGCCAGTCCCAGCTCCTCATGCGCGACAGCGATAATCGTCATCCCGCAAGCAACCAGCCCAATAGAGCACACATTACTCACCGCACAGATCGTATATGAAATTCGATTGAAGTACGTGAAGGTCGAGAAAGTGAGATTGTTCTTCCGAAGATTGGTTGGGCAAGAGTTGGATTGAACCTCTACTCTTGCCACGCTTCAATTGGACCAACCTCCCGCGTACTTGATCGAGCGTTTTTCGGAATACTCGGATGTCCAGCACGGCTCATGCCGGAACGCGGTCAACGAATTGATTTTTGGGTCAGCTGTAGTTGCCTGACCGTTTCGACCAGTGAAAGTGCCAGTGGGTACGTACCCTGGTCATGGCGGCCAGTATCCAAGTTCAAATCATGAAATTCAAGCTTAGAAAAATCGGTACGAGCGAAGGTTGCAACTAGTCCCTCCGTTTCATTTGCAAAACTATCGCGCAGCCATTTCGTCGGTTCGTAAACTCGGAAGGCGCCTTTCAACATGTACGGACTGGGAAGCACCTTTGAAAGAAGTCGAGCGGTACGAAACAACAGTCTTGTCGCAGGCGTCACACCGGGCCTCGTTCCATAAACTTCAGCTGCATGCCAAATCGCTACTGACCGCCAGACTTTGTGCCATTGAAGGAAGGCGGAGATAGTTTTTTCGATACCGGCTCGCAGTTCGATGCCATACACGTCCAAGTAGGCGGCTGAGAGTAAGTCCTTTACGAGCTCTAGCGTATGCGCGGAAGGAATTTTGAGTTCGTAGCCTTCGCTGACGAGCGATGCATCAAGACCTAGTTCGACCGCCACGTGTGCCTCAGGGTTTTCTGCATACGCAATCGGCTTTTCACGACTCCCTTTGACTCGTAATCCTGCCTCTTCGTTTATCTTTGGGTGTATCATCCGATCGGCCCAATAGTGCGATATCCACCCGCAGGCAAACGCTCTTGTTATTTTAGATGTCTCACCATATTCCAACAGTTTTTTACAAAGCTCGCCTGTCCGCATGTAGTGAGCGCAGTCGGAGAACATGCCTAATCCACCTGGATACATTCCGAAGTCAGGAGCGATACAGCCAAGGTGGTAGGCTGCAACTACTTGCTCTTCCATCGCGCCCATAAACTGGCTGATCGAATTGGACCTGCCGGTCAGAATTGTGTTAGCGATATTGAGGTGCGCAATCATTCCCGGCACTGAGGGCCCCTTTGAGTACAGTGAAACTACGAATCTATGGTCAAAGTTTGTCGCACGGATTCAGTGAGCGTATCAATTATCAGCTCATAACGCGGACGACGAGGTGGCCGGCAAGCGTGACGAGGACACTGGCAACGGCATAGGTGGCGGTGTAGCTGAGGGCGGGCTCGTTCGAGTCGGCGGCGCGGCGAATAGCGACCAGTGCGGCTGAAGACGTCATTGCGCCACCGACGGCGCCCCACGAGTCTGTAGGCTTCATCTTCAGGCATCGCCGAGCGAGGTAGATGCCGGCGACGACCGGCACGGCGGTGGTCAGCACTCCGGCGAAAAGCGTGAGCGGGATGCCACCATCAATGTCCGAGAGTCTGCTTTCGGTTGAACGCACCCCCGTCTCGGCGATGAATAATAGGATACCAAGGTCGCGCACCAGTTGCCGTGCCTGGCGCGGCACGTGGGTGCTGATTCGCCCGATCCTGCGGAACCTGCCGAGCAGGACACCGGCGAAAAGCAGGCCGCTGGCGTAGCCCAGTCGAATGCCGAAGAGGCCGAAATCGATGTTGGCGATCAGCATTCCCAGCACGATACCTCCAGCATAGATCGCGATGTCTGTCTCGCCCGTCGGGCTCTCAAACTGGCCAAGCTCGCGTGCAACATGACGCACCTCGCGCCTGGGGCCGGCGACGTGCAGGATGTCCGCTCGCTGAATCACGAAGTCTGCCGAAGGCTCGTGGATGATGCCTCCGCGGTCAATGGACGTGACCAGCACGCGGTGCCTACCGGTAAGGTCGAGCTCGGCGAGCGACTTGGCGATTCCCCCGCGGTTCAAGACGCGTACGCGTCGCTGGGGCGGCAGCCGTCGGCGGAATTCACGGTCATGGATCTCGGGTCCAATTAGCGGCTGAAGCTTAAGCAACTCGTCGATTCGACCCTTGGCCTGGAGATGGTCGCCCGCCTGCAAACAAGTGTCCGCAGAGGGTATGACGATCTCGCCATCGCGCAGGATGGTGATTATGTAGCAGCCAGTGCGTCGAGTGAGTTCAAGCTCGCGCAGGCTCTTGCCGGCGCTACCTACTTTGTCGACCGAGAATGCGCGAGTTACCTCCAGATCGTCAGAGTACTCGTCATCGGCAGCATCCCCGATCTCACCTGAGTCCGTGGACAGGTCATCCCGCATAGCGTGAGGCAGGAAGACCACCATGAGTACCATGCCGACAAGGCCAAACGGATAAGTCAGCGCGAAGCTGAGCGTGAGCGTCTGCTGATTGCTGCACACTTCGGCGGCTGCGGCATAAGTCGGAGCGCTGGTCAGCGCTCCCGAAAGCACTCCGGCAGTGACCGAGTCGTCGAGCCCGAACAGCAGCCCGCAGGCGATGGCGATCGTCACTGCGACACCATTCACCGTTAGGCAGACCGCGGCCATCTTCCAGCCGGCCCCTCCAAGCAAACTGCTAAAGAAACGTGGGCCGGCTTCCAGGCCGACCGAGTAGATGAACAGCGCAAACCCCAGGGTGCCCAGCGTTAGATGTGGATCCTCCGATCCGTACATGTCCCTGAAAGAGAGCCCCAAGAATCCGACCAGCAGGGCGACCGCCAGCGTCCCGCCCGCAGGGCCCAGCGAGATGCCTCGGATGCTCTGATGCCCCAATGTGTAGCCGAGCGCCACGACTAGCATTAAGCCGGCCAGCGGCACTTCGTTCAGAAAAGCGATGAAGGACTGCATGAAAATTTGACGTCAGGCTGTAGCGCGAGAACATCGGGCCGCTGGGGCGCCGCCCGCCCTTTCGCAGCTCATGGGACAGTTGGTCAGATACGATAACAGATTGCCTACTCGCAGAACCCGCAACACACCAGCATATCCAAATTTTGTCCACCGCCGCGCTAGAGTAAGCACCCACGCATAAGTTTATGCGCATATTTGGTCGCTTTGCCGTTAGCCAGGGTTCATTGATATGCCAGGTACACGCGGCAACACGGGTGCGGGTCGATCGGTACGCGCTGCCCGTGCCGTAACTCGCAGTACTCGTTACGAGCCTACCCCGGGGTGCAAAAAGCGGCGGGAGGTTGGGCTACAGGTCCACCAGCATAATCCCTTCGGACTTGAGCGTTTGCACAAGCGCGGGGCTGGCGCTGTCGAGAAAGTGGGCTTGAAATGGCCGATTGTAGGTTGGGTGCAAACCGGTCGTAAAACTAAACGTACGGCGGTTGGCTATGGGCAAGCGCTCGATGAAAGTTTCAACCATATGCAGCGGGTCGCGAGCACCAACGATGCCGATGCGCTGTTTGTTTTTCAAACGCTCGGTTAGGCTACTTAGCACGTGGACATCGAGCTGATCATCAAGCGTGGTTCTGGATGAGGCGGAAATGGAGGGGCAGTGATCAACCGGGTCGGTGATCTGAGGAGGAGAGAAGCTGTAGCTACCGCGAGAAGCGGGCAGAGGAGTGTCGGGCAGTTCCATCGGTTCCAGACGACTGGGAATATCGCTGGAAATTCGTAGCCAACCGAGGGCCAATGCGGTGCGCGCTACGAGCATCGCGTTGTTGTCGTAAGCGGAAAATTGTTGATTGTGCAAAACCGCGATCAGGGTTACGACTTGTGACCCGCCGCGGCTGCTGTACTCCGGACCACCTAGCACGGTGCGCGTCACGGCGACATGGTCTAAGGATACCGGAAAGTAGTTGATCGTCCACTTAGCAGGGTCATCTTCGCCCAGGTGGCTGGGAGACCAAAGTTGCAGTTCTCTCGATAGGCTGCGATCAATGCCTTCCGAAACTGCCACCAACTGGTAGCCTTTGATCTGGCCACGGTCGGACGAAGTGAAGATGGCTTGTTGAATTTTCATAGTGCGATTTACAAAGAAACTACTGGTTGGCAAAGACCCACCGCAGTGGTTCGAGAACCCCGTAGGGCTGAATGTGAAAGGGGACGCACATCTGCAATCCTCTGGTGTCGGCGATAACGCCGGTGCTGCCGGTCACACCGGCTGCAAAGAACTCGACGCGACGAAACGTCTGGCGACAGAAATCATGCAGCCTGGGAGTGTTGTTCGCAGCGAATGCGGTGGGGTTTTTTACCGCTTCGGGACACGCATCGCACTTGGTGAACACCACGGCCAACGAGGGGCCGTTGCCACCTTTTCCAAAGCTCTCACAGTAAAGCTTGTGGTGTTCGGCAATGTAGCTCGCCAGTTTCATCGCGAACAGATCTTCACTGGCCCCTTGATCGCGCACGCGGACCGAGTCGCACAGGATGAGCAATCCGCTAGAGCGGTTGACGACATGGGCGACGGCTGGATAGAGCCCGGGGCGGCTAATCTCCGTGGCGATGGCTTCACCTGCAAAATCAGGCGAGATCAGATCGGCCGTTCGCTTAGATTTTTTTTCCTGCATCGTTAGCTTGTAGTGCAGCCATTGCCATGCGTCGGCCTCCGAAGGAGTCTTCTCTGGGAACGATCGCCGTTCGAGTTCGTTAACGACGTACTCTTGTAGGTCGACGGCAAATGAGCTGGCTGCGGTACCTTTGAAGTCGGCAGGCCCCTTGCTCAGGATATCGAGAAGTAGGCCGAGGTAGACAGTTTTTCCAGCGTTGCTGGCCCCGAGTACCGAAATGAATGTATGTCCGCCTCCTTGAGCCGCAACCGACTGCGATAGAGACGTGGGCATTTGACACTTGTTGCAATAGTCGTCGTAGGGCTCGAAGGACGATGAGCAACAAGCGCAGTAACAATGGTCGAGCGTTTGTGTGGTAGCAATCATTTGTTGGATTCTTCGACTGGTTTCATCGTTGGTGAATGGAGTTCGTTTGGGCTAACGCAGCAGCGAAAGCCGACATTGTTAGGCCGATCTAGGATGGGTTGACCCGTGCGAAATTGACAGCTCGCTTGCGACGCGAAATAGGTATCAAAAGCTCCGCCGCGCACCTCTGCCATCGCTTCCGGCAGGATGACTTTGACAGAGCCTTCTCGGGCGGGATGGTACTGCGTATCGATCCATTCCCAGACATTGCCGATTAGCTGCCGAACACCGTTGGGCGTATTGGCTTCGTCTAGCGCATTAACGACGATGGTGTCGCATCGCTCGTGGGACCAAATATTGGCAAGTGAACGTTCAAAGGAATTGCCCCAGGGGTAGCGTTGCTCTGAGCCGCCGTGGCATCGCGGCCAAGTTCCAGCCCGCTGCCACTCCGCGCTAGTTGGAAGCCGCTTTCCAGCCCATCTGGCAAAGGCGTTTGCTTCGTACCAACAAATGCCAACAACGGGATGCTCTGCCTTTTCTGCAAGTGGTTTTCCATCGGACCAGAAGCGTGGTCCGGTATGCCCCGTGCGGTCGACAAATTGCAACACCAAGGGGAGCACATCTTGTGGCCAAAACTGCGGCATTTCGTAGCCACCTACTTGGACAAATTTGGCAAAGTCGGCGTTGGTTATACAATCGCGATCGATAAAGAACGGATCGACGACTGCTTCCCGACTGGCGGTGGGCCTGAGGTAGTACCGCCGATCCTCTTCGACCAATTCGTCAACGAGCAACCTTACCGAACCACCCGGAACGGAGGCCATTTCGTGATGTAGGGCGCGCCAGGCACATTGAATCGACAGGTCATCAAACTCCAGTTCACCGTGCTTGGCAAGTATTTGGCAATAGCGTCGATCGCGGATTAAACGGCGACTGTCGAGCGGCGCTTCCGAGACATCGGGAAACGTCGCGTCACGCGTGACGAGCTGCGCTGTCTGGCGACTGGTCCATTTGCCAAAAGTGCTACTGACCATGGTTGTTAACGACATAATTACTTCTCACTGAGACTTGATGTTCGGTCGACTCGATTGAATCTCATGCCGCAATCGTTCAAACTCATGAACGGCGGAATGTTCGATGTTGGCTGTGAATTGAGAACTGCCAGGCAGGCATTGCAATCTACTTGCAGAGCCACAGTCGAACGTTGTGGCACGAGCTTTCAGCTCGTTGGCCATCCCCTGTTTGGCTTGCAGGAGAGCCCTTTGTTCGTCCTCCAATCGCAACCAAGCATTGGTTAATAAGTCCACTTGTTCACCAATTCTCTGTTCGGCTTGCTTGCGTTTGTTTTCCCACTCCCCCGACGATTCGTCGGAGTCACCTTTATCGGTGGCGTTTTCTGGCGAAGTGGAAGCCTGCGCCGTCAATGTTTCGAAGCGATCGCAGAAATCCTGCAGGAAAGTGTGGATCTCGTTGACTACAGACTCCAGCTCATCCACGATGTGCTGTGGATAATCACCCATCGGTGGCGCCAATGCGACATGGCGGCTGCCTGAAGGTTGTTGACGCGTAAGCATGAGCTACCTCAATCAGTGACAAATACGGTGCCAGGGGCCGTAGGCCAATCGCTGATCGACCATATTCCAAATGCGTTTCAATGTGGCTCGACGCTCCGCGTCGGTTTTCCCTACACTCAAAGGCTAATCGATCATGTTCCAAATGCGTATTCAATGTGGCTCGACGCTCCGCGTCGGTTTTCCCTACGCCCAAAGGCTAATCGATCATATTCCAGATACGTTTCAAACGACCAGAAAGCGACTGCGACACGTGACGCTCTTTTTTCTCGCGGTTCATCTCGCGCAGTTGCTGACGGTGTTCGAGTACGCTTTGGCGGCTTGGGTCGGCATGAGCTGTGGACATCGGCAACTCTTCTAACTCCTTAATTTTCTGCGCGTATTCGAACTTCAATCGCGACATATCCGCATGTTCGCGCGCGATCTTAGCGCGTTCCTCTCGAAGAGCCGTTTCGGACTCTTCCGATTGATTCTCATACTTCTGCTTGAGCTGACGCAAGTCTTTGGTGACATCAACCAAGGCATTTTGTAGCTTCCCGTTCTCGAGCTGAAGCTGTTCCAACACGTCCTCATCGTGAGAGTCGGTGCCATCACCACCAGCGACCGCATGCTGCAACTGACGCTGCAATTGAACGTTGGCTCTATCGGCCGAATCGAGGCGTTCACGCAGCGCTTCGAGTTCGGCTGCATGTTCTGCCTCGCGCTGGCCGACCCGTTTTTCGATATCTCCCACCCATGCCTCTAGGTGGGACCGCTCCTCGACCTCGGAGCGATTGGCGTCTTCAGCGGCGTGGAGCATTTCCTCAAGCAGGAGTACACGCTCCTCAGCTCGGTTGGCTTCTTCACTAAGTTCCTGAATTCGAGACAGCACTCGATCCGAATCATCCGCGTCATCCGCGACATCTTGCATGGAGTCGGCGAAATTAATTTGCTTTGAATCGGCCTGGGCAAGCGCAGTTCTCAAGTCATCGATTTCCGCCAACAGGAGTTCGACGGTCTCGCGATCATAGGCTTCATCTTCCTGCGTCAGCAAGTCGATGCCAGATGTCGGTGGCACGAGCTGAGCAAGGCCCTCGCCTTGGCAAGCTGCTCGAGCCTGCTCAGCATGTTCAGCCGGCGTCAAGTGTTCGATGGCCGTCGGAGCAGACGCTGATATTTCACGGTGCGACGCGACACAAACTGTTGGCACTGCGGACGGTTGGATCGACATACTTGACGAATCCTCTACCGAATCCTCTCGGCCGACGGGAGTCGAAGTTGCATGAGGTTTGGTATCGCCACCGCCTTTGGACTCGAGTGTGGTCTTATTGGCTGTCGAGACTTGGATTTTGTAACTGCCGATTTCGACCACACATCCCTGGCCGACATAGGTCTTGCTGGTGACCGGGTCACCGTTGACTTTGGTACCGCTAGCGGACGTCCAATCTTGGACCCACAACTGACCGTCCCCCAAGCCGATACTGCAATGGATGTCGGCTATGTCGTGACCACGTAAACGAACGCCACAATTGTTCGATTTACCGACGAGGACCGATTGATCGGCTCGCACCACGAAGGGGAGGGTGAAACCGGTGGGGTGCCAGGCAACCAGTTCGACTTGGGTTTGGTGCGTCATGATGCAGCTCCTGCATTAACGAGAAGGGGTGAGTCGATGGAGCCCGCAGTCGCCAATGGTGGCGGGGTGTTCTTGCCACTCTGCAAGCGATCCAGCACTGCAAACAACTGCGTTGCCGTGCTCTGGCGAGCAAGAGTGCTATCGACCCTGAAGCCAAGCTGCTGAGTCCACTCATCGCGGTGGGACCTGTCGCTGGTTAGTACGATGCGCTGCATTTGCTCGATTTGTGGGTCGTCGTAGTCCAATATCTTTCCGATCAGTGCACAGGCGGCTTCATCATCACCGGCGAAAATTAGTGAGTGTGGGATCGTGCGTTTGAGTACCAACTGAAGCGCCAATTTGTCACGTACGACTTTTCCACTGTAGCGATTGTCGGATGCTTCCAGCGATTCGCGTAGCCGCTGAGCGTGAGTCGGATCTGGCTCAAAAACGACAAACAGTCCAGCGCAAGATTGCACGCGTCTTTCAATCAATTCCGCTTGTTCGAACGCGAGCAGAACTTGCCCCACCTCGTCGCTATCCCAACCAAGGGTGCGTACGAGTTCACGTGCGTCCTTGGGCTCAGATAGGACATTCATTAGGTTCATGTGCCGCGCGGACAGACCGGCGCGATCTAGGTTTTGCCCACGGATTGCGCGACGCACGAAAGTGGTTTGGTCATCGATTTGTAGCTGGTCATCGCTATAGATGGCCGCTTCGACCAGTAGTGCCAACAAGCTAATATCGAGTGGCAAACTTCGGTGGAGCGTGTTGGGGGTGTGCCCTGCTTCGAACCGAAACGCGGTCAACTTCTGCGTGAATGCAAAGCGAACCAATATCGACGCTTGGAAGCGAAGCAGTTTCGACATCAGACGCGGATCGAGCACTTTTTGATCGAGGAGTTGCACAAATCCGTCGATTTCCGTGCAGCTTCTACCGCCGACGGTCATTTTGAGAACCGGCGCGAGGTTGGTGAGCGACTTGGGAAGTCGAGCCGTCATCTGCTCAACTTCATGTGGATCGATACCGTGCGCGTAGACTCCTTGGATGCGCCCTTTCTCGAGGTGGAAGCGGATGCGGGTGCGTCCAGCTTCGACCTCCAAGACCCCCAACTTCTGACCATTGTTTAGGAAATCGAGAAGTTCGCGTAGGCCGAAGAAGGAAAAGTTTCCGGTGAGTGCGGCTTCATCCTGCGCATTGATAACTTCGGGAACCGCACTCCCTCCCGACTGAGATCCGACGATCATCGCCGCTGTTTCTATCGCGTTTGCGACGGTTGTCTGCAGCAGCTCTTCCGTATACGGTTTAGGCAACATATCAACGACATTGTCCAAGTCGATATACTCTGCGTACGCTTTTTTTCTCAACGTTGAACTAATGACGACTGGAATTTGTCGCAAAGCTTCCGTTTCAGAAAGTTGTGTAGCCACGTTGTAGCCCGTGGTGCCCGGCAATTGGTGATCGAGCAGTACCAGGTCTGGCATGATCTCCGCAGCCAACTGCACCCCTTCCTCTGCATTGGCGGCCAACACGACTCGATAGCCAACGGCACTCAAGTGTCGATCGACTAGTTTGCGAATGGTGGCGCTATCATCAATAACTAAAACGGTGTGTTGGCTCACGATAGTTTCTCCGATTCGAATAGTGTTACGTCACATACCAGATGACTTAAAGGCGCAAGTTGAAGCAACGCCGCATCAAGCTCCTCGTCGACCAATGGTTTAATTAGATAGTTTGCGGCCCCCAATTGTCGCGCGCGTTCGGTAAATTCCTTTTCGGCCCGACTACTGACAATGACGATGGGGGGCAGGTCGCTGCGGCCGGACGCATTTACGCTGGCTAACAGTTCCATACCATCTACGTTTGGCATTTCCATGTCGCTAAAAACAGCAGCAAACGCCTGTTTCTTTAGACGCTCGAGAGCATCCTTGCCGTCGCATGCTTCCACGATGTCGATGGGGTAGCGACTTAGGGAACGGACGGCCCGTTTTCTAGCACTCAGCGAATCGTCAACCACTAAGACACGCAAGCGTTGGGTTTGAGCTTGCGATTGCGGCGCAACCGTTGCGGATGGCGCGGGTAGCATTTTTTGGAGAGATGTGGTGGGGGATCTCAACAGCCGACGGGCATCCAGCAGCAGTATCGTATGTCCCATGCCTGACAAGGTGGCACCTACGCAGAAGGGATGACGCTTGAGTAAGGATGGAAGTGGCCTGACCACCAATTCCTCGGGCCCAACGATCTCATCCACGAACAGGGCTAGCGGCGAGGGCTTACCCTGCATGGATCCAAGGCGATCATCGGCGACCACGATGGTCTGACTCGCTTCGCAGGCGTGCGAAGTGTCGAGTCCGAGCAGTCGAGCGAAACTTGTGCGCGGAACGTCGCTCGCGACATCCCCGGCTGACTGGACCGATTCCATGGGCAGAGCAAATAGCTGGTCGGCACAGCGAAATACCATGGCATGTTGTATTACCGAGGGGAGCGGAATGCTAAGTCGAATACGCGTCCCCTGACCTGGCTCCGAGGTGATTTCAAACCAGCCGCGCATGCGTTGCATGGTGGAGGCAACCACATCCATGCCTACGCCGCGACCGCCAACCTGATTCGCACTTTCTCGCGTGGAAAAGCCCGGATGAAAAATGAGTTGTGACAACTCGTCGCGCCCCACGACTTGGTCTGCTGAGATCAGCTTGCGCTCCAAGCCTCGGCGTCGTATCGCTTCATAGTCCAAGCCGCTGCCATCGTCTCGAATCTCGATCGCGAACAGATTGGGGCCCGACGTTACCTCCAAGGTAACGGTCCCTTCGGGTGCCTTACCGCGCGCAATCCTCTCTTCGGGAGATTCGATTCCATGGCAAATCGCGTTGCGAACAATGTGAAGCAGTGGTTCATACAATCGCTGTTGAAGTCCACGCTCCATGCCAGCGTCTTCGCCGGTCAGTATGAGTCGAACTTGTTTGGACTCAGCCCGTGCTGCTTCGCGGGCCACTAATTGCAATCGCTGAAACAATCCGGAAATGGGTGTACGGCGTAATTCGACCAACTCTTGTCGGAACTGGCGGATGAATCGCGATACGGCCGCATTGCCACTTGCGAACGGACGAGTGCACTCGCGAACCTGTTGTGCGGTCTCGAGGACATCGCTGGCGACTTCTGCAAGTTGCAGCGATGTACCCGAATCGGAGCATAGCGACCGATCGTTGCTCAGCAGACGCATTTTGGATCCACTGGAGATCAGCTCGTGATAAACCTCTTGCAGCGCCGCTAGTTCCGTCTCGCGTTGATTCCGCAGCATCACCAGCTCAACCAACATGTCCATGAGACGATTGAGTTGAGACGACTTGACGCGAACCGATTCGTTGTCCCCATCTTCATCGGAAAACGCAGGCGCGTGGGCTGTCAGCGGCCCGCTACTTTCCGTGTTTGATGAATTGTGAGAACTGGTGGGAGAGGTGGTTTCCGTATGAAGCTGTGGCAGGCTATTGCTTCCGCCAATCTGTGCTCGGATTTGATCGACGTGAGTCAGCAACTGATCGACCGACGGCTCACGACCGGCGGCCTGATCGTCACGCAGACCGTCCTCGATCGAGTGGATATGGTCGGCCAAAGCCATGAGTCCTACGCTTCCCGAGGCTCCTTTCAACGTGTGGAGTTCGCGAAGGATTTGAGCCAACGAATCGGAGTCGTGACGATTGGACTCTAAGCGTAGTAGCGAGTTTTCGATGGAACCGAGGCAGGCGGTCGCGTCATCCATGAACGCCTCGCGGAGCTCTGGATCGAGTGCATCGACCGCTGAGGCCGTGGGCTGAGTATTCATCGGTTGCTGTGTACGAGCTCTGGGGAGAGTCGCTTCCACTGTCATTTCTTCGGCTGTTTCGACGGTCGTTTCCGAGATGGTTTCTTCGATGGTTTCCTCAACTGGGATCGCAGGTGTGGTTGAGGGGTTCACCGCACTGATTTGGCCCAGCATCGCTCGGATCGCATCCGCACTGGGAACTTCGAAGCTCTCTTCGTCGTCTGTAGCATTTTCCGATTCACAATCTGAAGTCGTATCCCAAGCCGCGCCGGGAGCTTGGTCACCATCGATGCTGAGGGTAACCAGCAGATCGCCCCATTGAGAAATCGCCTGTTCACTCAACAGATCGATTTGCTGGAAGCATGGCTGGAAAGCATCCATGACGACGCGTACCTCGTCCAACCCTTTGGCAATCAAGGCGGTCAAGTCAGTTAGGTTTCGTTCAGCCTTGATTGCACTCTGGCCTTGGTGGAGCGCAATTAGGTTCCGTAGCAAGCCTGCGAAATCATAGAGTTTTGGCTGGTTCCGTGCCGTTGATTCGAGACGAACCTCCACCAGCAGTTCATCTGCCTCAAGCAGGGAGAGTTCGTTGACTGTGATACAATCTGGATTCATAGGGCCTTCCTCAACCGACGGCTACTAGGTCAACGGTCGGTGTGGACGATTGCACGATCACGGGATTCGTATTGGATGAATCTTGGGAAAATGATTCTTCGCCGCTGCATTTTCTCAAGCGATCAATGACCTTGACGAACTGGGGATTCAAGTTGGTCAGCGTCTTCATGGTCCAACTGACACTTTCCGCTTTTCCACGATTAGCTTTTGCCATACTGGATATTTGTTCGATCGCTAGAATAATCCCCTGGGCCAACTGAAGCTGCTGGGATGCAGATTCGTTGATCTGTTCGATCGACCGCGTGTCTTTTCCTAGCTCTGCGATTTCGCGCAGCGCTTGTTCGGCACTGGCGGCGCGTTGTACCTCCGCTGCAACGAGCTCACGTTCACGCTCGACGCCACGGATGGATTCCTGCGTTGCCAGTTGCATGGAGTCCATTAGGTTCGAAATTTCTCGAGTGGCGTCCGTCGCCTGTTCCGCAAGGCTTCTCACTTCGTCCGCGACCAAGGCGAAGCCACGACCGTGCTCTCCAGCACGAATCGACTCAATGGCTGCATTCAGAGCCAAAAGATTGGTGCGAGCTGCAATTTCGCCAATGGTACCGACAATCGCACTCACTTGGCGGGCCGGGTCACACAACCCTTTGAGTTTCTTTTCGCAACTTTCGGTCTCCAATTGCACTCGCTGCATTCCGTCATTCAGCTCGTTGACTAATTGCAAAGCCGTCGCGGCAGAGTTCACCGTCTTACGGAATGCAGACTGTGCGGCTGCGGCGTTGTTGGCAACGGTATCGATCGTCGTTGAAAGCTGTTCCACGTAAGCGGTGGTCTTAACGACAGCGTTCCCCTGGGCATCGGCCCTTTCGGTAATTGATTTGGCCAAGCTTTCAATCTCGGCGGCACCTTGGTGAAACTGGGTCAGATATCCGTAGACGGACCTTCCGAGGCTGGCTAGCGCGCCGCGTAGTTGCTGGCTGCACGATTCGCTCGGTCCGCGTCGATCCAGCAAGGCGATCATGGCTTGAAATTCACCTCTTTGGTTGCGGGATTGGGCAGCGATGGCCTCCCAGTGTTCCGCGCACGTCGCCAGGCGGTGCGCGAACAAATCAAAATCGATCAGCCCGGTGTGCAGCTTCTCGGCTTGCTGATAGTCGGTTAACACGATGGTTAAGCAGTTGAGTCCATGACGTATGCGCCATGCACAGAATATGGCGGCCAGGACAACTACGACGAGTGCCACCAAGCAACCGACGATGGTAGCCCGTTCGCTTCCTAGCGATAGTGCGATGGCAAGCGTGCCTGCGGAGGCAGCGCCGGTAACCAAATGGGTCAGTAGAAAGAACACTTGCGTTTTCATAGCCGGTTCCTTTCTGTTGGAGGTGTTGGCAAGGTAGGCTGCACTTCAGCACGACTCCAATACTGGTCCAAGACGCATTGAGCTCTGGCCAGCAGACCGCTGGGATTCAACACGCGCACGATGCGATCTTGAAACATGGCCGTTCCGATAGCGACGTTATGATTCGACTCCGTTTTAGCTTCCTGCGAAACAATGGTTTCTAATGATTCAAGCGCTATCGACTCGGAGATCAGAAGTGACCAAACGCACTTGCCTTCCAAGACCAAAAGACAATCTCCGATAGGAAGTTGATTGGACGGGTCGATATCCAACAGTCTCCCCAAAGCAACGATGGGTACGAACTCTCCGCGCAGCCGCCCAAGCCCTACCAGCGCGCGGTGGCAATGGGGAACTTGGACGATCTCCGGTGTAATCACAAGCTGGCGAACGGCGACCGCTGGTACAGAGAACCAGGCATCACCGCAACGAAAAACGCAATGTTTATCGGAAGCGGAAATGTCGCTGCGCGATGCGTGAGGCCGGGGCGTTAATGTGGAAGTCAAAGCCATGTAGGTTCCCTTGAATCCGGGCTAGTTTTTCTGGATTTGCTCAGACAATCGCCGCTTGATCGCTTCGAGTCGATCCGTGGCGGTCGACGTGGGGGACGGCTCCGACGCATCCTGTGGAGATGCTGTCGCAGCTTCAGGCACCACGGCACACAGATTGGAGGCTGCTTCCAGATTCGCTTCGAACTCTTGATGCTCGGCAGTATCTCCAATCAAAGCCCCGCAGTGCGGCGAAACATGGAGAGGGAGTGTATCGCCGCTGCCGATGGAACTCTGCCTGCTCGCTGGTCGCGTGTGGGTCATCAACTTTCGCACAGTCGTCAGCCTGATTTGGGTCCGCATAACAAACTCGCGCAATTCTTCTTGCATGGAAAGGAGGGACTCGCGTTGCATCTTCGCCGCTTTCAATGAGAGCTGGTGCTGGCCGACTGAAGAAGCTCGCGGACTGTGTCGAGTAGCATTTGATCGTCGGCCGGCTTGGGGATGTATGCGCCGAGTTGATGACCTAACACATCGAGCTGTGTAGCTCGACTTCTCGTTAAGAAAATGACGGGGAGCTGGGCGTGTTGTAGAATTTGGTCGCAAGCCGCGTAGCCATCCATCTCGGGCATCTGAATATCTAGGATGACCAGATCGGGAGCGACTTCGCGAGCCAATTGCACCGCTTCCGCCCCATCGCAGGCCACGCTAACTTCATAGCCAGCTCCCTTGAGGACTCGCTCCAAACAAACGCGCACGGCGCGGCTGTCATCCGCGACCAGTATCTTGGATTGATGCATGGGACTCACTGACGATTAGTGTGACATCGCAACGCGTGCAGGTGTCCGCGCTTGCGTAAATTCGTACTTCGGCGGTCCGGCTATCTACGCGAGACCCGTGACTTTGCGTCCCGACTTCGCAATCGGTTTGCCTTTATCGGACGAACCGTCAGGAGCCTGTTTAGATCCACCAGGACCAACCTCGACTCGGTTCACCGATGAGCCCCATTACCCTGAGGCCCAACTGAAACATGTGTCAATTCTGCCAACAGTCAAGCGCTGGGGAGACTTTAATCGAGAAAAGTTGGAAGGGAATATTCACCTGGTAACGTCCGCGGCTACCCCCAGACCACTGGTTATGGCAGTCTCCGCTCATTCCCAACCGGTAACGTCGACAAGATCAAAGTCCACTTGCTAGTGGGCGAAAATAGCACGCTCACCGATAGATAGTCCGATCGGTTGCCGCCCAGAAGCGAAAGAAGCTTAGGTTACCGGACCCTGGATCTGCGGGACCGTATACACGCAGTGCAGCATAGAACTACTGCAAACAAGCAACTGGATGGCTCTGGGATCGCTGAGATGGTAACCGTAACGGATCCGATCATCGGATCCATGGAGCTGAGTCCCATCCCTGGGCTGACATTGGTCCAATAGTGTGCACCACCAGAAACAGGTGCAAAACCTGCTACAGGAAGTGGTGGTCCAATTGCGGAAATGGGAAGAATACCGGACGGAGTAAATGTTATCGTGTCACCAACTGCTCCGGTGACGATAAAGTCAGCACCCATCAGATCTAATGGGGCACTCCCTGAAGGTACGCCATAGGAAGGACCGCCACTCATTGCCCCACCGGTAGGATCGAAATGAGCTCCGCCGCCAACGCTAAGCGCCCCTGCTGCCGGCGGCACGCCTGGATTGATTAGCGGCGTGCCAGGGGGGATCGGTCCCGCACCACTTAGTAGACCCAATGTTGGAGCGGCGCCAGCGGCACCACCAGTAAGAAAAACCCCTGGCGCCGGTCCTGAGAAGAGGGCTGCACCTGAACCGGTTGGCGTCCAATTCAAATCGAGTCCAACACCGTCAAACGGAAGTGGACTGATAGGCATGTAAATGATCTTGGCAGTAATCGATGTGCCAGAGGTGACTGAGATACCTACGCCTGGCCCCGCCCCGACATCCGCGACCAGATCTGCAAAAGCCATCGTGCTTGAGCAAACACATACCAACACTACGAGAATGAAATGCGTCCTCATTGAGCTGTCTCCAGGTTTGGGGAAACGGCTGATAAGCATTTCTGATTCTAACAAGTGAGACGATGCTCGTACGAAAAAACCGGGGAATTACTATTAAACTATCGTTGCAGTAGGTGGTGCCACCCCACCCTGCGGAGTTAATTGCATGGCAGGCAATTGGGCCCCATCTTGGTGAGTATCCCATCTAAGCGAGTCGGTCGCTGATGGTTTCCCCGCTGGCACATTTTCAGCGTCGCGATGCTCTATTCGTAAGGCTTGTTGTTCCAAGCATTCGTTTTCTGAGAATACTAATCCCACCAATTAAGGTACTTTCCGCTGAATACTAACTGCGAACCAACCAACAAAGATATCGTTCGTGGTCAATTGTCCGGAGCAAGTTGCTCGCGCACGGCCAGGCGTTTCTCAAACACCATGCCACTCTGTTCGGCGACAAAGCTCAATCGCCGTAGGATGCCATTGAAGCGAGTGTCGCTGGCAGGGGTGGCAGTCCGCACTAGGTCCAAACGCTCGGACTGCAATTGACGGCAGACCTCACCTAGTAGGAACGTCAAATGTTCAGCCCCCTGCTCACCAGTGGGTATCGAAGTGGGCCATAGCCAAGCTATCGTGTCGGGCGAAGTCTGCAACTCCATGGCTACCGTCCAAAACATTGCGTCGCAGATCAGACGTTGCTCGCTGCGATGATGCAGTTCGTATTGGCTCGCCTCCGTATGCCCCAACCAGCAGGCTTGCCACCACGGCCCCATGGGCTCGTCCGGCAAACGCTCGATCCGAGTGCTGCGGCGAATCTGTATTTGCACTCGGTCGATGGGAGGTTGGTAATTGCTCAGATCGAGCTCCCATTGGGTCGTAGCTTGCGCCGGAGTAAACCCAGCCGCAGTGAGCCAACGGCAACCGCGGCGCTCGCTGGTGGTCGCTCCAATCATCGAATCGGCCGGTCCAAACCCCTGATAAAACGCACATTTGGGCAACAGCGGCTTGAAACGACATACTGCGATTCGCCGCTCGACCAACATCGCCTCGGCGCGCGCAAGCAGAGCCTCGGCTACTGCCCCTTCGCCATCACAGGGGACACAACATAATGCGGCGATAGCGGCTTCGTTAGTGCTCACCTCGCTCGAATCGTCATTCGGCACAGGGCTCAAGTGCAAGAACCCGACCATTTGTTCATCATGCTCGGCCACCAACAAATCGTCGGCCACGAAATAGGGCTTTGCCAATGTGGCCAACTCGATCTGCAATGGTGCCAACCGACATTCAGCACCAAGATCGCCGTAATGCGCGTTCCAGACTTTGCAGATCGCTGCGGTATCCGTATTGCGAAATGTTCGAATGGTGGTCAACACGACGGGGGGCAAGTTTTCGCTAGAGTCGAACAGCAAGAATAGACTTGTTGCCTAATTTAACTTGTATAGTTCAAAAAGCCATCCCACCCCCTGACCAATGTGGGCTCAATGCGCATTCTTCAAGACTGCTACAACCGAACTTTCCCTCCCCGTTTTCAACCGAATGAGAAACTGAATTTACTCATATGGGCATTGCCGCATCCTAAGCTTCGACGACCTTAAATCACCTCTAGCAGGACGAGCCCAATGCGCTGCACACAAACCGGCTCTCTACTCGAAGCAGGCGCAAACGTTGCTGATGAGTTCGATCAACGAATTCCCTCTCGGCTGGCCTGAGCCAAGTTTTAAGAATATCATGAATGAATAATCAAGATTAAACACCAAAGGAGTAAACGATGGACCAAAAGACGGTGAGTAAACTTGAAGAAAAGATCGAGGAGGCAATTGCGGAGGTCATCTTGAAGATGGGCCTGAACAAGTTGCCGCTCCTCCCGGCTCGCCATACGATGCACCAAATGGCCAAGGCGGCGGTTAGCGTCTATGAGGCTGTAGCTGAAAGCCGCAAAGACTGACTGACAGGCTCGCGAACGAGCGCGAGTCGTTGGCGGCGCGCGTACGGGCTGTCGAATTCATTAGAACTTGGTGCGCAGGGCCATGAAGCCGGCGATCACGAAGATGAGAGAGAGGATGCCCCACTGCATCACATCCATTTCCATCATCAGCCAGTAGATCGTTCCCCACCCCGCGCTGAGGCGCGAACCGATAAAGTTGCCAATGGTCTTGAACATGATCGATCCACCTTTGCTTGCCAGACAAGCCATCTGAGTTTTCCGCGTGCGATCGATACGATCGCACGCCGCCCAGGCTCATTTCCCAGGACGTACCATCAACTTTAGGACACTTTCCACCGAGTCGTCGCGTGCGGATGCCAGGTCGACTGATTAATTGTCAAAAGTTCACGGAAAAATCGATTGGAGCGATTAATCCACACAAAATCGACTCTCTTCGAGAATGCCCCAACTCTAGCGGATCAGTGGCCTTGCAGGCCGTTTCTCTCGACGTATAATCCGTCGTACCAACCGTGAATGGACTGGCCCATGGCCGGTTCCGTTGGGGCCGTAGCTCAATTGGTTAGAGCACTGGACTGTCGATCCAGAGGTTGCGGGTTCGAGCCCCGTCGGCCTCGCTTTGGTTTTTACCAAGCGAATCGTTGAAGAAACGAATACCTGACACGCAGTCAGAACGCTTCATCCCACTAGTCGCATTTCGGTAATTATCCGGTCAACCGGATTTTGCCGAAGGGGAATGAACCGCAATGGCACCATCTCTTCGTCTTCATTGACGGTAGATTTCATTGCGGGTAGATCTTGCCGAGAAGCCAATCAAACAATTCCCACTAATCTACCGGTCGAATCTCCGTGCGTCTCGAGATTGCAGCCCATGCGGTCGGCGAGGCTGAGGTAGCAGTTCGTGATCGGCGTCTGCGCAGAACGTACATATCGTCCAGGCGATAATGTTCCTCCTCCGCTACCGGCCAGCAGGATTGGCAAGTTTGTGTGCCAGTGTTTGTTGCCGTCTGAGATGCCGCTGCCGTATAAGATCATCGAGTTGTGCAGCAGCGATTGCCCGTCTAGGTCGCGAACATCATCCATACGCTTCAGGAAACGGGCGAACTGCTGGACGTACCAATGGTCGATCGTCTTAACCTTGTCAACTGCGTCCGGGTTGTTATTGTGGTGCGACAACTGGTGATGCCCTTCCGCGATGTTTAGGAACGGCATGGGCCTGTTGCTGGCCTCATGAGCCAGCATGAGCGTTGCGATGCGAGTCTGGTCGGTCTGGAAGGCCAGCAACAGCATATCAAACATCAACGGAACATGGTCGGAATAGTCGTCTGGTATACCCACCGGGACGCCGACCCTTGCGCCCAAACGCGGCGCGGGTCGCGACTCGGACATCTCGATGCGGCGCTCCACCTCTCGCAGACTGGTCAAATATTCTTCCAACTTGGCCCGATCCTCTCGGGCCAGTGATCGATTGGCCGCCTCAGCGTCGTCGAGAACGAAATCCAGTATCGATTTCTGTTGCTCCATACGCTGCTCGAGCGTCGAATCGCGGTTGCCGTCGCTGCCATATCCAAACATTCGCTCGAAGACGTGTCGAGGATTCGCCTCGGGCGCAATCGGAGAAGTCGGCGTTTTCCACGACAGGTTGTATGAGTAAGCGCACGCATACCCGCTGTCACAGCCACCAGTGAGATGGGCTGACTCACAACTGAGCTCCAGGGAACGAAAGGGAGTCAGGTGCCCGACCTGTTCGGCGACGACCTGGTCAATGGAAACACCGGCCCGAACATCGCTCTGGGACTTCTTCGACCGCACACCCGTGAGAAAGCTCCCTCCCGCTCGTGCATGATCGCCGCCTCCGTCGGCACCTGGGTCCGCCGCTCGGCATTCGAGACCGCCGAGAATTTGAAATGTATCCTTCAGTTCAGCGAGCGGCTGCATCGTGTGATTGAGAGCGTAAGCGTCACCAGGCTCGTCAATGGGCCACCAGTTTTCGGGAATCGCTCCATTGGGAACATAAACGGTTGCCATTCGCAGCGGAGCACCTCCGGCGGTTGCCGCCAAAGAACCATCCTCACTCGTGTTAGGCGTTGCAAGGACAGATCGTTCACCCATCGGCAATAACGAGTTCATCGCCGGCAGAGCAATGGTGGCGCCGAGCCCCCGTAGAAAACGACGGCGGCTCAGGCTCAACCAACGCTGGGCCGCTTGGCGATTGGGATCACGATGTGTCGACGAGCTGCGCATAGTTGGTGTCTTTCTTCTTCCTTACTGGGCGACTGTAGTTGCGGAACGCGGATCTGGAAAGTCTGCGGCGCGGCATTTCTGAAAAGGGACCGATTCGATCACTCCCATCACAAGCGACATCGCCCGCCCCTCGTCCTGCTCCAGCCTTGCAACAATTTGATCGACCGCTTCCGTGTCGGAGTACTCCAAACCACGACCCAAGGCGTAAATCAACAATTTTTCGGTCAAGCAGCGATAGTAGTCCTTGCGTCGTTCGCCGACCAGAACCTTCTTTAGATCGTCAACACTCTCCAGCGTTTCCCCCGTAACTAACTCACCGGAAACATCGATCCTCTGTCCCGATTCTTCAGTGCGAAACATGCCGAGGTCTCTTGCCGCATCGCGTCGCGAAGGGTGCGATCGAGCCGCACATTGGGCAACTCGGGTTGTTTCGTCTGCATCTTGAGCAAAACCGACCGCGGCGGCTCCCCATCCTTCGGATCTTGTTCGCCTTTGAGAAAATCCTCCTCCTGCTGCTCTCGTTCCGCGAGAAAAACTCGGTTCATTTCATCGCGATGGGATCGCTCGTCTGCTTCTAAGTTTAGATCGCGGGCCAGCACCAGCCGAGCGTCGATCTCTACCGTGTCGACTTCGCGAGTGCGCAACCACTGGCCGACAAAGTTCTCGACGAATCGCTCACTCTTGGAATCAGCCAGCATTCGCTCGACTTGCGTGGCGAGCTGGCTATGCAGTTTTCCCACTTCGGCCAGCACAAGCAATTCGTCATCCGGCATCGAGCACCAAATCAGATACGACAATCGCGACGCTAATGAGTATTCATCGACGGGAGGAAACTGCGTAGGTGTCGCTGCAAGCGTGGGCTGTTCGACGCGATAGAGAAACCGACGCGACGAGAGCGTCGCAATTATCGCCTGCTGAATGCCCTGCTCAAACGTCGCACTGTCGTTCGAGTACGTCGCCTCGGCCAGTTGAACCAGTCGATCCAACGTGGCCTCGTCGACCGGTCGTCGAAAGGCGCGACTCACGAACGACCGGAGGACCCGGCGGGCATAATTTCGACGTTCCGCCTTTTCAATCGGTGGCGTGGGTTGCGGAAAGTACCGTGCATAGTTTGGCGGAGTCACGTACTGCGACTCGTCGAATGGCCCCGCAATGCGCACGTCAAACACACGCATCGTGAGCGAAGGCCCTTGCTTTTTACCCTCTGCGTCCAGCACCGGATCCACTTCGAACGCGAGGTTCAAATTCCCCTCTCGCAGGCTTGTCCGGAATCGCACTGTCTCGATCAACCGATGCTTCTCTTCCTGCTGCGAATAGACGTCTCGATGAACAGGCTCCCCGTCCACCAGGAAACCGACGTGGGTCTGTAGATAGCCGAAGTAAGGCGAACCGTAAACCTGGAACTTTGCCTCGATCAGGTACTCGCCGGGCAAGTCGATCGGGAAGTTCGCCGTAACCAATTGCGGCTCACGACATACGATGCGATCGGTTGGCCGCTCCGCATCGAAGAACCGTTCTGCGGGGAGGGTCTGCTCGCGGACGACTCGGCTCGCCGAGGGCTCAGCCGCTCCTCACCTGCTGGAGGCATGATGCCGGCTCGCACGTTCTTGAGCACTCGCGACCAGAGGAGGGGCCGCAGTGTCGGTTCGATGGCTGCGAAATCGTCCAACGCGACCTGTCCCTCGTTCGCCCCGTCGCCGTGACAGGCAAAACAGTGTCGCTCGAGGATCGGCGCTACTTGCTGCTGAAAGCGGCGCGCAATTTCCGCGTCGAGCTCCGTCTCCGCGGCGTGCATCGGTCGCGCAGTGATCGAGCACAACACCAGCGCTACCGACAGGCGGATTGCCCATTCGATAATCTGGCGTCGTGATAGCATACCAATGACCTCGATGGAAAGACTGACGATCTTCAAGCCGGATCAGAACGTTTCCGGTTCCCGGTCGGCTCAATTCTACTCAGTCACCGTGCCCAGCCACGGATAAGTCTATATGCATTACCCCAAGGGATCAACAATTGGGCTCCAATTCGGATATAACGCGTGCAGCGAACTACTCGTCCACTACCCTCACTACCCTAAAATGGTTTCTTGACAGACCTCTAGGGACGATCTTGTAATAGGATAGCCCCATAAGAGGTTGATTCGTCTTTTTTCCTCTGTGCTGACGAGTCGCTGGTCGTGTCGCTGGTTGGAACGAAATAGATTTGTGCAAAGTAAACGATGAATTCATTCTGTGCGATACTCGAAGAGGCAGCCACTGAAGTACCCGACAAACCACTGTTTGTGTTCCCCGAATCGAGATGGCGCAGGGCAGAAAGTCTCACCTATCGCGAGCTTGCGTCGCACTGCGGAGCAGCGGCCCGGACAATCGCAGAGCACGCCGATCCCGGCGCGCGCGCGCTTCTGCTCTTCCCAACTGGAGCCGCTTTCTGGGAAGCCTTCATGGGATGTCTCGCCGCTCGCGTCGCGACCGTACCGTTGAACATCCCCAACCTCAACCGCAGCAACGAACATTTGCAGGAAGTGTGCAAAGACTGCACTCCGTCGGTCCTGATCACGAATCAAAAAACTGCAGATGTGCTGAGCAGCCAGGCCGATAAGCACCCGAATCTAAGCCAATTGCCCGTGATCACTCCCGAACTATGGCGGAGCGATCGATGCGAATTCGCCTTTGAGAGTCCCCACGGAAGCGACATTGCACTACTCCAGTACACCTCCGGTTCCACTGCGCGTCCCAAGGGTGTCCAAGTATCGCACGGCAACCTTCTCGCGAATCTGGAGATGATCCGCGACCGGATGGGGATCAGGCTGTTCGAAGATTGTGGTGTCACGTGGCTGCCCCACTACCACGATATGGGGCTGATAGGAAGTTATCTGGCAGCGCTATTCACAAAAAATACTAGCTGGTGTCTGCAGCCTGAAGAATTTGTGCTTCAACCGGAACGATGGCTTCAATTGATTTCCGAACAACGCGCTAGCGTCTGCGGAGGCCCCGATTTCAGCTATCGGCTGTGCGTGGAAAAGATCCAAGAGGACCAGCTGCTGGGCATCGACCTTTCTTCTTGGCGAGTCGCCTTTGTCGGTAGCGAACGAATCCGTCCCGAGACCATTCAAAGGTTCACCGAAAAGTTCGCGCCCTACGGCTTTCGCCAGAGTGCATTTTTCCCTTGTTACGG
This sequence comes from Pirellulaceae bacterium, assembly GCA_020852965.1. Classification (GTDB taxonomy): domain Bacteria; phylum Planctomycetota; class Planctomycetia; order Pirellulales; family Pirellulaceae; genus Aureliella. The sequence continues at coordinate 24,472 of JADYZV010000103.1, read as the reverse complement.
ACTCAGCGAAGCCACGCTCTTGGTTACTGGCGGACCCGCGGAAGCATCGCCCGTCCTGCGCAATATTAGTTCGTCGGCACTAATGGAAAACCGGATCGAGCCCCCCGCTGCCGCTACCGATTGCACGCGCCTCGTCGGCTGCGGGCAGACCTTCGAAGGATCCAAGGTCGTGATTCTGGAACCCGGAACCAATAGCATCTTGGCCGACGACCAGATTGGTGAAGTGCTCCTATCCGGACCTGCGGTTGCCGGTGGCTATTTCAACAGGGAAGTCCTGAACGACCAGGTATTTCGAGACCTACTGATCGATGGCCGCCGTGTGAAATTCCTGCAGACCGGTGATCTAGGATTTCTTTCCTCAGGCGAGCTGTTCATCACGGGCAGGACCAAGGAGATCATCATTGTCCGCGGCAGAAACCTCTACCCGGAGGATGTCGAACAGCGGGTCTGCGACGCTCACGAGGCGCTGGCGGTAGGTAAAGCGGTCGCGTTTTCTGCGGATTTGGACGGGCAGGAATCACTTGTCATCGCTGCCGAATTGCGACGCTCCGCAGTGAGGATGGACTCCCCTGAAGCGGTTGTTGCCGCAGTTCGCGTCAGAGTTGTCGAAGCGTTTGGTGTAAATCCTGCTGAGATCCTGCTTCTTCGCCCTGCCTCCATCCCGAAAACCAGCAGCGGTAAGCTCAAACGAGTGGCCGTCCGCGACAGCTACCTCAATGGCTCCATTGACAGCGCATATCGTGAAAGTCCTTGAATTTAAAGACTTGAACGCACTTGCTCGCCGACGCGTGCCTACGGCATTCTTCGAGTCTTTCCAATACATTCTAATTGCGAGCGAAGGGATTCTGCTTGCAATTATCAACAAATTGGTTTCTAATTTTAGCAATGGAGGGACGTTGGGCATTCAAGCTGCCTTGATGTCGGACTCCAGCGCATTAGCCTTTTCTGTTCCCGCTCTACTACAGCGTCGTTTCTTAATTGTTCATTCCTTCTCGAACGGAGACTCGTTATGTTTCGAAGCAGAAGTCGTATAGGTTTTACTTTGGTCGAGCTGTTGGTCGTGATCGCGATCATCGGCATACTAGTGGGGTTGTTGCTTCCTGCGGTACAAGCGGCCAGAGAAGCTGCTCGCCGGATGCAGTGTACGAACAACTTGAAACAGATCGGGCTTGCCTTGCACAACTACCATGATACGCATCGTAGTTTTCCCCAAGGAAATTACTTCGACCTTTCACCTGGTGGAAACCTAAACTCACAGTGGGCTTGGTCGGCTATGATCCTTCCCTTCATCGAACAGGGAAATATGTTCAATCAGTTGAATGTTGGACCGAGTAGCTTTGAGGCGGCTGCAAACGATCCAGTCAAGCTGAGGTTGTTGCAGACTCCACTGCCGGCGTTTATCTGCCCTTCCGACGCGGAAGCTGGGGTCAATCGCAATCGTCCGTTTCCGGCTGATATTAATGGCTGTGCCTTCTCAGGCATGAGCGTGCCGGCTAACACTCAGTTTGCCAAATCGAACTACCCCGGCTGCAACGGCAACCGTGGCGGAGACGGAATTTTCAACAGTGGAGCCACCAAGGGGAACGGTATTAAGGACATTACCGATGGAACATCCAATACCATCATGGTAGGTGAGCGACCGAGCAACAAGTACGCCAAGCAAACGGTCGCTACCGGCCCCTGGGCTGCTATCTGGGCGGGCCAGGAGCTTTCATGCGACCCAATTACCAATGTCTGGTGCCTGCTGGGACAAACTCAGTTCCAGATGAATACGGGCAAGCACAGCCTGGCCGCGTCCAACACCGATGCAAAAGACGCACCGATTCAGAGTTTCGGCAGCCAGCACACGGGTGGCGCTAATTTTGTGTTGGCAGACGGTTCGGTCCGGTTCATCAGTGAAAACATCCAGTGGAACGACGATCCCGTCGACGTAAATGACTTCGGCGCTTACCACATGCTTGGTTCGATGGCGGATGGAAAGGTCATCGGCGAGTATTAAGGATAGCCATTTCTTAGGATCGTGCTTTCCGTCGACCCCATTACCCCAGAGTCCGCGCGGGATGTTGATCGGATCGTATAACCCACTGCCATAGGCGATGGTTCTGCTCGAGCCATCGCCTACAGCTGCTGGATTGCAGCATTGCGCTGCGAATTGGAATTTCGATCGCGCGCACGCACCGGGGATTTCTATAGCACCCGAACGCTCTGTAAAACTTTCCGATCTTACTCTAAGGAGTTCACGTTTTGTCACGCAGCGAATTTGCATGTCCGTTTGTACGATCAATTTCAGTATCCATGTTCGCGGGCATTGTGGTACTGGCTGCTGGTTGCAACAGCTATTCTGGTCCGAGCGAGTACGAGCAGTTCAAGCAGCAGCAGCAGAGTTTCATTGATCAGATCGCTGCCGCCGGGGGCACCGCTTCCAAAGAGAGCAAAAGCATGTTCGGTTTCCAGATGACCGGTTGGATGATTGATCTGACCGATGCCCAGCTCACCGACAGAATGATCGATTCCCTCGTTGAGGCGAGCAAAGAGTTTCCCGTCTTCCAATTGAATCTCAGCAACACCAACATCACCGACGAACAATTGGTGAGACTGGATGTTGGTAAGGTTCTGCAGAAAATGGTTGATCTGAATTTGAGCAATACCGCGATTACCGATGCGGGCTTAGATCAGCTTTCGAACGTGCATTGCCTTATGGATTTGAATCTTAAAGGGACTGCGGCGACTTCTGCTGGCGCCAAGCGGCTGGGCGACAGGAAGATAGCCCACGAAAGCACGCCTGCCCCGTTTAAGAAACAACCCAAACTTAAGATTTGAAATGCCCAACTGAACTGGCCAACTACGGCTGAAGTGCTCCCGATTTAACCCGGATATACATGTGCAGTTAATCATTCAGATTGCGTCAGGGGGAGCGTACTGGGATTGGACTGCACCATGCGCATTAATGCATCGGCGATGAGTTGGTGACCTCGCGCGTTGGGGTGCGGCTCTTTCCAAGGGAACAAGCCGTCTTGGTTTGGGGCCCAATCGGACAGATCGCACACAATGAAACCTGCGCTCGTCGCGATTGGGATCAGCTTCTCCGCTAGCTTCTCGCCACCGGCGTTTGGAATGGGAAGGTAGATCCAGACGGGAACAATCCCGTGGTCACGACATTCGTCGACGATCGTCTTATAGACGGCACTTAGCAAGTCGGACTCATATGGCTGCAACCGGCTCAGAATTGCTCCGGGGGCCATGTCAGCTGTCACGTTCGCCGTGACAGCGATATCTTTCAGGTGCTGCGACGGAAGCTCCAGCTTATTCGCGATCAGTTGCGCAGGATGGCTGGCGAGTTCCCTGAATTCATCCTGATGGGCAAAGTAGAATAGCGAGTCGGGCTCAAAGCCAACGACTTTGCGCCCAATAGTGATCAGTCGATGGGGGGCCCATTGTTTGCCAACGCCAAAATTCAACACTTCAAAGCGGTGCGTGCGATCGATGCGTTCGCTGTTAAGTCGGTTCTCGAACACACGACCAAAGACCTCGTCGTCCGAGACGCCGTATCCCATCACGATGCTTGAGCCCACCAGTGCAATTCGAAACGTGCCAGCTGGTTTGAGAAGCGTAAGCGACGTACGGTCCCTCATCCCAAACTGGTTCACGGTAAATGGACTACCGTCGAGTTCCGTGGCAATTCCCGGAATCAACTCGACCTCCTGATACATATCGGCCGGCCGAGAGATTTTGTAGAATCCGTGAGCCTGGGCTCGGCGAGTCTCATCCTGCGGTGAGAACGAGCTGATCAGTGGACCCGCCTGAATGGCGGCCATGTTCAGGTCCTCGTAGTAGCCAAGCAGCTGGTTACCAGCCACTTCGGCCTCAATCGGATCCGCTTGAAACTCAGCAAATGTCCGTGCAATCTCCGGATCAAACATGCTCGCCGACCAGGGTAGCGCAAACACGACGACCACTCCGAGTCCTGCCATGTGCAATCTTACCGATGCGCGAAAATCCAACGCCGGTAGTTTCTCGCCACGGGCGCTCTGCCAACGCAGGAGTAATATTAGCAACATCCCGACCACAATCGCCATCAGCATCCACATGCTTACGACGAACAGCCCGCGACCTGCTTCCGGCTTGGCCAGCACACCACTGATCGAAACCAGAAATCCGGGTTGAGTCCAGCACGACCAAAACAGACTAACGAGCCCAAACATGCCGACGGTTCGCACCGAAAGACTTAACGCGGCGAACCACAAGCTGCGTTTGCGCTGCGTAGTACGGTGCGCATCAACCAAGGCATTGAGGGCGACACAGGTCCCCACGCCAAGCCACAGAAACATGTCGTTGACCGTCAGGGGGAATCGGCCAAGAATCCAAAACGTCTGCCAAGAATGCAACAGCCACGTGCAAACAAAGACACAGTACACCCCCGACACAAGAGCGAAACCAAGCGTGGCACCTCGACTGCGCAAGCCAAAAAACATTGGAAAGAAAAAGAACTTGGCCATGAAGTCTTTCCAGTAAATGTTGATTCGCCTCCAGATGTCACTGAAACTCGACGCAAGAAAAAACAAATGATGAGTGCGTGGTAAATTAAATCCGAACAGATGCAGCAGTCCAGTGATCAAATGAAATTGCCCGGAAACCTGTAGGTACAGCGCGTAATTCGTCACCATAAACACGGTAATGTGCGGGATGTCGACCAGTTCGTAAGGACTGGGAACCAGGTTCGACTTGATGTAGCGATAGAGCAGCAGATGAACCATTCCGCGAACTATCCAGGTCACACCACGTTGATAAATCTCCCACTCGTCTTCGTCGTACCAGGTTTTGCGAAAGGTCTTGTAGTCCACCACCGGAAACAGTGGAAAACAGGCGTTCGGCAACAGGAAGAAGTACGAAATCGACGAGGCGAGCGACGGCATGACCTTTTCACGCCGGCAATCGTGCACGTAGATGATCAGTCGGAACATGAACATCGAGCCTAGCACGGGCCAAAAGGGCAACGGCATGTGAAACCGCGCGGTTACTAGAGCGCTGCCTGCCGCTATCAGCAGCGCGAGCCGCATGCCAAAACCGATCGGTAGGTAACAAATACCGATCAATAGACCGCCGATGCCAAGTACCCACAGGCCGTTTGCCACTCCTAATACGAACAGCACGCACGCGATCGAAAGCAAGGCGAAGAAGGGCAGCCGATACCTCATGGGCAGCCAGGTATGAATTGCAAAGCCGCCAACAATGACGCACAACACTTGAAAGAAGTGGCGGCGCCCCTCGATATTGAACAGGTACACGACCGCCGATATGAGCACGAGTTCCAACAGCAGAAGCAGGAACCTGGCTGTTCGCTCCGATGCGGTGAAGGAACCGAGCCCGGACGATTGACTTTTGACGCTGTGGTCCTGCACTCGCTAACTCCGGATCGAGAATGCCGAGCCCTTCAACCGATTCGGCAGCGTACTTTCATTTTCAGATACAGACACAAACTACCGTCACTTGCCCGACATGTCCGCCACATATTGCGAAAGTTCCTCGATTGTGGAGTAATCTTCCAGAGGGTTGCTTGGAAAACGGAAACCGAGCCAGTCTTCCAGTTTCGCCACAACAACCACGATCTGCATCGAGTCGATGCCAAAAGATAGTATGGGCTGATCAACCTTGATCTTTTCCCGATCGATTTTCAGTTCTTCCGCAAGCTGGCTAATCATCCACTGCTGAACTTCAGCAGCCGAGCGGGCAGTTTGCGGTGTGGCAGGACGTCGATTCAGCTTTTCGTTTGGCATGCACGATTATTGTCTCCCTTTCGTATCCGAACAAGTCACGGTGCTCTCCAACAGGCTACTAGTCGTCGGAAATCAACATGACGAGTGGTATTTCACGCACGTAGGCGTAACCGTCTTCATTCATCCCACGCCTGAGCCCCTTGAGAGCCCACAAACACCCGCCGGGCGGCGAGTTGGGTTGCTTGACGCTCCCCGACCCACCCTGCATTGTATCTTGGCGAAACTCGTCGACGGCGACCGCTGCTTTGTCCAACCCAAATTCCTGGAAGAGCTCCGTTAACCCCTGGAGTGATCCCTTGGCCCCGTCCCACACTAAAGGTGCAAGCAGCCACCATGCGAAACTCCTTGCCGCAGGAATCGGCCCTGGCTTCTTTGACTGATTCGTCAATTGGGGAATGCTATTGCCGGTTTCACGAATGGACGACTTCCACCGTGCGAGAAGGTAGTATTCCGCATCCCGCGCTACTGTATCGAGCGAGCCAACTTGGTTTCGTTTCGCTTCGGATGTGATGCGGGCTTGCAGCATCAAATTGCCAGCCCGTATCTGGAATCCTGAATTGGTCGCGATGATACCCATCTGATCCAAGAATTCTTGTCGATTTTTATCGGCAGGCTCATTCTTGAGCTGCATCGCGACGTAGGCGAACCACTCGTTAGCTTTTCTCAGGTGTGTGTTAATCTCATTTACCACCAAAGCATCGGCAGCTGGAACTCCATGATCTGGTGTCCCACTCTTAATTTGCGCCGTCGGCATGGGCGCTCTCGAGCTCAACCCGTGGTCCTCCCAAGCAACCAAGTGCTTATTTTGGCTATCGCCGCACATTGGACCAGAAAGCCTGCAAGCCATTGCGATAATCCTTTCGGTATTTCGGTAAGATAGTTTTTAATTCACCTTCACATCTAGCTAGCTGGATCTACCAACTTGTTGCCACCCCCGCTTCGCGCCGTGCCGACATCGATCGAGATGCGTCGGTGGCATTTAGCCGGGGCAGGGAAAGTAGCTGTTGGCGCGTGGAGCACCAAAGCTTTGTTCGTTTTTTGGGCTAGTCCTCGATTCACGTACGCGGCCGAATGGTCGGTTCCCGTACAACTGAGACTCCCAGATGCGAGTTACAATAATTAGCGTATCACATTTCGTAGCCCTTGAGCGTTGATGGACGATCTTTTTAGGTTTGACAGACTTCTCGGTAGTCCATGAGACTTGAACGCCCTTGCGCGCACTACCATTTCCAACGCTTTCAGTGCTCGTCGAGAATGCACTGTTGCGAGTACTTGAGCTAAAGTAGCAACCCGCTGGAGGCCTAACGCGCCGCCTATCGATTTATGTAAAGGAACGAATTATGGAAGAGCCCGAAGCCACCGCTGTGCCTGAACCGCCCTCAAAAGAGGAACTGCGGTTGGCGATGAAGGCATTCCGCAAACGCCTAAAGCTAACGCGTTTGGACGACGAATCGGGTCTGGGCTATGGACCGATGTCCTCGGGTCAGAAGTCGGACATCGTGGCCATTACGCCTCCCAACCAGTTTCCCAAGGCCGTTTGGCAGGAACTAGCCAAACAGGGAAAACTCAAACAAGAGCGGGGCGGTTTTTACTCGCTCGTCGAAGCGTAGCATTCGACCTCAATGCGACCGAGTAAGTCTTGATAGACTAGCTCGACGGCTGGGGGTGGTTGCACGCGACAGCCTGTAGGAGTAGTCTCACACTTTCAATCCCCACTTGTCGAACTCGAAGACTAGAGGCTTGGAACCGACATGGTCGAAGGCTTACGCCGATCTCAAGATCTGAAAATTACTCTTATTAGCTTACACGGACTGATTCGGGGCCAAGCACCCGAATTGGGACGCGATGCGGATACGGGCGGCCAAGTCAAATATGTGCTCGAGCTGGCGTGCGAGTTGGCCGCCCACCCGCGCGTGGCCGAAGTCGAATTGCTGACGCGGCAAATCTTCGATCCCAAAGTAAGTTCCGACTACTCGATTGCCGAAGAGCCAATCGGCCAGCACGCCAAGATTGTACGCATTCCCTTTGGCCCCAAACGCTATCTCAAGAAAGAGGCGCTGTGGCCGTATATCGAGCTGTTCGTCGACCAGACACTGCTGCACTTTCGCCAGACGCGCATCCCCGACATTATCCATGGCCATTATGCGGATGCGGGACTGGCTGGAGCGCAGTTAGCGCGACTCCTGCACATCCCCTTTATCTTCACGGGGCATTCGCTGGGACGGGTCAAAAGCCAGCGGCTGTCGCTCGGCAAAGATCAACTCCCCGAATCGCTGGAGAAGAGATACAAGTTCAAGCAGCGCTACGAGGCGGAAGAGACGGCGCTGGAAACGGCTTCGATGGTGGTGACCAGCACGTCGCAAGAAGTCGAGTTGCAGTATCAACTCTACGATCACTACCAACCGTCACGGATGGATGTCATTCCACCCGGCGTCGACTTGGAGGCCTTCTCTCCACCGCCGGAAGACTGGCAACCGCCAGCGGAGGTGGTAGACGAGCTAGCTCGTTTCTTGCGTGATCCCCAACGCCCCATTATTTTGACGATGGCCCGGCCCGACGAGCGAAAGAACTTGGAAAAATTGGTGGACGTTTACGGTCGCAGTCCGCGCCTCCAGGAGTTAGCCAACCTAGTGCTGATCATGGGCTCGCGCGACGATCTACGCGAGCTCCCCAAAGGGCAACAACGCGTAATCAACAACGTGCTCCAACGAATCGACCTCTACGACTTGTATGGCAAGGTGGCTTACCCCAAACACAATCCGCCCGACGTGGCCGACCTATATCGCTTAGCCAAGCAACTCGGCGGAGTGTTTATCAATCCCGCATTGACCGAACCCTTCGGATTGACGCTGCTCGAAGCTGGGGCAACCGGACTTCCCATCGTGGCCACCCATGATGGCGGTCCTCGCGATATCATCGCCAACTGCAAGAACGGGATCTTGGTCGACCCACTCGACGATGCCGCGATTGAAGCGGCGTTATTACGCATGTTGACCGAACCGCAGCAATGGCAAACTTGGTCGCAGCAGGGTATCAGCGGCACGCGTCAGCACTACTCGTGGCGCAACCATGCCGAACGTTACTTGAGTGACTTGGACAAAATCCTAAAAGAGTCCCCGGTCCCTGATCTTGCCAGCGCTCACAAAACCCGGCGCATGCCCGAGTTCGATCGGCTCATCGTGACCGATCTCGACAATACGCTCACGGGTGACGAAGGTGCGCTGGCCGAATTAATCGAACTACTGAACAACCACCCCCAAATCGGCTTTGGCGTGGCTACGGGTAGACGATTGGATGATGCCATGCAAATGATCGAACACCTGGGGCTGCCACGGCCCGATGTGCTCGACACCGACGTAGGGACTCAACTCCATTATGGCGTCAATCTAACACCCGATTTGAGTTGGCGCAAACAAATCGGTTACGCTTGGAAACCGATCGAGATTCGCGCACTGCTCGATGGTCAGCCGGGCTTATTTCTTCAGTCCGAAGAGAAGCTGTCCGAGTTCAAAATCAGCTACGAACTCGACGCTCAGTTAGCACCGAGCGTGGACGAAATCAAAAAGCGGCTGCGCGAGGCGGGCCTGCGCGCTCGAGTCACTTTTTCATTGGGGATGTACCTTGACATCATTCCCGTGCGTGGTGGCTCCGATCTGTCCATGCGGCATTTGCTATACAAGTGGGGCTTCGCACCCGAGCACGTGCTCGTGGCCGGCGACTCGGGCAACGACGAAGGGATGCTGCTAGGTCGCACCTTGGGAGTCGTCGTCGGCAATTACAGCCCAGAGCTCGAGCGTTTCCGCAACCGCCCCCGCGTCTATTTCGCACAGGGTCATCACGCGCGTGGAATCATCGAAGGCATCAACTACTATCAGTTCTTGGGGGATATCGTGATACCCAACGATGATGCGGAGTAGCCTAAGCTACACGAATGGAGGGTCGGACAATGATCGCATACATCATCGCATCTGGCCGCAAAACTTTGGCTCCAGCCAGACAAGCTGGCAGGGGGCCGATCTCGCTGGAAATCTTTTGCTCCAGCCAGACAAGCTGGCAGGGGGCCGATCTGGCTGAGAGACTTTGGCTGATGTCGGTCAAGCAGGCAGGGGGCGGGTATCGAAAGGTACAAATTTCTGATGTGGGTCAAGCGCCTGCTGAATGCGCCGCGCGATTGCCAACCAATGGCAGTCTCCCAATGGTCGCAGGGCGGCGTTCGCTTCATGATCGGGCGCGCAGACGACGATGGCGGGGAGTCCTTGCAATTTCAATAGCTGATCGAGCTGATCCAAATTGCTATTTGTGGGTAGTGAAAGCCAAACGACTGAGCCTCCTCCCGTGCTATGCAGACGAGCGCCAGAAAGAGACAGCAGGACGGGGGCCAATTGCGCAAGTGCCGGCAACGTGGTGGCGATGCGTACCAAAATTTTTGCAGAGCTGCCGGCCAAGCCTTCGATGTCTGCGGCTCGATCACGCCATAACTGCAGTTCCTGCGGCGACTCGTAGACACACTCGCTGGGCAGTCGGCAAGCTGCCTGTGCGCGATTTAAAACTTCAGGTAGCGAAGCGCTGTGGGCCGCAAATCGTGCAAAAATCTGGACACCGTCCGACCGCTCGAACTGTAGATCGAGCGATGCGATCGGCAGCGGCTGAGATAGCAGAGCTTGTACCGCTGCAATGGCATCGGGCACATTTGACGATTCGGCCTGTAGAGTCGCAGCGGCGGGCGGGCTGGGGAAGACTTTTAAAGTGACTTCGGTCAACACACCCAATCGCCCATAGCTACCGACAACCAGCTTGGGTAGATCGAAACCGGCAGCATTCTTGACCACTTTGCCACCTCCGCGCACCAGCTTCCCCAGCCCGTCGACCAACTGCACTTCCATCACGAAATCTCGCAGGCTGCCATAGAGCAGGCGTCCGGCACCGCTGAGACCACTAGCCACGGTCCCGCCCAACGTAGCGCCTTGCGAAACAAATAGCGGATCAAATGGTAAGTATTGACGCTCCTCGTCCAAGGCGGCTTGGAGCTCTGTCAGCGGTGTTCCCGCCCGGGCACTGATCAAAAACTCCGAAGAATCGTAGCTGACAACACCCGTGAGATTGCGCATATCTAGCCGCGTAGTTTGCCCGTCGCAAGCTGACAGCGCTGGCTTGGTTCGCGCTCCCACCGGTAGGATCGGTCCGGGTGCGGAAGCAATCGTCGCCGCGACAAGCTCCGCTGAGTTGGCGGAGACGACATTGGCGGAGACGACATTGGCGGAGGCGGCGTTGGCAGCGTCAGCGTCTGCAGCCAGTCTGGTGGTATCAGATGAATTCATGCGCGATCGACGATTTTGGCTAAAGGTGATGCTCAAAGTAGCAGGCATACTCTGCGTGTTGTAGCCCACTGAAACCTAGGATATTTATTGCGGCGGACGGCACAAGGGACTGTGCGTGCAACTCTGCGGAAGACAGCGCCCACTTCCGTCAGTTTACACGCAATTGACCAATTTGAGAAAAGGTCTGGGCTCGACATTCTTGATTGTTGGCGTAAAACGGTGCCTGGCTGGTATCTCACGATTGGCATTTCGCAATTGGCGAACTTGCAATTGGCGAACTCACTGAGGAATGATTGACGATGAAGGTTTTGACTGGTAGCGGTTCGATTGCAAAGCAAGACGTATCTGCATTGGTGGTCGGCATCTTTGAAGGCGAGCAGCTAAGCGGTTCGGCCACGCAGCTCGGTACGGCGGCGGTGGAGATGCTCCAGAGACTACTGGCGCGTGAAGAGCTCTCCACCAAAGTCGGTAAGGCGAGTCTGTTGCACGAGGTGCCCGGAGTGACTGCCCGGAGTGTGTTGGTGGTTGGCTGCGGCGAGCGTAGCGAGTGGGATGCAGCCGCTGCCTTTCGCTGTGCTGGCGCCGCGACCAAGCGACTGGCGACCAGCGCGCGCCCATCGGTTGCGCTCGATTTGGGAGAAACGACCGATGGAGTCGGCAGTGCGCTCGTTGCCGGAGCCATGAACGGCTGTGTCGGGCAAGACTTATTTCGCTCGGAGAAGAGCTTGCACGCGATCGAACAACTCTCCTGCTGGTCGCTTAGTGAGCCGGCGCTGAAGCGTGGAGTATGCCTGGGGGAAGCGATGTTGTTGACACGCAAACTGGTCAATCTTCCCGCTAACTACATGTACCCCGAGGCTTTCACGCAACAGGCGGCAGAGGTTTCGGTGGCCAGCGGACTTGAGCTGGAGGTGTGGGACGAATTGCGTCTGCGGCGTGAACGCTGCGGTGCGTTGTTGGCCGTCTCTGCCGGCTCAGCCCGGCCACCACGGCTATTGGTGATGCGCTACGCAGGCAGTAAGAAGCAAGCCCCGATCGCGTTGGTAGGCAAAGGGGTAACCTTCGACAGCGGAGGGCTGTCGATCAAACCCAGCGAAGGGATGTTAACGATGAAATGCGACATGGCCGGTGCCGCGACCGTGCTGGGTACGATGCAGGCGTTGGCCGCCTTGCAAGTCGCGTCGCCTGTGGTCGCCGTGGTTGGCCTGGTCGAGAATATGATCAGTGGGAGCAGTTATAAACTTGGCGACATTCTGACGGCGCGCAGTGGCAAGACGATCGAGATTCACAATACCGACGCGGAAGGGCGGCTGGTGTTGGCCGACGCGTTGAACGTAGCCCTGGATGAACGTCCTTCGCACATCGTCGATTTGGCTACCCTTACCGGCGCGTGCGTGGTAGCCCTGGGGACCGATATCTGTGGCTTGATGTCCAATGACACGGCCTGGCAATCGCAGCTTGAAGCGGCGGCAGGGCGAGCTGGTGAGCTACTTTGGCCGCTACCCATGCACGATCACTTCGCCGAACAGATTCAGAGCAAAGTGGCTGATATCAAGAATGTCGGCGAGGGGCGTTGGGGCGGAGCCATCACGGCGGCTAAGTTCCTACAGGAGTTTGTCGGCACAACCCCCTGGGCCCACTTAGACATCGCTGGTCCCGCCTTCTACGATTCGGCCAAGAACTTTATGGATGCCGGGGGAACGGGCGTGATGGTCCGCACGTTAGTCGAGTTGGTGGAAGGGGTAAAGTAGGATCGATCGAGTTAATGGTGACATGACAACTCCAGAGAACCACTTGATACGATAAGGGTCTATGTGATGAGTGTGAATCCGGTGGTAGGTGAAGAGAAGATGAACGAATTAGTCTCGGAATTCTGGCCCGTCCAGCCAGAACCCGGCTCGGTCGCTGACCAGTTGATCAAGAAGGGCGAGGCACGCGGCGAGGCACGCGGAATAACTCATGAAAAGGCAAACACAATCCGCATTCTTCAATCGATCTTGGGCGTTGCGGAATCGACCAATGAAGAGCTAAGCGGCAAGAGTCTGAGCGAATTGCAAGCAACGATCGAAACGCTTAGAAAACAGATCGGCAATCGTTTCAACGAGTGATAAAAAACAACGCCGTGCGTCGTTGCGTTGCACGTACGCGACTATCGCAAATTTACCCATGACAATGCTCACCTCAATTCAATTGCCTTCTTTCACAAATTGGAGCAGTTGTTTTGTCATCGAGTTTTCAGGGTCAATCAAGTCGCGGGCGATCGCGGCATGCGATTGAAGTTGGCTTAGTTGTGGATAGTCCATGACGATCAGCTTGCACTTCGGTAGCACTTCGCATAGCGAGCGAGATTCATGCAAAGCCTCCTTGCGCTGGTTAACAACTGCAATACGAAATGGCGGGCATATCTGTCGATTCTTCTCAGCCTGCTGAAGGGGAGAAGCTTCGGCAAGCGTTTCAGGTTCATCGCCAAAGGCGTCATGAATCATCCGTCGTACGAGACGCGTGTCGGTTGCGACAAGATCATAGCTAGCCGTATCGATCGGCATGACCCCGGCAATTGTCTCGTTCGGGAATAGGCCATGCGCTTGCAAGTACTTGGGATTGGTCGCGACCAGAGCTACCAAATGCGCGCCGGCCGAATGCCCCAACAGAAAGATTCGCTTGGAGTCGCCACCGAAACGAGCAATGTTCTCATGAACCCATGCGATGCCTGCCGCTACATCTTCGACATGCGCCGGATGAACTACGCTAGGCGTCAGGCGATAGTTGAGGTTGACCATCGTCACCCCGTGGTTTGCCCAGGACTTGCACAAACGCTTGCCGCTGAGATTGTCTTTGTCACCGTTTCGCCAGCCACCACCGTGGACCCAAATGACAACAGGTGCTGCGGATTTATCACCTGGGTCTGCGGCGGTATAGACGTCCAGTTTTTGCTCTGGCGATTTCCCGTAGCTGATGTTCAATTCGTCTGCAGAAAGGGGAGCTATCACCGCCGTGAAGCATAGTGGCAGCAACACGCAGCAGGAATCTAGAAATCTCATTTGAATGCTCCCCGTAGCTACCGTCGCCAGACGGTAGGGTATTGAATGAGAGGTTACGAGTCGGTAGTGGATGAGGTTACGAGTTACTAATCTATAACGAATCAAACGGACTCGCGGGCCTCGTCCACCACCCTAGTCTCGATCAAACAGTATGCAAATTGGTGCAGGTGTTTGAATAACGCTCCGGTTGTAAACCAATTCGCCTGACTGAGGATTCACTTGAAAACTGGCCAGCGTGTGTGAGTCCTGACCGGCGGCCAGAAGCCATGAGCCAGAGGGATCGAGATTGATATTGCGAGGTTCGGCACCGCGCACCGGCTCGCGCTCGATGACTTGCAATTGCCCTGTGCCCTGATCGATGGCAAACGCGGTGACCGTATCGTGGCCGCGATTGGCCGCGTAGACGAATTTCCCTGTCGGGTGAACGCAGAGCTCGGAGCCGCTGCTGAATCTCTCTTTGATCAATTGCTCCTTGGGTACCGTTGGCATCGTTTGCCTGAGAAGCATGGTTCCAGCCTGACCATCGTAGTCGAAGACCGAGACGCTCAAATCGAGCTCGTTGAGCACATAGATCCAACGACCATTGGGATGGAATCGCATGTGACGTGGCCCACCGCCAAGCGGTGCTTGACCGTATCCGTGTGGAGTCAGAGTCGCGCCCGCAGCATCGTGTTGGTAGATGACAACTTGATCGAGTCCCAAGTCGGGGACGAAGGCGAAGCGGTTGTCGGGTGAGAAGCCGGTCCAGTGCGGGTGCGGGCTATCCTGCCTACCCGCGACTTGCTGCGAGCCGCCGCTGTGTTCGATGATGGCTGTGCGTTTTTCGAGCGTACCATCTGGCGCCAATGCAAAGACGGCAACCGAGCCACCGCCATATTGTGCGGTCAAGAGCGTCTTGCCGGTCGAGTCCACCGAGACATGCGTCGCCCCTCCGTCGCCAATATCGAGAGAATTTAGTAGCTTGAGTTGTGGTCGGCCAGCCTCGCGCGAAATGCTGTAAGCCACGACGGAAGCCTTTCCGTCCAAACCACCCACGGCATATAAGACGTTCAACTTGGGGTGCATGGCTAGAAAGCCGGGGCCTACCATGGCTGCGGCCAATCGCGACTCGGAAAGTTTACCGTTTTCGCTATCGAGCGTGCATTGATAGATCCCCTGGCTCGGTTTGGCGGAACTGGTGCCCAGCCACACGGTCAATTCTTCGCCTCGTAGCGCGGTAGCATCCATCATCAAAGTCATCCAGCCAATCGAGCAAAAAATCTTGAGTAACGGTTGGTGTTTCACGGTGAGCTCTCTTTTGAGTAGTCGTGGATCGCTCCGCCGATCCATGTTTTTGATAGAGGTGGATTGCTCCGCCGATCAGTCGCTTGCGTATTGGTAATACGGGAATTCCGACGACGGAGCGTCGGGCCACATTGACAGTCGCTTCTCTATTGGCAATGTAGGAAATCCGACGGCGGAGCGGCCAGCGACTATTATTGTATCAGCGGGGCGATGCGGCCGGGCTGGGCACCTTCGATACTGGAGAATTCAGCCCAAACTGGCATGTGCGGGCTGACTTCCAGCGCTCGCTCGATAGATAGATTGTACTTGCGTAGAAAGTCAAATGCACCTGCGCGGCCAGTAAACTCGGTGGTGGCTCGAGCGGAGAAGAGTAGCGTATCGAGCATGCGTGTACCAGCGACGTCGGTGGGAATGTCGGACAACGCAAAACGAACGGAAGCGGCGTCGAGCATCGACAATTGGGCATTGCCACCAGCGAAATCGCCCAACAGGATCCAATCGTCTTCGTTTCTCCCGTCTTGAACGACCGCGTCGATCAAGCCGGGAAGAATCGAGCGCTCGGCATCGGCAAAATTGGGATCTATCAGGATATTGACCAACGAGAAGGTAAACGCGTCGCGCTGCGGAACCCCTTTGCAACGAAACCAAGCCACTAGCGGTTCGCAGTTCATCAGGTCTTCAGGATCATCAACGCTATAAAGCGCGAAGCGATCGGTCTCCAGTTTGTCCGTGTCGAAAACATAGGCGAATTGGTGATGCGGAGCTGCGCGGCCAACGCGCGGGCCTATGAGATAGTCGTAGCGACGCCCCGATTGATTCAGCTTGTCGATAATCATCGGCAGCACGTCGTCGCGTGAACTCTGGATGCCTTGCAGCGCAACCACATCGTATTGACGAAGAATGGCTATCAACATCTGCACCACGTGTGGTTTGTTGAGCAGGGCAGGTCCCAGCGCTGGGAGATGAAAAGAGGCAATGCGCACAGTACGATTGTCACCTGTCGCCGCGCCAAACGAATTGAGAGGACTGTTCGTAAGTAGCGTTGGAAGTGCGGTTCCTCCCAAGCCGGTCATCATGCCGGCAGTGATGCTCTCTTGGGTAGTAGGAGCCGTGCTCGCAGTGGTCGAGGGCGACGAAGCGAAATCGGACATCCCCATTCCACGGGCGCTCGGACCGAAACCATTGAACCCAGCACTACTCATCCCGCGCGGCGCAGGTATGGGACTCGAAGTCGGAAAGCCGAGAGAGCTGGTTACCCCAGTCCCGGTCAAACGCTCTTGCGGCGCAAGTTTGTCCTGCCATAGCGCCAGTTTCTCACCCGTGCTGAGTACATTGCGCCAAGCGGGTGAGTGTTGTGATGCCGTAGCTGAGTAGGGATCCATACCTAAATCGCTGGGCCCGGCCAGGCTCGGTGAACTCTGAATTCCGAACTGCGTGAGATCAAACCCCAAGCCACCCTCGGTTAGACTCTGGAGCGGATTGGCACCTGGTTGTGAGCGTGCCTGCTGAGTGCGGCCGAGAGGTTCGAGATGCAGATTTTCCAACCCGGAGATCTGATAGTTGTTGACAACGTACAAGAGGACTGCACCGGCGGCAGTCAAGATAGGCCAGCGTCGACGAACTCCAAACATAAGCGAGCAATCCTGTCTTGCGGTGCCAAGCAGCACCGCGCATTGTCCCAGCGTTCATCGCTCGGGCAGCCATGCCAAGCCAAAACGCAGAAGCGAACCTAGACCAGGATCCGTCCAAGGTACACGCGAAGTCATATCATCGATCGCGTGTGGAGCCGCCAGAGAGAAGAAAGTGCTCGCCAAGTTGGATTTTAGTTCAGCACGAAGCGAATGTCGCATTTACCGAAACTTGAGCGGCTCGGTAAGAAATGCCGGCTCGCGGTCTCCAGGTAGTGGACGAGGTTACGAGTCCTCTGATGTATGATGCGTCCGGGACTCGTAACCTCGTCCACTACACCAACCGGACTACGGTTTGCAATGCGACAGGGCTAACAGCGCATAGCCACTTACCAGGTTCGGATCCCCCTCCATCCAGCGAGTATTCGGATTGACCCAGCTACCGTCTGGCTGCTGCAGCTCACCGAGCTTGTCGAGCAACTCAGCTCTCCAGTCGTGCTCGGTTCCACTGGCGTCGGCAAACTTAGCCTCCCCGAAGGCGTCAAGAGCTTTGGCCATGGTTTGGTAGTAGTAGAAAAGTCCTTGTTGCCCGACTCCTGGATTGTCGTCGAGCGAGTAGTGCTTGCGCAGAAAGGTGACAGCCGCTTCGACTCGAGGATCTTCGGCGCCGACACCGGCGTAGATCATGCTCTTCAGACCGGCGTAGGTCATCGAGCCATAGCTGCGAAGGCCCCCGTTGGGCTCATTGCCCGCCTTGCTTTCGCCTCCGTCGGCAACCGTGTAGTAAAAGCCACCATCGTTAATTTTCGCGGCAAATTCCGAGTTGTTGGCCGGCGACTCGAGGTTCTGACAACGCGATACGAAACTCAACGCCTTTTGAATCGCCTCGTCATTCTCTGGATTGCCCAGCGTGTGGAGCGCATCGATCAAATAAGCCGTGTTGGACAGATCGGGGCGCGAATGCGAACCATAGCCGGCACCTCCGTAGAATAGATCGCTGGGATCCTTACCTTCCCCTTCGTCCCACTGCAGTCCTTTGACGAAGCGCTCAGCCCGATCGATGATGGTTTGGTATTTGCCGTCCTGATTGGCCTGCGCCAAGGCTACCATGGCAATACACGTATCGTAGTTCTTGTGCGACGAATCGACTCGATAGATGCCTCCGTCGGGCTGCACGTTGGACAGCAAATAGTTCAAGCTCTTCACAACCAGCGGATCATGAGGAGCGACACCCGTGGACAACAAACCCGAGACGACCACTCCGGTCGGCCCAATACCGACCGCAGATGAAAACGAGCCATCGTCGGCTTGGCCACGTTGCCGTAGGTACTCGACGCTACGATCGACCAACTGCTGATACCTCGCCGCGCTGCTTGTCGTCTCGCTCGATCCTGTCGCTTGGGCTGAATTCGTCGGCTCCTGAGCTGCGGCTGCCAGCGCCCCAGCCGCAACGAACCAAGCAGCTACGAACAGGCTCAGAATGAAATGATAGGATTCAAAGGAACGAAACTTCATACTATTAAACCTGTTGTGGAATTGAGGCATTACGCTGTACAAATTTTGCGGTGAATTCTTTGCGAGCTCCGCGTCCTGCGCGAAGCATCGTTGCGTGGTGTTGGGCGTCGAGCGCGGATTGGGTCGGAATATCGGGTTACAGTGGTCAGCGAATTGTTTCCTAGCCCTTCGTTCACGTACAGCTCTTCAATTATACGAATCCCACCACCAATTGGGAAGTTCTGCAGAGTGGCCAAAGCCAGCCGAGAACTGGCCTCATTTTTGGGAAAAAATCACTGAAAGTGTGCTATCATAAGCAAGGGCAACTTTCTATCCGACTGAATGCTGGACATTCTCGCTCTGGAGCACTGCTCGCGTTCCTCCTTGCTAAAATGTCATATCGGCGAACCGAGTAAACGCAATCGTTCGGCGATCGAATGCCCTGGGTGCCAAGAACCGGCATTCAAAAGGAATCAAACAATGACAAAAGACAATGCCGAAGACGACCAAGACATTGCAGAGAGCATTCGATGGAGTGGCCCGATCGCAATTCTTGCCGTGCACGCTATGGCACTTGGATTGTTGTACCTCCTAATCGTTTTTGTGGGCCACTCTTTTGTTGATCACTACGCGGCGATTGGCGTAGGTTCAACTCCCAGATTCGATGCGGTAAAGTCTGTCGCTGACTTTTTCGCTAAGTATTCGATGGCTGTTGTAGCCGTCGTGATAGTCGATGCAGTAATTATTCGTCGGCTAGCACGGATGCCAGCCCGTTGTCTTTCTGCTTATTCACATACCTACCTCGCCGCGATTGTTTTCGTGATGTTCATTTCATTTACTTGGATGATCAATCCTATGGTGTGGAATGCACCCAATCTCGCGGTCCCTGCTGCAAACCAAGCCGTTGCCAGCCTACCATAACCCGAGACAATCGAAAGTGTGAACACATATTCCGCCATGAGTAGTAACTATCCACCCCACTCAATTCGATCATCGATTGCCCGTCTCGCCGCTTTCAGCTTGATGCTGCTGGCTGCAATTGCCTCTGCGGCTGAGACTTCCGTCACACCCGCCATTGGTACTTTGACGGTCTTCCCGGCCAGCATTGAACTGAGTGGCCCGGAATCCAGCGCGGGTTTCACGGTGCAGCACCTGATTCAAACCGGCGCGGAGCGTCGGACCACACTGGGTGCGGGTTTCAAGGTGCAGCACGTGATGCAAACCGACGCGGAGCGTCGGGCCACATTGGGTGCGGATTTCACGGTGCAGCATACAGAACGACGTGGCAACGATATAGTCGTCGGACCACAGTGGTCATCCGAGTTGACCTATGCCTGTGACAATCCACAAATCGCTCGCGTCGAAGCGCAGCGAGTGATCGCCGTCGACGATGGCCAAACCGAGCTATTGATTCAGCAGGCGGACGAAGTTCTCGCGCGCGTGCCAATCACGGTTAAAGGAACCGCTGCACCGCAACGTTGGCAATTCACGGCCCACGTGCAATCGATTCTAGCTCGCAGCGGTTGCAACAGCGGTGCCTGTCACGGTGCGTTGGCAGGCAAAGGAGGCTTTCGACTTTCACTTCATGGCTACGATAGCGTGGCCGACCACTTCTCGATAACTCGCCAAGACCATGGCCGGCGCATCGAACCCGAGCAACCCGGCCGCAGCCTGTTGTTGGCCAAGCCTTCGATGTTGGTGCCACATAAAGGTGGCCTGCGCTTGGCGGAAGACTCGGCCGACTACCGTGTGTTGGCCGAATGGATTGCCAGCGGATTCCCTGGTCCACAGGGGGCTGACGTCGACGCAGCTTTGGATCATATTGAAGTCCTGCCTACTCAAATGCAGCTTGCCCCAGACGATAAGCAATCGCTGATCGTCCGCGCGCATTATGCCGATGGACGCTGCGAGGACGTGACGCATTGGGCCAAGTTTACCTCGACCAATGCCGTAGTAGCCCAAGTCGACGCGCAAGGAGAGGTGACCATCATGGGCCCCGGTAAAGGTGCCATCTCCACTTGGTTTGGCAGCCGCATTGCGATGGCTTCGGTCGTCGTTCCCTATGCGACGGCGGAGTCGAGTCCATTGGTCGCCGAGCGAGCTTATGATGACTTCCATTCGGCCAATTTGATCGACGATATATTGCTGGAAGAATGGCGGGCGTTGGGCCTGAGCCCTTCGCCGACTTGTTCGGACGAGACCTTTGTGCGCCGCGCATATATCGACGCGACGGGCACGATCCCGACGCCCGAGCAAGTGCGTGAGTTTTTGGGGAGCACTCATCCGGATCGTCGGCAGCGGCTGGTCGAGGAACTGTTCACCACGAATGCCTTTGTCGACTACTGGTCGTATCAATGGTCCAATCTATTATTGGTCAACGGGAACCTGCTCCGCCCCGATGCGGTGGCTGCGTTTTACAAATGGATTCGCGCTCAAGTCGAGGCCAACACTCCCTGGGATCAATTCGCGCGGGAAATTGTGTTGGCCAAGGGAGAGAGTACTGAGCAGGGTGCTACGAACTTCTATGCTCTACATCAAGACCCTGAAAGCCTCACGGAGAATACCTGCCAAGCCTTCATGGGATTGTCGATCGGCTGTGCCAAATGCCATAACCATCCGTTGGAGAAGTGGACCAATGATCAATACTATGGCATGGCCAACCTGTTCGCTCGGGTACGCGCGAAAGGTTGGGGCGGAGACGCTCGCAACGGCGATGGTAAGCGAACGCTGCTAGTGCTCGATCAAGGCGATTTGATTCAACCGTCGACCGGCAAGCCTCAGCCTCCCACGCCGCTCGACGCAACGCCGCTGGCTTTCGATGATCCTGGCGACCGACGCGAAGCGCTGGCCCAATGGTTGACCAGCCCTGAGAATCGCTACTTTAGCCGCGCAATCGCCAATCGCGTTTGGGCGGCCTATATGGGAGTCGGCCTGGTCGAGGCGGTCGATGACCTGCGCGCCAGCAATCCGGCCAGCAGCGAACGCTTGCTCAATGCCCTAGCGGATTACCTGGTCGAGCACAATTATGATTTGAAGGCATTGATGCGCTTGATCATGACCTCGCAAACCTATCAACGGTCTTCGGTCACTGTGGCCGGTAACGCACAGGACAACCGGCTCTACAGTCGCTACTACGCACGCCGATTGATGGCTGAAGTGTTGCTGGATGCCGTCATGCGTGTAACCGGCGTACCGACCGATTTCAAAGAGATCGAGTTTAGTTCATCTGAGCGCAAGCCGACCGATTTCTATCCCGAGGGGACCAACGCGTTGGAGTTGTACGATTCGGCGGTGGTCAACACTTTCTTGAAAACATTTGGCCGCCACCAGCGGCGAATTACCTGCGAATGTGAACGCAGCGATCAACCCACCATCATTCAAGTGCTGCACTTGAACAATGGGCACACAATCAACGACAAACTCGCCAGTCCCAATAGCATCGTCGCACAATGGTTGCGTGACGATCTAACCGCAGCCGAAGTGATCGATCAAGCCTACTTGCGTAGTCTGTCTCGCTTTCCATCATCCCTCGAGCGCGAGCGACTATTCAGCCTGATTAGCCAGGCCGATGCGGAGGGAGTGGAACGCTCCGAGTCGTATCAGGATGTGTTGTGGAGTCTGATGACCAGCCAAGAATTTCTGTTCGCGCACTAGCGCAAGTGGACGAACTCTACCGCAGCGCGACAAAATAAGCGTACCAACGAACCCGCAAAATTGCGAAGAGTAGGCAGATCGCAGTGGATGGCCGAGCGAGGCGAGCGGCTGAAATGAGGCGTGTCATACCCTAACGCATACGAGCGGGGAGGGCAGTCTTCGCCATACCTCCCCCCCTCCGCTACGCTTTGATGCGGCCATCGACGAGGTGGATTACGGAATCACAGGCTGCGGCGATGGTTTCGTCGTGAGTGACCATCACGATGGTCAGCCCTCGTTCACGTTTGAGTTCCCCGAGCAAACTCAGGATTTGCTTGCCCGTTTCGCGGTCAAGATTGCCAGTTGGTTCGTCGGCGAGCAGCAAATCGGGCTCGGCGACCAGCGCCCGGGCAATAGCGGCACGCTGCATCTCGCCACCAGAGAGCTCACTCGGCTTATGGTGCAAGCGATGTTCGAGCCCGACACGTCGCAGCAATTCTTTAGCGCGCGTCTTGATCTCGGTCCGCTTGCGCATGTAGCTAAAGAAACCCTCCTTGATCATCATCGGCATGAGCACGTTTTGGAAGGCGCTGATCTCAGGCAGCAAATGGTAGAACTGGAAGATCATCCCCAGTCGAGCATTTCGAAAGCGATCGCGTCGGCGACGTGGTAAGGCATCGATCCGCTCGCCGTCAAAGTATATTTCACCCGCGTCGGGCGCGTCGAGCGTCCCCAACAGATGCAGCAGCGTGCTTTTCCCAGAACCACTTTGCCCCAAGATGGCTGTTACCTTGCCTGAAACGGCGCGGAAGTCACAGCCCTTGAGTACAGGCACTTCGTGCTTGTGCTTGCGATAAGTTTTGTAGAGCTCACGACCTTCGAGCACATAAGGACTGGCTATCTTCAACTGTGTCGGCCCGCCTGAACTGCACGGCTGGGAATTGGCAGGCTGAGTGCCAATGGGCTGCGCAGCAGGGCTAACATGGGTAGCGTTATTCATAGCGAAGAGCCTCTACGGGATGCATGCGTGCAGCTCGGATGGATGGTAAGACGCTGGCCATCACGGCGATGAGCACAGCTCCGACGATGACCCAGGCAACGGTCCAGGGATCGACGATGGTAGGAATGGTTTCAAAATAGTACACGGTTGGATCGAAGACCTCCTGGCCGGTAATCGTCTCGAGCAGATCGGCTACCGAATTGATATGGGCAACAAACACGAGTCCAGCGACAGCACCCACGCCAGCTCCAAGGGCACCCAGCAGTACTCCATACCCCAAAAAGATCGAGGCGATTCCGAATCCGCTAGCACCAAGTGATTTGAGAACACCGATGTCTTTGGTCTTCTCCACCACGATCATGAAGAATGTGGCCAGAATACCGAATCCAGCCACTGCGATAATCAGGAACAGCAGGATGTTCAAGATGGTGGTTTCCATTTGCACCGCAGCCAACAATGCACCTTGTAGATCGCGCCAGGTGCTGATCTGCAGACTCATCTCCAATGGGAACTGAGCGCGCAGTGAATCGCGA
Source organism: Pirellulaceae bacterium (assembly GCA_020852965.1). Lineage (GTDB taxonomy): Bacteria > Planctomycetota > Planctomycetia > Pirellulales > Pirellulaceae > Aureliella. The sequence continues at coordinate 767 of JADYZV010000103.1, read as the reverse complement.
ATATGGTTCAAGTCGGCTCCTTCGCGCACGCGGAGTTGGATGGAACAGACGGCATCTCCCATTCCTCGCGCGGCTTGTAAACGTTCGATCGGCACAAAGGCAAACGTCGCATCGTACTCGCTCATTTTGCTTTCGTAAAAGTCGACGACGGTAAACAACTTGTGGATCGCCGTTGGCGAGTTCCCCGCCGAAGGGAAGGTAACGCGCACATCGTCGCCCGGTTGAACATAGTAGTAATCGGCCACATTGCCCGACGCAGCATCGCGATAGCGAGTCGATCCGATGCTGATACCTAAAACGATGCCGTCGTGTTGTTCATGTTCGGCGTCGAACACACGCGCTTGATCCTCGGGGCGAGTGGCCACGGCATCTACGCTCGGCCCACCCAAGGAACTGGCATTTGAGCCATGAGCGGTGGTCGACTCTAGCCCGGCGTGCGCCGTACCGAAGTGATTGCTCGAACCGCTACTGGCGTACTTCGGTGGCGGTGCTGGCAGCGGCGAATCGCTTGGAGCGTCGGCATTGTGCGGAAGTAGGGAATCGCTTGGGTGCGATGCTGAATCAGCCACCTCGGATACGAGGGCTTCGTCTGCTTCCCCCTCGTATTCATTCGCCACATAGGCATCTGAGGTGTCGCCAGCTGAGGTGTCTGGCAAATTGCCAGTCGCATCAGGGCTTTCGATGGTGGAAGCGTCGCGATGTGATAGGTCACTCAATGGCAGATCGCGCGGGGCCATGACACCAACTGAATCGACAAGGCTCTTGAG
>JADYZV010000102.1 GCA_020852965.1 Pirellulaceae bacterium | reverse complement strand
TCCGTTCGAGGCGTTGTGGGTCAGGGACTCGTAACCTCGTCCACTACAACAATCCAAAATCAAAGATTGACGAAGCCCTACCTGCACTACTGGCTGGCTTGTCAGGAGAGACCGCTTGCATTACCTTGCACCACCCAAGTAGTGCGCGCCCTTCTGAAACAATGGTAACCTAAGACACTGACAACACGGATGACTGCAACCTACGAAGTTCGCCAGGTCGACAAGCGTCGCGGCGATGAAAAGGCCTTTATACGTTTGTTATGGGATCTCTATCGCGGGGATCCCAACTGGGTTCCGCCGCTGATCCAAGCCCAGCAGGAATTGGTTGGATTTCGCTATCATCCATTCTACGATCGCAATCCCCACGCGAATTTCATCGCCTTCAAAGATGGCAAGCCGGCCGGCCGCATCACCGCGTTGGTCAACCATGGCCACAACGAGCGATTCGAGGAAAAACGAGGATTTTTCGGTTTCTTCGAATCGATCGATGACCCCGAGGTCTCCAATCGTTTGCTCACCGAGGCTTGCCGCTATTTGGTGGGCCAGGGCATGACCGATGTGCGCGGTCCGTGCAATCCGGGGCTTAACTACGAACTGGGGCTGCTGGTCGAAGGGTTTGACTCCCCCCCCACGTTCCTGATGACCTACAATCCGCGCTTCTACGAACGGCTGATCTGTGAATTCGGATTCGAGAAATCACAAGATCTGTACGCTTTTGAAGGGCACATCTCGATGATTGCCAATCTCGATCCCAAGCTTGCCTTTGTGATCCAAGAGATCAAGCGGCGATTCAACGTGGTCGTGCGACCCTTTGAACTCAAGCGTTTTGACGAGGAGGTGCGTTTGTTTCTCGATATCTACAATCGCTCTTTGGTCGGTACCTGGGGGTTTGTCCCCATGACCGATGCGGAAGTCAAGCATCAAGCGAAAGGGCTCAAACATCTTTTGATTCCTGAGCTGACGACAGTGATCGAAGTGGATGGGCGTCCCATTGGTGCCGGCTTGGGGCTGATGGACTACAATCCGATCATCAAGAAGATCAACGGTCGGCTATTCCCGTTTGGTTTCATTCGATTGCTGACCAGCAAGCGCAAGCTCAAACGGTGCCGCTTGATGAGCACCAATGTCCTCCCCGAATTTCAAAAATGGGGATTTGGACTGCTAGCACTCGAACGGATGCTCGAAGACATCATGCATATCGGGATCGAAACGGGCGAGTTCTCTTGGGTGCTCGAGTCGAATCACCTATCCCGAGCCAGCTTAGAACGAGCCAATTTGAAGCGTGAAAAGACATACCGCCTCTACGACCGCTCGCTCAGCGATTTTGCGTAATCAGCCTGCATCATTCGTCCATGGCACAGACCCCCGCGAGCTTGCCTCGCAAGTGAATCCGGTTTGTAGCTAGCATTTCGATTTTGCATCGGCCCCATGCCAGCTTGTCTGGCACGAGCCAAGTTTTATGCATAGAAAGAACACGACGCCCGGGTGGCGAGCGAGTGGTAAGGTGGGGGCGTTGGTGAGGAGCTCGATCTGTCGTCAAAACTTGTTCACCTGCGAGACAAGCTCACTGGGGTCCCGAACTATCGAGTTTGCGGAATTGGCGGGGGCTGCCGCGCGGCTGTCCCCTTGGCCGGCCGTACTACCGGCGTGGCCTGCGTTGCTTGCGAATCGGAGTTGGCAAAGGGGGCCGAGAAACCAGCCTGAGCGACTGGGCCGGTTGTCCGCTGAGCCGATAGCTGCTCGGTTCCGAGTTGAGGATTGGACGCGCGAGGAGCCCAGACCGTTTTGTGACTGCCGTCGCTCGAGATGAAAACTTCCTTTTCACCCATGACTTGCCGTCCATTGTCGAACTTGTATAAGGCGAAGACGATCACTCGATCAGCCGACGGGTCGGGGCCATTCCAGGGCAGGCGAAGATGGATGCCCTGTTCGCTACCGCCCGGTTGCAGTTTGTCCTGCACTTCGGCGGCCGAGTACTCCCAGCGTCCGATTTTAGCTTGCTCCCCTTGGCGAGCGGGATCAAGAGCAAAGACGGTCAGGTCGGCGGCGACGGGGACCATTTGACCGCGTTCGTTTTTCGGCTGCAGTACCAAGTACAATCCGTCGTCATCGGGGCGATCGTCCATGTCAATTGCCCGCGACAGCGTTGGGTGGAACGCCAGCTCGACCACTCGTCTGTCCGTCACTACCTCCTTGGCGATTTGGAGGGTTGCCTGCTTGATCGACTTGTCTCCAACCAGCTTGGCCGGGACCCGTTGAGGCGGGATTTCGATGCGTGCAAGATTCATTTCGAGGTTGTCTTCAGGAGCGATTGGGCTGCCGTCGACGCGTAGCGACACGGCTGGCAATCGCGGAGGCCCCGGCACACCGGGGTCGATCGTCGGAGGTTCCAGATTATCCATGTCGAAGTCGGAGCCACCGTCGTTGCGCGGCTGCGGGAATCGGGGGGGAGTCGGGCTGGCAGGAGCGTTTGACCTAGGCGCTGAGCTTGGGGGGGGCAGTTCTTCACTTGCCGAACCGCTCGGCGCTGTTCCGCCGGCCGGTGGCGTTGTCGGTGTTTGTGACGACCCGCTCGGTTCGAGGATCGATTCGGGCTGCGCCAGGTCTTGCTCGGCACCGCGCTGCGATTGTGGGGCATCGAGCATCGGCTCTGGTGGGAGGGGCAAGTCCTCGTGGCGCGGTTGAAACTCAAGCGGAGAAGGCACTTGACCGGCCCGCCCGGAAGGGGAAAGCAGAGAGCGTTTGCCAGCCGTGGCTCCCGCCGCCGCCGATTTCAGAGCCAGGTTCTGTTGACGCAGCGTTTCCGTCTCTTGCTCAAGTAGTAGATATTGATGATCATATTCGTAGAGCTGATCTTCCAAATCACGAATCTCGGCAGCCATGTTTTCGGCATACAGATCGCTGTACGCGCGGCCATGGCAACCAGCCAGCGCAACGCATCCCAGCCAACCCAATAGGGCTAGTGAGTAAGGACGCATCGAGTTTTTGGGCTGGTGACGCAGGGGAGTGTCTCCGCGTTGTAAGTGAATGTGGAGCTGTGAGTACCTCATAGGCGTCAGCGATGTCAAGTCCGATGTGTGCGGCGTATCCCCCAAACGGCAACCCATTCCATTTCCTCCCATCCGACGATGAGAATCATGCCTGTGCCCACACTGTCTGTACTGTACTCCGACAACCACCTGCTGGTCATCGACAAGCCCGCGGGTATTGCCACGATGGGGAGCCCGCAAGAAACACAGACCATCGCCCGCTTAGCGGCCCTGTACCTGCAGCGCAAATACAACAAACCAGGGAAAGCTTTCATTGGAGTCGTCAGCCGACTCGACCGACTCGTCTCCGGCGTATTGATACTAGCTCGGACCAGCAAAGCGGCCAGTCGTATCTCAGAGCAATTGCGACAACAGCGTGTCGAGAAATCCTACGTGGCAATCGTTGAGGGTAGACTACCAACATCACCCGGCAGCCCGGCAGCCTGGCGCGAGGTGGTCGACTGGGTAGCCAAGGACGAATCGGCCCAGCGCATGCGCGTGGTCGACAAGTCCCATCCTCAGGCGCAAGTGGCGCAACTGCGAATTCAGCCGCTGGCAAACTGCGGAGAAAAGTCGCTGGTGAAAATCGAGTTATTGACCGGACGCAAGCATCAGATCCGTTTACAATTGGCCGAACAAGGTACGCCGATTTGGGGTGACACAAAATATGGTGCGCGCGGTCGATTTGTATCGCGCGGACAAGCACCCAGCCGAGCGCCCAGCGGTTCACCCATGGAGACTGCGGCGGAGGGACGCGATGCAGGCAAGTTCGGTGCCGGTATCGCTCTACATTGCCAGCGACTCAGCTTGATCCATCCGACGCTCAAGCGCGCGATGGTTTTTGAAAGTTCTCCGCTGGCGCATTGGCCACAGGTGCCGGCTGAGTTTGAGAAGTGGCTAGCGGTCAAGGCTTAGATTTACGATAGCGGACTAGGCTAAGCGTCCGTTCGATTCGGTAGGCGTGAGGGACTCGTGTCCCGCGTCCACACCAAGCAACAGTGTAGGAACCAATGAGCAATCGACTGGGACTGACGAAGATCGTTTCTGGTGGTCAAACCGGGGTCGATCGTGGAGCGCTCGATGCGGCTATCGCTTGCAACGTCCCGCACGGTGGCTGGTGCCCCAAGGACAGGCTAGCAGAAGATGGCCGGATCGCCGAATGCTATCAACTGACCGAACTCCAATCGAGAGACTACGCCGCGCGGACAGAGCAGAATGTAATCGATTCGGACGGCACGTTGATCTTGTACTACCATCCGCTGGCGGGTGGAACGCTGTTGACGTATCAAAAAGCCAAACGCTGGCGAAAGCCGCTGTTGCGAGTAAGGCTTGATCAAACGCTGGACTATGAACGGATTGTGGCTTGGATTGCCGAGCACGAGCTACGTATACTGAATATAGCCGGCCCACGCGGCAGTTCGCATCCCGGACTGCAAGAGTTGACCTGCGGTATCGTGGTCACGCTGCTGCGCCACCCGGGTGTTCTGCCGTTGTCGTAAACGCAATCCGTTGAACAACGAACGACGGTTCCTATTGGCTGCAAACGACAAAACTACTATGTTGAGTGTCGTACCGCGTCAAAGTAGCAGGGACACCCTCCTCCTCGCCCGCGCGTGAGCGACTGTCGAAAAGATTTTCTGTTGAATCGCGCCAGCCCTACGCGGATAAGCAGGTTAACCCTTCGGTCGCGCGTGATCGCCAGCCGAAGAATGAAATCGTTGATTTCTAAGTGGCTGCTACTTTGAATCATTGTTTAGCAGCCCTGGACCGGACTCATGAATCCTCGCTTCAACTCAGCAAGTCTACCGATTCCGCGCGGCGATTTTGGTCGTGACGCCGCGAGGGCCAGCGATTGGAAGCAACGCGAGGCTTTGCTGCTCGCTTCGTATGCGATGTTCGGACGCGATTCGAAGGGCCGCCGCTACGCCGAAGAGCCGCATCCCTATCGCGGCCCGTTTCAACGCGATCGGGATCGTATCTTGCACAGTTCTGCGTTTCGGCGGCTGAGCGGCAAGATGCAGGTCTTCACCGGGGATATGGGGGACTACCATCGCACTCGACTGACTCACACCCAAGAAGTAGCGACGATCGCGCGGACCATCGGCCGCGTACTGCGGCTGAACGAGGATTTGATCGAAGCCTTGGCCTTGGTACACGACATCGGACATCCACCCTACGGGCATAGTGGCGAAGATGCACTGGGTGAGTGTTTGCGCGACCAGGGTGGGTTTTCGCATAATCGCTTTGCACTGACGCTGGTCGAAGAACTCGAAACGCGATACACGCCCTACCCCGGTTTGAATCTGTCGCAGGAGGTGTTGGCTGGTCAAGACTTTCGCATTACCCACGACGGTGCCGCTCCCTTGCTGGAAGTCCAAGTCGTCGACTTGGCCGACAGCTTGGCCTACAACGCCCACGATGTCGACGATGCGCTCGCCTTGGGGCTGATTCAGTTTCAGCAGTTGCAGGGGCTAGAGCTCGTGCAGCGGGCGCTCGAGTGGGGACAGACCTCCCTGAATGCACCGCAGCCAGCCATCCGCCAGTCACTGGTCCATAGCCTAATCGACGTTCAAGTAGCCGATGTGCTTGAGCGTTCGCTGGAGGTCCTGCAGGAACTCGAAGGACTTGATAGCCTGTCGGTGCGACAGCTTGAAACGACGCTCTCCCTGTCACTGCCGCTAGCCTCGGAGCGGGAGCAGCTCGCGCAATTCCTCTTCGACAACGTGTATCGTCATGACAAATTGATCACCGTCAGGAAAATGGCCGCTACGCGCGTCCGCCGACTATTTGAACGCCTGCTGGCCAATCCGAGCATGCTTCCGCCCCGTTTTGTCGATCGCGCACAGCGCGTTGGGGTCCCACTGGCCGTCGGCTCCTACCTGGCCGGTATGACCGATCGCTTCTGCGACCAGCAATACAGGCAGCTCATCGAGCTTGGGCAACCGACCGCGGTCGACTGGTAGGCGTCTCAGATTGTCGTATTGGCATTGGCGTTGGTGCCAGCACCCGCCGATGCAATGTGGCCCGACGCTCCGTCGTCGGATTCCCTTTCGACGCCATTTCCGCGCGAAATGCCAAGCGGTTTCGCGTCAAAGCCCTGCAAAAGCCGCAATTCAACCTTTCTATTTTTCCGCCGCCGTGAGACAATCGGGCACCGTCATTATTGCTTTCGTACCGACAGCGAGAAAACTTCAATGTCCAATCCCGTCCCACCGCAAGTGCTACCCTACAAGCTGAATTGGACCTATGCGATCACGATCGTTCTGGTCCATGTGCTTGGCCTGCTCGCATTTGTTCCGTATCTATTTTCGTGGACTGCCTTCGTGGTGTTTGTGGTCTGTATCCACATATTCGGTCAGGGAATCACCATTGGCTATCATCGCCTGTTGACGCACCGCAGCTTCAAATGTCCTAAGTGGGTCGAGCGCGTCTTTGCGATTCTCGGTATCTGCTCGATGGAAGATACCCCCGCTCGCTGGGTCACCGTCCACCGCATGCACCACGTCCACTCCGATGAGATCCCCGATCCGCACAGCCCACGTGTTACCTTTTGGTGGTCGCACATGGGCTGGTTGATGTTCATCAATCGCCAGACCTACAGTGTGGCCAGTTTGGAAAAGTTCTCGAAGGATTTATTGCGAGACCCGTTTTATTTGCGGCTCGAGACCAACCCCTTCAAGCAGTTCGTCTACATCGCTGGACAAGTTCCCGCGTTTTTCCTGCTGGGATTCGGCGCGAGCTTTTTGTTCAGTAGTGAGCTACCCGCCGCGGTGCAATTGGGGTGGTCGATGGTCCAATGGGGGGTGATCATGCGCGTCATTGCTGTGTGGCACATCACTTGGTCGGTCAATTCGCTCAGTCACATGTTTGGCTATGCCAACTATGCAACGGGTGAAGACAGTCGCAATAATTGGCTGGTGGCGCTCTTGTCGGTCGGAGAGGGTTGGCACAACAATCACCACGAAGACCCCTCGGCAGCCAGCGTCCAGCATCGTTGGTGGGAGCTGGACCTGAGCTACTATGAAATCAAGTTCTTGGAGCTATTGGGCCTTGCGAGCGACGTCATCCCACCGCGCCACCGGCGCCAGGGGCACGGCGTCAAGCGAGAGCGGCAAGAAGTTCTGCCCGTTGCACATCCCGCTGACGAAACCGGCATTTCCGAAGATGTGCTGGCATAATTGGATAGTCACTAACCGCTCTGCGGGTCCACGTGCCGGTCGATTGGCAAACGAAAATGAATAACGACGGACCGGCGGAGCGATCAACGACTTTAAGTGAGACGGCGACTATAATTGTTTCATGAGATTAGACCCAATGCAGCTTGCTAAACTTTTGAATTCGCGCGGACAGGTAAGCGTGGGACGCGTCCGTGGCGATACGATTGAACTGCTCGATCTGCCGTCTGGTAACATGGCTAGCTTAGCAGCCGTGCTGGCCAGCGATGAGGTATCCACGGTGGCTGCATCGTTGCCATCGACGGGCGAGAAGATTGCTGTGAAAGAAGCTCGACTACTCCCTCCCATCGACCGGCAGGAGGTGTGGGCGGCTGGGGTGACGTACAAGCGGAGTCAAACGGCCCGCATGGAGGAGTCTGAAGCTGCCGCCTCCTGCTACGACCGAGTCTATCAATCACCTCGCCCTGAAATCTTCTTTAAAGCTACACCGCATCGCGTGCGCGGATCCGACGATGCCCTTCGGATTCGCAGCGACGCGAGGTGGAACGTTCCTGAACCCGAGCTCGCATTGGTACTCTCCCCGCGCTTGCAGATTGTCGGTTATACAATCGGCAATGACATGAGCTCGCGCGACATCGAGGGGGATAACCCGTTGTACTTGCCACAAGCTAAGTTGTACGACCAGTGCTGCGGGCTGGGTCCCTGGATTACACTAGCCGACAGCATGCCACCGCGTGAATCGTTAGAGATAACGCTCGACATTCAGCGGCAAGGGGAGTCGGTCTTTGATGGCCAGACCAGCGTGTCACAGATGGCTCGTGGCCTTGAGGAGTTGGTCGGCTGGTTGGGACGCGACAACAGTTTTCCCAACGGTGCCTTTCTTCTGACCGGTACTGGCATTGTCCCCGACAGCGACTTTACGTTGCAACCTGGCGACAATGTTCGCATTCACATCTCTGGCATTGGCACTCTCAGCAACACCATTGTCCAGGGCTAAACCATTGACCAGGGCTAAAGTTCGGAAAGTAGAACCATGAAACTTAATCCATCCCGCCTGTTGGTGTCGTGGGCCGGATTTGTCTACGACTGGATCATCACGCGAGAGTGGAAGCGCGTTGTGCTTTATCTGCTGCCCGCGATCGTGTTCGGGGGCTTGGGGATGGCCGTGACGGTTGGTAGCTGGCTAGACCGAGGATTGCTCGCCCAACGCTATTTAGAATTCGGCAACGAACAGATCGCCGACTGGGAGCAGGCCTGGGCACCTGCGCCGAGCGAATCGTCGATGGCAGCGACTACCGCGACACCCGAAACCGCAAACGCAGGGGGCATGCCCGAAGCTCTACCAGAAAACGCCGATGAGATAAGAATTTCTCCATTCGCCGAATCGCTTTTCCGCCGCGTGCAATTGCTCAAACCCAGCGATCGCAGCCAGTTTGTCGTCGGCGTCGCCATGGCCCAGCGCGGAGCGCTGGCACAGGCCAAGACGATGCTTGCCAAGATTGCACCGAGCCAAGGTCGCGGCTATGTGCCCGCGCACGCCATGCTGGCCCAGTTGTTGACCTTCGAGCTACAAGCTCAACCGGCTCCCAAGAGCCGCGAACTGGCCGAGGAATTGATGCACCACGCCGACCAGTCGAAGCAATGGGAGCGCGTCCCGCGTTCGGTATTGCTAGCCGCTAGCGACTTGAATGTGATGGTCGGCAATCTCTCTGCAGCAATTCAGTTGTTGAAGATCGCTGCCGAGCGCTTTCCAGGCGACAGTTTTGCGCTGGCCCAATTGGCTCAGCACATGAAGAACGAACACCTCTTTGATGAAGCGCATGGGCAAGCGGAGAAAAGTTTGATGGCCGAGTTGTCCGACGACCCCAAAAACGCCTCTGCTCGCTTGCGACTGATTCAGCTCTACGCAATGGACGGTAAACTGGATCGAGCCGAACAGGTACTACAAGAGGTTCCCGGGGAGGATAGATCCCCGGAACTGCAACGAGCGCTATCGAATATCTATTTGACGCGCTACGATGACAGTATAGTGACTGAGGATGGCGAGGTCAGCGTCGATTTTCGGTACTTGGATACAGCGCTGCAAATTGATCCGAGTAATCCGCTCATCGCTCAAGCGGTCGCCAAATTGGTACGCATGCAAGGGCCGCGTCCCTCAAAAGAATTGATTGCACATCTGTTCGAAAGCCTAGCCAACGGATCGGCTACGCCAGCCACCCATGCCTATCTCGCCGAAGTCTATTTGGTCCGCCAGGATTTCGCCAAGGCGATTCCGCATTTGGAACAAGTCGTCAAGCGGATGCCCAATGCGACCGAATACCTCAACAACTTGGCCTACTGTTTGGCCGAGCTCCATCCCGAGCGTTGTGAGCAGGCGCTGGGGTTGTCGTTGCGCGCCATCGAGCTATCGAAGCAAAATCCACGGTCTGACTACTACGATACTTTGAGTTTTGTACTGTCGCGACTCGATCGCTATTCGGAAGCCATCACGGCAATCGAAAACGCTATTGAGCTTGATCCGAATCGTCACGAATATCACACGCGAGCCGCGGCGGCGTACCGGCAACTGGATAAGGAATCGCAAGCCAATGAATCGCTGGCGCTTGCCCACGAGCGGCTCGCTCAGCAATTACAGGAATCGCAACCTTTAAAGCAAGAACCACGGCCAGACGTGAGCTCCACTACAGACCCAGTTGAAACTCTCACGAACGATGCTGAGCCGGTACGGAGCGCCGACAGCACCGAGCAAGAGATTGGCCCAGATGCGGACCAGGCGAGCGAGAACGCCTCCAATGAACCCGTCACAGGTGAAACCATCATAGATGAAGCCAACACAGATGAAGCCGTCATAGACGAAGCCAACACAGATGGTCGCAACTGAAGGCGTTGACGATATCGATTCCTGCGTAAGAATTGACGTTTCCTACGCAAACGCCTCTATCCCCTTTTTCGTTGTTGAAGTTTGCTGATGACCGCCGTTGCCAATTTGCCCATTCTCAATATTTCTGCTTACAAATTTGTTCAGTTGGACAATGTTGCTCAGCGCCGCGAATCGCTCCTGCAGGTCTGCCAGTCGTTGGACTTACGCGGCACCATTCTGCTGAGCTCTGAAGGGATCAATTTGTTTTTGGCCGGCCCTGCGGAAGCCATTGCCAGCTTTCTCGATTCACTGCGCGCGGATCCCGCGTTTGCCGATCTACAAACCAAGGATAGCTACTCGCAGACACAGCCCTTTCGTCGCATGTTGGTGCGGCTCAAGAAGGAGATCATTGCTTTCGGCGTTGATGGTGTCGCCCCCGAAACAAAAACATCGCCCAAGCTCTCAGCGCGTGAGCTCAAGCAGTGGCTCGACGAGGGGCGGGGCGTGCGTTTGCTCGACACCCGCAATATCTACGAATATGACTTGGGGACTTTCGCAGGTGCCGAGCATCTAAACATCGATCACTTTCGTGAATTCCCAGAAGCGATCAAGCAACTACCCGCCGAAGCCAAACAACAACCGATCGTCATGTTTTGCACTGGCGGTATTCGCTGTGAAAAGGCCGGACCGATGATGGAGCAAGCTGGCTTCGAGCAAGTCTACCAGCTCGATGGCGGTATTTTGAAGTACTTCGAAGAATGCGGTGGCAAGCACTACCACGGTTCGTGCTTCGTCTTCGATGGTCGCGTTGCGCTCGATCCCGCCCTACAGCCCACTGGCAACCTACTCTGCTTCGCCTGTCAAGCGGTTCTGTCGCCTGAAGAGATATCGTCAGACAAATACTTGTTGGGACAGTGGTGCCCGCGCTGCTACCGTGAACCCGCCGAACGGATGCGTGAACACCTACAACAGCGCGAAGCGGCCATCCGAGCGCGCGCCTCCTCGCAACCGGGTTGTCAACCCTACGACAACGTACGGCAGATTTATGTGCCGCGGCGTTATGCGGGGTTGCCATTAATCGACTTTCTTGACCAGTGGCATCCGCCGACGACGGTCGCTCAGTGGCAACGCTGGATCGACGCGGGTCGAATCACTGCTGCAGGCCGCTCCGTGCGAGCTACGCGCATCGTCAAAGAGGGAGAGTGCTTCGAACAGAGTATGCCTGGTACGTATGAACCGGCCATCAATGCCGACATTCGCCTGATCTATGAAGACCCTTGGCTGGTAGTGGTCGACAAGCCTGCTCCATTGCCCGTACACCCCAGTGGACGATACAACCGCAATACGCTTTCAAGTCTAATGGCCGACGCTTATCCCAAGCAAAAACTGCGAGTCGCACATCGTTTGGATGCCAACACCAGCGGAGTGGTCGTGCTGTGTCGTACGCAACACGCGGCGCGGATGGTGCAGCCGCAGTTCAGCGATGGTCGAGTGGACAAGGTCTATGTGGCTCGCGTACATGGCCACCCCACGTGGGACGCGACCGAGTGTCGCGCGACGGTCAGCGCGGATCCACAGGTGGGCGGCGGGCGTTTAATCGGAACTGCCAATGGTCTCGATTGCTGTACGCTTTTCCAAGTGAAACGACGCGATGCCGACGGCACGACACTGATGGAAGCGAGACCGCTAACCGGCCGCACGCATCAAATACGCATCCATCTATCGCATCTTGGGTATTCAATCGTCGGTGATCCACTCTACCTGCCAGATCGCGCCACAGGGAACGCTCATACGATCGATGTCGACGCTCGTAAAATGTGCTTGCACGCTTCCCACATCACGTTCACTCACCCCAACAGCCTTGAGCGAGTCACCTTCCAATCGCACATCCCCGACTGGTGCCGCTAAGACGCTGGAGTAGACCGCAACAAGCTCCACTCCTTCACCCCCAACTCCTTCACTCCCAGTTCCTTCACTCCTGGCTGGCCCAATCGCGGTAGATCTCATCGATACCAGCCGCCTGGGCATCGCCACGATGGAAGACAAAACGATGCTGGAACGTCAACGATTCACCACTCGGCAACGTGTAGTCTCCCGATTCGGCTTGCTCTCCTTCAAAGTCTTGGCGACCGAATGGATTGGCTGAAAGCAAACCGTAGTCGCGCGCATGCCACCACGTGGGGTGTCGCAGATTGCTGGGGTGGTCGAACATGGCGATGCCCACCACGTTGCCATCTACCGTTCCCCAATAGTCGATCCATTCGGCCGGCTTGCCCCAGATATCAGCGGTCGTCACTCCCGTCGAGTTGACCGCGTGACCATTGGCAACCGGCCCTTTAATGCGCAGGTGTGGATTCATGCGAATTCCCATCTGCCCGTCTTTGTTGTCGCCAAAGACAATGTCTCCTTGGCTGGCGTGGTAGGTTACTGCATAATCGATCATGCGTGTCTCGCCATCGGCGAAGAAACTAATCAGTCGCGAGTCGCTAGCCACGAGCTTTCCATCGCGTCCGACCAGATCATTTTCCGAGTGGATCGTGTTTCCGTCGATCGTTACACTTTTGGAAACCGTCGTGCCGGCATTTCCACCGGTAGCCCAAAAATTCTCGCCGTTGACATCCATGTGTCCAAACCAAATAGATTTATGGTGCGGATGATCGTGGGCTTCATTTTCGACGTCATCGCGCATCGGCCAATTCCGAGTCATCCCGATGCCAGCCGGACCGATGACTGGATACAAAATCGGTTTCTCGTAGCCTTTGAAGATATACTCGGTAAAGACTTCATCGCCAAGCCAAACCGTCACGCGATCCTCCTTCGATTCCAGCCGCACGTCGGCGGCCAACAGACGAGAAGTGCCGACGGCGGATAGCAGTAGGCAGGCGGCCAAGGTCAGACGCAGCAGCGACCTAAAAGATGACATGTAAAACGATCCTTAACGTTGATAGTTGATTGACACACACAGCAGGTAGCATAGGAAAACATTATACTTGAACCGCCCCTTCAAAGTAGCAGGCACACTGGAGTGTGCCTGCTACTTTCCAAGCGGTACCGTGCCCATGTCGAGCTACATCCGAATTACTTTGTGTTCCCGGGAGCCACCCAATGTCAACAGCCAGTGCTACTAAACAGTCTCGCTGGGCGCGTTTCGCCTGCATACTCGCCTTGTCCGCCAGCGGGGTTGGTTCCGCAGTTGGCATGGCACAGGACAATGCCCCCAACTACGACGAAGCCAAGGTTCCGAACTATCAACTCCCAGAGTTGATCGATACGGCTACCGCTGAGGCGGATGATTTCCCTACCGCTTGGAGAGCCAGACGAGCCGAACTGTTGCAGACGTTTGCCGAGCAGATGTATGGTACCCATCCGACGACTCCCTATTCGTCAGAGTACGAGGAACTGGAGAGTGGGCCAAGCTGTAATGGCAAGGCGTTGAGGCAGCAATGGCGCGTGACAATTGCGACCCAACATGGGCGGTTGCCGATCGACTTGGTAGTCTTCACTCCCGCGCAGGCGACGGCTCCAGTTCCCTGCTTCCTAGGGCTCAATTTTGGCGGCAATCATACCGTGGCATCCGATCCACAAATTCTATTGACGCAGTCGTGGGTCCGAGAGAATAAGGCGGGGCTGACCGACGGGAATCGCGCGACCGAGGCGGCGCGCGGCTCAGCCGGTTCGCGTTGGCCCGTCGAGCAGATTATGGATGCTGGAATGGGAGTGGCGACCGCCTACTACGGTGACATCGATCCCGACATGGACGACCAATTTCAAAACGGAATTCATGCGTTATTCCCCGAGCATCGGGTCAGCGCCGAGCATCCACAGCGCTGGGGGTCGATCGCCGCCTGGGCTTGGGGCCTGTCGCGGCTGCTCGATGCATTAGAGACTCAGGATATGCATGTCGACGCGAGGCGAGTGAGTGTAGTAGGTCACTCTCGCTTGGGGAAGACCTCATTGTGGGCAGGGGCAAACGACGAGCGATTTATGGCCGTGATCTCGAACGACTCAGGCTGCGGTGGTGCGGCGCTCAGCCGTCGCGCGGTAGGAGAGACGGTAGCCCGCATCAACCGCTCGTTCCCACACTGGTTCTGTCCCAATTTCCATCAATACGATGGCAAGGAGAATAGCCTCCCGATCGATCAGCATCAATTGCTGGCGTTGATAGCTCCAAGATTGTTGTATGTGGCCAGCGCCTCGCAGGATCGGTGGGCCGACCCGCACGGTGAATTCCTATCGCTCGACTTGGCCAGAGAAGTGTTTGCAAAACTGCCGGCGACGAAAAGTGAGCGGTCGGATCAGTCCAACTTGAAGCGAATTGGCTATCACTTGCGCGATGGACAGCACGACATTACGGAATGGGATTGGGCGCACTACATTCGCTTCGCTGGCCAGTAATCGTCTTAGCCAGCAATCGCCTGCGCAGGCCGCGACTGAGGGTTGGTTAGCGCTGTAGTGCATCAGAGGCTCGCGTGTCGACCGAATTGGCTTGTGCATTGCGACCTGCTGCGGCGCGGCGTTGAACGATTTTCTCGCGAGGTCTAAATGTAATTGAACAGCGTCAACTTGCCCATGTTTCCCATCAATTGAAGTGAGGCTTGCAGGGCGGCTTGTCGCGCGGTCATATCGGAGATCACGCTGGCCAAATCGGCATCGAGCTGGTCCGATTCGATCTGTTTAAGTTGCAATTGTTGCTCAGCAGAGAGATCTCTCACCTGCTCGATGGACTGCTGCCGAGTACCGATGAGACCTCGCGACAATGACATGCGCTGGACGTCCTGGTCCAAGGAAGCCGTAACGCGTCCCATATCTAAGTTCTGCCCGCTTTCAATCGACTGTCGCATGCGAATGAGCGACGTGAACACTCCCTCGACCTCCACGCCGCTAACATCCGCTCCCGAGATAATCGATAGCCCGCCGCTGGCAACTCCAGTTGCACTCTCAGCCGATTGCGGGACCAACCCCAAACCCCAGGCCGCTTGGCTTCCGCCCGCATTCTTGACTGCGATCGGTTGCGTTCCGGATTGAGCCGACAGAGTGAGACCATTGCCCGCATTGGCTAACGAGGCAGTGATGCGCAGCGCGGGATTGAAGTTGTCAACGTGATTATTGATTCGATTGAGCACGTCCTGCACCGTCTGGACTCCGTCAAGATTGACTTTCATTTCGCTCCCATCACTGCGCATGAACACCAAATCGTCTCCTTGGTCTTTGGGGTAAATGCCTTGACCGAAATTGAGCTGCGTCACGGGCGTACTCAAGTCAAAGGTGCGCAGCCCCAGGCGAGATGCTAGATTCGCGCCGGTTTCGCCAATCGACATGGCCGTACCACTCTCGGTACTCTGCAACTGCAAGAACCTTCCCGTTGGATCGAGGCTAGCCTGTACCTGCGCACCGGAGGACTGAATGCGATTGATTAAGTCCTCGACCGTCGAAATATTGTTGGTGGTGACCCCGTACGTCTTGCCACCTTGCTTGATTTGAAAGCTGTCACCGATAGTGATTCCTGTGCCGGCGAATAGCTGTGATAGCCGCGTCGTCTTGGTGACCATGGGATCGAGATCTTTGCCAGTGACTGGGCTAGATCCTGCGGTGGCTGTATTATTGATGCCCAAGTCGGCAGCCATGTTACCGGAGCCTACCTCGTCGATGCGCAACAGCCCGCCGAGCCCGTCTTGATAGCCAATATTCAGCCCTTGAGCGCTGAGCGTCGCGGTAAGCGTTCGCGACCCCACTTGGGTGCCATTAATCTTTTCCATCACATCTGACAGATTATGGGCATCGGCCAAATCGATTGCAACCGAAGTCACTCCGTTGCTGAACGAAATCGCACCACCTCGGATTCCGTCTCCACGATTGAGCAAAGAAAGTGGAGTATCTGAAGTCAACGCAGGATTGAGATCGACGGTGCTGACCACTTTGCTGGATGTCACTCCAAAGGCGTCGGCGGCAGTCACATTCGCGGAAATCGTTGACGCATAGTCGGAAATGGTGCGTAGTCCGTCGGCATTGCCGCTGAAACGCACACTATCACCAACCCTTTGCAGAGGAGGAGAGAGCAAGTCGGAACCAGCGAATATATACTGATCGCGAAACTTGGAATTCCCCAGTTCGGTAAGTTTACTGATGGCGGAATTGATCTGCGCAATAAAGGCGTCTTTCTCTTCAGCCGATAGCGTGTTGCCACTGGCGGCAACGGCCACTCCACGCATCTCGTTGAGAATCGATTGCGACTGCGACAGCGTCGATTCCGTAGCCGAGAGGATCGTGTCGGCACTGCTTAGGTTGTCGTCAATTTGTGCTTTGTATTCCAGTTGACGCTGGGCAGCCAAGCCACGAATGGCCGCCGCTGGATCTTGACTAGGCGTGGCCAATCGGCGACCGGTACTGATTTGAGTTTGTAGGTCTTGAATGGCCAATTGATCATGATTGATCTGATACATCATGTTGGTGATGCTTGCCTGCGTTGTGGCACGACTGCTGCCCACTGGATAGAAACTGGCCATGATCTGAATTGCTTGCTAGAGGAAATCTTGATGTACTAAGAGTGGTATGATAATCGCTACTTTCTTTATAAATTGACCAACGTATCGAGCATCTCGCTCGACGTTTGAATTAACCGACTGCTGGCTTGAAATGCGCGTTGGTAAAACAACATCCTGACCGCTTCTTCGTCCAAGTTGACTCCTGAGGTCGCCAAATTCTGCGCTTGAATCGTGTTGTAGAAGTTCTTTAGTCCATCGGAGACGCCGGCTTGCACATTGACATCCTGAGTCATACGGACCACCAAATCTTCATACGACTGCCTGATCGATTGGCCACCAAGCCCTTCC
>JADYZV010000101.1 GCA_020852965.1 Pirellulaceae bacterium | reverse complement strand
GACCGCCGGTGTTAAACCGGAGGAAGGTGGGGATGACGTCAAGTCCTCATGGCCTTTATGACTAGGGCTGCACACGTCCTACAATGCGGCATACAAAGGGAAGCAAACCCGCGAGGGGGAGCAAACCCCAAAAAGTGTCGCTCAGTTCGGATTGCAGGCTGCAACTCGCCTGCATGAAGTTGGAATCGCTAGTAATCGCGGGTCAGCATACCGCGGTGAATGTGTTCCTGAGCCTTGTACACACCGCCCGTCAAGCCACGAAAGTTGGGGGGGCCCGAAGTCGCTAAGCTAACTCGAAAGAGAGGCAGGCGCCGAAGGTCAACTCGACAATTGGGACTAAGTCGTAACAAGGTAGCCGTAGGGGAACCTGCGGCTGGATCACCTCCTTTCTAAGGAAAATTAGTTTGTCCATGGCAACATGGCTCAAGTGTGGTAACACAGCAAACTTATCCGTGAGCACAACCTTGTAAGAACTTGTAGAGAGCTTATCACCAGATTTCAAATAATGCCCGCCCGTGGCTTCGTCCACGGTGCGGGTTTTTTCGTGCCCTCTCTGAACGACTCCCAAACCACAACCCCGAATGCCGAACGAATTAGCCGTTTTGGTACTAGCCACGCTTGCCTTAGTCCAACAAAATTCGCGCCCATTCGCGCTATTCGTGGGTAAAACCACACCTCACCTAATGTCGAGAATGCAAACCCAGTCGACGAGTTCCTTTTGCTTAGCCGATATCAGAGTGTTAGGATAGACACCACAGGAGACTCGCTGATGTCCATCGCTACCACCACCCCAACCACACCACCTACTCCCTCTCCGTTTCCTGCCGGATGGACTCTGGCCGATCTGCAAGAGCACTTGGGAAACATCCCTGCCGATCGCATCGTCCTCAATCCACCGCCAGGTTTTGCTACCGAGCAGGATCTACTTTATCTGGCGGATCGCGATCGACTTTGCGAATTGGAATTCGGTACTCTGGTGGAAAAAACGATGGGATGGTACGAGTCGCTGCTGGCAAGCCTAATCGTTATGAGAATTGGCCGCTATCTTGATACTCATGACCTAGGCCATGTACTGGGTGCTAACGGCACGCTGAAAATCCTGCCATCCATCGTCAAGATTCCTGACGTATCATTTATCAGTTGGTCGCGTTTTCCCAAAACAAAACTTCCTCGCAGTCCGATACCCGCACTGATTCCCGACTTGGCGATCGAGGTCCTCTCCGAAGGCAATACCAAGCGAGAGATGTCCACCAAGCTGGGAAAATATTTCGATGCCGGTATCCTACTCGTGTGGTACGTCGATCCCAAGTCGCGCACGGCGACGATGTGGCAACATCGAGACCAACCCATACAAGTAGCGATCGACGGCGAACTCGAAGGCTTCGATGTACTCCCAGGCCTGCGAATATCCTTGTCGCAGTTGTTTGCTCATGCTAACCGCCAATCCCCAGCGGACAACGATGTGGAGCTATAATACCAGAGTAGTTCGAGCACAACGAAGAGGTCGTCCGTATGCCAAGTCCGTTTCCAGGCATAGATCCCTTTATCGAATCGCAGGCATTCTGGTCCGATTTCCACGCTCGATTTGTCAACTATTGGTGCGAGGCCATCTCGGAGGCCCTTCCGAACGCGTACGAAGCCGGCTTGGGCGAGCGCGTTTATCTGATCGAACACGATCCCGACAGTCGCAAGCTTGTGTTTCCCGATGTGGCCGTCCTGCACGAGGACGAGCTACAGCAGCCTGCGAAGAGCAGGGGGATTGCCACCTTGGAACCCGTTACGATTCCGCTAACAATTCTCGAAGGACCACGCGAGACTTTTATCGAGATCATTCACCGACCCGATCATAATCTAGTAACAGCGCTAGAACTGCTGCCGCCAGCCAACAAGCAGCAACCCGGTCGAACGGAATACCTCGCTAAACGCAATACCATGTGGTACCAGAACGTGCATTTGGTCGAACTGGATTTACTCCGTGGTGGCTCTCGACTGCCGCTCGCTGGGCCACTGCCTGCTGGCGATGGTTATTATCTGGTTTCGCGCGCCGACAAGCGCCCCGATTGCCAAGTCTACGCTTGGCCCATGCCGCACGAGTTGCCAACTTTACCCGTACCACTACGAGCTCCCGACGCCGATCTCAAGGATTGTCGACGCCGCCGCCGAGCTCGGGCGGCCAGGGATCGAGGTCATCGGCAGTATCGAAGTTTCTATGTAGCCACTCCAATTCCTTTTCGCGCTCCGCGCGCGGCAACCTGGCCCAAGCTGCCCTTTCTGGCCCAAAATCTCGCTCCAAAGATTCGTAGTACTCGTCCGAATACAACGGATCATCGGGACCGCGAACTGGCTCGGGTTGAGACTCTGATGCAGGTTCAGGTTTACTCATGGTAGTAGTACTCTCAACGGTGGAGCGATTTGTTCGAGCTCTCCTGTAGTAGCCGCGAATACATCGGAAGCCTCTTGCAGAGCGTTCGTCATCGCCCGCTCCTTCGCGGCCAAATCAAGCGGCGCGCGGGGTAGTTTGTACTTTGCGGCGGCATCGGCCAGCAGATTGCACTGAACTTCAAAGCTCGCCTCAACCGGCCACTGAAATCCAGGCTCTCGACGCCATTGTCGGAAGAACTCCTTCCACGCTTGCTGATATACACGGTAGCGACTGCGATTGACCACTTGCCAAATGAACTTCTCGATCATAACCGCGCGACGAAGTTTGGTGGGTTGGTCATCGATAAACTGCAATAGCGGTCTATCGCTGGCGAGCTCCACTCGCAGCTTCGGCTCGATTCCATTCCAGGTCTGGATCAGCCAGTTCACATCTTGGCCGTGCAAAATACCTCGCGCGTCCCCTTGCACAATGGCCTGTTTTCCCAGTGCGGCGACGAACGGCCAATCTTTCTCTCGATCTGTCTTTTTCATTTGCGCCACCAGAACTCGAGATGCAATATCCGAGTCGAGCGGATCGCACTCCAGCACAGTAACGCGAGGGGCTTGTCCGAAAAAATCGAGATGATGCTTCGTACTGTTTGCATCGGTGATGCGCACGTGGGTCGTCCAGCCATTTCCCAGATAGTCCTCTGAGCAGGGTGCACCACAAATTGCGCGATAGGACACACTCATGTCCGGACTTGTATCAAGTTCGACTAGCAGGGCTACCAACTTCCCCAAGTCGCGCGGCTCAACGATCCAATCGCTGTCCTTGGTGGTTTGCTGTATTCCGTAGTGGACGCAGGCTTGCCCTGACGTGAGTGCAAAGCGAATATTAGCCTTGTGAAGACGCTGGCGAAAAAAGACTAGAAATGATTGCGGCGAACACATACGGGGATCAAGCGGTTATTCTGGGCTAGTGGATTGTCAAGATCTCATTTTAGCGTAGTGGAAGAGGTTACGAGTCCCTTCTGATTCAGTGGGCGTCAGGGACTCGTAACCTCGTACACTACGGCCCCCCCCTTAAGTCTTAACTTTGACGGTGCGCTAGGAGTGAACCGAAGGGTAAGGAAAACCAAACTTTGAACGCATTAACCATAGCAATTCTGCGGCGTACTGACCAGTTCGTGTCCGGCTTGAGACGCTGACGAGACTCGTTTTTAGGTAGGAAAATGAACAGACTTAACCGAGACGCGTTGTCGCCAGCCTTCCGCTAAAGCCGGTGAACGGTTGCTCTTACTAGTCCGATAGCTCAAAATTGAAATAGAATTTATTGGAGAACCTTAGATGACCATTGCCGCTACAGCCACAACTACTTTGCTACCACCGCCGGCCTGCCCGTTTCCGGCCGGCTGGACGCTAGCCGATCTGCAACAACACCTGGGAGACATCCCGGCAGATCGCATTGTTCTCCATCCACCGCCAGGCCAGGCCACCGAACAAGATTTACTTTACTTGGCAGATCGCGATCGGCTTTGTGAATTGGAGTTTGGCGTCTTAGTGGAGAAGACGATGGGTTGGTACGAATCGCTTTTGGCAAGCCTTATCAACTTCGAGATCACCCTATACTTGAGATCTCACGATTTGGGCCAAGTGTTAGGTGCCGCCGGGACGCTAAAAATCCTGCCTGGCATGGTCAAGATCCCCGACGTTTCCTTTATCAGTTGGTCGCGATTTCCGAAAGAAAAGTTACCGCGTCGTCCCATCCCCGCTTTGATTCCCGACTTGGCGGTCGAAGTTCTCTCCCAAGGCAACACGCAGCGCGAGATGTCCGCAAAGCTCGAAAAGTATTTCGATGCCGGTGTTCGGCTCGTGTGGTACGTCGACCCCGACTCACGCACGGCCACAATGTGGCAACAGCGCGATCAGCCACTTCTTGTTGCTGTAGCAGGAGAACTCGATGGTTTCGACGTGCTCCCCGGACTGCGCATTTCACTAGCGCAATTGTTCGCGCAAGCCGATCGCCAGTCTCCGTTAACAGACGAAACAGACTAGATTATTCTGCCCGCCATTATTCTGCCTACTCCCCAAGTCGGCTCAAAGCAGAATAATGACCGGCAGAATGAGAAGCGCATCAGCACCTCCTTAAAAGTATTAGTCATGGATCGTTCACAGATCGAATCGAGAATCGACACTTACGTGGCCGGCGGAAAGCAGCTAGTCGATGCTTATGCCGGACTAACACGAGCTCAACTCTTAGCAGTCCCCATCCCGGGCACATGGTCGCTGCAGCAAATCGCCATACATCTCTTCGACAGCGATATGGTCGCTTCCGATCGCATGAAGCGCATCGCTGCGATGGAGCATCCATTGCTGATTGGCTACGACGAATCTGCGGTCGGCAGGCTGCCTGGCACCAACGAGCTCGACGCACACCAAGCTTGCAGCATTTTTGCCCAATGCCGGCAGATGACCGCCACTATCCTGCGAGCTTTGCCCGACGAGAGTTTTGCACGCTACGGTATCCACAATGAAGCCGGCAAAGTAACGCTGGCCGAGATGATCGACAGCTACATCGAGCACTTGGACGGCCACTTGGCTCACGCCGCGAAAAAACGCGAGATGGTGTCGTAACACTGCAAAATAGTAGCAGGTACGATCCTTCGGCCACGCGTGAATGCCAATCGAAGAGAGTTTCTGTTTAACCGCGCGAGCGCTACGCGGTTAAACCCGGATTATTCATGAGTTTGTGTGAAAACGAAGTAAACGATGTTGCCGCATAGGTTTACGTCAGAGGGACAAAAAACAGCCTGTAGCGGCATCGTAACTCGCAGCGTCAGCAAGGACGTTTGACTCGACTGCAAATGGCCAATCAAGACCAAGTTAATTCATGCTTCTGATATTCGATTCGAGCTCAAACGTCCTTGCTGACGCTGCGGGTTATGAATAATCCGGGTTAAACAGTCCAATCCTGCGGTCGCGCGTGAGCGCTGCCGAAGAATTGCGCCTGCTACTTTAAAAAACTGAAAGTTCGCGCTAGCCTAGAATCTCGGCGACGCTCAATGTGACATCGCCAAAAGCCGCTATGCGCAGTTCGTCCCCACGCGAGTAGATGCTGTGGGACCGATAGCTACCATCGTTCTGCGGTTGCCGAAACGACTCAATCTGTGAGGCTTCAAGATTGACGATCCACAATTCTTCAATACTTGCCTGAGCGTAAAGCGGAAGCTTAATCTCGCGGTCGTAATCAAGCGACGTGTCAGAAACTTCAATGACCAAGAGTACATCTCTGGCAGTAGGCTTGGCCGCCGCATAAAAATCGGCTCGGTGGACCAACAGCGCCAAATCAGGTTCAGGTTCACTATCGGCCAGCACCACGGGATCCTGGACACTAACAACTGCACTACCGGCCAAGCGTGTCACCAACAACTGGTTCAAGCGTTTTACCGTTGCACCATGTCGGCGTCCAATGGGCATTTTCTTGACAATCTCGCCATGAATCAACTCGACGGCATCGTTTTCTTCGATGATTCCCATCTCGATCATTTTGCCGTATTCGTGTACGGTAAATTGGTGGTGAACGACAGTTGCCATGACCTAATATCTCGCAATGACTTTGAAACTCATGATATATTGTAATCTTTCCCACCTCCCTTTCCCAGTTCATGGGCCTAAAGCTGTAGGACAACACTCCATCATCACGTGACTTCTTAACTGGGACCAATCGTTATTCGTTTAGATCGTACCAAAGCCGAGATGAAACGAGACAATCCTCCTCAACAACTTGCCACCGAGAGCAACCAGCCCGCCGGCTCGCCCAAAGATCAGCTCGCCGATGCTCTGGCCCCCATCATGTTCTGGCTGTCGCTCACCAGCTTGGCATTAACAGCAGCGGTTTTGGTATTGTGGATCGACGTGCCACGCGTGGACGAGGCGTACCTGTTGTCAGGCGAGCCCACGATCTCAACGGCCAATGACCTAATCGTCAATCCTTCGGATCCGTTCGCGGTAACGGCGCTGTCATGGGGTGTCGCCGCCTTTGGCTTGCTCATCGGAATGTGGCCCATATTTTCAGCCGAGCAGTTGTTGTATTTTGTTAAGACAAAACGTGGGGAATCATTCCACCGCCAGCATCGCTATTGGTGGGCATTTTGCCTCTGCCCCCCACTGAGGATGTGCGCCCGACATCGCGGCAGTCGCGATCGCATCTGGCTACCTCGCTTGGGATGGCAAGTTGCCGACTACCATCTCGTTCGCCGATTGGAGCGTGCATTCAGTCTCCCGATGATTGGCATCGCACTATTGATCTTACCCGTGCTCGGCCTGCAAACCTTCTATCAGGATCGAATCGCGGATTACCCAGCTCTGCGCGCCGCCTTGCACTTCGGCACGGGAGTGATTTGGTTTGCCTTTGCTACCGAGTTCATCGTAATGGTATCGGTCACACCTCACAAATTCACCTATTGCCGCCGCCATTGGTTGGACCTCGTCATTATTTTACTTCCGCTCATCTCGTTTCTACGCACGCTGCGTATTCTGCGAGCGGCTAGGCTGATGAACATTGCCAAACTGCAGCAGGTATCGCGTCTGATGCGTGTCTATCGCCTGCGCGGAGTTGCCATGCGTGGTTGGCGCGCACTCTTGCTGCTCGACTTGGCCCAACGACTGTTCCTCTCCTCGCCAGAAAAACGCATTCGCAAACTCGAAGCCCAATGCACGGAAAAGGAACGCGAGCTGGAACTACTTCGCGAGCAGATCGAGAGTATAAGAAGCCAACTCGCCACACCAAAAGTGCAAAAGACAAACTAAGTTGAATCGCACAATTACACACTTCTCACTAAACACCACCAGGCTCTCTGTATCCTCTGTGTTTCAATTTCCTCTTGGACTCTTGAAACACAGCGGCATAGAGTTCACAGAGGTTTTATATCGTGGCCCCGCCACTACTCTGCGCGCTCATCGTAATGGACCCGCAGTCACTTTGGTGGACCATTCATCGAGTTTCCCTAGCCGTAGCGCGAGATCGAGAATCGTGAAGCGGCGGCGAATCAATTGAGCTTGCCGAAAACTCCGCCTCAGTCGATCACGCGAGATCCCGATCGCTTCTGGCTCAATGGGGGCACCGACCTTCGCCAGCATCTCGCGCAGGTGCGGCAGAGGAATGAGTTGTTCGCGCAAGCGACCGCACAACTCCGGCCAGCGTTGCTGAAGTTTCGTCAATTGGACAAGCAGCGCGTCGCGGTCGATCCATTTCGCTTTCACTTCACGTTCTGCCAGGCCTCTTAGCGTCGGATCATCGAGCGATTCGGCGATGGTGTTTGACCAATCGTTCGACGGTGCCCACTGAGCAACCGCATCGCTCGGCGAGATCGGCATGGCGGAGCAGGCGAGTAGCTGCTCATAGAGTGCAGTCACTGCCAGAGTTGCAATGCCTACCTTTTGTCCGTGCGCTGGAGCTTGGCCTTGGTGCGTGTGGTGCTGCATGTCCCACAAGTGACTGAATTGATGCTCGGCACCTGACGCAGGGCGGCTGGAACGCATGGCTTGCATGGCAAATCCTCCCAACATCAAGCCTTCCACTAAACCGGCCAGAGCACCCGGCTCGCCTGCCCCAATGCCATCTGGATTCCCCACCGCCTGACGCAATCCTCCCTGCACGATATTCCAAGGCAGGGCTACGATCGGTTCAACCTCCAACAAATCTGCCACAATCCAATCCGCTCCAGCCGTGACTTTGGCCAACAGATCGGCGTACCCCCACGCCTTCATGTCGGCGGGAGCAGCGGCAATCACATCCAAGTCAGCGACGACCCCAACCGGAGCAGGGCAGTCGAATGTTTGTTTAGAACCCTGATAGGTGATCGACGCACCGTAGGCGGTGTAACCATCCATCGAAGCCGCGGTAGCAACACACAGATACTGCCTATCGCAGCGGTGCGCGGCTAATTTCACTAGATCATTGATCGTACCCGACCCGACTGCCACTGGAATAGCAGTATGGCCGCGCAACGATGCTTCCAATCGTTCGACGAATCGATGTTCCGCATACACGTCATCGTCGGAAAAGATAAAAGGCTCGATCGTTGATTGTCCCGCCGCGCGCAAGGCCCCAAGCACCGTCTGTCCCGCAGCGGCAAAGGTCCGTGTATCCGCCACAACTACCGCAGGCAGATCAGCAAAATATTGCTGAAACATTCTCGGAACCCTGCCGAGAATATTCTGTCCTATCTCCAAGGCTCGCGTCTCTTGAGCCGCCGCCAGCGCGTCTACCGTCGTCAGCCTCTGCGATACGTTCACCAATTGTCCTTCCAAGTCACTCCGCCTTTTAATGTGGCCCGACGCTCCGTCGTCGGCTTGAATGTGGCCCGACGCTCCGTCGTCGGATTGAATGTGCCCCGACGCTCCGCCGTCGGATTTAAAGTAAGCCGAACGCTCCGCCGTCGGATTTAAAGTAAGCCGAACGCTCCGCCGTCGGATTGCAATCCCCTTTTTACGTCTTCTACTTCCCACCCGCCTCGTAGTATTCGCGAACAGCATTCAAAGTGACGTCAGGATAATCAGTAGCAAACGAGGCCAGCCCAGCATCCAATAGTTGTGCATAGGTGACAGCGTCAGAGGCACCGTACGGCAGCGTCTGAAACAGAATACCGCGCTCTGCCAATTCGCTACTCACCTCACCCAAGAATTGTCGCGACGGTGAAAAGGGTTCTCCCGGTTGGATATCGGTCGCGTCCCCCGGCATGCGTACGTGGATTTGCAATTGAGTGATACCATCGAAGTCGGTCTTGCGCGCAGCCTCCATCGTAGCTCGCTTTTGCTTCTCCGTGCCTGGTATCCACAACAATGTTCCCGAGTTGGGCAAGAGCTTCTTCCAGCGACGAAGCAGATCGTGTTTCGACGACGCTAGGAGCACTTGCGATGCGATACCGTACTGTCTGACTTCATCTGCCAGTTGCTCAAGGTCAGCGTCCTTGTAATCCAAATACAGTCGTCGCTCGGGATGCTGTTGCATCAACGCATAGATATCGGTCATTCGCGAAACACGACGCCCCTTGAATTCATCTCCTCTCCAGGCGCCAACATCGAGCTGGCCCAGATCGTCGAATGAGACGTCTGCCACTCCCTTCGACTTTAACTCAGGAGCGATACCACGCACCACGCGAGAAAAGTCACTATCGTGAAACGCAACGATCACTCCGTCGTTCGTGGTGCGCACGTCCGCTTCGGGAATAGTCCCCAATTTCCAGCCGAGCTCGAAGGCTTCCAGCGTATTCTCCGGTGCCAGTTCACCCGCACCGCGATGACTCTGGATCGTAAATTCTTCAAGTGGAATGTGGTCGCGGACATTCCACTGCGCCTTGAACGGCTTCACCGGAGAATCTTCGGCCTGCATCGGCGGGGTAAAACTGATAAAGAATGCAACCAGCAGCATAGAGCGAGCAACTGAATTCATAGTTCTGTTCCTAAATGGATGTAACTCACGCG
Source organism: Pirellulaceae bacterium (assembly GCA_020852965.1). Taxonomy (GTDB): domain Bacteria; phylum Planctomycetota; class Planctomycetia; order Pirellulales; family Pirellulaceae; genus Aureliella. The sequence goes on along the minus strand of JADYZV010000101.1, from coordinate 65,577 downwards.
TCCCCATTGGTTTTCGCCCAGACCAGCAAATCACCGAACTCCGCCAAGCTCGGCACTACCAGATCAGGTGCTTTGGCAGCATCTTCGACATCCTGCCGAGTAGATTCGCCGGTTAGCACCAATACACCCAGCGCGCCCGCCCGCCGGGCCATCAGTATATCCGTATACAATCGATCGCCCACCATTGCGATTTGTGAGTAAGGAATCGCAAATCGGTCGACAATACCACGCAACATGTCGGGGTCCGGCTTGCCCAAAACCTTGTCCGGTGCCCGCCCTGTAGCTGATTCTAACATGGCACATATTGCACCGCAGTCGACGAGCACTGTGGGTTGATCTGCCGGACACACTCGATCGGGGTTTGTCGCAATGCACGGCTTGCCCTGTACCATCCACCACGCAGCCCGGCAAACTCTAGCGTACGTAAGTGTCAGATCGAAGCCGATGACTACGGCATCGGGTTCATCTTCGTGATCGTCGGTAGAGAACGTGAAGCCAGCCGCAGCAAACTCGTCCATCATGCTCGGCGTACCCAATGCGAACAAGTGTCGGACGTGCGGGTGCTCGCGGTGCAGGAAGTCGATGGTAGCCATCGCGGATGTGTAGAGCTGGTCAACGTCCACCGACAGTCCCATCCCGCGCAGCTTCTTCAAATAGTCGCCAACACTTTTGGATGGATTGTTCGTAACGAACGAGTAGCCGATCCCCAGTTCACGAACTTGTTCCAAGAAGGGAAGTGCACAAGCCAGCCGAGTATCACCATTGTAGATGGTCCCGTCCATATCCAGCGCGATATGCGACAACTGCCGTAGGCGAACGACCAGTTCTGAATCGAGCATATCTAAACTTTCTTGAGGCATTCTAACTCCACGTTCGTGCTATCTGAAATCGTTTAACGCCGAGCCGCAGCAGGCCGAAATGCACGAGTTGGTTCGGTCAATACGCGAGTCTCTGATGCACCACAGGGCTATCCAACCTCAGTCGCGGCCTGCGCAGGCGACGGCACCTGGCGCAGCCGCTCACTGCTGCCACCCGCGATATCCAATCATTTCCGCCCGCCGCTCTAGCAATTCTGTCAATGATCATAATCCAATTGTCCGCAGGAAACGTTCGCGTGGGTCCCTACAACTTCCTTTTGACCGACCCCGCATAGATCGCCAATAGGATTATTGCACCTTTGAGTACCTTCTGAGTGTAAGGAGAAACGCTCATGAAATTCAGTCCATTGTTAAGTACGCCCAACGTGAGAGCACCGATCAACGTACCGATCATCGAGCCTCTCCCACCGACGATGGCCGTCCCGCCGAGCACTACTGCAGCAATGGCATCCAATTCGAAGCCAACCCCTGCATTGGGTTGTCCCGACATCAATCGCGAGGCAAGCACTATGCCCGCAATCGCCGCCGTCATTCCACTGATGGTATATGCCAGCAGCTTGGTCCGCTCGACGCGTACGCCCGACAGTCGCACGGCTTCTTCATTTCCGCCAATGCCATAGATATATCTCCCAACCGGAAAGTAGGTCAGCAATGCATAGAGCACCGCGAAAACTACCAGCATCACCACGATGGGTGTTTGCAAGCCGACTAGATTTCCTTGGCCAATCCATGAAAATTCGCTGGGCAATCCCGACTGTGGGTAACCGCCCGTTTTCAACAATGCCAATCCACGCGGGATCTCCATCATCGCCAGAGTGACAATGATCGCCGGCAATCGTCCATAGGCGATTAACAGACCATTGACCGCGCCACAAGCCGCGCCGGTTGCCAAACCGATCGCGATGGCCAGCGGTATCGGGATTTCGGCCAACAGCGCCGCTGCCGTGAGCGTCATACTGAGCGCCATCACCGCACCGACTGACAGATCGATACCACCAGCCAAAATCACGACGGTCATCCCAGCCGCAATGATCGCGTTGATCGAGACTTGACGCATGACATTCTGCAAATTTTCCCACGTCGCGAACCGATCCGAGACGAATGACATGGCCAAGCACAACAGAACTAAGCCGGCAAATGCCAATACGCTCGGATTGTCTAACAGCCGTGGCACTCTCGCTCGTAACGCTTTAAGCACTTGGAACTCCCGCGGCATAGTTCATAACGGCTTCCTCATTGATGTCTAGCCGACTCTCGAAGGTGTGTTCAATCCGCTGATTGCGCATGACCATGAGCCGGTCGCTCATGCCAATCACTTCGGGCAGTTCGGACGAAATCAGCAGAATGGCTACTCCACGATTTCTCAGTTCTCGCAGGAGTTGGTAAATCTCACCTTTGGCGCCAATGTCGATCCCGCGCGTCGGTTCGTCGAGTATCAGTACTTGGCAATCGGCCAAGAGCCATTTGGCCAGCACAATTTTTTGTTGGTTGCCACCACTCAATGCGCGAGCAAGTTGACTCAGAGAAGCTGCTTTGATGCGCAGTTGTTCGGCTTGTTGGTTGGTGGCCCGTACGACTGCTCGTCTGCGAATGAGCCGCAGAACTGGGTGGCACAGGCGTTTCAGGCTAGCCAGCACCATATTGTCGCGTATCGATGCGTCGAGCACCAAGCCTTGCCGCTTGCGGTCCTCGGGAATCAGCCCAATTCCAGCGGTGCGAGCGTCGGCGGTCGTTCGAATCGATAGCCGTTGTTGATTCAAACTCAGTTCGCGCTGCGTCGCCCGGTCGGCACCCACCAGCGCATGCACCATTTTGGACCGCCCCGATCCTACCAGCCCGGCCAGTCCGAGGATTTCGCCCGCGCGCAGTTGGAAGGAAACGGTCGGAAGATGCGATTTGCGCTGCAGCGCATGCACGTCCAGCACCACTCCACCTTGAATCTGAGCCTTCGCAGGGGGAAAGGTCGTATTCAGATCGCGGCCCACCATCATGCGAATCAGCTCATCCTGCGACAGCTCAGCGCTGTGCCCAAAACCGACACGTGCCCCATCGCGGAGGCAGAGCACATCGTCGGCCACGTCGAATACTTCCTCCAGATGATGGGAAATGAAGATGATCGATACGCCCTGTTGAACCAGCTCACGCATGATCGACAGCAGGCGACGTGTTTCGGCAACCGTCAGCGTGGCCGTCGGTTCGTCCATGATCAGCACGCGAGTCTCACCCAACAATGCCTTGGCAATTTCGACGAACTGTTGTTGCGCTATCCCCAATCGCGCCACGATACTGTCGATCGAGAACGTAGCACCCAATCGATCGAGCACTCGCTGCGCCTGGCGACGCATGGCACTTCGACAACTCATGCCGATTCGGTTCGTCGGCTCACGCCCCAGGAATAGATTGTCGGTCACATCCAAGTGGGGCACCAAGCTGAACTCTTGATGGATGATGCTGATGCCGCGCTGGCGTGCATCGCGTGGATCGCGCAGGCGGACTGCTTGACCATCCAACAAGATGGAACCGCTATCCGGCTGATATACGCCTGACAGGATCTTCATCAACGTCGACTTGCCCGCTCCATTCTCGCCAACCAATGCGAGGTTGCGACCGGACTGCAACGTAAGACTTACATCGCACAAGGCCCGTGTATCGCCAAATCGCTTGCAGATGTTGCGGAGTTCAAGCAAAGGAACGTCCATTACCAGGCGAATCCCTGCGCGTTTTCAGGCGTCAGCAGTTTAACATCGAGCGGTATCTGGGCCGGTATCTCAGCCCCCCAGTACTTGGCAAGCCCCAGTCCCAAGGCGACTCGGATCTGATCCCGAGGAAACTGGGCAACCGTCGCTTTGAAGGGTCCACCACGTATTACAGCATCAACCACTTCCGCTAGGCCATCGACGCTCACCAGCGATATGTCTTTCCCCGACGCGGTAATCGCTGACAACGCACCCATCGCGCCGCCGTCATTGACGCTGAATAAACCGTTGAGATCTGGATGGGATTGGATCATGTTTTCGGTTACCGACATCGCCGTACTCCGTTCTTGTCGGCCGTTTTGGACGTCGACAATAGTCATATCGGGGTGCTTGGCGATGGCTTCGCGGAAGCCTCTGACACGCTCTAGAATTGGAACGACCGGGATACCGTCTAGGATCGCAACCTTCCCCTTCTCACCTAGCGTTTTGGCGAGTGCTTCACCGGCCAGCCGTCCCGCATCATAGTTCTTCGAACCCACGAAGCTGTCGACCGGTCCCTGCGCTTGAGCGTCGACAGCAACGACGACAACTCCTGCCGAGTGCGCCGCTTGCACGGCAGCTTCGATGCCGACGGAATCGGTCGGATTGAGCAGCAGGATATCGATACCTTTTTGAACTAGGTCTTCCACGTCACTAATTTGTTTGGTGACGTCGTGCCGCGCGTCGGTGATATGCAGCTCCGCTCCGATCGATCGCGCAGCTTCCTCGGCGGCCTCCTTCATCACCACAAAATATGGATTGTCGAGCTCTTGAAACGAAAGGCCAATTCGAATTGGCTTCGCCCCAGACTGGCTCACCGATTGAGAACCATTGGGTGACGACGTTTGCGAACAGCCCGCGCAGGCGAATAGCAATAGCGTAGTAGTCATCAAACGCAACGCGTGGCTCAGATCGAAATTCATTTCAGTCGCCCAGTAGTCAGTCACCCAGTAGAGTGCTCGTGGCCAGTACAGCAGACCAGCCGAAATCCGAGATGAGAGCAACGATAGCTGACCTCGCCAGTGCGGTCAAGTTGCTGCCTGTCCGCGAGTCGCTTAAGATAGTGGGAACTACAAGGACTGCGGGGGCGACGGCGCGGTGACTTACGAGTAGTCTGTTTGACCGCGCCAGCGCTGACTTTTTGCATACTCCCATTTTGTCCACCGAATGCGGGATTGTTACACGAAGCTCTCGATCGGATTATGGCTGTCCGCTAAGCTGCGTTATCATCCCATTAAGCCCTTGGAAAACTTCAATGAAGTACGTATTTCTATTCGCCGTTGGTTGCTTAATTCTATCCAACAGTGTGCGTGCCGATGAAGGTGCGACTGAGGGCTGGATAGCAGAGACTCCGCGCGAAGAAATACGCCCCGAGTTCGCATGGGAGTCGGCAGGCGGGGAAGAGCAGGGAGTTCTAGTCATCCGAGCCGATGGTCGCCAAGGGCTGATGGGTTCCTGGACTCGAACGATTCCCGTTCAGGGGAAGAAATCCTATCACTTCGTCGTTGACCGAAAAACGGAAGGGGTCGAACTGCCGCGCCGAACCGCAGTCGCGCGTATCATCTGGCTGAATGAAGCTGGCGGCAAAGCGACTCGTGCCGAGCCGAGCTATATGTCCTATCGCTCGGGTGAACGTCCCCTGGCTGAGCCAGAGATGCCAAAGCTGGTCTCGACCCACGACGACTGGGATCGGCTCGAAGGTTTCTATCATGCCCCACCCGATGCAACGCAGGCGAAAATCGAATTGCATTTCCGCTGGGGCGAGCCGCATTCATCGGTTCGCTGGCGTGTGCCCACGATGGAAGTCAGCCAAGCGCCCGATCCGCGAACGGTTCGCTTGGCCACCGTTCACTTTCAGCCCCGCGCTGGCAAGTCACCAAAAGAAAAACGTGAGCAGTTTGCGTCACTGATTGCTGACGCGGCCCGGCAGAAGGCCGACTTGATCGTGCTCCCCGAAACTTTGACCTACTTCCAATCAGGTGGCACCTATGCCGATGCGGCCGAAACGATCCCTGGACCATCAACCGACTACTTCGCGAAACTCGCCAAACAACACGACACCTACATCGTGGCTGGTTTGATGGAGCGCGACGGCCACTTGATCTACAACGTTGCCGTCCTGCTCGGCCCAAACGGAAATATCGTAGGCAAGTATCGCAAGGTAACTTTGCCACGCGGCGAAATCGAAGGGGGCATCATGCCCGGAAGTGAGTATCCCGTGTTTGAGACTCGGTTCGGCAAAGTCGCTATGATGATTTGTTACGATGGCTTTTACCCGGAAGTCGCCCGCGAGCTCTCCAATCGCGGCGCTGAAGTGATTGCCTGGCCGGTGTGGGGTTGCAACCCGCTATTGGCAGCGGCGCGTGCTTGCGAGAATCATGTGTACCTCGTCAGCAGCACCTACACCGACTTCGGTGCCGACTGGGCTCAATCCGCGATCTACGGACACGATGGGCGAACGATCGCACATGCTGAAGAGTGGGGTAGTATTGCAATCGCCAAAGTGGACTTGGGAAAGCCTTCCCATTGGCAAAGCCTCGGCGACTTCCAAGCTGAAATCCAAGCCCATCGACCAATGGCTAATCCTCTTCCTTAAACCCAATTATTCATGAGCACGCAAATCAAGCTGCATGGTACCCTCCCGCGCGCGGGAGGGTCGCGACGGGCACCGACGGGCACCGACGTAGTTGGTCGGCGAGCGGGGAGGGCTTGAGCGCACGGTTGTCGAGTCCCTTGACATGCCTACGCCTACAATGGTGCGCAGTTACAAGCCTACTCCAGGATCGCAGTAGCGGCGATGAGCTTACCGCTTCACACCGGGTTCGATGTTGTTTTGAATGTTGGTCCGTGCGGCTTCGATGGCTTTGGCCACACGCGTCGATTCGCTCTCAATGTGCGTCCGCATACGCGCGATTTCAGTTTCCAACTTTTGAACCTGTTGTTGATAGGCTTTATTGTCCTCCTGCAACGCTCGTTCACGATAGAACAAATCGGTAACATCCAATGGTTCCGTAGCGTTGAGGTTGAATTGCCGCTTGAATTCAGCCACGGCCGCTTGGCGGATCGCTTGCACTTCTTGCTCGGTCAGTTCGCGATGCTCGGTGGCTTGAGTTCTCAATTGCGATAGTTCGACAGGATTGATTTTAGCAAGGCCCAAATTCTTGAGCATGGCGTCGAGCGCTTCGGTCTTGGCTTCGAGCAATTGCTTGCGATGCGCGGCATCAAGTTCGGCTAGCGCCAATTCCTGCTCGCGACGAACACGCTTCAATTCCTTCTCTTTCTCGAAACTGGCCGTTTCAATCGACTCGTCCAACTGCTTTTGGTCGCGCTCCGCAGCCATGCGTTTCTCTTCGATTTCCGAACGCAGGCGATCGACATCTTCGGCCGCCGAATTCAAATCGGCCAGCTTGCCGATCTCTTCAATCAACGCGTCGCGACGCTGCGTGAGTCCTTCTAACTCAGCTTGTAGGGCCTCGCTACGCGCGGCGTGCTCGTTCTGCATAATCTGCAATTTGACGTTGTGCTCGCGGGTGGCGCGATCCAACTGCACACTCAGCTTTTCTTGCGACTGGGCGACTTGGCTGATCACGCGAGCATATTGTTCACGACGTTCATCGGCCAAGTGCTGCGCCTTGGCCAATTCCGCTTTTTCACGCTCGATCTCCAGCTCCAATTCCTTCATCCGCTCCAGATGCGCCTCGCGCTGGCGATTGTCCTCAGCCTCGGCTTCCTTAACTTCTAGCTCGTAACGCAATTCTTCCAATTGGACTTCGCCAGGCGAGATGGGGCCTTCTTCGCGCGCGGTGACGAGGCGCATGAGTTCTAAGCAATAGTCCTTAGCCTCTTGGGCCTTGAGTGATTGGACTTCGCTTTCCGAGTAGGACAGGTTGGCAGACATGATGAATCTCTTAGGTGTGGCAAACATGATGGATTGCGGGCATGAAGCCCAGACGCCGAGTTTACCAAACTGCCGTGTGTCAAGAAAGCCTGTCTTAATGTGGCCCGACGCTCCGCGTCGGTTTAGCCTACCAGGCTCACGACGCGGAGCGTCGAGCCACATTAACCATGCAACCAACTACGTTGAGACGAGAAGCGACGCTCTTCTGGTATGATATTCCATCTGCGCAGTGATTTTGCGAATACTGTTTTCGAGGAGCGGAATTTTGAAACCCATTGTAACGGCCCGCATATTGGTTTTTGCCCTAGTGTGTTCAAGCGTGCTCTTTAGCCAAGAGCAACTGGAAAACGGCGAAGCGGCTTCCAAGGCGGAGCTAGAGTTCTTGGAGCTTGCAAAGCAATTCAACGCCGATACGAAACTCATCGTAGAGAGCCATATGTCAGGCAAAGAGATAGACATAGAATTTCCTGAAGCGTCGATGGTAGATGATTTCTTAAATTTGGAGTCAAACAATAGAGGTACAAGAGTTGGATTCAGTTGCCTATTCCAATTGGTTGTCCAGGCTGGACGATTCAGTCAAGTTGATTTCAAAGCGACTATGGGGAAGCAGAAAGCATTAAGGATTCTGGGGGACCAATATGCTGATTACCCAGACATCGATTCCACTTTTCGGCACTTGATGTCAGGAGCACGTGTTCCCGAGTCGGCAAACTTCTTGAGGGAAGTTATAAAAACAACGTCGCTGGAAGACGTCAAGGCAAATGCCATGTTGACGCTTGCGAACATGCTCGCGACTGAGGCGAGCTTCGCGGCAAATATCGAGTCCAGACTTTCGCTTCTCGACCACGAAAGTGCGATCGAATTGAAACAGGAGTACACACAACAGTTTGCCGACATTGACAGCGACACTTGGCGTGGAGAAGCTCGCGACGAAGCTCGTCGAATGCTTAAAACACTGGCCACCGCTTATCCTGATGTTCTAGAGCCCCCACTTACCGACTCAAGGAAACCGTCACTTATCCAAATTGAGAGGTCAGATGTCGACGCGCTCACGCACGCCAATCGACGCCGAGTGGTCGATCGAATACCATCTGCGACGTTTGAATTAGAACATAGCATTGGACAGAAACCACCTGAAATCGATCAGGAGGACGTAGCGGGCAATGCAATGCGTCTGTCCGAGTTTCGTGGAAAGGTAGTAGTGCTAATGTTCTCTTACACAGGTTGCGGCCCCTGCGAAGAGATGTATCCCCGAAACCGAGAACTGGTAGAAGAACTGGCGGGGAAACCCTTTGTATTCGTGTCCGTAATGCGGGACCCGAAGCTAGAAACTACATCGACAGCGATTGCGTCGAAGAAAATAACTTGGCGTGTCTGGTTGGATGGTGAAGCAACAATTTCTCAGCAGTGGAATGTCCGAGCATGGCCGACAATATACGTGATCGACAGCGGAGGCGTCATTCGATATGAGGGGCTTCGCGGCGAGAATCTTAGCCTCGCGGTTCACAAGTTGCTCGACGAAGATTAGGTTATCAGCCGAAACATACTTCAGGCGAATCTGCTTTAATGCCGTCACGTAGTATCACGTTTTCGAGTGACTCGCGCCCATCAACGGAAATCATCAATTCAGCCGGCCCAGCAGGGACGTCTGCCGGATTTCGCAGATAGCAGGCTGTATTATGCACTTGGGCAACATCAAACACACGCTCGCCGACACGCAGTGTAATACGAACTTCTGCCGAGTAACTTGTTGTAGAGGCGTTACGAATCATGGCTAATCCTGAAGAAATAAATGAGACGCTACAAGTCTACGCGATTTCGCGAGGAATTTCCATTGATGGGACCAATGCTCTTGGGTTCGGACAAGATGGAGAAGTCTGGCGTTCTTCACGAAAAACCGCTGTCAAACTCTTGGAACGGGAACGCACCTATCTTAACGAGCGCGACGCGTATCTTCGCTTGAGGGACGAAAACGTCAGGTACTTGGGGATTTTTGCAGTTCCATCGTTGGTAGACTACGATGATGAACATCGAATCGTTGAGATGGCAATTGTATCGCCCCCCTACCTGCTCGACTTTGGCAAGGCTTACGTCGACCGCGATGCACCATACACCGACGAGCAAAAGGAGGAGAGTCTCGACGCATGTCGCGAGCTATTTGAACCGAACGACTGGGAATTGATTGAGGATGCGTTGTTAGACCTACGCCTGCTCGGTATCGAGTACTTAGATATCAAACCAGCAAACATTCGCGCCCGCTAGTTTTAATGTGGCCCGACGCTCCGCCGTCGGTATGTGTATTGTAATGTGGCCCGACGCTCCGCCGTCGGATCTTCCTATCTACCGCATTTGCTTCCTCCAAGACCTATGCCGCAAACCTTCGAATCGCGTTACGGTCAACTTTCGCTAGATCGCTTACCTCCAACTGTGCCTGCAAACGAGTGTTGCGCCAAACTTGACATCCATCAATAACCAAGCTCTCTTTCCCACGGGAGCGATGCACCTGACAGGCCTCTTCTGCTTCCAACGACCACTCTCGATGCACGAGCAAATCTCGCAATTGTTGCGATAAGTGTTCGGAGTGCGTTCCTATTACCATCCGTTTGACTCGTTGACAAACAGCTTCCAGGGCAGCTTCTACCACGTCAAATTCATGTCCTTGAATATCGATATGCAGTAGATCTATCGACTCGGAGCGCTCGACCAAAGATGCCAGCGCATAGCTACGAAGTCGTGTCACCGAGGAGCCTCCCGTCAGCCGCCGCAACACTCGTCGCGTGCCGATACGAGCCATTCGCGAGAACCGTCGCAATCCACGGTATCGCGCGAGCACTTCTTGATGACTATTGCTCCCAGCGATGATTGCCGACGCGCCCCAGTTGTTTGCAGGATCGTCGATCTCTGGAAAGTCTTCGAAACCATCTTGTACACCCGCCACGCCATGCAACAATTCGAGCTGAATTCCGTTGAGCGGATTGTCTTGAAAGTGCTGATGGGCGAATTCCACGTGTCCGCGACAAGCTTCGACGCCGCACAGAGAGAACTTCTGCGCGCCGCAGCGCTGGGCGGCTACCGCACCTGCTAACAACCAAGGACACCAGCCAGCGCCAAGTTCGATTGCCACGAATCGTTGTTCTGTTTGGAGTGCTGCTCGTAGGACACCTGCCCATTCGAGTTGCGATGCATGAAAGTTCGCAGGAATCGGCGGTGGCTCCACCGTTCCGGCAAGATGCGCAATTGAGGCAATCGTCGATACGCGCGTGCGTATCCCCAGGAAATCGGTGACTCGTCCCGCCTGAGGCTGCGGGCTGTGCCGCGCGAAGGCGCGAATCACCTGGGTATCCGCAATTGTGTCCAAGTCACTAACTCCCGTTTCGCATGGCAATTCGATATCGCAACCTCACCGATGGCCGAAGCGTAGCAGTTTTCGAGCAGTAATTGCAAGCCGAGTCCTGCAAATGTGGCCCGACGCTCCGCGTCGGTATTCGCAGTCTTAATGTGACCCGACGCTCCGCGTCGGCAAATCTACCAGACTCACGACGCGGAGCGTCGAGCCACATTTAGACCGACAGCCATGACGACCAACAGCGATACGGCGGCCGCGATTTGCCAAGGGCGAAGTCTGGCTTGCGATTCAAAGTCGAGGTCGAGCTCTAGAGGTTGGCTCTGTGCAACCTGCACCGTGCGGCTGAAGGTATACACGGTCCCTTCTTCCGGCAAACTGATCAGAATGGCCCTTGGCGCGGGCTCGCTAGCGCGCTGATGCTGGACCAGCCGAGCGGCAATATGGCCCAGTATGGCGTTGTCTTCAATGGTATTGCCACGCAATAGTTCACCGAGCTGCTGAGGTCGGAAATTCAATTGATCTTTCTGAAGAACGGGATTGTCGGCTGCGGCCTCCTTGAGTTGTTGATTGCCCTCTATCGAAGTGTCGCTTCGATTGTTGTCGAGAAAAAGTCTTTGACGCCGCGTGTTCAGTCCGACAATCGCCTGTTGCGTCTGTAGATTTTCCAACTGTACGCGTGCATCTTCGTTGGAGGCGGCGTCCAATGCGTATTGATTGGCGACGCTGTTTAGCGCCCAACGTGCCTTGGTCTGCTCACCGGCTTGCAGCAATTGATTGGCTTGCTCCAAGAGTTGCGCTGCTTGCTTGGCTTGGGATTGCCGCTTGCCGCTCGTCTTGGATAGATACGAGTCGCGATCATAGGTCCCTTGATTAGTTTGACCTACGAGCTCCAAACTTCCGTCGCTATCGATCAATTCGAACCCCTCGGGGGCTATGACATTCCAGCGAATATTCTCCAAAGGGACATTCAATTCGGGGCTCGTCAACTTGAGAGAACTCAACTGATCGCCAGAGACGGAATAGACAAAACGAACTTGCGCTTGAGCATCGTCTATACCAGGCAAAATATTGAATTGCCACGTATTTGAACTCGCTCCCAGGCGAATGGAATTGACACTCTCTCCATTGACAAAGATGCTGAATAGATCGCCTTTGTTCGGAAGTGTAACGCTCAAGCTGCTGCGCTGGATGACCTCAATGGTCGCATCCACTGCGGTCAATTGATCGCCAGTAGGTGAGAGCACAGTGGTCAGTTCCGCCTTGGCCACTCGTAGCTTAAGAGCCTCTGCCAGCGCATGGCGTTTGACGCGAACTACGACGGGGTCAGCAGACGCTTCAGTCCGCAAGGCGAAGGTGGGAGTGCTTCGAATCGCGCTATCGCGGAGCACCGCTGGAACTGTACCCCAATCAACCCGCTGCCATCCGCCCAACATGTCGTCGAGTTCTAGTTCGAGTCGCCCACCAGCGCGGATAGCTAAATAATAGGCTATCTGTCGAGCTTGAGGAAATTCAGTAGATCTCAATGTTTCGTTGTCACCAGCGCGGTCGCCGCGTCGTTCGTACTCTATTCGAAATTGGACCTTGCCGACTACACGGCGTTTGAACTGAACTTCCCAAATGTTGGAGTCGGCGGTCGTTCGTACAAAATCACTAACGATATCACCACTCGCTCGCAACGTCTTGATCTCTTCCTCGTCAGCCACAGGCAGAACCACTTGCAGCCCGCGAATCGAAGCATTTTGCACCGTGAAGCTCGCGTGAAGTGCCGATCGCGTTTGCCCTTCTCGCAAGATAACTTCGTGCAGTACTTGGCCTGTTACCCAGGGGTCGAGTTGTTCCACGCCGAGTACTAGATTCCAGTCGCGTTGCAACAGTCGAAACGCCAATGCACCTTGTGCTTCGCCTCCCACCGCTCGTGGATCGCTCTCGGAGACGTTCTGACGTGAAACGGTTCTCAGTCGCAAGCCCGTCGAAGGCCGGACGACCAGTTCACCAGATTGGCGAGTCGCTTCCTGCAATTCGAAGCGGGGTATTTCCCAATCGCCCAACGCAGCGGGAGCCGCACCGGAGAGCGTCAACGCGAAGTCCTGGGAGCCGATGGTCTTGCCGTTGAGATGGAGAATAATGTTGCGCTGGCCCCCTTCAGTTAGTTCCGCCCAGTGATGAAGTGCAGAACCGGTCAGCGATTCGACCTCGAGGCCCAGTGGCAGGGGGAAGCTCAATTGAAATAAGCCTGCGCGAGCGATATCCGCTGTGAAATTAATGCCGAGGACAACCCGCTCCTCACCAAGTGACAACACTTGTCGACTGATCACTCGCACCTCCGAGTCTACCGGTGCGACGCGGACGGACAACTCTCCACCGGCGGCACCATAGCGATAGACTCGATGTAGTACCGCTTGTTTGTTGGAGATTAAACTCGCGTCAAAGTCTGCTAGATTGACGAGCGACAATTGCTCTGAGTCCGACTTTTCAGGCTGAGCCTCTGGACCAAAAGCTATGGCCAACTGTCCTATTTCACTATCCACATCGTCCACTTGCAGCGGTGACAGGCTGACATCTGTGGGGAGTGGATCAAGCCCCCGTTGTGTTTCGATCGTGACATCGAAGGCTTGCGCTGCCGTCGATTGTATTTCCAATTTTAGGCGACTACTATCCGCATCAAATTGCCAAGCTTCAACCGGACCACGGACAGCGCTGACGGTGAGGCCTGGTGGCACCCGTACATTCAGCTCGCGCACTTGCCCTTGCGAAGTACGGATGTGAAGGCGATGGCTACCATCGACCACACCTGGGCCAAGCAGATACAGGTTGGAGGCTTCCACAAAAAACTGCGTCTCCTCCGCGCTGATATCTCGAGCTTTGGGTTTGAGGATGAGACTCGCTCGTCCTGGACTCAGTAGCACTTTCGCCAGAGTGGCGTCGGAGTCCTCGATCAATTCGACGCTTGCAGCATGGGTGCTGGTGACATCCCAACCAGCTTCATCGTAGCTGAGGCCGATCTCCTGCACGGCGGCGGTGCCGGTCAGCACAGCGATTCCCGCCGTTGGACTGACTCCCTCAAGTTGATACTCAAACTTCGCTTCGTAATCAGCCGCCGTTGCTGCCGTATCGAATTCACCATCCGTGGCCTTCGCTTCTTCGCTTGTAGGAATACTGATAATGTAGCTCAAGTCCCCGGGTGTCGTTTCATCGGAAGCAGTCAGCTTGGACAACCGCAGACCTTCGCCTTCAAAGCGAGTCAACACGGCGGGCGCATGCAGCAACAAAAACTGGTCGCCGGGTACTCCAGAGAGGGTCACTGTGCCGCTAGCGGTGAGCCGCGCGTCTCGATGGGAAATCTGCCATTGCTGCGTGATCGAATCGAATGATTGGAATCCTGCAGGATCGTCTGCCAAACCAGTTTCGGCGGAGGCGAATATCAAAGTGAACAATATCAAAGCCGGGGTAACTGGCCCCAAGCCTGCAGTGGGACTCGCGTCGCTAGCTTCACTTAGTTCGTTCGGACGTTTCGTTTGGACACGCATTGATAACGAAACCTGACGCATCCAGTCCAACGCGCGAGGTACAAAGAGCAGAATCAGAATCGCGACAGCAAGCAGAGCGAAGAACCATGGCGCTGCGTTGCCTTGAAACAACACGCCCAACCCGATCAAAAGCATGCCAACACAGCGCATCATCGCTCGCAAACCTAGTGCCCGGACGATGAACGAACCCACGATAATGACAATGCCTACCACGAAAACGGCGAGCCCCACCCAAGATAGATTGACCAACCAGAGCGGCATGATGCTCACCTGCAATTCAATTGCTTCTCCGGTCGAAAGAATCGGCAGACTCAACTGCAGCGGTGTCGGCGGACCTGTTTGTGATAGCGCCGTGGTAGCGGTTGCAATAGACAGCCCGATAGCAACTGCCAAACAGAGTACGCCCACGAGGCTCAACAAACTGGATTTGCGGCTCCACCAGATTCCGACACCAGTCGACAGGCCGATCAGTAGCAGTGAAAGCATTCCATCCTGGGCCAACCACTCAAAACCTGACGGCCGCAAAACGGGTACTGGAGGTGCGACGGTGCCGCCACTAGCAATCAAGACATGTTTCTCATCGCCGACGACGTTCCATTGCGTCTTGAGGACCGGAGCGAACACGATGGGCAAGGCGAGTTGTGGATTGGATTCATCGACGGCCGGCTTCCCCAAACGCAGACTGACTTCGACTGGAATATTGGGATCCGTTCCACCGGGCAGGGGAATCAGTGTATCCTCGCCCGCTCGCCGCGCCGTGACAGGCTGTCCGTTGACTGAAACCGCCCACAGACGCACCGGCTCAGCGGGAAGTTTCACTTTCAGCGTCCGCTCCCCACGCGACTTGACGAAGTAAACAACGTCCGTCACCAATTCACCATCTTGCGAGACACGGCTGTTGGCTTCGGAAAACTCGACGATCTGCGCTAACGTCGACCCTGGCTGGAACCAATCTACTTCCAAATTGAGATCCAAAGGGCGCGCCGTATACTGCCACGTCCCCAGTGGAGGTGTGGTACTCAACAAGCGAAATTCTGCTGGGAGCTCCAGTGGATCGAGCTTCAATATTTCCGGCGAAATCGAAGTCGTCTTGAGGTCTACTTGCGTCGCGCTGACAACCTGAATATAGCCCCGCTCACTCTGCACGCCGAGCGGTGCAATTTGACCAACTTGGAAAGTGCTGTTCCCTTTTTCAGGTTTTTCTTCGAAAGTCAATAGCAGCGTGTAGGCCCCCATCACAGGTTGATGCAAAGTCACCGTGAGCGTATCCCCGTCTCGATGCCACGTGCGGACATCCTGGCCATCGACCAGCACATTGCCCAGCGCCTCGGGGGCGAATATCTTCCACTCCGAAACGGGTGAACCGGTAACAAACAAGTTGATTAGCGCGCTGCCGTACACAGTTCCTTGGCTCAACGAAATCAAATGGTACACATCCGCCTGCACGCTTCGGTCGAGCTGTTCGATGGACATCGTTGCCGACCAACCTGGCTCACGCATGCGAAACGCTTGCTGAAGATTAGCCACCGGTTTGGGAAAATAGGCGAGCGGCTTTTCGACTAGCAAATCCATCTCTCCGACTGCAATGCGAAAACCGGCTGCGCCCACAATTCCAACATCGCCACGCACCGCTTTCGCAGCCGGGTATTCGAGACGCGGAAGAATCCAGTTACTTTCAATAGCCGTTTCGCTTTTTTCCAGATGCAACGCAACCAACTGGCGACCCGATACGTCTTGGCCAAAAATGATCTTCAAGTTGCGGAGATCATCAGCGAACTCCGAAGCCACGATGTAATCCGCAACGCTTGCACCAGTGACAGAGACGACCGAATAGTCCGCAGGGATCGCAAGATCCCACTCGCGAATCGGCGCTTCGCGCACATCGAGTTCAATATCTGCCTTGATCACTCGATCGGTTTCCGTCAGCTCGTACAGCACCACTTGGGAAATATTGATTTCCGGCTGGATACGGTCTGCAGCCACGGTAAACGAATACTCGGCAGCGGGAAAACGGTATACAAAGACTTGACGCGCTTCGATCGATTCACCGGGAAACTGGTCTGGCGCCAACTGCGCCAGGCCGACCAAGCTCGTCGGTTCGAGTCGTACCGATCCTAAGTTCGACAGCCGCAGGTAGCCAGAATGGCGGATGGCCCCGATTGGATTCAATCTCATACCTTCGATACGCACAGGCAAAGCATCCAAGGGAGTTTGACTGCGCACGTGGATCGGGCTGGTACCCGTGATCGGCTGACTGAGAGTGATGTCCAATCGGCGAGCTTCTCCTTCCTCGATAACTTTCCAGCCCACGATGTTCTTCCCTTGGACGTCTAGGATTTCCCCTGGGCCATGTAGCTGAATGCCGAGTGACTTCAATTCACCTTGCAGAACCTGGTAATCGATCCTATGCTCCTGCCGTAGCAGTCCCACATCCAGCCTTGCCTCGACCTGGCCAGTAGTCGTAAAGAACAGCTTTCCTTCCTCAGTTCGCCGGGCCGTTTTCCACTGCAATTTGGCACGCCCCGAGGCAGGTAAGAACCCGAGCCAAACCTCTTCGACGCGAATCGGCACGACCGACTCCTGGTCTCGTTGAAATTCCAAGGTGGAGCCGAGTCCCTGGAGCGTCAACGGAATGACAGCGCTGGCGGCAACGGTGAAATCGATGCCGTGCGAATCATCTTCGGACTTTCTCAGTGGCGCGACAAAGTCGAGTGACAAAGGGAATGTACCCGTTTCCGCAAACACAAGCTTGTATTGTGGCAAGTCGTTTTCGATGTCGAGTCGTAGCCGATAGTTGGCGCCGATGCCAGTGTTTACAGGGATTTGGCGAACGGCGGCATTGCCGGAGAGGATCGTGATTTCCGAATGGGCTGAACTGACACGAACCTGCCCCGTCAGTTGAAAGTGAATCGAATCGCTATCGGTATGCGCATTGCCAACTAAAGTTGTATCGACCAGCTCCACTGCGGCAGGCAATGCTCCGTTGCGATGGAGCGAGAGTTGGAGCTGACCTCCGCTGGCAGTTTGAAAGCGAACCGTGCGCCCGGCAGTGCTCAGTGGCACAAATCCCTCGGCAATGCTGACTTTCCCCTCGACTTCCGGTGCGTATTCGAGACTCACGATCGAGTCGAATCCCACCGCTTCCCCAGGAGCCAGATGCGTCAAATTGAAGGTTGTAGGTAAAGTCAATTTGGGCGAGCGAAGCGTGATCTCGGGTTTTAGTTCGTTAACGCCTGCCTTCAAATGTAGCTCGAGGAATCGCTTGGTCCCTTGCCTGCGCACCGACCAGGATCGAAGATTGTCGTCTTGCACATTGGTAACATCTCCATCGCCGCTCAAGCCCAAGCTCAGCGTCTCGGCTTTGCCTTGAAAGACTTTCACCTCTAGCTCGACAACTTGCTCGACGTGTTCCAAACCCACACGCGCGCTGCCATGCACACTAGCCGTAAAAAAGACCGCTGGCTCAGGTATCTCGCTACGCGTCTCAAGGATAATCGTCCTAGTACCTTCAGACTGCTTTAATGTGGCCCGACGCTCCGCGTCGGTATTTGGTTCTAATGTGGCCCGACGCTCCGCAGTCGGTTCCTGCTCCCCTGCGTTACTCGTATTCCCCTCGTCCTCTTGCGCCATCGACGGAAATGCCATTAGTCCGAGTACTGCGAACTGCCACAGAAATGTCGCGTTACCAAGTTTTTTTCGTGGTCTATGATTCATCAGAGCACCCCAAAGATGACGTTTTGTAATTAATTATGTTTCGCTACTCAGTCGCGAAGCGGAGGGTAAGAGGGTCAGGAGACAATTGCCGGCAGGGTCCCTGGGGAGCTTGCAAGATTTACTCCTGACCTCTTTACCCGACCTTGACTCGTTGCCCAGCCGGCCCACTCTATTTTTCGCTAATTTGTCTAGCTTGCTGAATCATCTGTTGAAGCTGTTCAACGCGTGTCGCCTTGCGCAATCGTTCTGGCAAACTCGCAATCAAATCGGACAGTGTTTTCAGTTCGACCGTGTCTCCTAGCGGATCGCCGCGCAGCTTGGCCGCCAATAGAGCAGCGGCAGTGGCGAGTCGAAGTGCGGGGGCAGCTTGATCCACTCGCGGGGCATCCGCTTCATAGGGAATGGGCCAGCGGTTTTCGACCATTTGTCCGGTGGCCAGGTCTCGAAAGCGGACGGATACTGAACCGACATCCCCTTCGCCGTCGGGTTTGGCTTCGAATTGATAGACGGCCACACCAGCCTCTGCGGCTGCCATCTCGGCGGCGTCCACCTTGTCATTGCGAAAATCTTCTTGTTTCAGCAGGTGTTTCTCAAAGCCAAGTAGTTTGTAGTGACCAATGCGTTTCGGATTGAATTCGATTTGCACTTTCACATTCTTAGCCGACGGACGCAACGCTCCGGCAATTTGGCGAGCAAAGCTTTCGTCAACCGCTTCGTTGGAGTCCAGTAGGTAGTAACGTCCATCTCCCTGGCGTGTGAGGGCTTCCAGGATCTCGTCATTCAAGCCATCGGCGCTGATTCCGGCGGCATCGACGGCAATTCCGGCATCGCGGATCGTGGTGATCAGGTGCGACAAACTATTGGGATTTGCGTCGCCCAGATTGACCGCTCCATCGGTCAACAAGATGATTCGGCTTTGAGCCCCTTCGGACTGTTGCTCGCGAGCTTTCTCAAAAGCGAGTCGCAAGGCCGCTTCGATGTTGGTCCCCCCCTCACTAGGCAAATCCTCGATGAGCCCAACCAATTGCTGCGTTTTATCACCGCTCACCTTGTCAGCCAAAAGTCGCGGTTGACGCGCGAAACTTATGACAGTGACTTGATCGAGCGGTGTGAGCTGTCGTGCCAGCAGAGCAAAGCATCTACGTACCGTTTGCTGGCGGTCAGCGCGTTCCATCGACCCCGAGTTGTCGAGTAGGAAAGTGAGACGCAGCGGAGTATCGATTGCGCGCCCCACGGCCGCCGTTCTCAACGAGACTCGTAACACGTTCCTCTGCTGTAGGAATGGATGAATCGACTGTTCGACACGGCAAGCCACTTTTTCGGTGGGGCTTGGCAGTGGATCGCCATAATCGAACGCGTTCACAAACTCTTCGATACGCAGCTTGGCAGCTTCAGGCCACTTTCCACTCGCCAGTGCTGCCTGGGCTAGTTTGAACGACACATCGCTAACATGCAGCGAGAACGTCGAAAAGGCCTCGTCGGCAGCATTGTCCTCACCAAGATTTGCAGGCGCTGATGGCAGGAGAGCGAAGCCACCCTGGAGTAACTCCGGTCTTCTTTCGAAAAGCGGTTGGAAGTGTGTGCCCATACGAACTTCTAGAGTTGCGGTCTGGTCTTGTCCGACCCTATCGGCAGGCAATGCAGACAGTGCATCACTCTCTGCATCGACATTTCCCTTACCACGACGTCCACTAATGGTTGCGAGATCCAAACCCTCCGTCTCTACTATTTCGGCCACCGCGACATCGCCCAAGTGTGCTGAGTTTGCTCCATTGGACTCTGCCAAATCACTCAGCTTCTTGGAATCTTCGCGCAATAAGCCTAATGGTCGATTGCTGGGACTCGCTGGCGAGATGCCGCGTGCTAACTCGTCGGAAAGGCCATTCGAGCTCTCAGCGGAGTAGTTACGGGCAGGGAGTTCTTCAACTCCCTCATTCCGATCGTCGTATCTGTTACCGGCCGCCATGGGACGCGAGGGTTGCGCCGATTCCGGTTGACTGAAGCCATAATAGACATCAGTCTGCTGCACGTCACCCGCGGCTGGATAATGACCTGCCGAGCGTCCCAACCCACGTCCGCTACTCGGCATGCCACCGGCACCGCCAAACCCGCCGCCAAACCCGCCGCCGGACATCCAAGCATTCGTACCATCGATGCCGCTGTCATTCTTGGTGCCAAATCCATCGTCGGAATCGAACGAGTCACGATAGCTTAGCTCTCCACTCGCCGGTTGATCGACCTGGGCAGGCAACTGTTGTTGACTGGCGTCTTTGGCTTCGGTTAAAGCCCTATCCAGAATTTCAGCATGCAGTTTGAACTCGCGTCCCTCCTCATGACGTATCGCTCGCAGCGAAGACGTTAAGCCATTCTCCACAATAGCGTCCGAGCCTTCCGCAGGCTGGGCGGCGGGCAATCCAAACGTGACATCAGCACCCCCACGAAACTTTCCGTCGACGTTAACTCCGTCTAGAATTGCTTCCGAAAAATCGCTCCTATGCAGAGCAACCCCTTCGCTTGAGGCAAGCTGTCGAGCACGGGAAGCATTCTTCGAGTAAAGAAAGAAGGAGCCTGACATCGCCAACACACCCAAACAACCCGCCACGCATAAGACGGCGGCAATCTTAGAGAATTTCCACAGAGCGCTCTGTTTGATTGAAACTGGCGTAGCTGTTGCGACAAGTCTCAATGAGTTGGGTGCCAAAGACGTATCAAGCTGCGTCAGTGCCTCGCCATCGATCACGGCTAACAGCGCATTGCGTTTTTCAGGCGGTAGCTTCCAATCGTCGTCTGCTGCAATGGACTCGCCCATCACGCTATCGCGCAGCAGTCCATGTATCGCTTCGAAGTGCGTCTTGAGTTCGGCTAGTTCAGGACGCTCGGCGATCAGACGCTCGAGTTGATCGCGTTCCAGATCCGACGCCTCGCCCAGTACCAGCGCCACGATGCGGGCTTCTAGCTCGTATTCGATCTCAGGATTTGGGGAATGGTCGTTCATGATTTATTGTCGATTCCGAGTGGACGTAGTTTCCTGCCCAGCTCTTTCAAAATATGGTGTAGTCGATAGCCAACATTGCTGATGCTGAGTCCTGTTTGAGCTGCCATCTCCCGGTAGCTTAGATTGTCGAAGTACTTCAATCTCACCAATTGCTGATCGGTCTCATCGAGCTCCGCCAGGGTCTGCCGCAGAGCGACGGTCGCTTCCATTCTCAACAGCACCTCGTCGGGTGATTCGTCCTCGGCATTCGGGGCGCGGGCCTGGTGGTCGTCGCTGCGCAAAGTCTCTCGCTTGTGGTCACGAGTGTGGTTGTACGCTTTGTTGCGAACACTGCGCATCAACCACGATTGCGGGCAATCAACCTCATCCCAATGCTTGTGGAGCTGCAAGAAAACCTCTTGCACAATCTCCTCGGCTACCGCGCGGCGACCAACCAGCGAGAATGCATAGCGCAGCAGCGGAGTTTCCTCGCTTTCGAACAGCGAGCGCAGCGTGAGGTGGCTCGCCCCCTGTTCATCGGGCTGGTCGGTTAGCGGAGAGGGTTGCAACATAAACTCAGTTCGATGCGCCTTGCGGTTTCGAATCACGCCCATATCGAGCTCGTTCAATGGGAAGACCCCACGCGCCGCAGTTTCTTAGAAGTTTTCCCGAACTTTTTCGAGAAATCTCGTTTAGATCTAGCGAGCTGGGCCATAGGGAGCGTTCGAGCATGCAAGTAACGACGCTCAAACGGCCAGCTCAGTTCCAACAAAACGCGACTTCTCAACAATTCCTCGTCGACACTGCGTGCCACACGCAATCCCGCCGAGTAGCTTGCTTCAATGTGGCTCGACGCTCCGCCGTCGGAAGTAGCTCAGCTCCCACCACTCGCTCGAGCAATCTAAACCGCACCTGATATTTGACAGGTACGACTACTATCATCTCGTATAGATCGAATTCATCTTCCAGCATCGAACATTGGTGACGTGCACGTCGCCACCTTTACTGAACAGGCTGACGGCTACATTTTTGCGATCGTATGGGTGAGAGGCAACGACAGCTTGGCGCTCATTGGCAAACACTTCGATCACATTCTTGTCGATAAAAACACGCAGTTCGAGATCTTCACCAGCCTGTAATTCGAACGGTGCAACGGTATCGCCCAGTCGCAAACTCTTGCTCGCGGGTTCGACGGCGATTTGAAACCCGTTGGTTCCTTGCTCGTCGCAATGGACTTCGACGCCGAACTGTGCGGCCGTGCCGGGCTTGAGTGCGACATTCAACTCCAACGCGTCTCCCTCAATCTGTTTGAGTCGGTATGGAGCGTCGCTCTTGACGTCGATCTGGGTTTCAACCCGCTGGTCGTAGCGAAGCGATTCCAATTCTCGCAACGGCTTGATTCGCAGCACTCCGTCGTCCGGTAAACTCAACTCGCGAGGCAAGGACTGGATGCCGCTTTGCGGACTACCCAGATTGCACCAGGCCCACATCACACGACGACCGTCGGGCGTGAGTAGGCTTTCTGGGGCAAAGCAGTCCCAGCCTTTCCAGTTCATCCGCGCGTGAAACTCGGGATTGAACTTTTCATCTTTCCATTGGCCCAGGTAATAGCGGCAGCCTAGAGTGTGACTGATACAGAGCAGCATGTGCTGGTTGCCAAGCTTGAAAAAATTGGGGCATGAGATGTCTTCGTCCGCTTGCACATCCGGCATGTCCTTGCTCAGAAACAAACCGAGATAGTCCCAGCTCCGAAGATCCTGGGATTTGAACAGCGTGGGAGGCTTGCCGCTGCCGGGAGAACCACCGGAGAGAGCGTAGTAGCTGTCGCCGTCCCACCATGCGTCGGGATCCCAATGCGCGATCTTGCTGGCATCCTGGCCAGGAAGAATCGTCGGCTCGAGCGCGAGCGGCGCACTCCACTTCTCCAACTGGTCATCCTCAGCGATGGCGATCTGGTTTCTCCCCGACCCTTGGCCATGATAGATGATGGCCGGCTTGCCCTGCTTGGTAAAGAAGCCAGTGCCGCTGAACATGCCATGCTCTGTTTTCGGTGGCGTGAGTGTGGTCGGATGCCACTCCCAATGCAGCATATCGGTACTAGAAACATGGGCGAACGAGAACCCATCCCGATGTGTGTAGATGTAGTGCAAGTGATAGCGACCTTTCCAGAAGAAGGCGCAATTTGGATCGCCCGGCATGGCATCCCCAGGACCGGGGTGAGCCAAATGGTATGTCAACCAATTCTCTGGCGGAGTCTCGGGACGGGCCGGAGTCTCGTAAGCAAAGGGAATTTCCTTCCCGCTCTTGCCCAGCAGCGTGCCCGTCTTACCGTCGAGCACGAGCTTGCCATCGACGACTTGAGCACCATCTGAGAGTTGCGTGATCAGGAATCGCCCAGTGCGTTCCTGCGCCTGTTCATCGTCGAAGGTCCACCATGCCCAGGGAACCAAGTCCGCAGCCACATTGGGTTCCAACTCGGCGAGTTGATTCGCCGAAAGGGCATAGTCGTAGATACGAGCATCATCAATCGAGCCGGCAAAGTGCGAATTGTCACCTTGGGCACGATGCCGCTTACCAATGCCTACGATGCTTCGCGCCCCAAACTCTTGCGGCAGAGCTGCCATCACGTGCTGAGAATAGAGACGTCCGTTCCGAAAGACGCTGATCTGCTTGCCCTGATACACAATCGCCAGTTGAATATAGGTGGCTCCTTCCGCAGTTTCTGCTGGCCAATCAGACTGATCCCTCTGTGTACGGGTAAACGCATCGCTTCCCGCCATCCATTTCGCAGGTGTCAATTCGCCAAATACAATCCCATCGAAATGATCGCTTCCATCTTCGATTGTCAGCGCGCTGCCGCCACGCTGCTTCAAATTGGCCGGTGCCACCCACACCACGAGCGTCTTGTCGGTAAGAGGCAATTCTGGAGTCGATTCGACCGACTGCGACTCGGATGCCTTTTCCGTGGCTGACTTGCCTGCAGTCGTTTTTTCAGAAGCGATTTGAGCTGCGAGCGGCGCATTGAGCAAGGCGGTCGAAGCAATAGCAATGAGCAGGATCTTAACAATCTGTTTCATCATGGGAAAGTTACCATTGTTTACTAGATTTTCTGCAAAGAGTTTGCGAATAAACCAGTTACAACTGGTTTTGCAAAATTGCCAACTAGTACTTCATCCAACTTTAACTCTAGGTTTGGGGGTAGTGGACGAGGTTGAATCACTAGTCCTTCATCCATTCTAATTCTATCGATTCGTCGACTTTCAATGTGGCTCGACGCTCCGCGTCGTGAGTGCTGATAGCAATACCGACGCGGAGCGTCGAGCCACATTGGAAACCAACGGCCGCGTCATTTGCTAGCCCGCTGATACTTTTCAGAGTATTTTTCATAAAGCTGCGTATGCCGACTGCGCAAATCGACTCGCCGACCTTGGATAAAGGCCTCTACAACCTGAGTGGGCGTTTCGAGAATATCGCCATCGGCAATGAACACGGTCGCGTCCATACCAACCTGCAATGAACCGATTCGATCGCTGACTCCCAAAATCTCGGCAGGGCTCAACGTGATCGCACGCAGCGCCTCTCGCTCCGAAAGTCCGTAGGCGGACGCAGTGGCCGCGTTGTAAGGCAAGTTGCGAATAGCGCTAGCGCCAAAACGCCCACCAGCCGAAATGCAAAACACAATCCCCGCTTCGTGAAGTCGCTTGGGGAGCGTATAGGCTTCGTCGTACGGACTATGTCGACGACTCGGATTGCTATAAACC
Source organism: Pirellulaceae bacterium (assembly GCA_020852965.1). Lineage (GTDB taxonomy): Bacteria > Planctomycetota > Planctomycetia > Pirellulales > Pirellulaceae > Aureliella. Next base: position 40,744 of record JADYZV010000101.1, on the reverse strand, counting down.
GCAGTGACAACTACCGGAATGCTCTCGCTCTTCAATTGCACAGCACAGCGACAAGCGTCCGTCCCACCCGCGATAATCAACCGCAGGCCGAAGCGGCGTTTGAAGGCAATCACGCTACGAATCGCATCTAACTCATCGACCGCCACGATGACCGGCGTTTTTTGCTCGAGTACGGGCACCATCGATTCCAGGCGCAAGTCGCGAGGCTGAGCGTTGCCTACCTGCTGGTCCGCGATTGCCGCCTCATAACGCCGTGCCTGTTCGAAGAACTCCGTCAATTGCTGGATATCGTCCGCATCGCTCGGCCAGCGCACGTGCATGGCCACCTCGGACTTGAGCGTCATATCATCACGTGACCAGCCATCGAGCTGCATCAGTGCTGAACGGCCGGAGATCAGACCGCCGGTGGGAGCCGACAATGCGGTCAATATGCCATTGGCGCGTCCTACTGGAATCAGTTCACTATCCGGATTGAACGCCACAACGGCCTGGACGTTCGGATTCAATGAACCGGCCTCGCGCGAGTCGATGGTGGCTCGAATCGAGTTGATTTCAACCAAGCCCAAATCAGTATTGGCCTCAATCAGCCCTGGATAGACATGCTTGTCCGTCGCTTGTATGACTTCCGTATCGCTGGGCAACGTGGCTCCCGGCCCGACGTGCGTAATCCTACCCGCTTCAAACAAGAGCGTCGCGTCCAACAAATCGTTACCGCTGACCGTATGAAGTGTGGCTCCCACAATGGCAATCGGCCGATCCTGCGGAGCCCCCGGGATAAAATCGTGCCCCAGCGAAATGGCGGGGACGCATGCAGCAATAAGGCTAAGGAATAGCGCGCAAACGCGAGTAGGTCGTCGATAGGACATGGTGGCATTCATTGGTTTCAGATCTAAGGTTTTCGGTTTTAGGTTTTAGTTTTAGTTTTAGTTTTAGTTTTAGGTTTAGGTTTAGGTTTTAGCATTGAGAGAATCGGTCGGGCCTTCAGCCCTAAATGAATTGGACATTGCCTGTTTCATGTCTCCCCCAGCCTTCTGCTGGGGCTAGACAATCGGACGGACCTTCGGCCCTAAATGCCAATACATTCAAAGTTTTATGCGCACTCGTTCACTCGTTCACTCGTTCACTCCTTCACTCCTTCACTCCTCCACTCCTTCACTCCTTCACTCCTCTCGGTCATCGTCATGGCCGTGGCCGTGATGACAAAACTCATCGTAGCGAGCCCACCAAAGCGAAGGGTCCTTGTCGTTGGCCTCCTCCTCCTTGTCCCCTGGCTGCGCGGCGGCCAGTTGAATTAATTTCAATCTAAGTTGTTCGTCTTGCTGTTGGCGGATTTGTTCTTGCTCACGATCGAAATACTTGCGGCCATCGATCCAAGTCTGCATGCAGACCGAGAGTGTGGATAGCGGCGAACGATTCCAAATGACCAAGTCGGCTTGCTTGCCTACGGTGATCGAACCGACCCAGTTGTCGATGCGTAGTTGCTTGGCTGGATTCAAAGTTACAAACTTCAAGGCCTCGCTCGGCTCGACGCCACCATATTTGATCGCCTTGGCCGCCTCATGATTGAGGTGTCGAGCCAGCTCTGCGTCATCGGAGTTGAACGATACGACCACGCCCGCGCGATGCATGACGGCACCGTTGTAGGGAATCGCGTCGAGGACTTCGATTTTGTAGGCCCACCAATCCGAAAAGCTCGAACCGGTGGCACCATGCGCGGCCATGGCATCAGCCACTTTGTAACCCTCTAAAATGTGCTGCAATGACCCAATGGTGACACCGTAGTCTTCGAGCAGGCGGAGCATCATCAGAATTTCATCTTGTCGATAACTATGGCAGTGAATCCAGCGGCGACCTTCAAGTACTTCGACGAGGGCTTCCAACTCCAAGTCGCGACGAGGCGGCAGAGAGTTGGCGCGACGTTCTGGATGCTGCCAATGTTCGCGATAGTCGCGAGCGGCTTCAAAGCGATCTCGCATCAATTGCTCGACTCCCATCCGCGATTGCGGATAGCGGGAACTGCCCCCTGCGTGGTTGCTCTGTTTAACATTTTCACCTAAGGCAAATTTGATACCGGCGGGCGCTTCACGCATTTTCAAATCTTCGTCCAGACTTCCCCAACGCAACTTGATGACTTGATTCTGACCGCCAATTGGATTGGCTGAACCATGCAGGATATTGGAGGTCGTGACCCCACCGGCCAACTGGCGATAGATGGTAATGTCATTGGAGTCGATAAAGTCGCCGATGCGGACCTCGGCCGTTATGGTCTGTCCCGATTCGTTGACACCGCCATCGGTGGCCATGTGTGAGTGACAATCAATAATCCCAGGGGAGACATGCATCCCCGAGCCGTCAATGACTTGGGCATCCTTGACCGGCTCCAAGTTCTGGCCAACCTGCTCGATCACTCCGCAGCGAACCAAAATGTCTGCGTGCTCAAGTATGCCAGCTTGATCGCAGGTCCAGACAGTAGCGTTCTTAATGAGCAGCACATCGGGTTGTTCTGGAGGGGCGGTCCGTCCATACGCTCCCAACGGATAATTGATCGCGCAGGGCACGGACGGCAGCGCGTCGGCCACAGAGGCCTCAGGTTTATTTTTGTTGTCGCTCCCCGGTGGCTTCGGAGCGGGTGGACGTTCGGAGCCCGCCTGCTCATCCTCACTGCTTTTCCTTGCGCCACTCTCGGCCGGTTGGTCAGCTTTCGGACTATCTTTCGATAGCGGGCTGACACGTGTGGCATGGAAGCGTGTCGGCGATCCGTCGGACCAGAGCACGCTAGCATCCACTGCGAGCGGCTTGCCTTCGTCTTGTAACAGTACGATCGACAACCATGCCCGACCGTTCGGTTTGCTACCCAACTTCTGAGCGTCGAACGTTCCCGTTAGTTGCAAGCCGTTGTTGGCTAGCTCTTTGACTTTAATTGGTTTCTCGCTAGTTGCGTCCTCTTTATTTTGGGAGGAAGCACTTTCGGTGCTGGTCTTGGGATTATCAGCGGGGGCTACCTTGGCCCCCTGCGCGGTGGCGAAAGCGGTGGGGAGACCTATTTTCGCGCTCAGTTCATCGGGCTCACCGGAAATCTCTAATTGCAATTCAACGGAGTCACTCGCGTTGATTAGTTTCCACTGGCCGCGTGGATCGATCGTCAGTTCAGCTTTCCAACGATCCCGGCCCCCTTGAACCCAAGTCTCTTCGATGTTGGTCTCTTTGGCGAAAAGCGGGCCGTCCGTCACCAAGATGTTGGCCAGCTTGCCCACTTCCAAAGTTCCCACCAAGTGCTCGACGCCCAGCAGTTGAGCGGGCTCGGAGGTGAGTGCCGACAGGGCTTTGTGCTCGCTCAATCCAGCGGCGATGGCGGAGCGTAGTTTGGAGAGCAGCTCAGCCGGTTTGGTGATTCCATCAGTGGTCAACACGAAGTCGACCCCCGCCTGTTCCAATCTCGCTGGATTTTCTGGAGCCAACCGCCAGTGCATCAACGTCTGCAGTGTGGTGTCGAGCATGTCGACTTCCGTGTTCATCTTGGGAGCGTCAGGAAAATCGATAGGGATGATGAACGTGCGACCGGTAGCAGCCAACGCGTCGAGCTGTCGGTATTCGCGTCCTGAGCCACGAATGATTAGCTTCAACAGGAATTCTCGCGCAAAGCGATCACCACGCAGTGCATACAACTCATTGGTACCGTCGATCACGACAGTTTGCCGAGCTCGAATGACGGGCTCCAGGGCTTGCAGCGCAGCGCTTGAATCGGGACGTGGCAGGCGAGCGTTGGCCGCAGCAGCTTGTTGAGCGCGTTGATACCAATCGGCGTCTAGGAGCACTTGACGAGCCAGTGCCACGGCCCCCATGGGACTAGTGGGATATCGTTCCGAGTTGCCGCGATTGGGATAGAGACGGATGTGCTGAAATACATCGGACCGATGCAGCAATTCGTTCAGCGGTGCGTCAGCGGTGGAAAGTACGCAACTTTGGCCTTTGATAATTCCACTATTCGGAGCGGCCAACACCATTCCCACACCGGCCTTCCGCAAGCTTTTAAGTTTGGCCTTATCGACATGTAACGACTCAGCCATTCGCCGCTCGGGAGTCACATTGCTGTTCCAGTAGCCGGTTGGCGACTCGTTCGGCTTTACGTCGAACTCCACCAGCGGATCGACGAAAGCGGGATAGAGATATTTACCTTGGCAGTCGATAACCTCAACGCCGCCCGGTGGTACCAGTTCATTTCCGATGGCCATGATTTTGCCGTGCTGGAGAAGCAAACTGGCCGTTGCGAGCTCCTTGTCAGCGCTCACCACTATATGGGCAGCCTTCAGCAACACACTCGTTGGCGGCTGAAAGCGGACCCCCACATCGGGGACCGTGTCCGGCTCCTCAGCCTGAACCCATGCAATTGTCAGCGTGCTCGCGACACAACATGTAGTACAGGCGACGAGCACAGCGATTCTAAAAAAAAAGCGGTTCATGCTGGAGCAACTTTGTTGGAATTGGGGTGGAGTAGAATCTCGACCACTCCATTCTATTCAAAATGTGGCCCGACGCTCCGTCGTCGGAATTCGCACCAATGTGGCCCGACGCTCCGTCGTCGGTATTCGCATTAATGTAGGCCGACGCTCCGCCGTCGGAATACCCGCTCAACCTCTAAAAAAAGACACTTTTCGCTGACAGTCACCACCGAAACACGGCTTATCATTCTGCCTACTCCCCCAAATCAACTTCAAGGCAGAATAATAGCCGGCAGAATAATAGGGATTCCCCACCACAACTATCCACAGTGACTTTGTTGTCGGGATGCCGCGTTGGATTTTGTAACCTGTTGGCGTTCAGCGAGGAGTGTCCTTTTTATTCTGAGAAGCGTCGACAATTTCCGGCCAAAGGTCGTCTAAAGAGTTGCAATCACTTTTCGCATGTCCATGTGCCATTTCGGCTTTTCACCGGTCATAAGCCCGTCAACCACAATCGCCCCACGAAACACCCAAAGATGGGCGGCCCAATGTCGTCCCTGAGCGCCTGAAAATATTTGCGGACATTTGAATGCCACTAAGATTGGCGAGTTATGCCACTAGTGCTTCATCCAACTTTAACTTTAGGGTTGGTTGAAACACTAGTGGCATGACCAAACGTGTAGGTGGCTAAGAGCTCGCGAACGCGAATGATCAAAATGTTTAAATTTCACCCAGGGTTCCGACGTTTCTCGAAATTCCTTGACAGGTTGCCTTTCCCAACTGCCTTCTAGGATGGCAGCGACGAGCGACCCCTCAAATCGCTTTTAGTTCCGATGCTTCTAGTCATGCCAGCGAGTCAATCAAACCCAACCAACCGTTCCCTACAAACCATCGAAGAAGGAAGCTCAGATGCAATCAACATGTTCGCAGTCTCAATTCCACCCAACCACCTTGAACACAAACTTTGCAGACCCCCAGCGCGCGTGTTTAGTAGTCGATGAATCCGCTCAGCAGGCAGTATCTATTTCAGCCGGCCTCCAACCCGACATTGACGAATCGTCAGCCACGATGAACGTGAGACTCGCGCTAGTTCGAAGTAGCGAATGCACGCGAGCCTGTCGAGACATGGTTTCGTCAGCTGGAATCGCGGTCTTTTCTGGGGGCATCATAGGAATGCTCGGACTAGCCAGTCCCCAAGCCGCCGGTTGCTTTGTCGCTGGGAGTATCGTTGCCTACGGCATCGCCATACACCGTATTCTAGCCCTCAGAACTCGTCCGTTGAAACAACCAAGGTCGCCAAGGGCCGAGGGTTACCAAGGTGACCTACCCAAGCTTCAGAACCGAGTAACCGTTTAGAATCAAAGGGTGCAACCCTCGAATGCAAGACTATGCCACCCAATGCCCCAAAACCTGAAAAGCTAGTCTTCAATCAATCGCTGTTGAAGGATTTCGTCGCCGGAAAGCTTCCACCGCAGGTCGAAGAAAAAGTAGCCTCTTTCGTCGAACAACAGATTGAGTCGTTGAATTCGGTGCTGCTCGCGAAATCCCGCATCCTGCGTCGCTTACGCGATGAAGCGCGTGGGCTCGTCGATGCTTGATACTTGATTCGAAGTATCACTTTTCCCATTGGGAACAGCATATCTCTCTGTGCCTCCGTGTTTCTGTGCCTATAGCCGTTTACGCGATAGTCGCTGATCGCTCCGCCGATCAGTGCTCTTCCCGAATAGCGCATCGGAAGCGTCATCGGTTACGTGAAACGCCCAAGCAACTGATCGGCGGAAAGATTGGCGACTATCTTAAGCAACTGACCGGCGGAGCGATCAGCGACTATCTTGCAAATCCGTGGACGGTTACAGAAATCGAAATACGGAGTCTCGGAATTCACATAGCTACTTTGTCATATCGCTTTTCTCGAAAAAATCCTCCTAGTCGGTGAGAAATGGCGACAGTTTTCAGCCAAATGTCGTCTTTAATGTCGTAGCTGCTTTTTTCGCTTGCCCACGTGGCACGCTCGGCACCGGACCGTACGCCCGCCATTCACTATCACTCTGCAAATTGCCCAAAAATGGAAGGTCGACACTACTACCAATTGCGCGAGCCTCTCTCCGTTTTGTGCGCCGCACAAGGGAAACGGCTCCCCACCCGCGACTCGCTGAGGCAATTGGCAGTTCAATTCCCATTTGAAAAAGCAGAATTCGCTTCGCTAACCAGCAAAAAGCGAGGGCCGTTTTCCGATGGGATGCTCGAAGCGGTGGCCGCTTGGCTGGAGATGGAACCTCACGAATTCATTCGATTTACCACGCAGGCACCACAACATCTGTGCCTGGCCCAGCATGACGTTTTCCAGCATGGCTGGGACCGTTTGGTTTTGTGGCTATCGAACAATCGCGAATACGTGGTCCACGAGCGATCCTACTTGGACAGCGAGCAAGATGTGCGGCAGGCTGCGCGCGAAATGCAATTGGCATTGGGGTGGCAAGTACTGAAAGAGCAAAATCCGGAAGGAAACCTCCACGACCACGAACTGCTATTAGAAGCTTCGCTACAAAGAAACTGCCTGGGATACGAATCGAACATTCCCGATCTCATGGTAGAGTGGTGGCGAGTCAATCGCCTGACATGTATGACCGCCTTCGACCTGACCGAGCGGCGGTGCGGCATGACATGTTTATTGCCGATCACCGAATCGGCTTATCAGCGCATTCGAACGGGAAGACAGCTTGAGCTAGACCTCCGCGCGGGAGACATCGTCGCGACAAGCAATCGTTTCCTGACGTTTGGCGGGACGGAGTACGCCTATCGCTTGCCAGCCAAGTATCACCAGGCCAGCACGCGGGCGGTTGTAGGCTGCTTCCTAGCCCAGCTCGCACATTGTGTACCGATCGGCGGCGAATCCGACTTGCGCAGCCTAAGCTTTGCCATGACCAATATCGGACGTTCTAGGCTCGAAGCCTGCGGCCACGAGCGGGTTCCCGATCAAAAACAGGTCCGAGCTGGGGCCGAATTGTATGAGTTCACGGTCGACCAGCCTGGTGCAAAATCATTTTTAGCTGCCATTGGCAAAGCTCGCCATTGGATCCAAAACCCCAGAAAACGGCGAGCCAAACCGTCCAACGATTGCCGTCCCTGAACGCCTGAAAAATCTAGCCAACATTCTAAAGCCACTAAAATTGGCCAAACGATCGATCGACATACCGTGGGCAGCACGGCGGCCTCAACTTTCCAAAGCTCTGCGTGAAGATCATGGTAGCTTAATCGGATTTAGCATTGCTGCAACCGCAACCGCCGTACCAGAACCATCTGCTGTTGCTATTCTTGTTGCAATTTTTCCCTTATTTTGCATGGCGCGAACACAACGACACAACTGACGCGAACGTGAATCCAGAACCAAGTACCTCATGGCTTGATGGTGAGTCGTTTGTGTGACATGACTTTTTTATTGCAGAACACCGAGTCGGACTTTCGACACATCCGATCGGGAGTACAGCTTGTTACACATCGAGCCAAAACGCCTACTCGAGAACACCATGAGGAATATCATGATTGAAACAATAGCAACTCTAAGTTTGAGGGAAATTGCAACACTGGAGTTTTCTCAATGAAGTTGGTAATGCTTCCGCTTATGGCTGCAGGTTTGGTGCTCAATCTCCCGTTCGATAGTCGAGCGGTCGAAACGGATGCCACAATCGAATCGCGATTGAGCTCAGCAAAAAGAAAATACGACTCACGAATCGATGGATTGGTAAAGCAGGCTACGCGCGAGCTGGACAATTTGGAAGTTAAGTTGCGTCGAATTCCTTCCCAGGAAACACTCGAAATGCTCGCCGACATCGGGAGTCGGAAGCAAAATTTGGCGGCAAACATAGATTTCGCACCCTACACCTCCGAACGTATCCTTACACAAGTCATGTTGGCCCGAACGGCCTACCGTATCGTCCTCCTGTCGTCACGCGACGAATACCTCAGCGACCGATCAGGTCGTTTTGACGAACGCGCGAAAGAGCTCATCGAACTGATTGATAAGTTCGAGTCGGATGCGTCTGGCCTGTACGAGCGCATGGTTTCCACACCACCGGTCGAGAAGATTGGGGATTGGAAAATTGTCGGCAACGAGCTGATCGGCTCAGCCAGGCGAGACAAAGCAGCCGAACTGTACTTTGGTGCAACCGACTGGAAAGACATCGTATTTTCGGTGGAGTACAAAAGCGAAATACCCAGCCCGATCAGTATGGTGACGCGCCGTTTAAACAAAGAACGCTGGGTTTTCGATATTGGCAGAGACGATGGAATCAATCATCTAGATCTTCTGCCATATTCCGATGGCGTCAGCGCACACCGTGATCTAGCGCGACGTTGGATGCCAAACCGTGTCAGCAACAATGTCGGCCAGTGGCACACGCTGCAGGTGAAGCACTCCGGCGATACGGTCACAGTCAGCTTTGACCAAGAAGAAGTCTGCCAGTCTAAGAATCCACTGATCAAGAGCGGCCGCGTAGGACTTTACCTCCACAAAGGCGCCCAGGCAACGTTTCGCAATATCGAAGTAACCTCGGCAAATGGTGCCATTTTGTGGCGCGGCATGTGCCCCCTATGAATACCAATTCCGACCGCTCTGAACTTAACCGCGACGGTTTCTTGTGCCGTCCGCAATACCGACCGACTGCGCGCAATACCCAGACCCTCCGTGGCTAAGTTGTACGGAGTATGCCCGCTACTTTGGTAACAAGCTTCGAGATACGTACGATAATGGCCCCAACTATGGCGACCCGAACGGCAATCATGTGGGGATCGACCTCGATGGGAATATCGCATCTGTCGCAACAGCGGTCGAACCGAGTCGCTTCAATAACGCCTCAATATGGAATGTCTGGATCGACTACAACGGGGCGTCCAGTCTGCTTGAAACGCGCTGGTCGCAATTGACTGTACGGCCTGAAAATTCTCAGCTTTCGCTCAACGTTGATCTTCCGAGCGTCCTGAATCAAAACGAAGCGTTCGTTGGATTTACGTCGGCAACAGGAAGTGGCTACGGAAATCACGATATTATAAGCTGGGAATTTCGCGGCGAGTTTCGGCCTATCGGAGTGCCCGAGCCAAACGCATTGGCTTGCCTGTGCATTCTAGCCTTCGCGATTCAATTTCGGACAAGAAGAGTCGGCTACGGTCGCAAAAGCTGACGTTCGAGTTCCAATCGCTCCAATGCATAGGTGCCTTCCCGGAACAAAATCAAATCGTGAACAGGATCATTCGCATTGTTATTTAAATCGGGAAATAACTTCCGTACATTGCTGCGCAAAGGGAACTCGAGTACGCATCGCGGCGGTTGTAGTAGGTCGTCTACCTGCCAATAGCGAATGGTTTGATCGAGTCCCGCGCTGATCAAATGGGCACATGCTGTCCACGCCAGGCATGATACCCCCGACCAATGAGCTTCCACTCGCACTGGCTGCAATGGACGCGCGCTGATATCCATTACATATAGATCTCCCTGTCCATCGCCGACCACCAGGAGAGATGTCGGTGAGTGAAATGCAGCGGCGCGAATCGGTGCGTCGCCCAATGTCACGTCGAACTCGACGACCGTAGATGCACCGTAGCGCAGGACAACCAGACTACCAACTTCATCTCCCAAAACGACTCGGCCTGGGCCGATCGGTAGGATGAAGCTGAATTTCGCAGCGCCGCGCGCGTTTTCAATGGGAAGCCTGCGCGCCCATTGCCACGGTGGCGCGTCAACTTGGCTAGCCCAGCTAACGAGACTTGGTGTGCTCGACGCCAAAAGCTGCTGGTCAGGCGCGAATGCCATATTTCGGAAACCAGCCAAGGGCCCACGAGTCGCGAGATGCGTGCCGTCGCGAGAGTATTGTAGGATGCGGGCTACGAATCTCGGTTCATGGCTGAGCACCGCGATTTGGCTGCCATCGCTCGATATGTCGATGTGCGGCTGATGGTAGTCGGGGAGCCCCGCAATGGTAAAATCACTGTCCCGCTGCAAAGCTTCGCCCGCCAAGCGGTAGGTTTCCACTCTGCCCACTTGGCGCTGTGTTTCCCTGAGCGTTACCAACGAGTGTCGATCTCGCGCCAGCGCGACGTCACGAAGTACTCCGCTTTCGTGAAGTATTGGACGCAGCGCCGTGGCTTGAAGTTGATTTACTGCGGTATGACCACCAGCCGAAGCCGCCATTAAACTGTCAGCGGAAAAATCGAAACATATATTATTGAACTGCGAGTCGATCACTGCTGTCGATTGAACATAGGCAAGATCGGTAGTCGACCAAAAATGCACCTGATTGCGTTGATTGTCTGCCACGGCCAGAAGCTCCCCCGACTCGGAGAAAGCGATTGGCGAGTCCCAGCGCGTTGTTGGAAATCCGCTCGGAGGGGGTGCCAAAGGTCCAATACTGTGGCCAGTAACCACATCGACAAGATGGACCCCGTCCTGATGATAGATGGCCAACCAACCGTCACGATACGTCAAGCTTCCATGGGGCACCTCAGGAATAAACCCAGTCGTCTCAAGGGTCGCGGGATTCGCAATTTGCACTCGCCCAGCCTCGCTGAGAATGACGCTGTTGAGATCGTCTGCCGCTTCAATATCCGCAAGCCCATCTGGGAAATCTCGAGTTACTGCAATGCTCCAATCAGTCGTCGACAGGGTCCACAAGCGTGAACTTCCGCCATGAGCCCTCCCTAGGACGACGACATATCCACTGCGCAACGCTACAACTCGCATCAAGGCAAAGTCGCCTAATCCAATTTGATCATCGGGGGCCGTTGCCGCCGGCAAATCGGAGTCGTAAATGAGTAAATTGGATGCGCGTGAAACTACCAACATCCATCGACCGTCGGGGGTAAAAGTGATATCCGTAACACCATTCTCGGCATCTGTATTTGCATCATCCACCGCCAGCTCGTGGAGATGATTCCCTGTCGCCGATTCGACGATGAGAATGGCAGCAGGACCATTGACTTCGCTGGCGTGTTTTTGGGCAATCAGCAACCACGGCTTGCTCGGATGAAAACGGACAACACGGGTATTCTCCAGCGCGACGGAGTAGTGCGGCAGACCGACGTCTAATCCGATCTGTGTACCGACGCGCAACGACTCCAGATCGGTTGTTTGGCCTTCAAGGCGACTGATGGCTTCAGCTCGGTCCAAAGCAGCGGTGCCTCGAGCCTTCCATCCGGGACGATGTGCCAGTATTTCCGCGCGAGCATGTTCAAGATTCTTGGCATACTCGGTGACACGTCCATGGCTTCGAGTATTCAGATTGTCAATGAACAACCACACGAAAAGCAATGCAGCAATCGTCAAGCAAGCCCCAGCTAACGCTTGTTTAGGGTGTCGCCACAGCCAACGCAGCCCTCGTTGAATCCCCCCCGTGGGTTGCGTTGATATCGGCTCACCCCGTAGCCAACACTCTAGATCCCTCTCTAGATCTCGGCAGCTCGAATAGCGATCCTGCGGAAGTGTTTCGAGGCACTTACGTACAATGGTCTGCAGACGACGATCACAGGTCTTCGTCAAAGCCTGCAACCGCCGAGCGTCCAGTAGTCGCCTTGACTGATCTCCAAGTGCTTCAGCGCTAGTTTCCGCCCAGCGATCTCCCACGACTCGCTCGTAAAGAATAATCCCTAACGAATAAATGTCCGAGGCGACCGTCAGCGACTTTGCACCGGTCGACTGCTCAGGGGACATGTAACGCGGCGTTCCCAGCCGGACGCCGCTTCGAGTTAGATCACCATCCGAATCGAGCAGTTTGGCTAAGCCAAAATCGGACACGAAAGGCACACCATGTTCGTCGACGAGCACATTGGATGGCTTTAGGTCACGATGCAAAATGCCTCGATCGTGCGCGTGTTGCACCGCTGCGGAAACCGCTGCGAGCCGCGTAACCTCTACAGACTGAGAACTTAGCGACAACTCTCTCAGACTCCCCCCGGAGATTATTTTCATGGCGATATAGTATCGACCACACAATTCACCACTATCGAAGATCGGTACGATATTCGAATGGTCCAAGCTGGCCGCCACTTGAGACTCGAATCGCAATCGAGCAACGTCTTCCTGCGAAAATCCGTTCAGGAGACGGGACAGCTTCAGAGCGACTGTCCGTTTGAGTTTTCCATGGTAGGCTTCATAGACAGTCCCCATGCCACCACTGCCCAATTGGCGAATCAATTCAAATTCGCCGAAGTCCTGGCCCCCTTCAGGCAAGTCAGCAAACATCGCTGGCTGCGTGCGCGCGTCGTTGATGGTCTTGGACGAATCGCTCAGTTCTGCCGCGTTTACATTCCCAGCCAAGCCCGCCTGCACCTCACGTGAATTCCTAAAGAACTTGTAGAGTTCGTCGGCATGCTGCGGAAAATCTGCCGCGGCCCGCTTGAGGGCTTGCCAGTCGCCATCCTCCAGCGAGGTCATTACTTGACCTAATAATCGATCTAGCGAATCGCCGGGCGATATTTGATCGAGCGGGGTTTGATCGAGCGGGCTACTTGCATCCGACATCAGAATGATCCACACTAATGATTAAGATACAACTACTGGTCTGTCAATGTTTAGACTTAGGGTTGATGGTAGTGGACGAGGCCCGCGAGTCGCGCCAGACTATCGGCTCCATGAACCTTTCACCGCGTGAAAGCCATTGTAGTTGTTTTTGCGCCCGCCTTGTCCCACACAACCGCAAAATTAGCTTTCGTAATTGTTTTCTGAAGAAAGTAGTACGCTCGTGAGCTGTCAAACTCTCAAACAGGTGTTAGCCCCGTTTTTCACTTTGACCAAGCACTAGTTGCAACACTCTCCATTACAGGCGAGAGCCAAAATGCATGTAAAAAAGCAACGCCCGCACCAGGGCGGAATCGGCCGAATTGAAGCCTACCGCCCGAGCTTACTGCGTATGGCTGAGTCGCGATTGGATCGGCAATTGCGAACCAAGCTCGACGCCGACGATATCGTTCAAGAAGCCATGGTTAAGGCCTATCTGGGTTTGGGGCAACTGCGAGCCATCGAGGAACCATTGGTAGTCCGCAACTGGTTGCGGCGAATTCTCACCCGCGTATTGAGTGATCAGAGAAAACGCTTCTTTACAGCGCGCAGAGACATTCGCCGCGAGTACTCGGGGAGTCCTAACCAGCCGTCAGGGACAGTCGGGTCTTGTCAGAGTTTCGCCTCCGACCACACGCCTCCCAGTCAAGCGGCTCAGCGTACTGAAGAGGTTGCACGTATTTTGGAGCGTTTAGCTCGACTCCCAAGCGACATGCGACAAGTCATGACCTGGTATTATCTCGAAGGTAAAACCGTTACCGAGATCGCTCGCCTGAGCGACCGCACGGTAGACTCGATCGCAGGTCTCCTGCGCCGCGGAACAGACAAACTTCGCGATGCTACACGCTGAATTCTGCTCTCCATTTTTCGACCACTTCGCGCGGTATGGAGTCGGCTATACGAAACGTGATGAACGTTGCGACGCCGGGCTGAAACCAGTGAGGAAGAAAGCGTCGATCTATGTCGACATCTGCCGCATTGCCGAAAACTCCAAACGAGACGAAGTCATCCATAGTGATGCTCCCACTGTTATGCAATTGTCTAATGTGGCCCGACGCTCCGCCGTCGGTGTTTTGGGTTTTATTGTAGCCCGACGCTCCGCCGTCGGATTCTCTCCCAAGAAACTCTCTCCCCCCATCAATTCGCCTTTGCAACTGCTCAACAGTTGGCAGCTTTTCGTCTGTTCGCAACACTACGCCACGTCTACCCAGCCACGCTCGCAATTCTGCTCTCCATTTCTCGACCACTTCGCGCGGCATGGAATCGGCAGTACGAAACGTAATGAACGTTGCGACGCCGGGCTGAAACCAGTGAGGAAGAAAGCGTCGATCTATGTCGACATTTGCCGCTTTGTCGAAAACTCCAAACGAGACGAAGTCATCCATAGTGATGCTCCCACTGTTATGAAATTGTTCAATGTGGCCCGACGCTCCGCGTCGGTGTTTTAATGTGGCTCGACGCTCCGCGGCGCTGTGCCCCGTCCCCACGACGCGGAGCGTCGAGCCACATTATAGAGGACTTATTATAAAGGAATTTCACTACTTGGAATCTTGAGCCTTCGAAGAGACGACAAACTTAGCCGATTTGTCGCGGAGGGAGGCGTGCGAGATGCCTTGCTCGCGCTGCAAGCGACCGTAACCTCGCTCGTCCTTCTCCTGGCCGGGAAGTGTCACTCGTAAAGCCAACTTCGGGCCTTGCTGCAGTGGCAACAACTCCGGCGCATCGAGTTGCGAATCGCTGGGAACATTGCGCAGCGTCCATCGACCGTTGACATCGGTAATGAGTGCCGTCTCACCTTCTGCTAAATAGTGGTTCCGTACAGGACGAATACCTGGTTGGTCGCGTCCAACGCCAAACGCCAACCCTCCGACTGCCGGTTCTTGGACTTCCACGATCGCACCTGCGATGGGCGCACCTGCTTCATCCACCACCATCCCACCAATTTCGGTCCCAGACTGCATTGTGAATGTAAACTGGTCGGGTATTTTATCGCCATCGCTATGGAACTTCTTGGCCCACATGGCATGTAGCGGTACATAGCCATCCAGCGTCACCCACAATCGCAGATCAACGCTAGTCCCCGACAGTGTCACCAGCGCTTTCCCACTGGCATCGCTCGGGTAGTGTTGATTCTCAATGTGTGCTTTGTCTTTTTCGAACTCAAAGACGTGATTGCGAAACACGTCTGCGCCCGCTAGTGGCTTACCCGTCTCATCGGTTACAAGAATCGTCATCGTACGCGGCACTGTGGTTTCATGTTGTTCGGCAAAGTCAACCAGGGCTTGCTGCAGCGAGTTGGTACCCGACTGCAATTGTGCGACGCTGGTTGTCGCGACGACTTGCAGACCGTCGTTTAGCACAAACAATTCGGTAGCATCCACATCGATCTCGCGTCCCACGAGGGTTTGTAGAAACTTGCGATTGAGTGCTTTGTCTTTTCCGGAGATATCGATGGGCAACTGTCGATAGCTGGCCAGTACACGTTGCACATCGCGGCTTGAAAGGACTACATATAAGTTGCTTGCAGTCTGACTGGTCGGTGACCCAGCGATGATTAACATTTGCTGCTTCGACTGGCGCGCTTGCTGGCTCAGAGACGTGTATCTCCGCTGGAGTGGTTCGTCGGATTCAAATGCTTTGGCAGCTAGCTCTGACGGAGTTGCACTACCCAAGCGTTGCTGCGGCGGGACCACGCGCACGTCACCAAGTTCCATCCGGTTCGCTTGAGGTGTGATTGCAACAATAAGATTCCAGGAATCAGGCTGCCCATCACCATCCTTGTCGACGATGCGCCATAGCTTGTATTCGGCCCCTCGGCACATCCCTGCGAGTTCGAAGCGGCCTTGCCCATCGGTCACAAAGTCGCGAGTTTCTAACTGCGTGCTCAGAAGATCTGGGAACACAATATCAATGCTTAGTCGCATTTTGGTGTTGGCCAACAAATCGCCGTTCGTATCCATCAAACGCCCGCGAGCGGAAGTCGTCGGTGCTAGATGAACGGTGGATTCTTGTGCGTCAGCGGAAACTTTCGCTATTCCAGCAAGCTGCTCATCCGACGATTTGGCAAGCAACAACATATCTACTAAAGCACGTTCCACTTGCATTGTCCCATCGAGACCGGTGACACCGTCGAGATGCCCACGATAGATGTCCTCAGTGCCGAATGCAACAACCGTGGCATTGGCGATGGGCCGCGCGGCATTATTAGCCTCAACCGCTCGCAAAGTAAAAACGCCGCGCAGTGCACGAGGCAATGCGAAATTAAACTCCTTCTCTAGTTCATCGGTAATGCTGAACTTCTGTGTTTTCTTGTCGGGACTCCAGATTGTATAATCACCTGGGCCAACGTTGAATTCGAACGTTCCATCTTTGGCGACATGTACGCTGTCCTGTGTAAATGCTGACACCCCACGGTTGCCGTTGTCGGAGTTGGGAAGCCGATCCTTTTCCGGAAGTTCGTAGTAATCAGCGGCTGTTTGTTGCAGCATCACATACGTTTTTTCACCGATTGGACCAGAGACCCTTCCGAAAACCTTTCGGGAGGGCTCCAAAGCGAAATCAAGATTGGCTGGAAGGTTGTTATCGCGAATAATGACACCCGCATATGGTTGAGCGGCAAACTGTTCATTCTGAACGACAAACAGATAGTAGCCATTGGGTTTGACCAACATCTCCCAGTGTCCCAGCTCGTCGCTTTGGGTCGTCTCCTTCCATCGTCCTGTATATTCGAACCCGCCAGCGGCTCGAACCGAGATACCTGCCGCCGGGCTACCGTTCGCGTGATGCACATGCCCACTAACCAATACCTTTTTGCCAATATGAACGGTGGCGGTATCACCTTTCTCCCAATTGATATAGGCATACTCTTCGCCCACATTGCCGATGACAAACCAATCCGTGCGTTTGAGACGTGGCCAGATTCCGATTCCCACCATTTGATCGTGGGGGATCATATCGAAACGAGCCATGCCATGTTCATCGGTTTCCACCGCAAACTCAGCCCCGCTTGGCAGACTCCACTGCCCACCTCGATCGGGTCTATTGATCAGCCAGAGATTGAAGCGCTGCCCCTGAACGGGCGACTCATCGGGACCGACTACACGCACAGTGGCTTCGCGGACACCGTCGAGCACTAGTCGAACCTGCCCCTCAAAGCCCTGCGGGAGTTGACTAGGATGAGATTTGTCGACGTTTCCATAAGGGCTCTCAAACATGCGATAGTCACAACCGACTCGCGACCTTACCGCGCCAATCACTTGTAGACTTAATCCGTCGGGATAAGCAACGGTTGCTGTCCCCAGCACGTCAGTTTGCAATCGCTCGACAACTCCGTGAACGGCCTGCACATAGATCACTGCGTCGCTAACAGGTGTTTGCGCCTGATCGACTACTTCAACAACGATTCTTTTCGCAGCTTTCAGCGTAATAGCGTCCACGCTCAATCCTGCCGAGCTATTGTGCAGTTTTGCATCCACGGCGATCTGTGCAAAACCGAGCTCACCATCCATTTCTGCAATTAGAGGTGGATGAAAATTGCGAGCCGGAAGCGCTAACACGTAGTCGCCGTTTGCATCGGCTACGGTGCTAACACTCGGGTAGTCCTCACCCGCGTCCGCGCTGCGAACGCGCGCTCCCCCAGCCGGACGAGCATCGGCAAATACCACGCGACCACGGAACGTGTGCAGCTTCTTTTCGTTGCTCGTGCTCGGTGCAGATACCTTGGCGTCGTCGATCTCCTGTCCTTTCAATGCCGTGAACGGGCTAAAGGAAGCTACAATGAGAGTGCCTATGATTGCACCGGCGCACATCGCAGATAGCATGATTCGCGCCGGTGGCGCACGGCGGCAGCTCGATGAGAGGATGGCTGCAATGCGCCGTTCAACGTGCGTGCCGCGCGCCATGGCCAAGGCGGCAGGCTGCGCGCGCCCTCGACCCGTCAACTCGGCAGCCACATCGAGCAGATGTCGTGCGTACTGCGTTGGACGTGGATCGCAGGCTAACACTCGGTCGTCGCAGGCCGCCTCGCGCTCGATGCACAGTCCCCGGCTCCAGCAATAGATCAAGGGCTGTGGCCAGTAGATGCACTGGACCAATTGACTCAATAACTGGGTCCATAGATCACCGCGCTCGATGTGCGCCAACTCGTGCGCCACAGCCGCTCGAACCCGCTCGACTGGCCAGTGAACGGCCGACTCGGGCAACAAGATCGTCGGACGCAACATGCCAGCCACAACCGGCACAGCCACTCGCCCCGACAACCGTACCGATAACTCGCGCGACAAGCCCATGGCACTACGGCAATCTTCGGCAATCTGTAAAATCCACGGTGGCAATTCGGCTCGTGCTGTGCGAATCCACTGCGCAACTGCATAGTGAGCGAAGGACAATTGCCAAAGACCTACTCCTAACCCCAACGCGTAGAAGATCAGCAAGAATAAAATTATTGAGCTCCCCGCAATGAATTGACTGGCTGACAGCTCGTGCGATGGTGACTCTCCCGGCGATTGTTGGTTGCGAACATCAGCGTCACTAGTGTTTAGATGGAGCGTCGAGTTGGATGTAATGGCAGCCGGCGGTTTATCCAATCGGCTCACTCCCAGTTGGCTGATAAGACGATCTTCGGCGAACCCCTGAGGCGGGACAATGGTTGGTTCACTGAAGTCGAGATGTACTGTTGGTTGACCGGAGTTTTCATGTTGAACATCCTGCCTGCCTACATCGAGCCATCCGAGTTGCCAACAGGGAAGGGCGGCAGCGGCCAGAGGTAAGAGCAGTAGTGCCAAAGCAGTCCATGTGCCGATCCAATACCGCAGGGAGGCCGATTGCCGACGACATACAGCCATCGCCAGCAGGCCCGTCAGTAGCAACAGAGTGGAACCAATCCCCAGCCGCACAACGAACTCCGCTACCCATTCAAGTCGACTACTCATCGTTCACCTCCGCCTCAGCGCGTTCGATCTGTTGTTTGATGCGTTGGATGTCGTCTGGAGTTAGACGTCCCGCTTGCTGTTCGAGCAGCGCGCAAATTGCTTCACTGGGTCGACCGCGAAAAAAGTTGGTGACTAGATTCGCCAACATGCCTTTAGCCACTTTCGCGCGGGCCGCAACAGGGCGGTACAGATAGCGTTTGCCCTGCTGCCGATAGGTGACTTGTTCTTTGCGCACCAGTTCGGTGAGCATCGCCCGGACCGACGAGTAGCTAGGAGGATCGTCAATCGCTTCTCGCACTTGGGCCACACTGGCTTCATTCAAGCGAAACAGTGCTTCGATCAATTGCCGCTCGCGGCGGCTCAAATTCAGAGGTGGTGTACCCATCCGCAGCTCGTCCCCACTGAAAGTGCAGTAAATTTAGCACATGCAGTAAAATTAGCACGACGGAAAATCTGCGTCAAGTGGGTAATGTGGCCCGACGCTCCGCGTCGGTGTCTGTAGATTTACTGCGGCCCGACGCTCCGCCGTCGGTGTTTGCATTTATAATGTGGCCCGACGCTCCGCCGTCGGAGGAGCTAGTAGAACTCACGACGCGGAGCGTCGAGCCACATTAATAGGCTAAGATGGCGGTTGGTTGTAAATGGTTTCGTTGTCCAATTTTGAAGCTGGGATTTCGTCATGCGCGCTTGCAAAGTATTTTTTGTATTGTGTTTCAGCAGCATCCTGGCAGCGTCGGCCGCGAATTCGCGGGCAGGTGAACCGCCAGCGGCGCCGAGGGAATTTCGGGCCGCCTGGGTAGCCACGGTGGAAAACATCGATTGGCCCTCGAAACGCGGACTGAGCACTGCCGACCAACAGGCCGAAATCGAGCGCATTCTGGATGTCGCGACCGAGCTGAACATGAATGCGATCGTGCTGCAAGTTCGCACGACGGCCGACGCCTTGTATGCGTCTGAGCTTGAACCTTGGAGCGTCTACCTGACGGGTAAGCAAGGCGTCGCACCAAAACCTTATTATGATCCGTTGGAGTACTGGGTGACGGCCGCGCATGCTCGTGGTATTGAACTCCACGCCTGGTTCAATCCCTATCGTGCTCAAATGAAGCCGGGGGAACTGGCCGACTCCCATATCAGCCACGCGATGCCTGAGAGCGTCAAGAAATATGGCCAGTATTTGTGGATGGATCCAGGTAGCCAACAGGCTGCCGCGCACTCACTGGCAGTCTTCAACGATGTCGTTCGGCGTTACGACATCGACGGAGTTCACATCGATGACTATTTCTATCCCTATCCGATAACCGAAGATGGCGCGAAAGTACCGTTTCCCGACGACGACTCCTGGGCCAAGTATCGAGCTGCGGGAGGTGAACTGGAGCGGGATGATTGGCGCCGTCAGAACATCAACCACTTGATCGAGCAGATCTACCAAACGACTCATGCGATCAAACCGCACGTACGATTTGGGATCTCTCCGTTTGGGATCGGTCGCGCGGGCAAGGCGCCAGGCATCACTGGCTTCGACCAGTACGAGGAGCTCTATGCAGATGCCGCTTTGTGGCTCAACGAAGGCTGGTGCGACTACTTCACTCCGCAACTCTATTGGCCGATCGCACAAAAGCCACAGAGCTTTCCGGTACTACTCGATTATTGGCAAAGCGAGAACCGGCAATCGCGTTACATTTGGCCGGGGCTGTTCACTAGTCGCGTCGGTGATAAGCGACGCGCGTTTGAGATGCAGGAGATCCCCGCACAGATTGAAGTTGTTCGCAGTCGCGGCAATTCCCCCGGCCATGTTCACTTTAGCATGAAGGCTTTGCTGCAGAATCGCGAAGGGTTGGCCGACGCGCTCAAAGCGGGCGTCTATCGCTCCGATGCGCTATCGCCAGCAATGACGTGGCTCGACGATACTCCCCCTGCTCCCCCTAAGGTAGCAACGGAGCGAACTGCTAACGGCGGACGTATTCTCAAGCTTAACTCGGGTGGGGACGAACCAGCTTGGCTGTGGGGTGTGTGGGTTCGAACCGATGGCAATTGGGCCTTCACCACTTATCCTGGTCAGACGACATCGATCGATCTCGCCGCGTCGACGACGGATTGGGTCGTAACGGCGGTCGACCGCTGTGGCAATGAGAGCTCACGCGTGGCTGGCCAATAAGCATGGAGGGCCTACACCCTCATGATTCGGTTGGGCTTACAAACGAACTAAAATTAAGTTGGTAGCGCTAGCGGCGAATCATAGGAGAGATCAATGCCCCCACTAGGCAAGCTGCCGCCACCACACCGAACACGAGCGAAGTGTCATCGTTCGATTCAATGATCCAACCGATCAATGGTTCGCCAAGACCAGCGAAGATGTAAGCGGCCGTATTCATCACTCCGGTCCCCGTGCCGGCTCGCTCGCGTCCCAATAAGTCGGGACAGAGTGCCCAGAACGCGGACTGAGGACCGTAGGCGAAAAATCCCGCCAGCAGCAATATGGGAACGCCCAACCAATGACCTCTCGGCAACAAATACATCACCAGCGAGCTGCAGGCGGCGAGAAACAGGAACAATCCGATCACGCGAGATCGGTTCGAGTGAAAGAAACGATCCGATAGCCAGCCACTAGCAATCGCCCCCAACGCCATACCGATTGGCAATGCGAGACTCATCCATTTCGTATCGGAATTCTTCCAGTCATCCCCTAGAAAGTGGACGGGAACCCAAATCAGCAGCCCGTAGCGGGCCATGTTCTGAAAACCAATGGCAACGCTCGCAACTAGAAAGCGAGGATCGGAGAGGACATGCCGGTATCGCTGCCAGGAAGTCTCAACCAGTGCGTCCTTGGCATGTGACTCGGTTGGGCCAGATGCTTGGGCGCCGTCGTCAGGCAGGGGAGGAAACCCCAAGTCTTCCGGGCGATCGCGCACGATCACATAGTAGCTCACGCCTCCGACAAGCAACAACAATACGGGTAGGCGAAATATCCACCGCCAACCCAAGTCGAATTCCAAAATCAATGTCGACGTAGTGAATGCCAAGACGGAGGCCATGCCGGCAGCAAACACGTAAGCACCGTACACCTTTCCGCGATCGGACGGCGGCCACCAATTCGAAAGCACACGACTTCCCGGTGCCCAGCCCATCGATTGAAAGTAGCCGTTGGCCGCCCAAGGAACGACTAGGCCGAGGAAACTATTGCCGAAACTGACAGCCCAATTCAGCAGGCATGACAAAATCGCTCCGAGGCTCATCAGCCGGCGGCCACCAAACTTGTCTCCCAGGTTGCCGTTGATCGATTGTCCAACCGCATACGACCAAAGAAGTGCCGCACTGGCCCAGCCCAGCGTGACTTTGGAAAGGCCCAATTCCTGCTCAATCCCCGGAATAGCAAACCCGAAGGTCTGCCGCCCAGTATAGAAAAACAGATAGCAAAACATGGTTGCTAACAGCATCCGCCACTGTGCGTTGCGAAACGGTGCAGTTCGAAACTGTGCGGACCGCGTTCGACTCAGCTCGCGCACCGCTCGTTCATTGTTCATTATTTCGTTCCTATGGCGATTCCGATCCTTCGGCCCCCAGGTTAACCTAAAACCTTAACTCGTGCCTTCTGCAATGCAAAAGAATGTTTTACGATATGCCATGAATGCCCAATGGTAGAGGACCAGGCAACGAGCCCCCGACACATGCCGAAACAATACGGACTCGTTACCTCGTCCACTACGCCAATAGGGACTCGTTACCTCGTCCACTACGCTAAGATTGAGACATGACAGACCACGATGTGGAGAACTAATGACGATTGCGGATGGCGCGGTTTATCTTAAAGAAGGCGCTCTGAGCGAAGTCGGTGGCATCATCGAGCGCAATTCCGCAGAGCGACTCCTGTTCGTCGTCGATGAGTCGGCGTACGCGGCTTGTGGTGCCGACGTGGTGTTGCAGCCCATCTTGCGATCCCGCATCGTCGCTAGATTCTCTGGCTTTGAATTGAATCCGAAGATCGCCGATATCGAACGAGGTGTGCAGCAATCTCGCGCATTCAGTCCTGACTTGGTCATTGCGTTGGGTGGAGGCACAGCGATCGATCTGGGAAAGATTATCGCAGCCCTGTCCCGCCAGCTTGATTCGCCACGCGACATCGTTACCGGACAGTCCTCGATCATTGGCAACGGCCCGCCCCTGATTGTGATCCCCACAACCGCCGGTACGGGAAGCGAGGCCACGCAGTTCGCGGTCGCCTACGTCGACGGCGAAAAGTACTCGGTGTCCCATGCTTCGATGTTGCCAAACTACGCCGTCGTGGATCCTCGGCTGACGCACAGTTTGCCTGCCGGCGTCACAGCAGCTACCGGTCTGGACGCCTTCTGCCAAGCCATTGAGTCCATCTGGGCCGTCGGTGCGACGGACGAGTCGATCGTTTACGCCACTGACGCAGCGCGCCACGCGCTAAAACATCTTGTGCCAGCGACAAAAGAGCCGACACCGGCAGCTCGACTGGGAATGAGTCAAGCTGCACACCTCGCCGGTAAGGCGATCAATATCAGCAAGACCACTGCGCCGCATGCGCTGTCCTACGCGTTAACGTCACGTCACAACATTCCTCACGGCACGGCTGTCGCGATGACACTCAGCTCCATGCTGGCCTACAACGCTCGCGTAACGGCCGATGACTGTGCTGACCCGCGAGGTGCCGAGCATGTACTCCAACGTATCTCGGTGATTGTCAAACTGCTTGAAGCAACCGGTGTCGCCGAGGCATGCCAGCGGATAGATAGGCTCGTAGCTGACTTAGGCTGCCCTATTTCATTGGCGGAAGCTGGCATTCAGGAAGACGGTCAACTGCGGCAGCTTGTGAGCAGTGTCAACGCGCAACGCTTGTCCAACAACCCTCGAAAGACTAATCCCCAAGCGTTGTTGCGATTACTTCGTGGGAATGATAAGGGCGAAACGCTCCAAACGCATCCAATTTTGAATAGAAGTGAAAAACTAAACTAATGAATACGAACAAGAGCAAGGCAATTCGCCTAGTGGTCTTTGACTGGGCAGGCACGACCGTCGACTTTGGCTCGCGCGCACCGGCGACGGCATTCACCAAAGTATTTGCAGCCCACGGGGTGAGAGTCACCGACGCCGAAGCTCGTGCGCCGACGGGGCTGAACAAGCGTGAGCATCTCATCGCCATGCTGAGCGATCCCGAAATCGCTTTGCGTTGGAGAACGGCTCACAGAGGCAATCCCTGGACCGACAAGGATGTCGACACGATGTATAGCGAGTTCATGCCGCTTCAACTCCAGGCGATTGAGGAACACGCGGAATTGGTTCCACAGTTGTTGGCAACGGTCGATCAACTACGCTCGCGCGGCCTAAAGATCGGTGGCACGACTGGATATTTCCGGGAAGCCGCCCAGGCCGTAGCACGTCGGGCTGCGCAAGCCGGCTTTGAGCCGGACGCCAATGTGTGTGCCGACGATGTGCGGCAAGGTCGCCCCGCACCCTGGATGATCTATCGCCTCATGGAGCAATTGGGCGTCTACCCACCCGCCTGCGTCGTCAAAGTGGGCGATACGGTTGCCGATATCCACGCGGGGCTAGCAGCCGGATGTTGGTCGGTTGGCGTGTGCGATAGCAGCAGCCTGACCGGCCTTACACAATCGGAATACGCAGAATTACCTGCGGACCAACGGCTTGCGCGCCTGAATCAAACCGCCCAGGCGTTTCGCAATGCCGGTAGCCACGCCGCCATCAACTCGCTCAGCGACTTGCCATCCCTGATCGACGAGTTGAATCAAAAGAAACTAAGTTATTCTCAAGTCTTGTAGAACCAACTTTCCGGCAGGATCTTTAATTGAAGCGACAGACCTCCTTTATAGTTGAAGTAGGTTAGGAACGCATCGGTGCCAATCCACGTGACGGCTGGATAAGCCCATGCATCGTCTGCGGCATCCTCCACTGCGCGAACATGCGTCCACGTTTCTCCTTCATCCTTGGAAATCCCCGCAACCAACGGATTGCGATTCCCTGATCCTGGATTGCGATTCCAAATCGCCAGCAAATCACCCGAGGTGGGAACTCGACTGATCGATACCGGTGCCGCCGTGCCCACCAGGGGAGTAGCAACTGGCTCGCTCCAACTCTCTCCACCATCTTTGGAGATGCTCTTGTACTGGCCGCCCAAGCCGGTTCGCAACAGCATCAACACGTCCCCGTTCTTGAGCTCCACGCAAGCGGGCTCGTACGATTTCCCTGCGGACGGTTGAACCCGCTGAGATTCGCGCCAGCTTTCTCCGTCATCATCAGAAATATAACAGTAGCTATCTCCAGCCTCCCATGCCTCGAGCAGAATTCGCCCCGTCCGCAGGCGGATTGATCGTCCATTGGTCAGGCCCGTGTATTTGTCGGCTGGGCTCAATTGTTTTGCGGCACCGAACGTTTGGCCTTCGTCTGCGGACGTTCGCATCATCACTCGGCAATCGGTGCTCTCCGTATTCTTCTGACAATAGAACAACGCGATATCGGTATTTTTCAGGCGCAAGAAGTTAACCTCCATAACGTTCATTCCGCCATCGTTCTCGACCAGCGTATACTTCTGCCCCCAGGTTCGTCCACCATCGGTCGAGAGCAGCCCCGAGATCCGCGCCGGGCCGTGGTCCTCTGCATCGCCGGCATAGAACTCCGTCCAACCAAGCAGCAGTTCGCCACTCTTCAGCGGCACGATGGCCGCCTCGCTGTTGCGCGGATTGTCGGGTCCCACCGGTACCACGGTCAACGCAAACGGATCGCCCGCGCTCGCCCCAGACATTACCCCTACTCCAAGCATCACGTTGATCGTGATGTAAATCGTCCATCGTCTCAGTGTAAGCATCTCTCGTGTCCTCTCAAAAATCGTAAACATTCACGGGCGTCGCCTGGCAGTGTGCTATTCTAATACTCATGCAGCAATATTCAATCACAACACAAGCATCCAATATCGGGGAGTCCCATGCTATGCTGTCAACCTTTCTCAATGTCCGCTGTTCGCTGCTGCTAGCGTTAATCTGCAGCCTCTCCCTGACAAATCGCGCGACGGCCGAAGAGGGTCTCAAACGCTTGCTGTATGTCGCCGAACCTGGTATTCGCAACTACCTCGAGTACGGCGGGCATGGTGTCATCGTGTTTGATATCGACAACGACTACGCTTTCGTTAAACGCATCCCATTCCAGGGTCTGGCAGCAGATGGCACGCCAGACAATGTGAAGGGTATTTGTGGCAATGCGACCACGGGCAAATTGTATATCAGCACCAAAGTCCACCTGATCTGCCTCGACCTCAACACCGACCAAGTCCTGTGGGAGCGCCAATATCCTAACGGTTGCGACCGCATGTCGATGTCGCCGGACGGCAAGGTGATCTACCAACCGAGTTTCGAAAAAGAGAATTGGTATGTGCTCGATGCCGCAACGGGAGACGTGCTGCACGAAGTACATCCGAACTCGCAGGCTCACAATACGGTCTACGCGGTGGATGGCTCTCACGTGTTCTTGGCTGGTTTGGGATCGCCGCTGCTGAGTATAGCAGATACTACAACCCATCAAATCACTGCTACCTGTGGGCCCTTTTCGAATTCGATTCGACCCTTTACCGTCAATGGTGCAGGCACACGCTGCTTTGTGAACGTCAACGAATTGCTGGGCTTCGAAATTGGCGATCTGAAATCGGGAAAGAAACTACATCGCGTCGAAGTCAGCGGTTTTACGACTGGTCCCGTCAAGCGACATGGCTGCCCCAGCCATGGTATCGCCATGACTCCCGATGAAAAAGAGATCTGGATCAGTGATGGTCACAACGAACATCTGCACGTCTTCGACGTCAGTTCCATGCCGCCAAAACAAGTGACTAGCATCCAACTTCGCGAACAGCCGGGCTGGATCACATTTAGCATCGACGGCCTAACATGCTGGCCGTCCACCGGAGAGGTTATCGACTCGGCCAGCCGACAAATCACCCATCGACTCAGCGATGAAGAAGGACGCATGGTTATGAGCGAAAAACTATTGGAAGTTCATTTTCGCGGTTCGCGAGTTGAAGCAGTAGGCGATCAGTTCGGACGAGGTGCAGTATTGAACTAACGTACCGCACGCAAAGGCGCAATGCTCGCAAAGAATCCAGCGTAGCTTCGTTTTTATTTTCGTGCTCGTGCTCGTGCTCGTTTTTGTTTTTGTTTTTGTTTTTGTTTTTGTTTTCGTGCTCGTGCTCGTGCTCGTGCTCGTACTCGTACTCGTACTCGTGCTCGTGCTCGTGCTCGTGCTCGTTTTCGTTTTCGCGCTCGTGCTCGTGCTCGTGCTCGTGCTCGAAAAACGGCGCTGGAATCGAGTACGATAAGCTGAAAAGGATGGCAGCCGTTCACGAGTCTTGTAATCGCTCGAGTCATTCGCTAGCACGGATGGCAAGGCCGGAGCACGGATGGCAGGCACAGACGACGTTCTCGCTTTCCTACATTCTTGCGCTGTCAGCCGAATGGCACGATTGAAAAACTCGTAAACGGCTACGATTATTTTCGTGTCCTTCGTGTGTTTCGTGGTCAATGCAAGTCGAAACCCTCCATGTTCGTGAACGGATGCCACGACTCTACCGTCTGGCGACGGTAGCTACGGGATTTGATGTTTCGCGACTGGTCCACTCGAAGCCTGACATTTCCGCTAGTGCAAGTGTTAGCGCGTGCGTACCGAGCTTGCCCCAGCCCTTGGCTTGTACCGACAGATAGAGTTGTTCTGCTAGCGCCAAGCCGGGCATCGACAGGCCCATGCGCTTGCTCTCGGCCAGGGCGATCCCCAAGTCCTTCACGAAGTGTTCGACGAAAAATCCTGGATCAAAATTGTTAGCAATAATGCGTGGGCCGAGATTGGTTAGCGACCAACTACCCGCTGCCCCAGAACCAACGGACTCGAGCACCGTTTCGAGATTGAGCCCCGCGCGGTGACCGTAGATCAAAGCTTCGCACATGCCGATCATCAGACTCGATATTAGGGTCTGATTGACCATCTTGGTATGTTGACCGCAGCCCGCCGGACCTTGATGGACGATGGTCTTGCCCATGGCCTGCCAACACGGTTGCAGCGCCTCGACGACTTCGGCCTCGCCGCCGATCATGATCGACAGCCGAGCTTCACGTGCCCCCTTGTCACCTCCCGATACCGGCGCGTCCAAGGCGTGTACCTGTTTCGCTCGAGCCGCTTCGAAAATCTCTACCGCCAAAGTAGGTTCGCTGGTCGTCATGTCGACTAGGACATTGCCTGGCTTGCTTCCTGCTAGGGCACCACTCTCGGGGCATAGAAAGACTTGCCGTACATCGCGTGGAAAGCCGACGATGGCGAACACCACGTCGCTACGCTCGGCTACTTCGCGCGGCGTCGCCCCCCACTCGGCTCCCTGATCGAGCAAGCCCTGCGCCTTCTCACGACTGCGAGTGAAGACGGTCGTGGCAAACCCAGCTTTCAGTAAGTGGCCGCACATGCTGGCACCCATCACGCCAGTCCCAATCCAGCCGATTTTAGTTGTGCCTGGAGCGATGGTTGGAATAGAGTTCATAGTTGTTGGTTCTTGGTTCTTAGTTCTTAGTTCTTAGTTCTTAGTTCTTAGTTCTTGGTTCTTAGTTCTTAGTTCTTGGTTCTTGGTGCTTGGTGCTTGGTTCTTGGTGCTTGGTGCTTGGTGCTTGGTTCTTGGTTCTTGGTTCTTGGTTCTTGGTGCTTGGTGCTTGGTGCTTGGTGCTTGGTGCTTGGTGCTTGGTGCTTGGCAAAGCACTACGGCGGAGCGTGCAGCCACCAGACGGTTAGATATCCGATCATCCCCGTAAGAAGCGCATAGTAAGTGAATAGTGGTAGCGTTTTGCGAATCACTAGGCCCTCTTTGCCGATCAAGCCGACAACGGCTGAGGCGGCAACTACATTGTGTACGCAAATCGTGTTTCCCGCTGCGCCGCCCACCGCTTGCAATGCGATGATCCAGACAGGATCTACTCCCAGCATGACACCCACATCGTATTGAAACAATGCAAACATCATGTTACTGACCGTATTGCTGCCAGCTACCGCCGCTCCCACTCCACCGATAAAGGTGGCCATCAACGGCCAAGCGTTTCCCACGACATCTTTGACACCGCTGGCAAGCGCCAACGGCATTTCCGGGTAGCCCGCGCTTCCTGCTTCGCTATTGATAAAGACTTGCACCATCGGCACCGTAAATATCAGTGCGACCGAAGCGGCCACAATCGTTCGCCCGGATGCCTTCCAGGCTGTCGCATAGTCTCGCAGGTGCATACGGTGTAAAACAAAAGTACAGATAGAAGCGACAATGAAAACCGTGCCAGGCAAGTAGAGTGGCACGACCTCTCGGGAAATGTCGGTCCCCAACAAATTCTTCAGCGGAATAGTGACACACGTGCAAAGGGCTTGTGGCGAAAGCTCTAGGCCAGGTAGCGACTTCAACCGAGTTACCACCAGCAACAGGGCCACAATCAAATAGGGAAGCCAAGCGACAAACAAACCTGGTTGCCTGCCATGATCCGCTACCGGTTGTACACTTGTGCTCCCCATCCAGTCGCTGGGCCAATCGCCGGCCGGTGGAAAGTCCCAAACCTGGTCTCCGCGTGGGACCAGAAAGCCGTACTTGGCCGCTGGGATAACGATAGCCAGACCGATCAATCCTCCTAGCAACGACGGGAACTCGGGGCCCAGCAACCAAGCAACCAACACATAGGGCACCGTCATGGCACAAGCAGCAAACAGCGCAAAGGGCCACAGTCGCAGCCCCTCGGAAAAACTCCTTTGAACGCCAAAGATACGCGTCATGGTGGCGATGACAAACAGTGGAACAAGCGTCCCTGCAATGGCATGCAGACAGGCCACGCGCAAGCCGATGAGGCTCAGTAGCTCTCGGCCATTTTCGAACCCCGCATGGATGGCAAATTCATCGATCGTTCCTTGACCGGCCAACCCGGTGGATACACCTATCAGAATCGGTGTTCCAACGGCACCAAACGAGACCGGCGTGCATTGAATCATCATTCCCGCAATCACCGCCGACAAGGCGGGAAAGCCAAGCCCGACCAATAGTGGCACGGCCACGGCCGCCGGCGTCCCGAAACCGGCCGAGCCTTCGATGAACGAGCCGAAAAGCCAAGCCACAATGATGACTTGTACGCGACGATCGGGTGAGATGTTCCTAAACGACTGGCGAATCGACTGCAATCCGCCACTTTCTCGCACCGTATTGAGCAACAGTATTGCTCCGAAGATGATGTACAACAACTCCAGCGCCACCACGATCCCTTTGAGCGAAGCAGCGGTAACTTGGACAAGTGGTACTTGCCAGACGCCCAGCGCCAGCGCCACTGCAACTACGTAACAGATCGGCATCGCCCGACTGGCAGGCCAGCGCAATACCACTAGCAGCAATGCCACGGCGGCGATTGGCAACAGCGCGAGAAGCGCAAGGATTTCCGTGCTCATAGTGGAAGGAGCCAAGGCAGAACCATTTGTGGGCCGCCTAAATGGTGTCCGAGGTCGATGGCAAGGCAGCGTGGGCGATCATTATCACAGGCACAGGCAGAATTGCAACAACTGCCACTTCTCTTATTGGTTGGGCTAACAAACTCGATCACAGTCACAATCCGCCCGCCTGAGCTCGCATCGCGAATCTCTAAGAAACGTTGAGTGATTTCAGTAGCTGCGGGGAGCAATAGGCATTCCGACTCCGCCAATGCAACTCCACCACCCGGCGCAATCGATTCATGTGCGGCGCGTTCGACTACTGAAACGTCTGGATAAATATCTCGAACGGCACCATAGTTCTCGCAGACAATGGATCGCTCTTCGCAGCGCGCCACCAAGCCCGCTGGTAGGGAGCGGCTGAGCATGTCACTGGCGTAGATGTTTAAACGCGTATGCACATCGCCCCAGCGGGTTTCAAGATATGGATCCATCCCAGGAAAAGGGCTCTTCATTTTATTCATCACCTACAATTTCATTGAGTTGTCCACGTAGTATACATTGAACTCCGACAAGTGGCTGAGCCATGGCAGGCCTTCGGGCACTCATATAGTCGCTCGTATCGGGCAAGCTGATCACTGAGCTGAAAGTGCTGCTCGGCGCGTGACCAATTGGCTTGGCCACAACGCACTTGTAAAGACGTGTCGCGAGCCAATGCCACCAACGCTTCGACGAGGGCTGGCCAGTCGAGCGGTTCGACACATTGCACATCCGCCGTATCCGTGTTCCCCAATAATTCACGCACGCCATTGACGGCGAAACTGACGACGGGCTTGGCAACTGACATCGCCTCGAGAATCACGTTGGGCATGCCTTCGTAGCGCGTCGGAAGCACCAGCAGCTCTGCAGCCCGCATCCACTCGATAGCCTGCGGTTGCCAGCCCACTAAGTGAATGCGCGACGCGAACGGGAGGGACTGAGCCGTCACGCGTAGTTGTGCAGACTGCTCGCCATCCCCCATCAACACCAAGTGATGCTCGGGGAGCCGCGCGAGCAAGTCAGGTACGGCGCGCGACATAAAATCGACGATTCCCTTCTGCTCGGTCAAACGCCCCACGAACAGTAGTACTCGTCGTGCATCACTCGGTAACCCCAAACTGCTCCAGCCAACCGTATTATCCGTAGTCGTTGCAGGTAGTTCTACGCCGTTGGGGATAACGATCAGTTTATCTTGCGGTATTTTCTCAACCGAATGGCAGTGCGCGGCCACGCTTTGGCTAACGCATACTAGCTTCTCCATGGGCCCGGCAGCCCATCGCTGTAGCCGCTGCCGCCAGCGTTCGGGCTGCGCCACGCGAGCGCCACCAAACAAACGCCCCGACAATCTTTTGGGAAAGCGACGATGAGCCAAAGAAGTAGCCACATTGGCGTGAAATAAAAATGCTTGCGTCACATCGGGCTCGAAGGCAATCAACTCGCCGCGCAACCAACGCGTGGCTCTGATAAACTGCCCAGCGGAGCGAGCGCCGCCGCTATGCCAGACAACACCTTGCTCGTCCAATTGCTGCGTGAGCTGCCGACGTTCGGGGGGTGGGTCAGGCCACAACTGCCACACTTCAACCTGATGGCCGCGAGAATGCAAATAGCAGGCCAAATTGACAAAGCACTTTTCAGCACCTCCTGGATGAAGCTCGGTTATTACTAAAGCTATGCGCATCAGGAAATTTTTTTCGCAAGAATTTATTGAGCTCAGTGGCGTTCTGCTTGGAGACTTCGGCTAGGTGCCGTTTCGCATTCTACCGTGTTTGTTATCTTAGTTTGCCTGACACGAACGCAGAGGGAGGTTTTGTTTTCTACAATGGAGTCATTCATGCGCGATGTGGACATCGATCAAGATAAACTGGAATTGTACAACTACCAGTTGCCGCGCGAACTGATCGCGCAATATCCACTAGACCATCGCATCGATGCACGCTTGATGCGGATCGATCGCAGTACACAACAAATCTCGCATCACTATGTCCGCGATCTGCCCGACCTGATCGAGCCGGGCGACGCGCTGGTGCTCAACAATACCAAAGTCATCCCCGCCCGGCTGGTCGGCTTTCGCACCTCGACGGGTGGCAAATGGGAAGGGCTTTACCTTCGCGAAGACCCGAGCGGCGTTTGGGAAGTCCTCAGTAAGACGCGTGGGCATCTAACCGCTGGAGAAACGCTTACGCTTCGCGACAAGGATGGCCGCGACGTACTCGCGCTCCATGTAGTCGCTCGACTCGACGACGGACATCTAGCCGTGCGCCCTATTGACGAGCCGACCACGTCGCAAGCGTTGCTCGAGCGTTTTGGACGCGTGCCACTACCACCCTATATTCGTGAAGGACAGATGGTTGACCAAGATGTGACAACCTACCAGACGGTCTATGCGCGAGAGCCCGGATCGGTAGCCGCACCGACTGCCGGTCTGCACTTTACCACCGATTTAATTCGGCATCTACAAAAAAAGGGGACGGTGACCGCCGCCGTGACCTTGCATGTAGGCTTGGGGACCTTTCGACCGATCGCCTGCGAGCGATTGAGCGATCATAAGATGCACAGCGAATGCGCTGAACTGCCCGAGTCGTCCGCTGAAAAGCTGCGTCACTGCCGTGAGCAGGGGGGACGCATTATCGCCGTCGGTACCACGTCAGCTCGCGTGCTTGAAGCCGCCGCGCAGGAGACCGCTCAAGCCCTAAACGCTTGGCAGGGTGAAACCGACATTTTCATCAAGCCCTCCTACGAATTCCTTGCCATCGATGGGCTGATGACCAATTTCCATTTACCCAAAAGTACTCTGTTGGTATTGGTAGCCGCGCTGGCAGGTCGAGAGCTGATAATGCAAGCCTACCAGGAAGCCATCGAACAACGCTACCGCTTTTATAGCTACGGCGACTGCATGCTGATCGTCTAGCCCAATCAATTTAGTCGTGGATCGCTCCGCCGGTCCATGGTTAACGAAACTGAAACTGACATGACTACAGGAGACTCTACTTGACCACTGAAGAACACGTGCTCGTCATCCCCGAAAGCCGCCTGGCGCTACTGGGAACATTTAGTGGCTTCCGTCCCTTTTGCTCCGATGCTCTGGAATCTCTGCTCAATCCGGACTACATGGAATTCCGACCACGTAGCACCGTCGAAGACGACCCGACGTTCAAACAGCTCATCCCCTACGCAATTCTTCAAGCGGACACGGGCGGCCAGTCGAGTTTGTTCCACTACACTCGCGGCTCGGGGCAAGGAGAAAAACGTCTGCACGCTAAGCGCAGCGTCGGCATCGGGGGGCATATCTCGCGCGAAGACGCTCAAGGGGATGATCTGTATCGGTCAGGTATGCAACGCGAGCTATCCGAAGAAATGATCTTGGAAAGCGATTATAGTGAAGAGCTAGTCGGATTCATTTACGATGACACCTCGCCAGTCGGACGCGTTCACTTGGGCGTGGTTCACTTGCTCAAGTTGAACCAGCCGGCTGCCCGCGCTCGCGAGGACGATCTGGTCGACAGCGGTTTTGCTCCCGTCGAGCAACTCAAGCAACAGCTCGACAGCTTTGAAACCTGGTCACAACTGTGCCTGAGCCATTTGTTTTGATCCGCCAATTCTGTCTATCATTGATTGAGGAAGGATGAGCGTAACCGGTCACGAAATACTTAGGAAATACTTGGATGGTGGCAAACAGTAAGTAGTATCCCAATTCTTCGTGTCCTTCGCATATTTCGTGGTTAGTAAAAGCACTTACTCGTGAACGGGTACGAATGATTTACCTCGACAATCACGCTACCACACCGCTCGATCCCGCCGCACTGTCAGCCATGTTGCCAATGCTCGGCGAACAGTTTGCCAATGCGGGGAGCATAACGCATGCAGCCGGAAGGGCCGTGGCTGCTCAAATCGACGCAGCTATCACCGACGTGGCTCGCATGATCGGTGCTGCCGACGACGAGCTCGTGATTACCAGCGGTGCAACCGAGAGCAATAACCTGGCGCTGCTCGGAGCTTGCTTGCACCCACGGCAGACACGCCGCAAAGTCGTCTCGGTCGTGACCGAGCACAAAGCGGTGCTCGATCCCCTATCACGGCTCAAGCAACACGGTTTTGAAATTGAATTGGTTCCCGTTACCGACCGCTCCATGTCCACAGCCGGCCTAATCGACATGGATGCGTTGGCTTCTGCCGTGGATGACCGCACGGCACTGGTGAGCGTCATGCTGGCCAACAATGAAATCGGTGCCCTGCAGCCGCTGCCCCAGATCGCTGAGCTTTGCCGAGCGACAGGCTGTCTGCTGCATACCGACGCCACCCAAGCAGTTGGGCGCATGGCGGTCGATGTCGACGCGCTCGATGTGGACCTACTCAGCTTTTCGGCCCACAAATTCTACGGCCCCAAGGGAGTTGGCGGTCTATTTGTGCGTAGGCGAAGTCGGCGTGTTAAAATGCAAGCGCAGATCGTGGGTGGAGGACAGCAGCATAACTTTCGCTCCGGCACGCTCAACACAGCCGGTATCGTGGGCATGCACGCGGCCTTGGCCTCCTGCTTGCAGTCGCTCGATGAAGACCAAATTCGCATCGCGAAGTTACGCGATCGCTTGCTGAAATCCCTAAAAAGCCATTGCCCCAACATGCGACTAAACGGCCCCATGATCAGTGCTTTCCGTGGCATTAGCGGAACTGGGAATTTGGAAAGCGTCGAATTAAAACACGATCAACTACTTCGCTTACCAGGTAATCTAAACTGTTGTTTCTATCCCGTTGAAGGACAGAGTTTAATGTTGGCTCTGCCCGACTTGGCGGTAAGCAGTGGCAGCGCTTGTACCAGCGCCAACCCCGGCCCCAGCCATGTCTTGCAGGCCATAGGAATGAGCGAAGAGGAAGCTCGCAGCAGCCTGCGATTCGGCATCGGTCGCTTCAATACGCAGACGGAAATAGATCAAGCCGCCAGTTGGCTATCCGAATCATACGAACAATTGAGAAAACTGATCGCTGTAAATTAGCTGGCAGGCGATACTCTTCGTATCACCTCAGTGCCGTTTAACCCGGATTATTCATAACCCGCAGCGTCAGCAAGGACGTTTGACCCGACTGCATACGGAGCGCGTAAGACCGAGGTAAATCACATTCTTTAGATTCGATTCAGTCTCAAACGTCCTTGCTGACGCTGCGGGTTACGATTCCATGGCAGACTGTTGTTTGTTCCGATAACGTAAACCCATTCGCTATCATCGTTTACTGCGTTTTATTGCAAGCTCATGAATAATCCGAGCGTAGCTCTTGCTCGCTACCTAGCCGCCAGCCCGTGAGATTGTCGCTATGATCTCAGGTAAAAAGGAGGACACGCTGCCATCGTGCGGTGAGTATCAAAAGTAACAGCAACGTGCCTCCATAAGTTAAAGCGTAAACGCCGCCGCCAACCTGACAAGAAAATCTAGAATTGCCACGAATCGGGGTACTTCTCACTGACCGCCCAGCTTCGCTACTCGGTTGGAGAATTGCTATGGTTCAGGAGACAAGCGGGGGGAGTCTTGAAGTGTACCAAGAGGTGTTCTACACTGAACGCTAATCGAAAAGTAAAGTCATGGCCGAGAACTCTGCTACCAACCGCGATTCGATCCAATCTGATAGTGTGAGCCAGGTTCATTTGCCCTATTCTGAAACGCAGGACACTCAGCGACTCGTTGAATTGGCGCAGGGGAACGACCCAGAAGCCTTTGATGCCCTGATACACCACGTTTCCAGCCGCCTGTGCGCGATTACCCATCGTATGCTGGCAACTTACCCGCAAGTCAGACGGTGGGAACAGACCGACGATGTGCTGCAAGAGGTCTTGCTGCGTTTGAACCGGTCGCTGCGTGAAGTCCGACCGCAATCGGTGGCTGCTTTTTTCGGTTTGGCCATGACTCAACTGCGACGAACGTTGATCGATCTGTCGCGGCACTATAACGGCGTTTACGGCTTGGGGACAAAGCACGATTCGACTGCTGCCGACAAACTGGATAGCCATGCCGCCGCAGGGAATTTGCGATTCGACAAACCAATTCTAGCTCTCGACGATTGGACAGCCTTCCATGAAGCCATCGATCGCTTGCCGGCCCTCGAACGGGAAACTTTCAGCCTCAAGTGGTATGCTGGATTAACACAACGACAGATAGGTGAATTATTGGGCCTGTCGGAGCGGACTGTTATTCGGAGATTGATTAGCGCGCGAACATTGCTTTCGGGTTGGTTAGCGGATCACGAAACGTTTTCTTGAGGAAGCTCGATCATCATGCGCCGTGAAGATCCTATGAGCCAAGAAGATATCGATGAGCGGCTCGTCGATTGGGAATTGGCTCGCCAGCGCGGTGAGGAAATCGACGCCGCCATACTTTTGGCCGATGTTGGGCCGTGGCGACACTACCTGCAGCAACGAATCGAAGTGTTGAGCAGAACCTCCTGGATGCTCGAAGACCCCGTTCCGGCCCAGGTCGCCCCTTGGATTTCAAAACTAGTGTCTCAGACGGAAGGAACGGTCAAGAACAGCGTCGCGGTGATTGATACTCCCTCCAGCGGTAGCCATTCAGAACAGTATGGATCTTCCGACGCGGAGCGTCGGGCCACATTGGGATTGCCCCATCAGATGCCCGATGTGCCTGGCTTCCGCTACGTAGCCCAGCAGGGGAAAGGTGGTTTTGGCGTCGTGTTTCGCGCGCTGGATGAAAATCTCCAGCGCGAAGTGGCTATCAAGTTTCCGCTCATCGACGGACTGCGGGAGCGACAAAGATACGTCGCCGAAGCTCGAAATGCTTCGCGCGTCGAAGCTGCAGGGATCGTTCCGATCTACTACGTCGGTGAAACGCACGAAGGAACTCCGTTTGTCGTTCAAAAGCTCATTGATGGGAAGTCTCTGCATGAAATCCTTAAATTCGGTGGTGTCCTTTCCCCTAGCCAAACGATAGAGCTGTTCACACGTATCTGCCAAGCTGTAGCGGCAGCCCACGCTCAAGCGCTCGTCCATCGCGATTTGAAGCCCGAGAATATCTTGATCGACAAACAAGGTTATCCCTGGATTGCCGATTTTGGTTTGTCTCTAGCGGAGGACGATCCCAAACTGCCTCAAGCCAGCGTGGCCGGAACACCCTGCTTCATGTCTCCCGAACAGATCATGGGGAAGGCCGAGTGGCTCGATGGACGCTGTGACATCTGGGCCTTGGGCGTCATGCTCTACCAGTGCCTGACCGGCAGGCTCCCCTTCCAAAGCGACAACACCACGGATTTGCATGATAAGATACTAAACCTTGAACCGCGCCCGATCGCTCAGCGACAGCCAACGCTCGGCAGCGAGTGGGATACCATCTTTCGAAAATGCTGTGCCAAGTCTATTTCCGAGCGGTACAACAGCGCGCTGGAAATGGCGCAGGATTTGGATCGGCTCAGCCGCAGCCTGGAACCAAGCTTAGAAAAGCACAACGCACTACTGCAGAAGTACCTGGGAAGTACACTCTCCAGCGGTCGTAAAACATCAACCGAGGATATCGCTAGATGGCGAAAGATACGGCGAAACGCTATGGCTGCGTGGGGTCTGGGGGCCGTAGCTCTACTGATCATCGTCGCCTTCTTTCGCCAGGGCCCAGCCGTTGACGAATTCGTGGTTTCACCAACCGGGCACGGCACGCATCGCACCATCCAGGCCGCGCTCGACGCCGCCAATAGTGTGACCAGCATCTTCATCGAGCCGGGTTTGTATCACGAGTCGCTGGTGCTGAAACACAAAATTACGCTTCGAGGACGTGGTCCACGCGATCAAATTCAAATCGTCGGTAGCGACGGCCCTGCCTTCCAAGTCGACATCGGTGGACAACTGGCCCTCTACGGTTTGTCGGTCGCCGTCGATGAAACCACCACTGGCATCTGGAATGCAATCGATGTAACCGAAGGAGCCGTTTTGCTCGAGGATTGTTCGGTTTCGGCCAACGAATTCGATTGCGTAAGATTGCAAGCCGAATCGAGTTTGATTGCCACCAACTGCGACTTCTACAACACCCTACATCCCGCCATCTATTCAAAGCTTGCCGAGCACATTGAAGTAGCTAAATCACGATTCCATATCGGCTTGGACGAAGCGAGCCAAACCAAGTTTTTAGCTGGCATGCAAATTGAGCAGTCGGGTGGCACTGTTTCGGACTGCAGCTTCACCGGAAGTTCTGCTGTCGGTATCGAGTGGAGCCACACACGAGATGTGGTGACGATTGACAATTGCCAGTTTGAGAATTTGGAACGCGCAATTATTGCCACGACCTGCCAGGAGTTGCAAATTGGTGGTGACGGGCGCGCGCTGTTCAAAAACTGTAACACGGCCATGGAACTGACCGGTTGTGGCGGAGCGATCAAGAATTGCCAAATCGACGATCTTGGCAATGCGAATGGCAAGGGACTAATGATTAAAGGCTTGGGGAATACGAGCGCTCCGATCGTGCTACAGTCGTGTCAGATCGACGGCGCGCGCGTTCCACTGGTACTGAGTCAATCCAGTGCAATCGCTACTTCCCTGACCATCGATGGTTGCTCGGACATGGGGATTCGACTACTCGACAATTCCTACCTGGAACTCAACGCTTCGCAGATTCGCAATTGCGAAGTGGCGGGATTATTGCTCGAGGGAAGTCGCGCTGTATTGCAACGTTGTGTCGTTTCATCCAACCAAGCCGCTGGGATAGTCGTCGATGGTCTGGACGACGCGCTGGTTGCCAAGAGCTGCCAAATTCATAACAACCAGGTTGGCATCCTCGTTCTCTCGGGAGCCGCGCGGCTCGAGCACACCGATATCCAGCGGACGACCACTGGGATTCTGTTGGCTCGCAGGCACAAGCTAGCCTTTGCCGCCACGTGCGATGCGCAGCTCACGCTGCAGACGCTCGGCGGCAAAGTGGAAGCTAGCCAGAGTGCCATACTGTTTCTCTCGCCTGGAAGCTATCGCTTGACCGACTGTCACACCAGCGATCCCGACGACCGCCCAGTGCTCGACGAAAAGCTTGAACGGGTCGATGGGATCAATGCAGTCATCGTACGACTGAAAGTAGAATCGCAGGCTCCGCCCGCAACTTAAGTGAACTTTGAAATTACGACCAAAGCGGATATGCATTCAATATAAAACGATCAATGAGCAATGCCCTGCAGTTACCAGGACTATGTCTCGTAGTCAGGGATTTTTTCGTTGAGCAGATAAAACGTTTAACGCCTAGCCGGATTGGCCGGTAGAGCGGGAGAGATGTGTACTACGGAGTATTGGCTCGATGCGCCTGCGATAGGATCAGCGCGAGAGTACCGGCCAAGTAGGCGCAGGCAGGAGCGGAGGCGATCGCACCTAGCCACGAGACTGCGCGCGAGAGGATCTATGGAGTGAGGTTGGCAGCCGCATGTGATTGTAGCTGTTGGCTGGCGTAGCTGCCGTCGCCTGCGCAGACCGCAACTACCAGTTGACATGCGTCCGGGTGCATCAGAGACTCGCATGTTGACTAGTTCACCTCGTGCACCTGCGGTCTGCTACGGCTCGGCGTTATACGATGTCTTCAATATTACAGGAGGAGCTTTCGATGATTCACGGCTATCACGTCATCATCCCGGCATATGGTTTCTGGCTCCCAAACGATCCGCGTGGGTCTTGGTCTGATATGGTACGAAAGTGGGAATTGCTACGGTTCGGACCATCGACGAAGTCGTTGGAACGGCGAACGTTAGACGAATTGACGGTAGAGGAGCAACGACAACGTGAGCAAGCGCGTCGCGCACTGGTCTATCCGCCCGTCCATTTTACAGATGAGCAGATCCTGCATATTGCTGCTGGGTTTGCGCAGCGCATTAAACGCAGCAACTATACGGTTTGGGCTTGCGCCATACTCCCAGAACATACCCATTTAGTTATTGCTCGACATGTGTTTGAAGTCGAAAAGATTGCGAACCAATTGAAAGGCGCTGCCACCAGAGAGCTGCAGCGAGTAGGCATTCATCCACATGCCAATTGCAAGCGACAAGGTAAACGCATGCCTCACATGTGGGCCGAGAACCAATGGAAGGTCTATTTGGATTCAGAGCAGGCGATCGACAACGCGATACACTATGTTCGCGAAAATCCTCAGCGCGAGGGTGCAGCTCCACAAGACTGGTACTGGGTAACGCCCTTTGCTGGCATCGAAAAGCACGCTTGGATTACCTATCATTGACGCAATGTCCCTGTGACTGTGCGCGAGAGGATCTTTGGAGACTGCCATGTGGAAATCAAGAGTTGAGAATAAAAAAAATATTTGCG
Organism: Pirellulaceae bacterium; assembly: GCA_020852965.1. Taxonomy (GTDB): domain Bacteria; phylum Planctomycetota; class Planctomycetia; order Pirellulales; family Pirellulaceae; genus Aureliella. The sequence goes on along the minus strand of JADYZV010000101.1, from coordinate 73 downwards.
AACGCTCCACGGTCAACTTTCGGTTGATTTTTTAAAACGGTCATTTTAGGAACCATGGATCAGTTTCTGAGTG
>JADYZV010000100.1 GCA_020852965.1 Pirellulaceae bacterium | reverse complement strand
GACGCGGAGCGCCTGCGCCACATTACGTCGGTTTTGGTATCTCTCAACCGACGCGGAGCGTCGGGCCACATTATACCTACTCCAATGTGACAGCCACGGCAAATTGGCATCGAGAGAGAAACGAACCATCCATGACACGGAAGTCCAAACGAAAACACAATCAAGCGTCTTTGCCGACAAAGTCAACCAATCAGCGACCACTGAGTCAATGTGACCGAGGCTGGAAACAAGGCGTATTGCTGCCCGCAATGGCGAGTGCCGCCCTGTTGTGGATGGCTGCTCCTCCGTTGGCCTGGGGGCTGCTCGCATGGCTCGCACCGCTTGGATGGCTGTGGGTTTGCGCGCGTGAAACAAGAGTGGGAGCGCGCGGCTATTGGGCGCTGTGGCTCTCGGGGTGCTTGTTTTGGTTGCTGGTCCTGCATGGCATTCGCTTGGCCTATTGGCCATTGATCTTTGGTTGGTTGTCGTTATCGCTGTATTTGGCGGTTTACATTCCAGCCTTTGTGGCCGCTACGCGTGCGATGCGCTGGCGCTGGGGCTGGCCACTAGTCGTGGCTGCACCCATAGCCTGGTTGGGACTCGAATTAATTCGCAGCTATATGTTGACGGGCTATGCGGCAAATTCGTTAGCGAACACCCAGGTCCACTTTCCCATGGTGATTCAAATGGCCGATCAACTGGGGGGCGGTGGTATCAGCTTCGTGATGATGACAGCCTCTGCAGCGATCATGTCGCTGCTTCAACCACGCATGGAACCGCGATTAGTGCCTCAAACTGACGCATTGGCGCTGACGAGTGATCAGTCGATGCATTCGGTGGGTGCGAAGAGCGTGTGGGGTCCTGCTTGGGCAGGGCTGTTGTTGGTCGCAATGTTCGGCTATGGCTGGTGGCGATTGCACGAGGCCGATCACATGCAGGCTGAGCAAGCACCATTGTTGCGCGTGTTATTGTTGCAGGAGAACACCCCTTCGATCTTCGACAACTACAGTGCGGAGCGCAATCAACAGTCGTGGAATGCCTATTTGGAATTGACTCGACTGGCCGCAGCAGAATACGCATCCAAGGCACCGATCGACTTGGTCGTGTGGCCCGAATCGACTTTCACTGCCAACGAACCGTGGGTGGAGGCGGATGTCGGTCGCGGCTTGTCGGCAGAATTAAAAAGCGAAAATGTCGACGAAGAACGCTTGATGGCCTACGTCTCGGATATGCAGCGGGCGCTGTCTTGGAAATCACAGATGGTGATCGAAGCCGTGCGGCGACCTGCGCTGGCAGATAACGATTCGGCGGCTGATTCGGCCAATGCGGTTAATCCCAGTAGACCAACCGAGTCGATTCCAACCTGGCCGTATTTGTTGGTAGGTAATGACGCGTGGATTTACACTTCGGAGAGAGTCGAACGTTACAACTCGGCGCTATGGATCGGTCCTAACGCACAGTTGCTGGACCGCTACAGCAAAATGCACTTGGTGATGTTTGGCGAGTACATTCCGTTGGGGCCGCTGTTGCAGTGGCTGCAAGACCTGGTCGGCTTGGCTGGCGCGGACGCAGGCCGCGAGGTCAAGAGTTTTTCCGTTGGCAAAGTTCGCGTGGCCCCCAACATTTGTTTCGAGAGCATGATGCCGCGTGTGATCAATAGCCAAGTGCGCACACTCGTAGCCCAAGGTCAGTCGCCCGATGTATTGATCAACATCACCAATGATAGTTGGTTTCGCGGCTCGACGATGCTCGACCACCATTTGGCCAGTTCTCAATTATGCGCGGTTGAGAATCGCCGTCCGCTGCTGGTTGCAGCCAACACCGGTTTGACGGCGAGTATCGATAGCAGTGGACGCGTGTTGCAGTTGGCCGAACGACTGACCGCCGAGGCAATACTAGCCGAGCCCCAAGCCGACTCGCGTTGGGGGATGGTGCAATCATTCGGCTACCCACTTTCGTGGCTCTGTGCCGCGATTACTGTCCTCGCGCTGCTTAGCCTATTCCGCGTAAATCCAAGACTATCCTAGTCCCAGTGCTGGCACGGCTTCAGCCAACGACGCTAATTGTTTAACGCCTAACCGGAGTAGTCGGTGGATCATGAGCGATGTCTACTATGGAGTTGTGTTACGATGCAGCGGTGGTTGCATCAACGCGAGAATACCGACTACGTAGGCGCAGGCAGGCAGCGGAATCGATTGCACCTCGGCGTGAGTCCGAGGTGGGAGAGGGCATGGTTGGTTGGCATGTGCGCGTGAGCGTGAGCGCAGAACGTGGCTGCCGCAGGTGCCGTCGCCTGCGCAGGCCGCGAATTTGGGTTGGTATGTGCTGTGGTTCATCGGAGTCCCACCTGTTGACCAGCTCGCCTTGTGCATCTGCGGCCTGCTCCGTCTCGGCGTTAAACGATTGCAACAAGTGGGCTACGGTAGTTTTCATCAACGCGGGGCGAACTTCACCAGCTCGTAGACGAAACCGTCAAGATGTATCATGCCGAAGGAAAGCCGTTGCCGCCAATTACTTCTGGCTACGATTGGGCAAACACCATTGCGACGACCTCGGCAGCGCATTAGGTTTGGGGAATTGCTTCATTCGGCATGAGACGCGAACGCCAGAGGACGCGACACGCAATTTGCACTTAGGTCGCTACTGACGCACGACCATTACCGAGTCGAGCGCATCGCGCAGGGGATCGAAGCCGGCGGGTGAGAAGCCTAGATGTAGATGTTGCCGCCAGCCTTCGGCTAGTTCGAATTGACCGCTGAACTGGCCGACTTGGCGATTGAGCTCGACCATCGTTTCCAAGTAGGCGCTGATTCCTTGGCTGGCGCCGAGCCATTGATCTTGGCTGGCGTGTGCGGCAAGCAGTTCTCGTTTGCGCTCGACGAGCGAACTGACATCGACAAAGTGGGTGGGTTCGACCAATTCCCCCAGCGGTGTACGATTGCCGTGTGGCTGCGCGTGATAAACGGCAACTGGACCATCGTACGAGGCCAGCGGCGGCGATGTAACGAAGCCAGGCATGCCGCGTGTAAAGGCAGCACTGACGGCTAGGCGTGCGGCGTTCTGATGGTCTTCCATGTAATCTAGCGGTGCGTGAGTCAAGACGATTTGCGGCTGGGCTTGCCTGATCACCGCCGCCACTTGCCGTAGCAACTGGGGAGTGTAAAGAATCTCCATGTCGTCGCTGATCGGCGGGTAGAACGTGGCGGGGATCAGAGCGGCTGCCGCTTGAGCTTCTGACAATCGCAGCGCCGAACATTGGGCTGGTTCCAACGACTGCGATCCGTAGCAGCCGTTGGCAATGTTGAAGTAGTGCACCTGCCAACCCCGCTCGGACAATTGCAGCAGCGTCCCCGCCATGACAAATTCGATGTCATCGGGATGGGCGGCGATGGCTAAGACGGATTGAGTTGTCATGATGCCTGCTACTTTGGATTAGCGTTGTACGCGAGCGGAGCCACCGGCGGCGAGCGCTTCGACTTCGGGGAGCTTGGCCATGCTGACGTCGCCGGTGAAGGTCGTGAGCAAGGCACCGTGGGCCCAACCCAATCTTAGGGCTTCTTCGGGCGTCTTGCCGGCGAGCATGCCGTAGAACACGCCGGAGGCGAAACCATCGCCACCACCGATGCGGTCAATGACATCCAGGCTCATGGTGGGACTTACATAACGCTTGCCGTCATACCACACGACGGCTGCCCACTCGTGGCGGTTGGCCGAATGGACTTCGCGCAGCGTGGTGGCGACCAACTTAACGTTCGGAAATTTCTCGACGACCTGCTCGATCATATTAAAGAAGTTATTGGGGTCGAGCTTCGATTTGCTTTCGACGTCTTGGCCCTTCATCCCCAAGCCCTTTTGTAGGTCTTCTTCATTGCCGACCAAAACGTCGCAGTGGGAGGCGATTTTGCGGCACATCTCTTGCCCTTTTTCTTCGCTACCGATCGTCTTCCATAGCTTGGCGCGGTAATTCAAATCGAACGAAGTGACGGTACCGGCAGCTTGGGCGGCTTGCATGCCTTCGACGATCAATTCGGAGGTGGTTGGGGAGAGGGCTGCAAAGATCCCGCCGGAGTGGAACCACTTGACACCCTCGGCGAAAATTGTCTTCCAATCGAAATCGCCGGGCTTGAGCATGGCACCCGCTTCGTTGGCGCGGTTGTAGAAGACGACCGGGGCGCGCACGCCGCAGCCACGATCGCTGTAGACGGTGGCGATGTTGGGTCCGCGCACTCCATCGTGTTCGAACCATTTGAAGAACGGCCTGACGCCCGTCTCTCGGATGGCGCGCTGAACGATCTCGCCTATGCCATAGTTGACCATCGCCGTCGCCACGCCGGTATTCAGGCCAAAGCAGTCGGAGAGATTGGCCGCGACGTTGTATTCGCCCCCTGAGACGTGAACTTCAAACGAGCGGGATTTGCGAAAAGGGATCGTGCCCGGGTCGAGCCGATGGACGAGTGCTCCGAGGGAGAGGAAGTCGAGCGCCGCATCGGATTTGATTTTTAATTGAGCCATGATGGGGTCTTTCTATAGTGGAGAAGTGCTGAAATAAAGTAGCGAGTGGAACGGGCTTGCTGGCGCTGCAGAGCTACGATGGTTAGATAGTGTTAGATTGTGCTAGATAGTCACTGACGAAAAGCCGCCATCGACGACGATGTTTTGGCCGGTGACAAAACCGGCGGCGGCCTGTGAGGCGAGCCAACACACGGCACCACCCAGTTCGTGCGCTTCGCCAAAACGAGCCATCGGTGTGTGGCCGATGATCTGAGCGCCACGAGCGGAGAGGGAACCATCGTCGTTATACAGCAGCCCCCGATTTTGTTCGGCGGGGAAAAAGCCCGGACTGATGGCATTGACGCGCACGCCTCGTGTGGCCCATTCGCGCGCCAGGAACTGAGTCAAATTGATCACCGCCGCTTTGGCCGCCGAGTAGGCCACGACGCGCGACAAAGGGATCATGCCCGACATGGAAGCGATATTGACAATGCTCCCCTGACCTGCGGCCAGCATCGTTTCTCCGAAGACTTGGCTGGGCAGTAGCACGCCACCGACCAAGTTCAAATCGAACACGTCGCGCCAGGCATCGAGAGGCAATTTGCAAAAATCGGAACCCGGCGGCAAGGTCGCTTCGGGGCGATTTCCTCCAGCCGCGTTGACCAAGATGCTGATCGTCCCCAACTGTTTGGTAATTTCCTCTCGGGCATCGACGAGCGATTTTTTTTCGAGCGCATCAGCGGCTTGAAAAATAGCCTTTCCTCCGGCTTGCTCGATGGCAGCAACACGGGCCGCTCCGCGCTCGGCGCTGCGTCCGACCACGGCAACTTTGGCACCCGCGGCGGCCAGCGCGTCGGCCATGGCCCCGCCCAAGCCGCCGGTACCACCGAGCACTACGGCCACTTCCTTCGATAGATCAAACAGGCTCGTTCCCATCAGTGTGATTGTCCTCGGTTAGATAATGTGGCCCGACGCTCCGCGTCGGTTCAAGCGACTAAACTTCCAGCGACCGACCGGTGGCTGACCGGCTGATTTCCAGCGACCGACCGGCGGAGCGGTCAGCGACTATCTCCGGAACGCTAAAGCATCGCTTGAAAGTCGTCTTAATTCAAGGGTGGGCTGCCGGCCAATCCCCCGCCAATTCTAGCGAGGATACTTGCCAGCTCGACAGGAATCGTAAAGACTGGTGGTCGTAGACCAGCAACGAGCCCACCTCCCCTTTTGCAAGGAAACCCCATGTCCGCTGAAGAACGTCTGACCAAGCTCGGTATTGAACTTCCTCCAGCCCCCAAGCCGGTCGGCCTCTACAAGCCGATTGTCGTCGTGGGAAACGTTGCCTATTTGTCGGGGCATGGGCCGCTCAAGAGCGATGGCACGTTGATTCAGGGGCGGTTGGGAGACGGCATGAGTATCGAGCAGGGGCAGGCTGCCGCTCGTCAAACAGCCATGGCGATGTTGGCCACGCTACGCTTTTCCCTGGGGACTTTGGATCGCGTTACGCGAGTCGTCAAGCTGCTGGGGCTGGTCCGTAGCACGGACGCCTTTGATCAACAGCCGCAAGTCATCAATGGCTGCAGTCAATTGTTCGCCGATGTGTTTGGTCCCGATCAAGGAATCGGGGCGCGCAGCGCAATGGGAACCAACTCACTGCCGGGCGGAATAGCGGTCGAGATCGAAGGGATATTCGAGATCAGTTGAGCGGGTATTTCAGCCGGTTCTTGACCATTTTATTCGCCACCGCGCTCGACAGATCGATGTCGAGTGCATTGGCCAGGGCGAGTACGTAGCTGGTGATATCGGCCAGTTCGTCGGTCACCTCCGCCAGATCGTAGCCTTCGCCCAAGGCGACTTGTTCGGTTGTCAGCCATTGATAGTGCTCCATCAACTCGGCCGCTTCGATCGCCAGGGCCATACTCAGATTCTTGGCATTGTGAAATTTCTGCCAAGTTCGTTGGCTGACAAATTCTTCGACCACTTGCTTCAGCTCCGACAGGGTACAGTCCGAGTCGCGGAAGGAGGACGTCATCGAGATGCTCGTTGGTTAGGGTTAATGCAGTTGAACTTTCCATAGTAGCTAGCAGACTCACTCCGGGCGCCGTAGCCAGAAGGAAACCAAGGATGTCATACCCGGGCGGCAGGCACAAGGGATTGTGCTAGCTACTCTTAGCGTGCCTCGCCAAGTGGTGTGGGAAGTGGTAAATTGGTAGTAGCGGTGGCTTAGTACCTGCTTAAAAACAAGTCCCAGCTTAATACCAAATCGATTTCCAGGAGACACAAAGATGAGTGTATTGGTAACCCAAGCGGCCCCCGATTTCAAGGCTCAAGCGGTCATGGCCGATGGTCAGTTCAAGGAATTGAAGCTGAGCGACTATCGGGGCAAGTATGTACTGTTATTTTTCTATCCGCTCGATTTTACGTTTGTCTGCCCCACCGAGATTATCGCCTTCTCCGATCGGGCTCCTGAGTTCGAGAAGCTGGGGGTGCAAATCCTCGGCGTCAGTGTCGATAGCCACTTCTCCCACTTGGCGTGGCGCAATGCCCCGCGCGATCAAGGTGGCTTGGGGAACATACAGTATCCGTTGGTAGCTGACTTGAGCAAGCAGATCTCGCGAGATTACGATGTACTCACCGAGGAGACGGTGGCGCTGCGCGGGTTGTTCTTGATCGACCAGAAAGGCGTTGTGCGGCATCAAGTGGTGAATGATTTACCGCTGGGGCGTAGCGTAGACGAGGCGCTGCGGATGGTGCAGGCCCTACAGTACTTTGAAAAGCATGGTGAAGTCTGCCCTGCCAACTGGAAAGAGGGGGCTCGGACCATCAAGCCGACTGTCGAAGATAGCAGGTCATTTTTCTCGGCAGAGTACAAGAGCTAACTATCCAGCCAACCATTTCTACCCTGAGCGCTGCCGACTGGGTTTTCACCGTTTCATTCGCATGCCCTGCGGACCGTTCTCCAGACCAAAGCTCGGAGCACTGCATAGCCTCATGACCGTCGCAGCGATCAGGGACTATCGAGGGTATCGTTCGGTTCGGTGCGCTCGACAACCATCACGTTGGTCGACAGCTCATCGATCAACCGCTCTTCGAGTCCTTCGTTGGCGGCGCGATTGAGAGTCAGCTTGGCGGGTTGCATGGCCCTAGGCAGCTGTCCCAAATGGCATATCGGCTCACCGGGTGTTACCGCTGGGAGCGTAGTCATCCCCAGCACGACGCCGGCATAGGGAGAATACAGGACGCTCTTCTCAACGCCTAACAAATTGGTATTGGTGGCGATGGCTTGCCCTTTTTCGACGCCGTCTCCAGGCTTGACGTGGAACTGCAAAAAGCCGCCACGCTCGGCGCGCAGCCATTTGGTTTTGGTGAGCGACAACTGATGCTCGGTAATCTCGGGACGCCCTGGCAACATCTCAAGTTCGCGCAGCACGTTGACAATGCCCTTGATGGCCGAGTCGACGATGCCCGGTTCGACTTTCCATACCTCGCCCCCTTCCATGACGATGGTGGGGCAACCGGCCGCGCAAGCTTCGCGACGAAACGAACCTTTGGGGCCTCGCCCATCGAGGATGAGTTCAATACCAAATGCCTTGGCGATCCGCGCTACCTGAGGATCGCTAAGATCGGCACGAACATTGGGGAAATTGGTGCGTCGGACCGCGGCCGTGTGCAGGTCGATACCGTAGTCGGAGCGCATGACGATTTCGTCGAAGATTCGCCGCGCCATGCGGCTAGCTAGACTTCCGGTCGTGGTTCCTGGGAAGCAACGGTTCAGATCGCGCCGGTCGGGAAGATAGCGAGAGTGGCGATCGAAAGCGAGCAGGTTGAGCACTGGAACCAGGATCACGCTGCCGCGTTCGAGCTGCAATAGACCTTGGTGGATGATTTGGCGAATGACCCCCGTGCCATTGATCTCGTCTCCATGCAGGGCGGCGGTAATCAACAGCGTCGGCCCCGGTTGCATCGAGCGGACGACTTGAATGGGAATCCGAACGTTCATCCCACTATAGCTTTCGCTGACCGTGAGCCGGAAGTTACGAGTCTCCCCTGGCGCAATGTTTTCTCCTTCCCACTGGCCAACATCCGGTCGGTCTGGTCTAAGCTGTGGTATGTCCACTAAACCTCCGCTTCTGTATCAATGCGAGCCACGTCGGAGACCTGCAGCTGCTGAATCGCCGGTGCGCGACGTTTGCGAGTCTTCTTGGGAATCATGCCTTTCATCGACTCAAGCTTACCGAAACAGAGCAAGCGATCTCCGGCTTCGAGCAAACGGTCCGATTTTGGATTGGGGATGACCGATGTGCCGCGATAGAGGGTCAGTACGTTGATGTCGTGCTCGCGCAGGCTAGAATCTTTGATCGTTTGTCCGACAAAGCTGGACCCATCTGGGACATGGATCTCAGCCACGCCATAACCTCGGCTAACGGTTAAGCGCTGCCGCACATCAATCTCGGGAAAGTCGACTTGTGCGGCCAAGTACTCGATGATGGCTCCGGCCACGTCGAGCTGGGTACAGGTCTCGATCCCCTCCAAGCCAGGCGAAGAATTGACTTCCATGACTTGTGGCCCAGCCTTGCTTTCAAGCATGTCAACTCCGGCCACACGTAGCCCCATGATTTGCGCTGCACGCACGGCGGTTTCTTGGAAGACCGGATCGAGCTCGACACCTTCCGTGCGACCGCCGCGATGCACGTTGCTGCGAAACTCTTGTCCCTGGGCCACGCGGCGCATGGAAGCGACGACTTGTTCACCCACCACAAAGGCGCGGATGTCGCGTCCCTTACTCTCGGCTACAAATTTTTGCACCAGCACATTTTGCCTTTGGCTCTGCAATAATTCGATAATCGCCTCGGCGGACTTGATCGTATCGGCTAACAAGACGCCGATCCCCTGCGTGCCTTCGATCAGTTTGATCACGACCGGTGCCCCGCCGACGCGCTCGATGGCGGGAATCACATCCTTTTTATCGCGGACGAAAGTGGTCTTGGGCATGCCGATATGATGGCGGCTGAGAATCTGCAAGCAGCGAAGTTTGTCGCGTGAGTTGGAGATGCCTGCCGAGGAGTTGCAACAAAACACATCCATCTGTTCGAATTGGCGAACGACGGCGGTGCCAAAATAGGTCACCGATGCACCGATTCGCGGTAGCATCGCGTCGTAGTCCGAGAGCTGTTTCTGGTTGTAGTACAACTCCGGCGACCCCTCTTCGAGGTCGATAGCAAACTTGAGTGTATTGAGCACTTTTGCCTTGTGTCCGCGCTGCATGGCCGCTTCGAGTAGGCGCCGCGTGCTATAGCAATTTGGACTGCAGGAAAGAATTCCGAGTTTCATTCGTCGAGTCCTTGGAGCACATTGTGTCGCAGATAAGTAGCTAGTAGCTCGGTGGTCTCCACCGAAAATCACGTCGGAACCAACGTGCCACGATGGCCGAAAATCAGGTTGGGGACTAGCGTGCCACGATGACCGAATGCCACGTTGGGACCAACGTGACACGTCCATCGTACCAAATTCTTCGTAGGGCGACGCCTTTTGACATTGTAGCGTGCACTAGCCCAAGCGTCAGGCAGGCCCGCCGACGCGACGAGCTTGATTGTTGTCGAAAACGAGGTGGTACTGACCGAGAAAGGCCCAATCGCGGCTGACCGGAAAGCGACTGACCGGCCGAGCGCTCAGCGACTATCTACTCCGCAGGGGCGACGATGGCGCGGGGCGAGGGGACATCCTTGAGTTCGACCGTATCGCGGTAGGCGTGGGCGTCCATCAAAGTGAATCCGATGAACAACGCTACAAATACGAAAGAACTGACGAAGATGATCGCGTTGAGCGGCTTGTCGTGGATCATGTGCATGAAGAACAGCACTACCAAAGTGGCTTTGATGGTGGCGATGAACAACGACAAGATCAACTCCAGCTCTCCCAGACCGAGCGAAGCTTGGAAGCAGGTCAAGATTGTAAGACCCACCAAGGCAAGGAACACGGCTATCAACTGCCAAACAGGCGCAGGGTGTGCAAAACCATGTGAGTGTTCGCCGTGAGCTGCGTGATCGGACATATTCAATGACTATCGAAAGGAGTTAATGTAATTCAAGCAAAGGAACTGGACCGAAATGTAGTGTGGCTACTTGATCAAATACAGCAACGGAAAGAGATAGATCCAGATCAAGTCGACCAAGTGCCAGTACAGTCCGACGTAGTCGACCGGCCCAAAATACTGTTCATTAAACTGATCCTTGGTGGCGCGTACGAGCAACCAAGTTAGCACAACCATTCCACCCAAAATGTGAATGGCATGCACGCCAGTCATGCAGTAGTAGATACTGAAAAACAAACCAGCTCCGCCGGCTTGGTCAATTTCCTCGGGAAGCGGGTCGCCCGGTGAGCGACTGGCAGGCTCATCGCTGTGCCCTCCAGCGTCGACGCCTGCCGCGACATGGGAGTCATGGCTGATTGTGCCATGGCTGGACTCTTCGAAGCTCTGAATTACGATACCGAGATAGGCACCCAAGAAAAAGCACAGGCCCGTGACTAGCATCGGCCCCGCTATTTCGCTATGTCGCTTTTGTCCCTTGATCAAGGTAACCAGGTACCAGAGGGCAAAGCCGACGGTCAAAACGCCGGGAATAATACAGAGCCGTACTAGCCACGACGAGAGTCCCGTGTGGTGCGCGCCGGGCAAGTACTGTGACTCGTAGAAGCCAGCCGGAAGCAAGCCCATGTCCCATTTGTGGGTGTACTCGACCGCTTTGATCCCAAGAAACATGGCGGCGCAACCGAGTGTGATTGCCAAGCAGATAACCAAACCGGTGCGTTGACGCAGTTGCGCGCAGCGAACGCCCCACGCCATCGTCAAACTGCTGAACAGAAGTACTCCGGTGTTAAAGGCACCCAGCATTTCGTTCAAGAACTGACTGGCGAAGGTCCAGACTTCGGGATGCAAGCTACGATACAGCGCATAGGCGCAGAACATGCCGCTAAAAAACAGCACTTCTGTCACTAGGAAGATCCACATTCCCAGTTTGCCCGCGTCGAACTGTTGCTCAGGGTCATCAAAATGGTGAGCCTGAAAGGGCATGTGCGCGTGCGCGCCATGTCCGTCGGCATGTTCTCCGTGAGCATGCGCAGGATCCAAGGTTGCCGTGTCGTTTGCCATTCGAATTCTTAGCTCTTAGCTCTTAGTTGGTGCGGGATGAATTGACGGGGCCGCAGTGTGGGATGGATGGACATACTCCCAACCGAGCTCCTCACCGTGATACTGCAGCGGGAGATAGTTATATGGTTCATTGACGGTTGGAGGATGCGAGAAATTGTAGAATGGTGGAGGGGACGAGCATTGCCATTCGAGCGTGGCCCCCCCCCAGGGATTCGGTGGCGCTTGCTTGCCGCGCATCAGCGAGTGAATCAACACACCCAAGGCGATAAACAGTCCGGCACCCAGCACGTAAGAGCCGAAGGTCGACAACTGATGCAGCTCCTGGAACTCAGGTACATAGTGTGCATAGCGGCGTGGCATCCCGCGACTTCCCAGTACGAACTGGGGAAGGAAGGTCAGATTGAAACCGATGAGTACGAACAGGCATGAGACCCGTCCCCACAGATCGTTGAACATTCTACCGGTCATCTTGGGCCACCAGTGGAAGATGCCACCCAGGAAACCGACCAGCGAGCCGCCCACCATCACATAGTGGAAGTGAGACACAACAAAGTAGGTGTCGTGCAACGGCCGGTCGGTTGACAACGCACCCAACCAAAGTCCAGTCAAGCCTCCGATAGTGAACAAGAAAATAAAGGTCAGCGCGTAACACATCGGTGTGTTGAGCTGAACGGTTCCCTTGTACATGGTGGCTAACCAATTGAAGACCTTGATAGCCGACGGAATCGACACGCAAAAGGTCAACGCGCTGAAGATCAGGGAGGCGACGTTGGCCATGCCGCTGGTAAACATGTGGTGCCCCCACACTAGGAAGCTGAACAAGGCGATCGCGATCGAGCTATAGGCGATAAAGCGATAGCCGAAAATCGACTTGTGGCTATGGACACTCATCAGCTCAGAGATCACACCCATACCGGGCAAGATCATGATGTATACGGCTGGGTGTGAATAGAACCAGAAGAAGTGCTGATAGGTTACTGGGTCACCGTTATACTTCGGATCGAAAATACCGATGTGCAATATATTTTCGGCAGCCAACAGCAACATGGTGATCCCCAATACCGGCGTGGCCAGGACTTGGATAATCGAGGTGGCGTAGGTCGCCCATAGAAACAACGGCATTTTGAACCACGTCATCCCCGGTGGACGCATGGTATTGATCGTTACAATAAAGTTCAATCCGGTGAAAATTGAACTGAAGCCAAGAATAAAGACTCCCATCGTGGCAGCCACTACGGGACCACGCGTGGTCGTGCTGTAGGGCGTGTAAAAGGTCCAACCTGTATCGAGTCCAGTGTACAACAGGGCGGTCAAGAAGAAGATCGCTCCGCCAACCCATAGATAGAAACTGCTCAAGTTCAAACGTGGAAAGGCGACGTCTTTGGCACCCAGCATAACGGGCACCAAAAAGTTCCCCAGTGCAGCCGGGACGCTGGGGATAACAAACAGAAACACCATGATCGCGCCGTGCAGCGTGAAGACTTGGTTGTACTGCTGTGGCGTCAAAAACCACTCAGTGGGTGTAAGCAACTCGGTGCGCAGTACCAGGGCCAATATCCCCGCCACGAAAAAGGAAGCCATGACCGCAACCAAATACATCAAGCCGATGCGTTTATGGTCGAGTGTCAATGCCCAGCTCAAAAACCCCTTGGAGTAAATCAAGAAATTGTCGCTGTCGGGTTGCGAATGTGTCGGGCTGGTTGCTACCGCGCTCATCGCTCTGTTCCTCTATATGGGGCTTCGGAAGATCCGAGTGGTTTTCTAAAATGGAAACAATGTTCTAACAAACTGGCTCACTACGTTTTTGGCGCTGGAGGAGATTCCGACGATTCACTCGCAGGCTCCGTAGGTACTTCGTCTGCTGGCTTTTCCAGCGGTTCTTCCGCCGACTTGCCGGTGTCTGACGCAGCGTCTGCTCCAGCAGCGTCTGCTCCAGCAGCGTCCGTAAGCCCAAGGCTCTCCTTATCGGCCTGGCTCAAGTCGCCATCGGCCACGGCTTGAATGAAGGCATCGTCCTTCATAGCTACCAAGAAAGCCGTCAGAGCCGACAGTTGATCTTCGTTCAATTTACCTTGGAAGGAAGGCATCTGTGAAGCGTTCTGGTAACCCTCGCGGACTTCTGCCTGCGGCTCCAGGATCGATTGGCGAATATACTGCTGATCGAATTTGACATCCGCACCTTTTGCCGTTCTTAGCGTTTGGTCATAGCTCTTGGCAAAGCTCGGGCCGACGATACGCGTCCCCTCGACGGTCGAATGGCATGACTTGCAGCCCATGCGTTGGTAAAGCCAGAAGCCGTGTGCGACCGCATTGACCGGCGGCTTGGCTGCGTCGGCCAACCACGCGTCGTAGCCCGCCTGATCGTGAACCACGACTCCGTGACGCTTGATCATATCGCTATGGAGATCGCCACAGTACTCGGCGCAGAACAAATCGAACTCACCTTCCAGGATCGGCTGAAACCACATTGTGGTCACACGCCCCGGAACCACGTCGGATTTGGCCCGAAAAGCAGGAACGTAAAATGCGTGCAGCACGTCTTCGGAACGCATGTTAAGCAGAATGGCTCTATTGTTCGGGATGTGCAACTGATCGCTAATGGCACCATTGGGATACTGGAACGACCAATCCCATTGTCGAGCCGTGACATTAATGTCGATGGTATCGACAGGGGGAGTCATCATGTCCATGTAGCCATTGACACCTTCGACAAAAATCCAGCAGACGATCAATGAGGGGATGACGGTCCAAGTGATCTCCAGCGCATTGTTGTGCAGTGGGCGCGAGTCTCCTACGTAGCCAGGTCGGCGACGATACTTGATGGCGAACAACACCATTGCGGCTACGACTAGCACGAAGAAGAAAATAGAAATATACAAAATGACCATGTACAGCCAGTCGACATCCTTGGCAAACGTCGAAGCTGCCGGAGGAAACCAAAAGGTAGCGTGCTTATCGGCCAGTAACATGGGCAAATCTATTGGCAACATGGGATTCTACTTTACTAGTTCCGTCGAAGCGGATGGAACGTCTGCAGGTGAATTGGGGTTAGGTTCCACGAGTGACTGGCGCTCGGTGGCCGCCGCGTCGAGGTGGCTGGCAAGGGAGGTTTGATTCTTGCGAGCGCGTCCTGAAAACCAGAATGGCGCTGTAAAGCCGGTTAGCAAAATCACAAACGCTCCGGCCGCCAGCGCCAGCAGCCGTTGAGCGCTGGCTGTATAGCGATTGGCCTCGGGATCGTACATATAACACATTTGGATGATCGCAGCAGAAAAGGTACGCGTCAACTTCCCCTCGGCCGCTTCAGCGATCGCAAACTGAAATTGTTGGGGTTCGGCTCCGAGCGAGAGCAGGTAGCGACAGACACGACCATCGCTACTGAGAAAGTAGGTAGCCGCCGCATGGTTGTAGCGTTTGTTAGCTCGATCATACGAATAGCGGAAGCCGACGGCATCTGCAAGCTTCGCGATATCAGCCTGCTTGCCGGTCAAGAAATGCCACCCCTTTTGGGCACCTTCGCCACTAAGCAAGCCGGCGTATTTGGCTTTGCTACGCGCTGCCTTTTCGGGCGATTCGGTCGGATCGATACTGACGGTCAAAATCTCGAAATCGTCGCCGATCGCTGCACCGTTCAAGTCGCGCAGGGTTTCCACCAGCATATCGAGCTGGGCCACGCACAGACCGGGGCAGTCGCTGTAGTTGAGCGTCAGCACGATGGGCTTGCCCCGCTTAAAGTATTTTCCAAGACTCACCGCGTTGCCGCGATCGTCTTTGAAAATTAAATCGAGCGGAATGAACTCGCCAACGCGATTCTCGATATTGATCGACTGGGCCGATAGAGGTAATTCCTCCTTCAACAATTGCGCGCTGGCTCGACTAGCCAGGCTGGCGCAACCAGCACATGCTATCAGTAGCAGCAGGGAATTGATGAGTGAAATTTTCATGATTCAGTCTTTTGGGGGATCGCGGGCGGGCCTATTCCTATTGGCCTGCTTCGGTCGCGCTCCAGTCCTTGAGTAGCAACTCTTCCGCGACGGACACGGGAATGCGCAGACGATCTACCATCTCGGGCTTGGCACCGGCCGTTGCTCCGTCAGCCGCCGCCGCAGGAACTTGCACTTTGGCGTAGTTGGAAATCTCCGATTTTTGCCGAGCGATCTCTGCGTCGGAGGCGACGTAGCGCGCATCGACCAGTCGTTTCGCATCCTCGGATTCGACCCAGCTATAGCATAGCGCGCGGACCAGGAGGATAACCACCAGCAATATAACTGTGCTCACGAACGCGGCGTACGCGATCGGTCCAGTGCTTAAGTCATCGTAGCGCGCCATCGTCTAGCCTTCTTGTCTTCATTATAGCGAGTTGCAAACAATTATTTATTTTTTGGAGACTACCAACTGCGTGGCCGTTGGTCGCAGCCTCAGCATCAAACTTTCCAGCTTATGGGCCGACCTGATAGGCCAACGACTCCGGAAGCCACGGATCTTTGGTGGCCACCACGGGCGTCTCGCCGGCTCGCAAGAGGAACAGTGCCAGGAAGATCGAAACCATGCCGATCCAGCAAATCAAGTGCCCCAGCACCAACATTGGGGTTACTGGCGCGGCATTGGGAAGGATCAAAAACATCATATCGAGCCAGTGAGCTACCAAAATCAGGCCAGCCCACCCGGCCATGACTCCGCGATTACGGCGCACGTGCCGAGACATCGTGCCCAAGAAAGGTACTGCGAAGTGAAAGACGATCAACAACAGTCCCACGTATTGCCAGCCATTGGTCATACGCACTTTATACCACAGCGTCTCTTCAGGGATATTGCCATACCAATACAGTAGAAACTGCGAGAAGGCGATGTAGGCCCAAAACACGATGAAGCCGTGTTGGAACTTCGACATATCCTGATAGTGTTCGACGGTCACCAACTTTTCGATACGCCCACTGTTCTGCAACATATTGCACAGAATGATCATCACCGCAAAGAAGCTGAGTAAACCGGCGGCAAAAACATAGACGCCGTAGATCGTACTAAACCAAGCCGCATCGGTCGACATCATCCAATCAAAGGCCGCAAAGTTGAGCGCCAACGCAAACAGCATAATTGCGGGCCCAGCCCAACGCTGTAGCTTCAACGAGATCTCGGTGTCTCCCGTATCGTCCTGCTTGCGGCTCAGCAAGAAATATATCCTGGCGGTGATACCCCAAATGGCGAAATAGACCAATGTGCGAATCGCGAAAAAGCCCGGATTGAGATAACTCAACTTGTTTTGCACGATCATTGGCAGATCACTGCCGGGTCCCCCATTCCAAGCATACAGGGCTTGGCTGTTGGTAAATAGCACCATAGCCAGGATGGGAATGAACAGCAGGGCCCACCAAGAGATGGTGAAGGCCAACAGTTCGGAAAGACGGCGAATCGAAGAGGCCCAAGAAGCACGGACCAAGTGGGTCACCAACACAAAGAACAATGCCCCCAAGCAGAAGCTTAGGCAGAACATGAAGTTGGCTAGATAGGAATGGAAGAACACGCGGAACCCCACGTCCGGCTTGGCCTCGCTGCCCGTAAAGTAAAACAACCCGAGGCTAATCAAGACACAAACCGCTCCGACGGCTATCAGCACCGGGGCCATGCCGCGCCAACTGGCCGGAATCGTCAAATTGTCATTGGGAATATTGGCTGCCATCGTTTTGCCTGAAGTGTTTACCAACCGTTTGGTGATTGAACTGAGACTGTGATTGATTCGTATTTGTGTAGCGCAAGTAAACGCGCAAATCGGCTGTGGCTACTGCGCGATGTCGCCACGGGTCGGTATATCGGACGGCTGGGCATTCTGGCTGCGCTGCAGCGCTTTGACATACGCCACCACTGCCCAGCGCTCCTCCGGAGTTAGCGAAGCTGCGTAGCTCCCCATCTTCCCCTTGCCATGCGTGATCGTGTAATAAATTCGACCCACCGGTTGTTCCTCAATGGCTTGATCATGCAAATTGGCTGGTTGCAGCCAATAGCCTTGAGCCAGTTCGGCTGCGCGCTGGGCCACCAGTCCATTGCCATAGCCGCCGTAGCCATGGCATAAAGCGCAGTGCTGCTCGAACTTGTGGCGACCCAACTCGAAGAGTTCGCCATTCGCTTCGACCGGCAACTCGGTCAACCATGCGTAATTCGGCACACCAGCGGCAGCCGCTGGTGCAGCTTCGTCGGCTGCGGGCTGCGCGCCCGGATCGGCCGTGACTTCTTCAGCAGCAACTCCTTCTGCGTCTGTCGGTTCCGTCTCGCTAGGTTCGACGGCAGGAGTCTCCGACGCTTCTGCCCCCTTCGATTCGTCGCCAGCGACCTCCCCATCCTGCTGAAAGCTAACCAGCTTGGCAGCCGCCGTGGCGGAATCGGTGCTCACGGTCTGGGAGGGGTCGTAACCCAACGTATACGGATCGGTCGCACCCAATTCGCCCCGAGCTACGGTGCCAGGAACGGGGGGGCGTTGCACGCGGCCGTCGGCAAACATCGCCGTGGACGTTTGGGTATGTCGCGATGGTTGGAAATCCATGTCGAAGAATACGTGTAGGCGAGACTCCCCACTCTTCGCATTGCGCATGTTGAGCACGATCGCGCCGGGAATCAAGGTGACCAAAATCCCAGCAATGATGGCGAAGATAATCGGCTTGGGGATGTCCGACGGAGAGTCATCTTCGCGAACTTCTTCGACCGACAGCGCTCCCGTGCTCGTGAGCAGGCTCTGGACCTTCTCCGAGTTGAAGTACTTGTCGCTGGAACCGATCCACAGAAAGAAGCGATCATCGGTGGTGCGATCGAATTTGGGATTCGAGAAAAACGGTGAACTGAAACGCGGCAAGCCGTTGAGCCCCAGCATGGCGAACACTGTGGTAAATGCGCTAAATAATACAGTCAACTCGAAAGCGACCGGTATAAAGGCTGGCCAGCTCGCATACGGCTTACCCGAAATGATGTACGGATAATCGACCGCGTTCATCCAGTATTCCATCGTCAACGCGACGGTAAGACCCGCGAAACCAGCACACAGTGTGAACCAAGGCAGAGCCGTCGGCTTAATCCCAATCGCTTCGTCGATACCATGCACCGCGAACGGAGTGAACGCATCGATGCGCGTATAGCCCGAGTCCTTCACCTTACGGGCGGCGTCGAGCAACTGATTGTCATCAGCGTACTCGGCCATCCATCCGTGAGCTTTAGGTGGTTTCGGCGTCTTCTTTGGTTTTGCGTGATCGCTCATCTAATGGACAACCCGAGGCTGATAGGTTTTATAAACTCAATGGAACTACTTTGCGGACAGCACAACGCGGTGTGCCTGTTGGTCTTTAACACGGTTTATTCAGGTACTCCCCTGTGGGAGAGTTGCGAGTAATCCGAGTTTAATGGTGTTCGTGGCCATGCTTATAGCGGTGTTCTGAGTGGGCATGCTGGCTTATGGTCCACTTGATTTCACTAATAGCAATGATCGGCAAGAAGCGACAAAACAAAAGGAACAACGTGGTGAACAAACCGAAGCTACCAACCAACATGCCGATATCGACCCAGGTGGGTGAAAAATAGCCCCAGCTCGACGGCAGGAAGTCACGACTGAGCGAAGTACAGCAGATTACAAAGCGTTCGAACCACATGCCGATATTGACGAAGATCGTCACGACCCACATGATCACAGTGTTGGTGCGAAAAACGCGGAACCAGAATAGCTGCGGTGTGATCACGTTGCACGAGAACATAATCCAATAGGCCCACCAATACGGACCAAAAGCTCGGTTCCAAAACGTGAAGAACTCATAAGGATTCTGACTGTACCAAGCCATAAAAAACTCGGTCGTATAAGCCAAACCGACCATCGACCCCGTGGCCAAGATGATCTTGCACATGTTGTCCAAGTGACGCGGGGTGATTAGATCTTTCAAGTTGTATATGGCGCGCACTGGAATCAACAGCGTCAACACCATGGCAAACCCACTGAAGATCGCCCCAGCCACGAAGTAGGGGGGGAAGATCGTCGTGTGCCATCCAGGCAATTGCGAAACGGCGAAGTCGAAACTAACGACCGTGTGCACGGACAATACCAGCGGGGTGGCCAAGGCGGACAGAATGACATAAGCCTTTTCGTATCGCATCCAGTGGCGAGACGAACCGCTCCAGCCCAAGCAGAGCAATCCATAAACCATCCGCCGCCATTTGTTCTTCGAGCGATCGCGGAAGGAAGCCAGGTCGGGGATCATCCCCATGTACCAAAAGATCAGCGAAACCGAGGCGTAGGTACCCACCGCAAACACATCCCACAGAAGCGGGCTTCGAAATTGCGGCCACATCCACAAGTTCAAACTCGGGTAGGGGGTCAACCAGAAGGCCAACCAAGCTCGCCCGACGTGAATCCCCGGAAAGGTCCCCGCGCAGATGACCGCGAAGATAGTCATGGCTTCCGCCGCGCGGTTGATACTCGTTCGCCAGTTTTGACGGAACAAAAACAAAATCGCGGAGATCAGCGTACCCGCGTGGCCAATCCCGACCCAGAATACGAAGTTGACGATCGGCCAACCCCAAAACACGGGGGACATGTTGCCCCACACGCCCACACCAGTCAGGATCAGGTAGCCAATCAGCCCACCGAACATCAACATCAAGGGGAAGGCAATCGCGAAAGCGATCCACCATATGGCAGGCTGCGCTTCTTCGCTGATGCGCGCGACCATATGCGTCACCGACGCATACGTTTGATTGCCGAGCACGAGCGGCGTACGCCGACCGGGTATATCGATGGTGTTGTCAATTGCAGGACTAGCTATGCTCGCCATGGGCCGCGCCAGATTTCGTTATTTTGTGGACTAAGTTAAAATCAAATGGGATCAATGTGCGGAATGCTCGGCCTTGGCCGCGCCATCGGCGCTCGCCTCTGCCGCATGTTCTGCCGCATGTTCTTCGCCGTGACTGGCACCATGCGCATCGTGATGAGCCTCGAGCAACTGATGCGCAAGCTTCAGGCGCGGGTGCGTATTGCGAACGCGGGCCAGGTAGAGCGTGCGCGGTTTGATGTTCAGCTCGCCGAGCATGGCATATGCTCGAACATCGTTCTGCAGCTTGGAAACTTGGGTGCTGGGGTCCTTCAAATCGCCGAACACGATGGCTTGTGTCGGGCAGGCGGTTTGGCAAGCCGATTGAATCTCGCCATCCTCGACCGCTCGGCCTTCATTGCGTGCATGGATCTTGCCATTTTGCACGCGTTGAATGCAGTAGGTACACTTCTCCATCACGCCGCGACCACGCACGGTCACTTCCGGGTTGAGCACCAATTGCTGCAATTGCCGACTCGCCTCTTCCAACTTCCCCTTCTGCTTCCAACCGTAGAAGTAACCGTACTCTGTGTTGTAGTTGAAGTAATTGAAGCGACGCACTTTATAGGGACAGTTATTGGCGCAGTAGCGCGTACCCACACAGCGGTTGTAGGTCATCGCATTGATGCCCTCTTCCGTGTGTACCGTCGCGGCCACCGGGCAAACCTGTTCACACGGAGCCGTCTCGCAATGCACGCAAGCGACCGGCTGATTGACGATCTGCGGCGTTTCCATTTCGCCACGGAAGTAGCGGTCGACGCGAATCCAATGCATTTCGCGACCGTGGCTAACCTGCTCCTTGCCGACGACCGAGATGTTATTCTCCGACTGGCAAGCGACGACGCACGAATTGCAACCTGTACACTTATTCAAGTCGATCGCCATGCCCCACTGATAGGCCACGGTCGGATCCGACTCGAATGTTTTCATCGGCTCTTCCCACAGCGACTCTAGCGGCGGGTGGTGGATACCGAGGTGATCGACGTAATCGCCCCCCCCCTCGGTGATCTGCTCCACGGTACCTTCGCGAATCAGCATGCCCGCCCGCTCGGCGGTCGTATCCAAACCGAGTTTATCGATGGCGAAGTGATCTTGGGTCGTGACCAGCTTGTAAGGCCGCGAGGTGGATCGCGCTTCGACACCGGTCACGATGCTCGGATTGTCGAATGTCCGCAGCGGAGCAACGTCCTTACCAACCGAGACTTGCTCGTTGCTGTCAACCGCTTCGTCGCGACAGACTCGCCCGTACCCCAAGTGAACGGTGATTGAGCCGTGAGCTTGGCCGGGCATGAGGAACACAGGTAGCTCTAGCGTCGCATCGCCGCGCACCAAACGCACGATTTCGCCTTGCTTCAAGTTGAGCTTGGTGGCCATGGCGGGGCTCATAATAGCCGCGTTGTCCCACACCAGCTTGGTCATCGCTTGCGGCAACTCTTGCATCCACACGTTCTTAGCAAAACGTCCATCGTAGAGCGTGTCGCTAATTGTGAAGATGATCTCTAGGCTGCCATTCTCGATCGACTCCAGGTTCAGCGTCCCCGAGGGAGTAGCCCCTTCGACATTCAGGCTGCCCGATAGAGGTTCCGACGCAACACCTGCCAGGAAACCGCTATGCAGCGTTTCCTGCCACTGACGAGCCGCCAACTGGTTACCGTTGACGATTCCGGCGGTCGCCTTGACGATCGCCTCGCCCGTTTCCGCATGACCGACCAGTAGCGACAGGATTTCAAGTTGGCTCTTACCGCCCAGCAGAGGAAGGATCTGCGGCTGGCCAACGCCGTAACTGCCGTCAACGCCGAGCACGTCGCTCCAGCTCTCGAGCGGATGGGCCAATGGCACATTCCATTTGCATACATTGGCCGTCTCGTCGCCGAATTCGGCCAGATAGACAGAATGCGGAACCTTGGAGAGCGCATCGGCGAATTTCAAATTGCCAGGTGCCGTGTAGGCCGGATTATCGCCGAGTATCCAAACGGTATCGACAGCCCCCTTCACCAGGGACTCGGTCAAGTCCGAGAGAGTTACCGGCGCGACCCCTTCGATAGCCGAGCGGCTAGGGCGAATCTGCACCCCTTTGCCAATATTCTCCAGCTTTTGATTCAGGCGCAGTGCCGCCAATTGTACCTCGAGCGGTTGATACGCTCCGACGGACACGAGCCCTTCACCCTTGTGCTTGACCAAATCTTCGGCCATTGCGTCGACGAAGCGCTCGAGCTGCTCTGCTGGACTGACCTCTTTACTATCAAAGGCAGCTTCCTTCGCTCCAGCCACTTTCGGCGACCCACCGGCCAGCAGATTATCGACCTGCTGTTCGAGCTGCGCGAGGAAAGCACCGATCTGCGAGCTGCGAACCGCCAAGCGAGAATCTGCCGCCGCGCCAGTGATCGAAAACCGCGCTTCGACAGCGTAAAGGCGGCTCATTTGATCCAGCGCTGGCGTGCGACCCTTCGCGAACTGCCGCGAGTAGACCAGCATGTTGGGATCGTTACCGAGTAGGTCGCTATCCAAACAGCAAATCACCTTGGCCACGCTCAAATCGAACAACAGCTCCGCCGGCTTGCCGGCTGCTTGCGCAAGCGCCGCTTGCTGATTGGCTTGGTCGAGCGACGAGTAGACAGCCACGGTTGCTTTAGGCAGCAACTTGACCGTCTCGCCCACCAAGCGATTGACCGAAGGGGAGAGCGAAGGCGACATGAGAATTGCCAACGATTCGCCTTGCGAAGCTTGCAGCGCGCCCAAGCGTTCTTTGGCGAACGCCGCAAAGGCCTCCCAGCTCGAAGCCTCCGCCACACCATCAGCCTGACGAGTAACCACCTTCAAGCGATCGGGGTCGTACAGCCCCAAAATGCAACCTTGCGAGAAGACATCCGTACCCGCGCTGGCGAAACGCGACTTGCCACCGGACAAATCATTTGGCTCCGAAGAGCGCATCAACGGATGCTCGGGATTTCCTTCGATTTTAATGGGGCGACCATCGAGATTGCTTACCAGCAAATGCACCGCGCGGCCAGCCAGCTCGAAATTGGTAGCGTAGTGCTTGGCCCGGCCGGGAGTGGCGTCTTCAGGGCGCACGACAAATGCAGCGAACTCGTTCGGCCCATAGCGACAGCCAGCCACGCCACCCAGGGCGAGCGAAGCGCTCATCAACTTCAACCAGCGGCGGCGCGAAACGCCTGCCGGGAATTCCGAAGCTGCCTTAGGAAACTCGCGATGCAAAAACTCCTCAAACTCCGGAGTCTGCTCGAGCTCGTCGACGCTGCGCCAGTACCCAGTGGTCGACTTGACTGGCTCCGATGCGCTCAGGCCACCGTGGGAACTGCCCGAGTCGTTATTTGTTATAGGAAGCTGCTTGGCCTGCATCTTTTTTACTTGTCTCGTGTGTTTTTCTTAGGGGCAGAAATTTGGCTACCGATGACAAACGGCACAGTTTGTCTTCGGGTGAATCCCCAGTTCGTCGATCAATTTGGCGCCGATCTCGGCTCGCGTCCCCTCTCCCTCGGCCGGCTCCCAGTCGAGTTCTGTGATCAGCTCGACAGGTCGGATATGCTCTGCGGGATTGCGATGGCAGTCGATACACCAAGCCATCGAAAGCGGTTTATCTTGATGGACCTTCTCCATCGTGTCGACGCGACCGTGGCAACTGACGCAGCTTACGCCGCGATTGACGTGGGCGGAGTGATTGAAGAAGACGAAATCAGGCAGCTTATGAATGCGCAGCCAAGGGATCGATTCGCCCGTCTCCCAACTCTCATGCACGGCTCGAAGCTTCGTGCTGGCGGGATGCACGGCGGCTAGCGCCGGAGCGCCTTCAGGGCCAATGGGACTATGGCAATTGATGCACGTAGCCGTGGGGGGGATCGTTGCTTGAGCCCCTTTTTGCACGTTGACGTGGCAATACCGACAATCCATCTTCAGCTCGCCCGCGTGTAGCTTATGACTGTATGGCACCGGTTGGGTCGGCATGTAGCCCGTGTTCAGTGTCACTGGGTCGGTTGCACCCAGGATGACGACTCCGGCGTAAGCCCCCCCAGCCAGCGCAAACAGGCCCAGCAGCGGGAGAAATTTATTCGTCCAGCGAGGAAATAGGAATCGAGTCATAGCCCTATCGATGAGTTAGTTTCCTGCCGGCGAGCAATCTGAGGTTGTCGGCGGCATGTCGGCGTGAGCAAGTAAGGCGACAAGTATCACGCGACTGCCGGCTTTTGTTAAGACCACCCCCGTAGGAAAGCTAAATACATCTACGCGACAAAATGTCGCACAAACTCCCCGAGTGGGGCTGCGGAATTGAAAGTAGTACGGCGGTCCCCGCCATGAGCCGCCCAAGGATTTCCATCGGCTTTTCATGCTTTTAGAGCTGCTCCCCGATGGACCTGCTCCATCGGAAATAGCCCTGTGCAAGATACGACACTAAGTCCCAGGGGGCCTAGTTGTCATAAGCCGCATAATCGATCGGTGTGGGACCACCGAGCTACGATAAACCCATCAGTGGGGACCACCAAGTTGCGTTAAAACCCCCAATTTCACATAAATTATTGACAGTTGAACGTCGCGGCAATTATATTGCTAATTGCAGGCTAGCACGCAGCGCGCGGATCGGCTCGGCCCCCTTGGTATCGTCAAATCCAGGGATTGGGCTGTGTCACTCGCCGGTGGTGGCTCTCCTCGCTATTGAATCAGGCTTCTTCTCCATCGCGGCAAGTCGGCAAAATATTAGTTTTGGACCGACCGCTGCAGCGCACACGATCAGGGTATGTCGCATGACACTGCTTGGCAAAGTATTCACTGGATTGATCTTCCTGCTGTCAGTTATTTTCTTTTCGTTGGCCGTGGCGGTGAACGCCTCGCACATCAACCAGAAAACACTGGCCGTCAAGTATCAGACTGAAGCCAAAGCGGCTAAGGACAAGAACACCGAGCTGACCAGTCTACTGGAATCCACCAAAGACGAATTGGCTATCGAACAATTGGCACGTCGCTCGGCGTTGGGCGCCCTCCAAACCCAACTTGGCGATATGAAGAACGACCTGCAACAGAAGGAAAAGCAACTACAGGATGCCCAAGCCGCACTGACTCAATTCACCAGCACCGAAAAGCAAACCCAAGCGGAACTCAAGGCCAGGACCGACGACAACGAACTGCTTCGCAAACAGATGGTTGATGCACGCGAAGACCGCAATCAACTGTTCCAGCGACTGGTGGGGGCCAAGGATCAACTCAACCGCCTCCAAGGCATTTACCAAAGCGAGCGCGAACGCGAACGTGCCCTGGCGAGCCAGATGACGGCGGCGATGGAAAAACTGGAGGTGCTCGATATTCGCCCAGAAACATTGCTGAAAGCACCAGCGGTCAACGGAAAGGTTACTGCCGTTTCGACAAGCGGCTTGGTCGAAGTATCCCTGGGACGCGACGACGGCATGCGTGAAGGTTTTACCTTGGAAGCGCACCGGGACGGCCAGTATTTGGGACGCCTAAAGGTGAAAACGGTTGCGGATAACAAGTCGGTCGCTGAGATCATGACCGGTTACCAAAAAGGTTACATTCGCGCCGGCGATCGCGTCGATTCAAAACTGTTTTAACTCTGAATCACCGTTAGCTACCCTGCAATCCAAACCTTCGAAATTCTCTTCATCCTTCTCTATGGATTTGTAAGCACATGGCCACCGGCAATCAGCCCAAACAACCCCTCACCGTCTACACCGTGATGCTCATCGCATCGACGCTGCTGATGCTCATCGCCTGCATTTTGATGGGTGTCGAGTGGGCGCGATTTAGCTAGTTCTTGGTGCTTGGTTCTTAGTTCTTAGTTCTTAGTTCTTGGTTCTTAGTTCTTGGTTCTTGGTGCTTGGTTCTTGGTGCTTGGTTGCTCCCGTGCCAGCTTGCCTGGCAGGAAGCCAAGTTTTGTTGGTAGCAGCGGCGGATTCCCAGCGCACCATTCTCCCGACGCATCGCTGCTTCCGCCGCGTCGCTGCTTCCGACGGCGGAGCGTCGGGCCACATTCGCTCAACAGGGCCCGCAAGTAGGCCCCTTTTCCGTTGGCGATGCGATATAATCTAGGCCTAGCTTCTCTGCTTCTTCGCCTAACTCGATCTCCATCCCCACGGGCAAACTATGGCTCTCCGACGCATCCTGTCCAACGCCCCAATTCTCTTACTCAGCGTTTGCTCCATCTGGGGTTACTATTCTGCGCGTGCTTTTGCTGGCGAGCCCGAGCTGCAGGTTTCAGCCAAGTTAACGCCCACGGACTGGCCATGGTGGCGTGGGCCAACTCGAGATGGACAGGCGGGCCCGAACCCGCTACCGACCGAGTTTTCCGACTCGCAGAACGTCCAGTGGAAATCGCCGGTGCCGGGGCGCGGACACTCTTCGCCCATCGTGGTGGGCGGACAAGTCTACTTGACCACGGCCGATGAACGGTCGATGGTCCACTCGGTGGTGGCCTTCGAACTCAACGGTGGCCAGCAGCTTTGGCAACAAGCGGTCAGCCAAGGTGGCTTTCCGGAAAAGAATCACCCGAAGAACACGGAAGCGTCTTCGACACTCGCCAGCGATGGCGAGCGGCTTTACGCCACTTTTTTTCATCATCAAAAGATCGAGCTCGTCGCGCTGGATCTGGCCGGCCAGGAGCTATGGCGAGTTGCAGCGGGCCCGTTCAATCCCAAAATGTTCGAATATGGCTACGCGCCATCGCCGCTGCTGTATGGGCCCAACGTGATTGTGGTCGCCGAATACGATGGACAGAGTTTCATGGCAGCCTACGATCGCCTTACGGGAGACGAGCAGTGGCGCACACTGCGGCCGCGCAGCATTTCGTTTTCGTCGCCAGTGGTTGCGCATGTGGCCGGTCGCGATCAACTGTTCCTCAGTGGACAAGACAAGCTCTGTTCGTATGATCCCAGCAACGGCCAATTGCTCTGGGAAGCTGCCGGGACTACGCTCGCCACCTGCGGCACGGCGATTTGGGATGATCAAGCCGTCTACGCCAGTGGTGGCTTTCCCAAGGCAGAGACGCTTGGCGTCCGCGCTGATGGAAGCAAACAAGTGCTGTGGCGGAATAATCAACAATGCTACGAACAATCGATGATCCTGGTCGATGGTTGTGTATATGCCTTCAATGACAGGGGAATTCTCTACTGTTGGCGAGCCAGCGATGGACAGCAGATGTGGCGTGAGCGACTCGAAGGGCCCGTGAGCGCATCGCCGATCTACGCCGGTGGGCATCTCTACTGGGCCAACGAGACGGGAACCGTATACGTCATCAAGCCGAGCGCCGAGAAAATGCAGCTTGTCGCCACCAATCGACTCGGAAGTGAAGCGTTTGCCAGCCCGGCGGTGAGTGGCCGAAGACTGCTGCTGCGAGTTGCTAGTGGCAAAGGCGAACAACGACAAGAAATACTCTATTGCATCGCCTCGCCCCAGTCATAAGCCATAAGCACATAAGTGCCTTTTCGTGTTAGCCGATGGCATAAAGCCTCGCACGGATGGAAGGATCAGCAGACGATAGAAACCAAACTCAGCCACGTTTAAGGATGGACTGATGGAACTCGACCCTGGACAGCTCGATTACATGCAGGTCGCTATCACCACGGGTGTGGGCCCCTGTTTGCTGCAACGATTGCTGGAACACTTTGGCACTGCTACCGACGTTCTATCTGCCAGCCCACAACAACTCAGTGAAATTGAGGGTGTCAGCGTGGGGCTGGCGCGACGATTGCGATCGAGCGAATTTCGCGATCAAGCATTGATCATTTGGGACGATTGCCAACAACGCGATATCCGCATATTGTTTCCCGAGGATGATGAGTTCCCGCGATTGCTGCGCGAGATTCCCGATCCACCTAGCCTGCTCTACATCCGTGGCGAGCTACTTCCGGCCGATGCGATGAGCCTGGCCATCGTGGGCACGCGCGGTGCGTCCCAGTATGGGCGTAGCCAGGCGGAGCGATTTGCACGCAGCCTGGCGCGAGCCGGGCTGACGATCGTCAGTGGACTCGCGCGCGGAATCGATGCCGCCGCGCATCGCGCTGCGCTCGAAGCCGAGGGACGTACCATCGCCGTGCAAAGCAATGGGGTGGCCGAAATCTATCCACCCCAACATCAAGAGCTGGCCGAACAGATTGTCGACTACGGTGCGCTCATCAGTGAAATGCCGCCAGGCACCAAACCCAAGAAGGGGATGTTCCCACAGCGCAATCGACTCATCAGCGGCATGTCGCTGGGAACCATTGTCATCGAAGCCCCCGAGTGCTCGGGCGCGTTAATTACCGCGCGATTGGCCGGCGAGCAGGGGCGCGAAGTGTTCGCGCTGCCTGGCCTAGTGACTTCGCCCGCCGCCGGTGGATGTCATCAACTGATCCGCGACGGAGCGCAATTGATTCGGTCACCGGAAGACGTGCTCGAAGGGCTCGGGCCGTTGGTCGAAGCGGTGTCGCTCTCGCCAGAGCAGACGGTGCGGCACGCGGGCGAACTGCAACTCAACGAGCAGGAGACGTGCGTGCTACAAGCCATTCAGATCGAACCGACCGATATCAACAGCATCGTGACGACTAGTGGTCTTCCCGTTCCACGCGTGTTGAGTACCCTAAGCGTATTGGAGATGAGGCACTTGGTCCGCCGTCTCAGTGGGCAACTCGTGCAACGCGTTTAAAGGATGTTCGTTCATTGTCACTTGACGTATCATCCATTCTGGGCACCGGCGGGCTGATCGCGCGACGCCTGAAGCATTATGAAGAGCGCCCGCAGCAATTGGCCATGGCCCAGGCTGTAGCAGAGGCGATGGCGAACGAACGGCATTTGATCGCCGAAGCAGGGACTGGCGTTGGCAAGAGCTTTGCTTACTTGGTGCCTGCGATTCTGTACGCCACCGCCGATCAAGTGGAATCAGCGGACGGTGCTGTTGTCGGCGACAGCGCTGACAGGAAAAACGCAGGCGAGTATAACGCAGCCGAGGAAACCGCCGAGGGAAACTCCACTGCACCGGAGCAGAAGCACAGTCGCCGAGTGTTAGTGAGTACGCATACGATCAGCCTTCAAGAGCAATTGATCGAAAAAGATTTGCCGCTTCTCAATGCGGTCATCCCGCGTGAATTCACCTCTGTGTTGGTTAAGGGGCGCAGCAACTATATCAGCTTGCGTCGCTACGAAATTGCTCGGCAGCGAGCTGCTGGCATGCTCAACGAAGCGGAGTTCGTTCAACTGGAGCAACTCAAGGGTTGGCTGGCAGATACCCCAGACGGTTCGCTCAGCAGTCTTCCCTTCAAGCCGCTGGGGTCGCTGTGGGATGAAGTGGCCAGCGATGGCAGCAATTGCCTGGGACGCAAGTGCAAGACCTACGACAAGTGCCACTACTTTCGCGCACGGCGCCGCGTCCAGGGTGCTCAGGTCTTGGTGGTCAATCATGCCCTGTTCTTCACCGACCTGGCCATTCGCAATGAAGGTGGATTCGGAATTCTCCCCGATTACGATGTGGCAATCCTGGACGAATGCCATACGCTCGAATCGGTAGCCAGCTCCCATTTGGGATTGAAGATCACCAATGGGCAGGTGCAGTATGCGCTAAACAAGCTATACAATCCGGCCACGGGCAAGGGGCTGTTTGTCGCCATGGACCTCCACCGCATGGTTGAGCAGGTGAACCAAGCGCACAACCAGATCGACCAGATGGTGTTTGACCTGGACACATGGATGGGCCGAGATGCCGGGATGACCCGCCGCGTGCGCTGTCGCTTGGAGATCCCCAATTTGTTGAGCGATTGTCTGGAAGCACTGTCGGGCTCGCTACTGAAGCTGTCCGACAAAGCCCAAGACGCGTCGCGACGACAAGACTTAGTATCGGCTGGTAACCGACTGCTATCGTTGTCAGCCAACACGAAGAGTTGGCTGGCTCAGTCCGACAAAGAATCGGTGTATTGGCTTGAGCGGACGCAAACGCGGCGCGGCGAATTGCGGATGGAGATGCACGCGGCACCGATCGACATCTCCGCACGGATGCGGGAGATGTTATTTCAAAAGGTCCCCAGTGTGATCATGGCCAGTGCGACCGTCTCAACCGGTCGCCAAGGGGGCTTTGAGTTCTTTCAATCGCGCGTGGGTGCCTCAGGTAGCTTGACGACTCAGCAGGGAAGCCCCTTCGATTATCAGCGCCAAGCCGAATTGATCGTGGTGGGAGATATGCCCGATCCGTCGGCGCGGAAGGCGGAGTTCGAGAACCTGCTACCACGGATGATCGAGCGTTATCTACTGTGCACGCAAGGCCGCGCTTTTGTGCTGTTCACCAGCTACAGTTTGCTACGCGCCACGGCCCAAAAGATGGCTCGCTGGTTTGCCGACAACAACATGACGATCTACAGTCAAGCCGACGGGACGCCACGCGGACAATTGCTGGAACAGTTCAAACAAAATCCGCGAGGTGCGCTGTTTGGTACCGATAGCTTTTGGCAAGGTGTCGATGTTCCCGGAGATGCCTTGGGCAATGTCATTATCACCAAGCTCCCGTTCAGCGTGCCCGACCATCCGCTGCTTGAGGCACGCTTGGAAGCGATTCGCGCGGCGGGGGGCAATCCGTTCCGAGACTACCAATTGCCCGAAGCGGTCATCAAACTGCGGCAGGGTTTTGGACGGCTGATTCGCACGGCTCAGGACACCGGTATCGTGGTGATCCTCGACCCGCGCATCAAGTCCAAATACTACGGGCGAGCCTTCTTGAGTTCGCTCCCTCAGTGCACCGTTACCGAGCATTCGGCAGTCGCTCCCGAGTGAGAGTCGAACAGGTCCATCGAAGCGCCCACGCCCAAGACTCCAGTCACTTCAGCAATCATGGCCAACGCCAAAACGGACGATTGTGGATACTTCTCGCTGAACGTCACCGATCTCGTCTGTGTTCACTGTGACTCTGTGTTTCAGTGTTCTGACGATCGTAGCGATTGCGCATAGGGACAGTGGGAAATCTTTCGACAGACTTCTTCAGGGTAGCGCTAGGGTCTTAAGAACAACCTACATTTCGACGGAGTCTGGCTGGTCTGAAGATCGAGTCGGTGCTTCATTTCACGCGTGCTCTGTTCCTCTGCAACTGGTGTTTCCATGGCCCATTCCAACTGTCGCTTTGCACTGCACGTCGGTCTGAGTGCCATTTCGTTCGTAAAAGTCGAGCGTCATGGAACCAGTTGGCGACTGACCGGCAGTGGACGGTCGCCCACGCAGAATCTCAATGCCAATCCCGAAGAGGTGCGCAAAGGACTGCAAGAGCTACTACAGAAACTGGCGAAACAAGAGGGGATTGCCCGCGAAGGTATTCATGTTAGCCTGCATAATCGCATGTGCATTACGCGCGTGGTAACCGGCAATCGTTTGCAGGTCGACGAGCAACTGGCTGAGATCACTGACAACAGCCAGCACTACTTACAGCTCGGGTTAGGTGAGAAACTGATTGGGCACTCAACGGTCCCGATCGATGGATCTCGGCAACACGGACAAGTCGCCATCATCAAGCGGGGATTGATCGCGACGATCGATGAAGCCACCGAGCACGCGGGGCTCGAATTGCTTTCGGTCGACGGTGCGATGACTTGCATCTGTCGCTTGACCGGTGTGGCTGGGATGGACCGCACGCCGCTGTTGCTGGTCTGGATGGGGTCTACGGGTGCCGAGATCGGTATCAGTTATAAAGGGCGCTTGCAACTCGGTTACCACTCGCGGGAGTGTGTGGACTTAGAATCGACTGCGCAGACAATCGGCAAGCATCTCAAGCGTTTGCGACGTTTCTGTGATCGCTATCGGCAAGTGGACGGCAAGTCGGATTTGCGGCGTGTGCTCGTGCTTGGCAATATCGAAGACGCCGAACAACTCAAAGGCCTGTTTGCCCAATACGATTTTGAGCAGGTGTTTACTCTAGAAGACTTGAGCCACTCCAATTTGGCTAGCCGACTGGGAGACAAATCGCTCGATTCGGGAGGGGTGGCCAGCGCGTTGGGCGGGTTGTTGGTCCACTTGGAAGCCGATGTACTGCCGACGACCGATGTCTTCGATCAGTACTTGATGGGCAAGCCGCAAACGTTGTCTGCGGTCATCTTTCGCGATGGTTGGCCGCTATTGGTTGCCGCCGCGATTCTGATCCTCGCTTTGTGCAGCGGGTGGATGATGAGCCGACAACTGCGACTGCACGAAGCTCAGCATGTCGAGGTGGCCAGCGGTTTTGAAAGTGGACGCGTCCAACTGCAGCAGCTCGATCGTCAGCGCAAGGTACTCAAGGAATACAAGCGGTTGGTGTCTCAAGTCACACGGCCACCGCTGCGTGGACTGGTAACCCACATCGCCAACTGCTTGCCGGCAGACTGTCGGCTCAATTGGTGTGCCTTGGACTCGCAAGGCGGCTTGATCCTCAAGGGGATGATGCTGCAGGGGGATCAGACCTACGACATCCTTAAGGCCCTCGCCGTATTACCAGAAATCAAGGAAGTGACACTGGAGTCGGTCGAAAAATCATCCAATCAGGGAAGAACCTCGACTCAATTCGAGATTCGCTGCGAAATTGTTGAACAATTGCCAAAGCGAACGCCCCCTAAGCCTTCAAGCACTGGCGCAACGCAGCTATCTGCCCGACAAGGAGCCTCCAGTCGATGAGATCAATCGTTACAACCGAAAAATCCCGCGCAACCCGCAGATTCTTCCTACTCGGCGCATGCGGTCTTTTAGCTATTACCGTCATACAAGTGCCACGCCTTGCCGATCTCTGGGGACAGATGGCCTCACAACAGGAGCAAACCGCACAAATGCTAGCGGGCCTAGCTGAGACGGAGCAAACACAAGAGTTGACTAAACAATTGGTCAAAGTGCAGGGCGAGTTGCAAGCCATCGAGTTGACGATGGTGGGCATCGAGCAGATGCCGACTATCCAAAGCGATTTGATGGAACTGGCGCGTGACGCCGGCTGTCAACTGCGGAAAGCGGCTGTTCAACCGGGTTCGTCACTCACATGGGAGCTTGAAAACGAGGATGTTGCCGACGGGGAATCGGAGCCACCGCTACCTGGCCAGTTACCAGACGTACCGGCTATGCCCGAAATGAACCCCGAGAGTCCTTACCGATTGACCACCGAACAAATTAGCTTGACCCTCACTGGGTCGTTGATACAAACATTGGACTTCCTCGACCGGGTGCATCAGCAACCATGGTTGATGCGAGTCGCCCAGATCCACTTGTCCCGCGACGGTGAGAACAACGGACAGTTAGTCGTCGAAGCCAATTTGGCGTTCCATAAACTGGTGCGCGAAGCAAAATCCGAAACGGAGTCGATGCCCTGGCGAGAAACATCTCGACAGGGCAAGGTTCAATAGACGCACGACCTTACGAAACGTCAACGGGCAAATCCAAGGAGGGATTTCCGTGCAAAATCGAGCTCAACCGACATCACAAGAATGGAGCTGTCCTTACGGGACGAGCTCCACCGGTCGGTTACGGCTGCACTGCGACACGATAGGGGGTGGTGCGATTCTTGGGATAGCTATCTTGCGCAGAAAATCGATCGCGCAGCGCTGGTCTCTACCCGCCACGGGTCTGAATGGGAGGGTGATAGGCTGCCTGCTTGCCAGCCTGCTGTTCCCACCGAGCCTCTCGGCCCAAACGCTTGAAGGTAACCAAGCCACACCGCGCGGCGCTGGCAGTGCGGCTGTCAACGCTACGAGCATCGACAGCGCGACGCAAACGCTACAGTCCTCCGCTGCGCTGGCTACGCGCGGGACAGTCACTTTTCGCGAAACACCTTTGACTGAGGTGATACTGATTCTCTCGGAACAATGGCGCGTCAACATTGTCGCCGGCTCGCAGATCAGCGGCCAAGTCAGTGGGACCTTCAAGAATGAAAGCCTGCAGTCGATTCTCGATTCGATTTTGCTCCCCAATGGCATGCAGTATCGACAGATCGGCAATAGCCTTGTCGTCCTTCCCAGCTCCGATGCGGGTAACAACCGTTCGAGCTTTCGCGTCGAAGTGCTCGACGTGCCCGCCCGAGACCCGAGCGAAATGGACGAATTGATCAGCGCCCTACGTCTGGAGATGAGCCCCGAGGGGCAGTTGGTTCCGGTCACCGCGACCGGCAAGCTAACGTTGCTCGATACTCCCGAGCGGATCGAAGCGGTAAAGAGATTGTTGATGCAAATCGCACCCACGGGTCCGACTTTCGTTTCTACTAACAGTGGCGGCAATCAAGCTGGCTCTGCACAGTCGCTGGCGAGCTCAATCGGCTTGGGGGGGGGGGCCGTTACGACCCGTGAGCTAAGGCCCCAGTTCATTCTGGCCAATGACTTGCTCAAGCCGATGGAGATGGTGGTCTTGGAGGGTGGGGGCCAGGTCTCCGTGGTTGAGCAGGAAAATTTCCTGGTTGTCCTAGGTGATGCCAGCGTGCAAGAACGGGCCAGTCTCCTGCTGCAACAGCTCGACAAGCCGCGACCGCAGGTGCGCATTACAGGCTACATCTATGACGTCGATTTGTCCGAATTGGAAAAGCTGGGAGTTGACTGGGGGCAGAAGTTCACTTCCTCTGGAATTGATGCCAACGGCGTTCCCAACAATATGACCTACGGCGGCTCCGGCTTGTTGACGCCTTCTGCCATGAACCAGCCGGCTAACACCCTCTCGGGCGTGACTACCGGAGCGGCGAGTAGCGCGGTTGGCGGGGCTACCGGTGGTGCTACCGGGGCGGCTGCCGTGGTGTCGGCTCCACCGGGTGGACAATTCCTAGTTCGCGCGCTCAGCTCTGGCTATGAATTGCAAGCCTTGGTTCAAGCCCTTGAGCAAACCAAGGGGAGCCGACTGTTGGCCGATCCACACGTCACCGTCGTCGATCGACATATGGCTTCGCTGAAAGTGGTCACACAAGTTCCCATACAGCAGCTAACGCAAACCCAACAGGGTGGCTCGATCGGTTCCACCGCCTTCAAAGAGGCCGGCATCATGCTTGATGTCACCCCACGCATCGCCAGCGATGGCACCATCGAAATGGAGGTCGTTCCCACCTACAGTACCGTTTCGGGATACTCCAATGGCAATCCAATCATCGATACTCGGACCGCGACGTCCGTAGTGCGCGTTAATCACGGCCAAGCCTTAATGATTGGCGGCTTGCGCAGCAAGACAATCGTAGAAACCGTGAAGGGCATTCCGGGCTTGATGAAGGTTAAGTATCTCGGAGCTCTGTTCCGTATGCACGATACCGATGTGCGCGAAAGTGAACTATTGGTATTCATCATGCCCGAGATCATCGGTTACCAAGGGGGCTTGGACCGTGAGATGCATGCCTTGTGTGTCACCCAGCAAGAGCTCAGTCGCATATCGACCGCTACGCAAGGTCCGTGTACACCCGACTGTCGCGACAAGTTTTGCCCGCATCACCATCCGCGCCCACGCGTGCACAACGGCATGCAGGATGATGGATTGGTCCGTATGCATGAGTTTAGCTTGATCGGCACCCATGATGCCGAGTTCGGTGCTCCGCAGTTGCCCTCGTACCCCGCAACGCAATCTACACTGCCCTCGCCAAAAGCAATCGAAGTCACTCCCCCGAGCTCGCCCGGCGAAAACATTCGTGTAGCTCCGGAGTTCGATGCGAGCTTTCCCAGCATCCCGGCAGCCCCCGGTCGCACCAATGGATCTCCTCCGCTGAGCCGCAGCCTTCCCACGCTTGAGCGCGGTGGCCGTAGCACGTCTGCTAAATCGTAACCCGCAGCGTCAGCAAGGGCATTTGAATCAACTGCAAACGGATTGCGTAAAACCGTTTCATGCCGCAAGGCTATTTCCAACGGCTCTTGCCGCTGCCACTTACCGCTTTGCCGATAACCCAATTCTTCAATCCCAACCCGGTTGCGATCTCACCAATGGTCTTGGCGTAATAGGGATTGACGATGAACGTTAGTCCGATGCCCATATTGAAGACTTGGGTCATTTCGTCGTTATCAATTTGCCCGAGCTGCTGTAGCCATGAGAACACGGGTGGGATATCCCACGAGCCACGATCAAATACCAAGTCGACACCAGCCGGGAGGATGCGTTCGGTATTCTCGAGCAATCCCCCCCCGGTGATATGCCCTATGCCATGCACAACGTTCTTGACTTTGTAGTGCCCTAGTACCTGTCGCACCATGGTGGCGTAGATCAAGGTGGGGGTCATCAGGGCTTCGCCGACCGGCATCCCGAGCTCGTCGATCACTTGGTCGATAGCCAAGCGGGCTTTGTCAAATACGACCTTGCGCACCAGGCTGAAACCGTTCGAATGAAAGCCAGACGACTGGATGCCGATGACGACATCGTCAGGAGCGATGTGCTTTCCGGAAATCAAGTTGCGTTTCTCCGCCACGCCGACGCAAAAGCCGGCCAGGTCGTAGTCGTCACCTTGATAGAGGTCGGGCATGATGGCGGTTTCGCCCCCGAGCAACGAACAGTCGCCGCGCACACAGCCTTGGCTAATGCCCTCGACGATTTGCTCGAGCAGCGGTGGGTTGTCGCGACTCATGGCCACGTAGTCGAGGAAGAAGAGCGGCTCGGCGCCACAGCACAGAATGTCGTTAACGCACATGGCGACCAGATCGATGCCGACCGTATCGTGTCGCCCGAGCAACTGAGCCACTTTGAGTTTAGTCCCCACACCGTCGGTACCTGAGATCAGCACCGGCTCACGGTAGTTGCGGGCGAACAGGGTCGAGCTGAAATCGAGCTGGAAGAGGCCGGCAAAACCGCCGTCGTTGCGAAGCACACGAGGACTGAAGGTGCGCTGCATCAACTTTGGCAAACGAGCCATCGACTGCTCGTACAGTTCCAAATCGACGCCGCTTTCCTTGTAAGTGGTTGGAGTCATGGGGTTTAACTAGCGAGTGGTATCGAGGGGGGGCAACGCACCAACTTGTCGTGCGATGCGAATTCTGGACTTGCGATCCGCAATTATGGACGCAACAGGACGAACTGCCCACTCCCTTAGAAATGTAACTTGCACAGTTTTATTAAAGAACAGGCAAGAAACCCAACAGGGAATCGACTATATTCTGTTACTGTTCGTGCCCAACGCTCTCCTCGTACAAGCTACGTTCTCTATGGTCTCCCATCGCAACACATTTAAGATTCGACTACTTCTGGCCATCCTGCCCGTCATGTGGATCGCTGGATTTCAACTGGGGGCCGCTCGATTAACCGCCCAGCCTCCGAGCGCCGCCCGACCGGCCGTTGGTGACGACACGTCGACCCCGACCGATAGCTTAGAAAGGCAGCCTGCAGCCGAATCGGTCGATTGGCGACCGTTGTTAGCGATGGGAGTTGGCGTGTTTGTCGTCCTGTCCCTCATGATCGGCTTGAAGGTGCATGCCTTCGTGGCGCTGATCCTCGGCGCGCTTGCCATCAGTTGCTTCATTCCACTGGACATCATTGGCTTTGTGAAATCTCCCGAGCCGCACGTCATTCGCGCTGAGAGTGGCGCGCCAGTGCAAATCGTCAATCGCGTCACCAGCTCGTTTGGTAATGCAGTCACGGGTATCGGTGTGTTGATTGCGATGGCGGCGATCATCGGCAAGTGCATGTTGGTCAGTGGGGCGGCCGATCGCATCGTCAAATCAACGCTGGCCGTGCTGGGAGAAAAGCGTGCGCCCTTGGCCATGATGGTCAGCGGCTTTGTGTTGTCGATTCCCGTGTTCTTTGACACCGTGTTTTATCTGTTGGTCCCGCTAGCGCGCAGCCTGTATCGCAGTACGGGGAAAAACTACTTGCTCTATCTGGGTGCCATCGCAGCCGGTGGTGCGATCACGCATACCTTGGTCCCGCCCACCCCTGGTCCGTTGTTGGTGGCCAGCGCTCTGAAGGTCGATATCGGTGTGGTGATGCTCATCGGCTTGGCGGTGGGTGCCCCGTCGGCCGTGGTGGGACTCTTGGTAGCCGCTTGGCTCAATCGCCGCATGCCGATCGCCATGCGCCCCATGGCCGGTGCCAATGTGAACTCGCTCGACGAGCAAGAGTTCACCAGACTGCCCTCGTTGTTCATGTCGCTGGTGCCGGTGTTGTTGCCCGTCGTGTTGATCACCATAGACACCGTCTACAAAGCCTCGTTGGGCGCCAATCCTTCTGAGCTGCAACAACAATGGAAAGGTTGGTTGGGGCTGGTGGGTGACGCCAACCTGGCCATGGTGCTGGCCGCGCTGGTAGCCGTCTATTTATGCTGGAAAGTGCAGGGGCACTCGCTGCAACAATTGGCCGATCACGTCGAAGATGCATTGCTCAGCGGTGGAGTGATCATCTTGATCACAGCGGCAGGCGGTGCGTTCGGATCACTTCTAGCCATGACCGAAATTCAAAAAGTGATCGAAGCCTGGTTCGCCGGGCGTGAGAGTAGTGGGCTGGTAGTGATCTTGCTGGCCTACGCGCTGTCTGCCATTCTGAAAATCGCGCAGGGATCGAGCACGGTGGCTATGATTGTCTCGTCGTCGCTGGTAGCTTCGATCGCTCTGCCGCTGGCCGCAGCCGGCACGCTCGGCTTTCATATGGCCTACTTGGTCCCAGTCATCGGGGCGGGTTCGCTGATGGGAAGCTGGATGAACGACTCGGGATTTTGGATTTTCGCCAAGATGGGCGTGTTGACAGAAGGGGAAACCTTGCGAAGCTGGACGGTATTGCTGAGCATCTTGAGCTTGGCGGGATTGTTGGTGACGCTGCTTTTTGTAACCCTCTTGCCTTTTCCGTTTTAGTCCCCCTATGGAACAAGTCGACTCGTTTACTGAACGCCCCGTGCGCAGCGCGCTGTCGGGCTGTTTGTACGCCACCTTTGTCGTTAGCGTCAGCGTGGGCCTATTGCTAGTCAACGCGCTGCTATGCCTGACCATCTACGGTGCGATCCCCAAGACGGGGAATGAAGCCTTGACCTCGCGGCTGGGGCAGCTATTCTTCTTCATCGCCCCCGTCCTGCTTTTGCTCGTGCAGTGGAACCTACTCGATCGACTACAGCGTTTGTTCAGCCGTCGTGGCTAGTAGCGATTAAAGATTCAAGTAGCACGGTGGTCCCTCACCGTGATCCTCGGTGAGGGACCACCGTGCTACTTTCTACTTTCTAAATTAATTTAAGTCTATGAAGAATGAAGAGGCGAAGTGACTGAAATATACCTTGTGCGACACGGGCAATCCGATAACAACGCGCTGGCCGAACACCTGCGCGTCCCGGATCCTGGTTTGACAGAAATTGGTGAACAACAAGCGACCGCTTTGGCGGCCTGGTTCGCTTCGCACGCAATCGACTATCTGTACTGCAGCCCCTTCCTACGATCGCTCGAGACCGTCCGACCTCTCGCCGAACTCAGGCAACTACCTGTCCGCGTGCGCGCCAATCTGTTTGAATTGGGTGGCTGCTATAGCGGCCACGAAGCTGGCAAGAAGCGCGGAGAACCAGGGATGGGGAAGAATCAACTGCGCTCGGGTTACCCGACCTGGGACATCGACACTTCCATAGGCGAAGCGGGTTGGTGGGGGCGCGAGTATGAAACGTGGGAGCAGGGGAAGGCGCGCGCCGCCGGCGTTGCCCAATGGCTTGCCAGCGATCTGGCAACGACCAGCGGCACGCACCTGCTGGTCATTCATGCCGACTTCAAACGGCTGCTGCTAGAAGCTCTGTTCAGCGATGCTCAGTTGGAAACGCTGCAGATCGATTTGGCAGAGATCCCTCTGTACAACACGGGCATTTCCTGCTTGGAACTCGGCCCAGATGGTTGGTTACTGCGCGAATTCAATTCAACACAACACCTGCCTAGCAAATGGGTCACTTAGTCGCTGCTCAGCTCAACACCTCCATTGGGATCCTCAAGAATGATCGACATTGACATGGTAGCAATCGAACAAAACCGAGTGAACCGTCGCCCAACTAGCACGCGATTCGTTTTCGCGATTGCAATGCTGGTGAGTTCGCATTCTTTGGGCAGTACCACTTTGGCGCAAGAAGATACGACCGAAACGACTTCGCTATACAAGAGCATCAGCGAATTTGGTGTGCAGCCGGGAGGTGAGGCGATTGCCAATCGCGATAGACTGCAAGCAGCCATTGACTGGGCTGCACCACGCGGCGCGGCGCTTTCAGTGCCACCTAGCAGCGAGCCCTACCGGGTGGCAGGGGGGCTCGTCCTGCGACGCAATGTGTCGCTGATTGGTGTGCATGGGCCTGTGGGGCGTGGCACACGCCATCCTGCTAAGCCGCAGCCAGTTGGATCGGTGTTTGCCATCGAGGATGAAACACAGCCTTTCATCACCGTCGAAGGGGCCACGCAGCTCAGCGGGCTGCAGTTTTGGTATCCGAGACAAACGTTGACTGAGCCGCACAAGATCATCGAGTATCCCCCCACGATTCGCGTCTCCGATAGCAGTCCAGCTCAGGGAGTTACCTTGTCTCGACTAACATTCTTTGGCGAATTCGTAGCCATGGATTTCCGAGCCAAGCCCAATATGAGCTGCGAACAAGTGCTCATCGAACACTGCTACGGTTATCCACTCAGCGGCGAGTTTATTGCAATCGACTATTGTTACGACATACCCAGAATTCTGCATTGCCATATCAATCCAGCAAGCCGACGGTTCATTGATGGTGGATATGGCAAGGCAGTTATCGATAGCGTGGTGGCACGCGAGACCTTTGCTTTTTGGATTGACCACACCGACAACGCGCAGGTCATCGACGCATTTACCTTCGGCACCTTCGGAGGTATTCGCTTGGGTGCTGCCAGCTACGGACAACTTACCAATTTCAATTTTGATTGCGTTACGGTGGGGATTCACAAGTTAGGAGATTCGACATTCAATCGAAATTGGCAAATCTCTCAAGGCTCGATCATCGCCAATACGGGCGAGGCGATCGAGGGCGTCCATCCACTGATCATCGAGGGAAAGGGGCATACATCGCTCGTGAATGTCGAGGCATTCTCTGGACCCAACGCAGCCTTGACGACCCTCAACCAGTCGGAGGACTTCCTGCTGATTCGCGGCCAGGATAAGCTGACAGTCAGCCTATTCGGCTGCCGCATGAGAAACTACCGAACGGAGCAACCGATCTCCATCGACAACCCGGCGGCATCCGTGCAGGCGATGGGTTGCATCGACAAGCACGATCAACCGTTCAATCTTTCAAAGTAGCTGGCCCAGAAGGTTTCTAGCGAGAGCGGGCGAGCGAGCGGCCGAGGCTCTTGGGAGTGACAAACTGCGAAAAGTCCTCCTCGAGCTCGGAGAGTTGCATCTCAAGCCAGTCGTCGAGCGGTGCGACTTGGGCAACTGCAATTTTCTCTTGCAGCCAGTTCCAATTCGGCTTGGCTTCTTCGGTCGGGCTGGTTCCGGATGAGTCGCTGGTCGTATTCATGGTTGGGCCTCGGTTGCGAGAAAGGGCTCAGTTAACCATCGGATTGAAAAATAGGCTTCCAGCTCTATTAGACGCTCTTGGCTGCAATAAGTTCACAGCACTATTGGTGCCAGTACCGTGAAACCTAGGTCCAAATTGACCTAAAGCCATACGTCGTAGTGCTTTAAAAATTAGGTGGAATATTTGCTCGTTGCGGATAGGTGCTGCCAAAATGAACGTCCATGTTGTCTTTTCGACACCTGACGCGAAATATCGGAACTTTTTCATTCACTTTGCCAAGAACGCCCCCCGGTGCAGCGAAGTACTGGCATGGTCAGCAAAGCTTCACTGGACGCAGGGGTGCCAGAGCGAACTGGATGTCGGAAGCTGAACCACACTCGATCAACAAGCGAGCGGCCAATTTCGAGGATGCGAGGGCGGTTGACTCCTATTTACAAGCCCCACGGGGGCGGAGGAAGAAAAAATGTTCAAAAAGCTAGCGATGGTTGGGATCTTGGGGGTTGTGGGCGCTGGAGCGCTGCTGGCGACCGGCTCGTGGAGCTATGTCAAAACGGGCGTTCATAGCGCCCATCAGTCGGTGCGCGACAGTGTGCCAATCAAGTGGGAGATTAAGCGAGCCCGCGATATGATCAGCGAACTGCAGCCTGAGATTCGACGCAATGCCGAAATCGTGGCGCGCGAAGAGGTCGCCGTCAAGCGATTGAGCGAAGAAATCGGCAACAAGGAAACGCTGCTGTCCAAGGGACGTAGCGACATCATGCGCCTCAAGGGCGATCTCGAAAGTGCCAGCCAATCAGGCTCGGTTCACTTTACCTACAAAGGGCGCAAGTTCAGTGAACAGCAAGTGCGTGAAGACCTTTCGAATCGCTTCAAACAGTTCCAGGTTCACGAGCAAACGATGGATAAACTCAAGCAAGTCCTCTCGGCTCGCCAGCGCAACCTCGAAGCATCGAGTCGCAAGCTGGAAGGTATGCTAGCGGCCAAACGTGAATTGGAAGTCGAAATCGAGAATATCCAAGCTCGTCTGACTCTAGTGGAAGTGGCCCAGACCAACTCCCCCATCGCGCTGGACGATAGCCAACTGAGCAGCACACGAAAATTGCTCGATGAGATCGGTACGCGCATTGACGTGGCCGAGCGAATGATTGCCAGCGAAGGCGCTTTGCAGGGCTCGATCGACCTGGACGAAACCACTTCGCCCGAGCTGATCGATGAAATCAGCGACTACTTTGGTGACGGACGCTCCGACGTCGAACGCTTGGTATCGGCCCAGTAAAACCATTGAGGCAATGGTCCTACATTGTTTCAATTCTCACGTATATCGTGAACGGCTACAATAGACGTTTGGGTGAAGTCCGATCATGGCAATAACAATGTCTCAATTCGAAAGCGAACTAGCCAATGCCGTAACACGCCGCCGTATCCTCTGGGTCGACGGCGTGGGTGGCTACTTGCTGGCCGATCGTGATGAAGTGACGCTGGGCCAAGCCGTTGCGGGCAGTTCAGCGGACATCGGTATCGTGGGAGACATTCGTCGAAGAGCGGGCGTGATTCGTCGGTCCGGTGCAGATTACTTACTCCAGCCGTTGCAGGCCACCCAGCTCAACGGCCAGGCGATCGATCGAGCCCAGTTGCTGCGTCACAGTGACCTGATTCAGTTTGGCGAACGCGTGCGATTGCGATTTACGCAACCACATCCGCTGAGTGCCACGGCGCGTTTGGAGTTGGTTGGATTGGGAAAGTTTCAACCGCATGTCGACGCCGTGTTGCTAATGGCCGATTCGTGCTTGATCGGTCCGCAAGCGAACTGTCACGTACATTGCCCGCAGTGGGATCCCGCCAGCGCTCCTTTGACTCTGGTGCGGCGCAGTCAGGATTGGTTTTTTAATGCTACACAAGAATTGCTCGTCCATGGTCTGCCGCAGCGTGGCTTGATTGCCGCCGTGCCAGGCTTACGGTTGTGCGGAGCCGACTTTTCATTGAGTATTGAATGAACTTCGTAGTGGACAAGCTGGGCAGGGGACGCAAGAGAAACGGGTCATAAAGAATCGAAGTTTACGCGCCTAGCTCCGC
The DNA here is from genome assembly GCA_020852965.1 of Pirellulaceae bacterium. Lineage (GTDB taxonomy): Bacteria > Planctomycetota > Planctomycetia > Pirellulales > Pirellulaceae > Aureliella. The sequence continues at coordinate 27,600 of JADYZV010000100.1, read as the reverse complement.
GACTTTGGTTGCCTAACAAGTAGACTACAATGACGATTGGTTGATAGACCATGCTAAACTTGCTGACTAGAAAAAAAAAGCCGGACAATTCGCCGGGCGCGGTGCCAAGCAGCGAGCCGTCCGCGCAGGTGCAAGCCGCCTCGCTAACCGCCGAAACTCAATCGGCGGCAGGTTGCTACCCAGTAAAGGTACAAGCCATGAAATTTAAATTTGGAAATGGCGATCAACCGCTGGCCGGCTTTACCATCAAGCGTGGCGTGGGCATCGGTGGTTTTGGCGAGGTCTATTTTGCTGTCAATGATGCCGGTAAGGAAGTTGCACTCAAGCAGATTCAGCGCAATTTGGAAGTGGAGGTGCGCGGCGTTCGGCAGTGTTTGAATCTGAAACATCCCAACTTGATCGGCCTTTACGACATCAAATTCGATTCGGCCGAGCAGGGTTGGATCGTGATGGAGTACGTGGCTGGGCAGAGTCTACGCGATGCCATCGACGCGCATCCGCGCGGTATGCCACGCGCCGAGCTGGAGCGTTGGTTCGGGCAGCTTGCCGCCGGTGTAGCCTATCTACACGATCACGGCATCGTCCATCGCGACCTCAAGCCGGCCAATATCTTCGACGACTCGGGGATCGTCAAAATTGGCGACTACGGTCTGTCGAAGTTCATCTCTTGCTCGCGGCGTGGCGGCCAGACGGAAAGCGTCGGAACGTTCCACTACATGGCACCAGAGATCGGCAAAGGGGAGTACGGCAAAGAGATCGACATCTACGCCTTGGGAGTGATCCTGTACGAACTGGCCACCGGTCGCGTTCCCTTTGACGGTGAGAGCAGTCAAGAGATCATTATGAAGCATTTGACTGCTGTCCCCGATCTGTCGCTGGTCGAAGGACCGCTACGCGAAGTGATCGGGCGCGCCCTGACCAAGAACCCCGCAGCGCGCTATCATGATGCGCGTGCTATGCTCGAGCCGCTGGGACTGGCGATCGACGAACGCTACCTGTTCGTCTCGCGGGCTGCGAGTATTCCGCCCGTGGTCACCCATGCCTCATCGGCTGCGACTGCCACGCAGCCGGCCCCCGACCAAATTCCTGATCGGGCCACCGAGCCCCCCCGATCCAACCGCTGGTGCCGCTCGCGCCACGCCGCTCACAAGCCAGAGGGTCGCACACAGGAACACTTCAGTCCAGTGGCTTCGGTCTACTACCAAGAGCCGGTCGCAAGAAAGATTCACGAAGGCTGGCAGGGGCTAAGCGCATGGTGGTCGCGATTGCCATGGAGCCCGGGACAGAAGACTGCGGCGTTGGTCGTGCTGATTATTCTTCTAACGATCAATGCCGGCACGCTATTACCGCTATTGATTGTTGCGCTAATGCTCTATGTCCCCTACTATGCTGTCTGGTGGACGCTGCGCACCCCGACCCCTAGCGCTCGGCAACGCGCCCAACGAACGGCACGGACAGAGACTCACTACGCCCGACAGCAATCGCACGCTCACGCCGCCGCAGACCATCATTGGCGACCGGAAGCCAAACAACCGTTCGCACAGGGCTGGGGTTCAGAGCCACCTGCCAACCATGCAGCGACTCGTCGCGCTGCAGCGGTGGCTCGACCACTAAGTTTCAAAAAGTGGCGCATGGCTCGACGGCACCAATTGGCACAAGTACCGCGCCGTCAGGTTTGGAGCGAAGTGACCGGCAGTTGGATCGGCGCGGCGAGCGTCATTGCCGTCTTCAGCGCTCTGGCCGGGTTATTTCAAATAGGCATGGGGCAAGCCGTCCAACCGCTGCTCATCGGTACGGTTTGGGCCGCCCTGGTCGCCCTCAGCGTCGCGTGGATCGCCATCGGTTTTGGTAAACGCTGGCAACGCGAAGAGGGGGATTGGGCACTGCGCGCTTTCACCCAACTAACCAGTGGCTTTGTCATTGGCGCATTCGCCTACGCCCTATCTCAATTCTTGATGGTCCCTTGGGACGGCCTCGCTCGCCAGCAGTTGGGAGAAATCCCAGTCCATCGCTGGAGCGGATTTTTTAGCGCCGACGGTCAACCGCTCCTACCCGCCTACCTGGCCTACTTTCCACTGTTGATGGGCATGGTCCAGTGGTGGAAGCAAGTCGACCCGCTCCGACGCACACGGTTGAGTTTTCTCGCTGTCCTCTGGAGCGTCATCGCAGCCAGCCTGGTCCATCTTCTAATTCCGTTTCCTCAACCCTGGGGCGCCTTGATTGCCGCCGGCGCGTCGCTGGCCATTCAGCTCTCGAGCCCATGGATCAACCCAGCCGAGCGACTTCAAGCATGAAACGATTCCTACTCTATCAGCGGTCGCAACTCGCTCGTCCTTCGGCCCATCGCGGTGCCGCAGTAGCCGACGTTGTCGTAAAACCTTTGCTTCCCTTCCGAATGCCAACACCGATGGCGAAGTCTTCAAGTGCATTCCTGACATGCACTTTGCTAGGGTCACTAGCTCTACTAGCGATCCCACCGGTACTCAGCACTCGCGCTGCGGCACAAGAACCAGCGGCAGAAGCAACCGCCACTCAGATTGACTCGAAGGTCGGCGATATCGAAGTATTGCTTGGCCAAGGTGAAGAGGGGCGACCGCCTCGCCCGGCACCGTCTGACACAAGGCCTCACTCACCGTCTCGCCAACCTGCAAGCACACAGCCTGAAAACTTACAATCGGACTGGGTGTCTGACGCCCGGGCTATAATGGGCTCGTCGAGCTCGTCCGATGCAGCCAAGACACGCAAGGAAGGTTTGGAAGAGAATCACGAGCTGTCGGTAGAACCTGGAACACCGCAAATGTTACCCGATGATGCTCCAGCCTGGGTAGGGAGCTTGCCCGATCTCACGGACGATGACCATCGCTTATTCGTTGGAGGGCACATTGCCGAATCGGCCAGCGAAGCTGCCGAGGGACTCGACACTCCGCTAGTCGCTGCGGTCAATCAATATATCGACGCGCACCTGTTGCAACGCAAGGGAGCCGCTCGGTCTCTTTCCGGAAAGATCACTGCCGACTACATTTGGAAGAACCTAATTGACGAACGAACTGGCTATACCGCGCGGCTCAACACACCAGGGCAACCCATGTTTCAGAAGTGGGTGACCGTCTCGATCACTCCCGAGCAACGAGCTGCCATACTTCGCTGGGACCGTGAAGCGCTGCAGAGAGAGCGCTTGGCACCCATCGGGCTAGGTTTGGTGAGTTTATTGGGTGGTGTGGGCTTGCTGCATTTGATACTCCGCAGAGGCAATCGATGAACGGCGAAGGGGAGGCGGAACAACTGCTGGTCGAACGCGTGGGTCGAGGCGAACCCCAAGCCTGGGAGGATCTGATCGCGCGCTACGAAGGACGCCTGCTGGCCTTCGTCGATAGCCGTTTGCGCAATCGAGCAGCCAGCGAAGACGTCGTACAAGAAACCTTTATCGGATTCCTCAACAGCCTACCCAACTACGATCGCCGGCGACCGCTAGAGAGTTACCTATTCACCATTTGCGCTTACAAACTGACCGACCATCTGCGTCGTGAAGGGCGTCGGCCAACTCTTTCGCTAAATCAATCCAGCCCGAGCAACTCGGCCGCCCCCTGGTTGATTGTCTCCGGCCGAGCGCGCGGCGCGAGCACGATTGCACGCAGTGGCGAACGCCAGCAACTGGAAGAGCAAGCCATCGTCGCAGCCCTACAGGATCAAATCGACAAATGGCGTGCTCGCGGCGATTGGAATAAACTCAAATGCATCGAACTGATGTTTGTTGTAGGTCACGGCAATAAGGAGGTCGCCGAACTACTGGGACTAACCGAACAACAAGTTGCCAATTTTAAATTCGATTTCTTGGCTCGCACCAAAGCGCTCGTCGGACGACAGCAGCTCGATGCAGAAGTGTTTCCAGAATTGGCCTAGCAGAATTGGATTGCTTCGAGTTCTCGGAGCTTTGTCCCGCTGCCTAAAACCAAATTAATACAGCATTCCTGTCGCCAGACCTATGCCGCTAAAGGCTACGGTACTATGTGAATCAACCGGTCCACCGACGTCGAACCAAGCTTGGCACTCGTAGTTTCCGCGAACAAACAACTGCGCTCTGGGTCCAATGCACTGCGAGTATTGCATGCCCAGCGCCAATTCGCCCATCGACAGAACCTCGGTTTGCTTGGCTACGTCAGTCAGCTCATTTGCGAATCCATCCTTCATCTCATAGATGCCTTGCTGCGTATCGCTGAACAGGAAGGCGCCACGGAGGCCATTGAACACCGAGAATCGTGAGTTGCCGAGGCTGCGCTGGATCTGCAACGAGACAGTGGGGCCTGCGCCTTGAAAACTAAGATCATTGGTGACGACTTCCCATAGTGAATTGGTCGCGTCGTAGATTTCTCCGCGAAGGTGTTGGTCCATCTCCGCGATCCGAACGCCGAAGCCCGCCAGGCACTGTAGGGACGCTAAGGAAAACTGTTGTGTCCCCTCGAAATCGAGGGTATGAAGCATCAGACTATGGTTGGAAACCAAGGTTTCGCCCAGGTCCGCGTAGGCATTTCGCGACAGATTTCCGCCTGCTCCGTAAACGAATAGGTAGACAGGCGTAGCGCCCGCGACGGCGGTCGCACGCTCTTCAGCCGCCGATGCATCGAACCGCCAGTAGGTAGTTCTAAAACCGGCACCACTACATGTGGATTGCCAACCGAGCCAAGCGCGTGGAACCAAATTCGATTCGTAGTGAAATGGTGTTAGCGTGTTGCCAATCGGAGGGTCGACGATCATCGCCACATTTTGATCGAAATGAGGTCGCATCCACAGAAACTCAAAGCCTCCATAGAAGCGTCTCGCGGGAATCACTGGAACGCAGTTGTTGCCGAAGTAAGCATTGCCGGTGAAATCAGCGCACGGATGGGTCGCATAGGCAGGTGGAATGGACCAGCCGCTGGCGTAGTTTCCGCCCCCAGCGGGTGCAAGAAGAGGGCCGGGAGCATTGCAAACCTGTCTCCCTGGGGAGCTCCCCCAAACCTGAGTCCCAGTATCCTGCTGCAAACAATAGGTGGGGTTTGTTCCGCTGCGGAAAAGGTCGAGTGGGGGAAACTGCTGAGAACTCGATGGCCAGCAGTTGGGCGAAGCGACTGCGGACGGCGGACCGCTCGCCGTGAGCGGTAATCCATTTGCCATCCCCGTCCTGTCACAGTCAGCCGGCCACTGCGCACTGACTTCGCCATTGGCCAAGCTGGCGATTAGCGCAATAGTCGCTGTCAATGGCCAAATCGAGCTGACGCTTCGAGCTTTAACGCCCATGATGCCGTCCTTTGCATAAAGGGGCGGGCATAAACACTGACCTCCATGTCCGTGTTTAGCGGCCAACCTTGCCTTGTAATCGGCGGCTGCCGTATATTTATCCAGCGCACGCGGCAACCGTGTCAAACTTCGCGCAATCGGAGAACCTTGACAGCTCGCTAGGAATCGTGGGACAGCCAAGGGGGTTAAGCTTGTCCCGCTGCCTAACGCTCGACTTCGGACTTTGCTTCCCACTCGTTAAAGTATAAGTTTTGTCCGTCGACTTCCACTTCGCCTCGTTGAAAATCAGCCGGCTCCGAGCGCAACGATTCTTTGGGAGGAAAGAGTTCGCGTCCCCAGTCGAGGTTGACGATCAAGCGATAGCTATCTTGGTGTCCACAATAAAAATCGGCTACGCGAGGATCGTCGGAGCGTTGGATTCCATACGAAGCGTCGGCTGGCAACCAACCCCAGGGGGCGATGTAGATCTCAGCCCAGTCGTGCATGCCCCACCTCGGCCCAGGCTTAGTCTCAAACCCACTTTGCCAACGCGCCGGAATGCCGGCAATTCTGCACATCGCAATGAACAGCGTATTCTGAACGCCACAATCTCCACAGCGGGCGTCGAATCCCTTGACGGCCAATGAAGGAATGACGCAATACTCGTCCTCGGCATTCCAGGGAATGTTGAGGCTGACCCAACGAAAGATCTTTCGAGCTTTGATCAGCGGATTGGTTTCAGCACCAACGATGGTGGCCACTTCATCGCTTATCTCAGGCGCAAATACAATATGCGGTGGGCGCTCGCTAAGATACGCATTCCGCCAGTCGTTGGGCAAGGGTTCCACCTGCGACGCATCCAATTTCGGATAATACGCAAAAGAGGTGTATTCAAAAACCTCTTGGAATACCAGCGGCTGGGTCGGGTCCTCGACGACTTGTTCAAAGTAGACACTTCGTTGTGCGCCGCCGGAGACGGGATGGCCGTCTTCTCCAGTGGGAGCGATCAACGTGGGCTTGGGCGAAGCACTGACGAGTCTCACGTCGCGCTGTTGTCGATATTCCTGCGCATAGGGCATCCATACTCGCACCGTAGAACCCGCCTTGATTTTCGGGTGATTACCGCCAATCGTAATCGTATGCGTGAAACGATGCTTTACTGGCAGAACCTCGGCAGAGTCGCTGTGTGCGGCAGCAGCAATGACATCAGCCAAGTGATCGGTCAACTGCCACGCCGGCTTGGAGGGAGCTCCACCCGCTTGAGCTCGACGCTCGATGGCTTGTTGGCTGAACAAGAAAATGTTCTGTGGTTCACGACGAAAATAGAACTTCGTTCCATCGATCACTCGAAAGCGAGCCTTGGTTTCGCTTGCCCAACGCTCGACCTCCTCCGCAGTGACATCCGGGATAACCTTTTTCACTTTGGCGAGTAGCCCTGCCGATTCGAGCGAGTACTCGTGGCGTACTCGGTTCATGATTTCAATAAGTTCGCTGCGAGCTCGCCGTGCTGCCGCATCGGCTTGGGGGTCTTCGGTGGAAAGACCTTTTTCGGCAGCTCGAAAGTCGCCCGACGCAATCAGCTCGAGCGCCTCGAGTACCAGCGGGTCTTGGCTGGTAAATGCCGCCGACGCCCCCGATGTCACGGTTGGATCGCCAGCAGTCGCAGCACCAGCGCCAATGAAGGAGGCCATGACCGCAAGCCAGCCCGCCAAACTGACTTCCAGTAGACTCGAAATTGCCCAATTCGATCGGCCTCGAAATGGAAGGCAGCAGCGTAGGCTTGGAATCATCGGCGACCTCGTCCTATCCATGTTACAATCGGAAAACAGCATTCAAGTGCGGAGCCCGGCAGAAAGTGATGCGAAGGCGAATCGCAGCGGCATGCGTCGGCAAAAAACAGTATAACCATTGGGGGAGTGAAGCGAGGCACCTTGTCCGTGAACGGTGAAAATGAGTCTACTTTCCACGCGTCGATTTCTTGTTGTATGCTGGTTGAATGCTCGCCCGTTCGCAGTTTGACCCGCTGCCTTGATAGAATCGGAACCCAAGAATTGGTAGGCATATGAACCTGATAATCGGAGGTTTTGTTGGACCAAGAGTGTGCCTTGCTTCTCATGTAGCCTGCGTTGCACTGTCGGTAATGATCGCAGTATGTGCTGCCGACGAACCACGGTCGCTCGACAGCCCGCTCGAGTGCACCTTCATCGCCGACTACGATGGCAGTCAGCAAAAATACTTGCAATTGCTGCCGCGAGGCATTGCGCTCGATCAGCCACTTAGCGTGATGATCGCATTGCATGGACATGGCTCGGATCGTTGGCAGTTTGCGACGCAATCTCGCGACGAATGTCGCGCAGCCCGCGATGTCGCCGCAGCACACTCTATGGTGTTTATATCTCCCGACTATCGAGCGAAAACATCATGGATGGGCCCAGCCGCAGAAGCTGATGTGGTGCAGATCATTGGACTGCTTAAAAAACAATTCCTATTGAAGCGGTTGATTTTGTGTGGTGGGTCGATGGGGGGCACCGCTGCGTTGACATTTACCGCTCGTCATCCACAGTTGGTCGATGGCGTTGTCTCCCTCAATGGCACCGCCAACTTGCAGGAGTTCGATGGATTCCAGGAGGCGATCGCCGAATCATTCGGCGGTTCGAAGGCGCAAGTGCCCGATCAATACCGTATGCGCAGCGCAGAATTTTTTCCCGGGCAATTCCCCATGCCACTAGCTGCAACAACAGGTGGTAAAGACGATGTGGTACCGCCAGAGAGTGTCCTCCGTCTACTGAAAAGCGTCGCGCGGGTCAACCCAAACGTCCTCAGCATTCACCGACCGAGCGAGGGACATAGCACCAATTACGAAGACACCCGGCAGGCTCTTGAATTCGTGATTTCGCACTTGAAGTAATTTTCGAAGAGACTCTTTGCTCGGTATCAGCAAGTGAACGAGCTTGAGAAGACCGCTCGCAAACCAAGCAGCAATTGAATCGACCAATTTTCACATCGAGTGTCGAAACAGAAGTTGCCATTCCCACCAGCAGATCAACTCCAAGTCGGAGACCAACTCGGGCTTGCTATCAACTGCGAGCTCGCACAGATCGATCAGGCTGTTCGGTAAGCTCTCCATATCGGTTAGCCTACGTGCCGCGAGTGCTTGATCAGACTGTGGCGCAAGTAGGGCCAAGGAAGCGGTCCCTGCAACGCTGGCGATGTGGCTGGCGAGCTCTTCGATGACTGGGTGCCCTGAGGCGCGTCGCATCCAATACTTGGCGTTACTAAAATCTCCTTCGCGACGATGCATGATGCCATGCCAATACGAGCCAGTTGGACTATCAAGTGACTGACTTATCGTGTGCGAACGAACGAGTTCGCCGGCCAGCAACCATAGGCCGGCTACAGCAGGCGAGGACAAACATGACGACTCGGCAGACTGCTCACTCAACAGTCGTTCAATTGCATTACGCGTATCAGGACACTTTGGAGAATCCCGCAAGCCCGGCATCGGTGCCGCTTCGATCGCGTCGCGGACCGCCGGCGACAGCTTATCGGGTGCAATGAGATCGAGCTTAGGCATGAAGACGCTAGTTCCGTTCAAGTGGGACAAACTGCTTGGGAATGACGGAACACAATTGTACCAGCCAGGAGGCAGCATAGTTTGGCAGCTACCCTACGCCGATGCACCAATCGGATTCGCTCGTTCGCTCGTTAAGCACAAATATAATGGGCGTACACGCAAGTTTGGGTTGGCCGCAAATTGGTCTGATTAACCGCGTAGCGCGGCCGCGCAGGTGATGTGCCAGCGGATTCAGTTATCGACCCCAGTGCGGGTCGAGCGGAACACGCGGCCCATGCCGTAACTCGCACTACTCGTTACGAGCCTACCCAGAGTGCCGAAGAGTGGGTGCTTAAAATACTTAAACGGAGCGGCGTCGGCGGCGCAAAACAGTTGGGACAACTAGTAGGCCCAAGACACTTAACGTGGAAGGCTCGGGGACGGCAACGACGCGAATGACTGCAGTCGTGCCAAATTGAACATTGTCGGTCAGACCGGGAGCGAAACCAAACAACCCGCCTTTAACAGCTGCAACAGAATAGTCGCCCAAGGCTACCGTGCTGTCGATGGTAATCGTGAAGTCAAACAAAGGGGTGGGTGAAGTGCCAAAAACGACTGGCTCCAGTGGGGGCGGGGGGAAGACAAATGGTGGAATTATGCTAATCAGAAAATCCGCATCGCCCCCAGGATCGACAAGAGGGGAACTGATTAAAGTCTGGTCAGGAAAAACTGTACGGGCGGTGGCGCTGTTCAGGGTCATACCGACAGGAGAACCCGCGCGATCAGGCGGACTCAAATCGATGGGCACGGAATAATTCTCGACCGATTCTGTGCCGACATCGGCTCGCAAAAATGCGGTCAGCGTTACCGATGTCGTTGTTCCTGCCGTCGGCTGTGCCACGATCGTCATCTCGGGACCAATGTCTAATACCAAGCCAGCCGAGGCGGGCGAGGCAAGCCCAATGAACAACGTGACCAATCCGGTGGCAAATCCAGCGGTAAGGTTATTGTGGAGCGCTACACTAGCGGGCGTTCGCATCATCCAAGTCGGCAAGTTCATGTGGCAGTCCTTGAGTTGGTCTCTGCTGAAGTCGAACAGTTAGTTTGTGCAATTGCCTTCTGGTTTCGCCTGTCAGGACTCATAGCTCAGATCAGAAGGGAATCTAGTGACGATCCCCAGTTCAAAATCCAAGGCCGAGTCAGGCGACTCAACCCGACCGCGTGCTCCACGGGGTTGAATTCTGCGCTCACGTCTTTCTGGTACCACGCTCACTGGCGGAGCAATCGTGGGCGTCGATTCGGGCTGGTTGGTATTGCGACGTACATTATAGCCCGAAATCTGCGACAAATCATCTAACGCTGCAAACCAATCGTCCCGCGCGGAAAGGGGGAGGACGGCGTGGCGTGGTTGTGGAGCCACTAGCTCCTGGGGGCAGAACCGTAATTCACTTTCGACTGGGCCTGAATTCAGCCGGTTTTGAAGTAGAACGTGCGCCGTGCGCAAGCGTGAATTCGCGGCACTGTTCAAGGGGGCACGCAATAGAGGGGGACTGGATGGCTTGACGTGCGCCGTTTCCGCGCTCACTGGGGCGGCAGCGCTGAAAAGTGATGCGAATACAAAGGGCGCTGGTGGGGGCGGCAGGATTCGTCCATACCACTTGAATGCTTCGTAAAGATCAATTGAGATTATGCCACCGTTGCCATCGACATCGAAGTAGGCATCGTTCTTTTCATGGACAACTGTTCCCCACATGCCATAAACGTCGTACAGGTCGATGGAGCTAACTCCGCCAGAGTTGTCGACGTCTCCGGGCAAGACATCTAAGCGGAAATCGAATCTCCCACCCGCAGTTCCATTGCCAGAACTCGTACTGACGGCATCGCTCCATTCTCCGTCCAATGGATTGCCCGCAGCATCGGTGATCGTATCGAGCAGCGAAAGGATGAGACTGTCATTGGCGATGGGAGTGGCGAAACGGAGCGTGGCTACGTTGGTGCCATCTTCTCCGTAGGCTAGCGTCACGCCTGGCATGTAGTTGGCTAGGTTGGTTCCCACCAAGGCAATTTTGGAAGGACTCAAGCTATCCGCCACATCTTCACTGAACTGGATGTATAAGCGATCGATATTGATCCAAGGTAGGTTTCTCAATTGCTCAGGGCCGGCCAGCGACAGGCCGCGACCATTGCCGCTTGCGATCCCACCACCATCGACGGCGTCAATAAATGGTGCGGACCAACGGCTCGAACCGACTTGCACATCGAGCACGCGAGGAGGCGTAGTATCGGCCACATCGTTGTCGTTGATCGTGACTACCTCTTGCAGAATAAAAGCTAATTGGAAATCGGTGTCTTCGGTGGTGAGCGAATGGCTGATGTAAGTTTTTAGAGTGCCTTCGCTAAACGCATCATCAACGGCGGTAACTAAAACAGTCTGAGGCACGTCCCAATTTCCTGGCGTGAAGACTAGTGAGTTTCCTCCACCGACCAGTGCAGTCGCGGTGACTTGATTCTGTACGTTTGCCATCGTAATCGTGACGGGCATGGCGGGAGGAAATGTCAAGACGATTTGGTAGGTATCGGTTGCTCCACCTTCGGTCACCTCGGTCGCCCCGTCGCTGGGAATGAGCATCACGCCCGGAAAGTCGTTGTCGGTAATGTTGATCACGACGCGTGGCATGCCGACTGCTTGGTAGGCCGGATCGCTGCTGGTGCTAGTGTGGCGAACAAAGGTACGGTGGAAACTCTCCTGGGTAGAATCGTCGAGAGCACTGACCAACACCGTTTGGGGAATGCTCCAATTCAAGGGTGTAAAATCCAAGTAGTTGTGACTGGGATTGTTGGCATCCACGGCAGTCGCTTGCTGGTCGTCGGGACTGTCCAGAGTGACGCGAACATTGGCCGCAGGAGCCGTGTTCAATCGAAGCGTATAAGTGTCCGTTACGCCGATCTCGCTTACGCTGGTCAAGCCGCCACTTTCATCGATTGCTGCACCTGGGCCATTGGGATCTACGGCCCCTCCAATCTCGGGATTTACGTCGATGTACATCTTCCCTTGGCCCGTGGCTTCGTAATTCCGGAAGTCGAGATGCGATTGCATGATGTAGCCGGAGTTGCCATCTTTCCCGAACGCTTCGATCCAGCCACTGGTCATATTGTCAAAGCCGAAGACAGCATCAATGCCAGGGTCGATATCGAGTATCAACCACTGCAAGTCGGTCCAAACCATATCCGGTCCCTCCTCGGTCGGCACATGCACTTCGTCGATCAGGAACACCGGCACATCGGTCGATCCGCCAATACCACTGATCGTTTCGTTGCGAGCATAGCTCGCATCCTTGTTATCGAGTTCGCCATCGTTATTGGTGTCGAGCCCCAGTTCGAATGCCATACGGCGATTGAGGATGCTGACCTGTGCACCGGTATCGAGTATGAAATTGCCGCTCGACGTCCGCCCGTTGTGCAATAGCTGCGCAGACAGATAGGGGATATCGGCCCACGCCGGCGGTGGGTTGCCAGCAGGGACAACGTAAGGCTCGGGAAAGTACTCGTGTCGATTGTCAAGGGCGATCGTATACCGTGGGCCGCTATAGGCAGGAACGTCATTGCGGAATTCGACCTTCATGAATAGGTCCAGCCCCTCGATCGTCGTCCACGGAGTAAAGTCTAGCGTAGTCACCCGCTCCGTCATGGCGGGCATGCCCACGATGCCATACGGTCCAGCAATACTCACGTCGCGGGTCGCATCGGTAATGATCCGAGTATCGGGAAGCGTATTGCGGATGCCGTTCTCTCCCGCAAAGTCGAACCGATAGGACTTGGATATATCATAGAGGGAGCTCCCGCCCACGCCGAGTTCCTCGAATTGGCCATCTGTCTGATACGCGGGAGGACCCTTCATATCTCCTACAGCCGTTTGGAAACCGAGTATGGTATTGGCCCCAGTATCCAACAACCAAGAATTGAATGTGCTCGGGCCTATAATATTTTCCGCTTCATCGATGAGCTGCACCGTGACACGCGGTTGATCCAATGCGATTCCATCCGAGGGGCCAATATCAAAATAGGGGCGACCATCAATGGGACTGGCAGAAAGCATGGCGCGCATTTCAAGCTGCTCCATCCGCACCAGTCGATGCCATGTTCGTTTGGGGTGCAGCGATCGACAGCGGGAGGCAGGCGTCTTGGTTAGCAATTCGCCCAACAACAATTTCCGTGCGCTTCGCTGTGAAGCACGAAAAAACGAAGTGAAATAATCCATGGCCGCTCTCGATGAAAAGTGCCAACGGGGCAGTGAGCAGTGGCGTTACTAACTCAAGCATAACGAGACATGGTTTCAACCTAACAGATCGTCGAATTCAATCAACACGTTTAGCCACAAATTGAGCGCGAAATCACCAGACCAAAATGGTCTCTATGGGGAGGTGGGTATCTGCATTCGCTCAATTCGTTTACCCCAACTTTAGGATCCCCGAGGAGAATCTGAGGAGAATCGGTGGGGCGGCTTGTCGGTGCTGAACTCGCGGCCCGCGCTGTGCTTGCGCAGCGCTCGCTGCGAGCCTTCCGGGGACTTATCTACCAACGGACTTCCATTTGGCTGACGATTTGTTGCGCCAATTGTTCCACGGCGCGCATCTGACTGGTGGCGATGCTTTGGCCACCCTCGGGAATGAAGTCGCTCCCTTGGATAAAGAAGAAGGCCAGTTCGCCTTGGGGCACAAAGCGATTGTCCATTAGCAAATTGCCCTGGCGATCGGTCCAAGTCAGCTCGACTGAAATCATGTTCTCCAAGGCGCGCGGCTCGTCGGTGTTGGCCTCGACGATGACGCGCTTCGTCTGCGCTGTGACGCGGCAAGTGAGCGTGCTGTCGGCGCTGGGATTGGCGACTACCTTATACGGAGTCCGCAACTCGACTTCCTTCTGCACGGCTTCGGTCAACTGCACTCCCAGGTCATGCCGAAAGGTCTCATTGCGAATGATGGGAATGTAGATCGTGCGGATGTTGGGATTGTACAACGAGGCGGAACCGAGCTGATAACCGGCGCAACCTGCAACGGCGAGCAGGAGTCCTGCGTTCAACAACAGCATCCAGCGGATCGCGAGTGGCATAGTTACTCCGCAGTCGGATTCTTCAGCCAAGGTCGATCCTCATTGCCGGCGTTGAACATCCACACCAATGGTTTGAAGCGTTGAGGCGGATCATCGGGAAGCCCTTCTAACTTGGTCAACATCTCTGTGGCTCGTGGAGCAAAGGGCGTGTCTTCGTATTCTTCGAGAATGCGTTGGTAGTGGAATCTGGCCGCTTTGTTTTCACTACGCTTGTAGCGGTAGTCGGCCTGCTTCCACACTCGCTCGGCCATCTGAAAGCGAATCTTGGAATAGGCTTCGTTCAACTCGTCTTGCTTCTGAGAGGCTTCCTGAGGGAACTGACGCACCATCTGCTTGATACGCGCCTGGGCATCGGTCAGCGGTATACTGCTATAGTCTGCACCCTGATAGGAAGCCAGCAAACTCTGCAATTCGAGGAACTGTGCGTTGAACTGGTGTTCGCTATCGGGAAATGTCAAACGCAGATCGGCGAATGTATCCGCCGCGCTTTCGTAATTGCCCTTTTGAAAGTCCTCGACCGCCAATCGCATGGTCGCGTCGTCGCTAACCTTGCCAGTCGGATTTTCAATTCTCACCCTCTCGAGCACACGCTTGCCATGTCCGCCGGTATCGTTCCACGGAAACTTGGGGTCGGAGACGTTCATCACCACAAACGACTTGTGGTTGGCGCTATCCGTTTTGAGCCAGTAGTCAGCGATCTCGAAGCGGCGTGAATCGACGTGATCGAGATACGGATTGCGTGGATACTCTTTGTTTAGTTTTGCGTAGAGCTGCTCTGCGTCGTAGTAGTCTTCGGCAAAGAAGTGAGCCTCCGCTGCCCAAATCAGGGCTTCTTGTTCGAGACTGGAGCTCTGCCAATTCTTGGCAGCTTCTTGGAATTTGGTGGACGCTTCGCGAAACAGGCGTGCGCGGTCTGTCCCCTCGGCGGCGATGGCTTGGTCGTACAGCGTTTCCCCTTCGGCGAATCTGGCTTTGGCCAGGGTCACATCTTTGCGCCGCTTGGCGGTCAGCCCCATCCGAGCAAAGAAGGAGTCGCCTCCTTTGCGTTTTTCGGCGGTGACCCCTTCGGGTTGAAAGATGCCATCTTCGCTGTCATTGATCGTCGGATTCTCGATACTTCGCCGCGTTGCATCGTAGTCGGACAACAGGGTCTTTTTAGTAGAGAATACAGAACAGCCTACGAGCGCACTGATGACCAGCGCACTGCCAATCAGGAGGGGCGCAGTCCGAGCCTGCACGGCTGGTCGCCAGCGTATCGATGGTGATGGGCTACTGCGGTTCAACGCCCAAGCTCCTCTAAAAAGGGATGCATCTGCAATTTTCGATCGAGCAGGACGGTCAGGTACCGTGTCACTACTCCGCGAATAACCGATCGGTGCTGTGGGCTCAAGCCCGAAATATCGATCTCGCGCCATGAGCTGTTACTAAACTGTTCCATTTCATCAATGGCCCCGCTGGGGACGCGGATCATCTGTCGCTGCCCCACTTGGCAACTCGCACACAATACGCCGCTGGCCAGCGTTCCGAAAACCCACCAGGGACCGTCGGCCACGTCCTGCCCACAGTGGGCGCAGCGCCGCAGGCTGGGCAAGTGCCCAACCAGTCGCAACATCTGCAATTCCCAACGAAGCACCACCCCAGCCAGCTCCTGATCGGGTTCCGAGATGGCTGCCAATGTCGCCTCGGCCAGATCGAAAATTTCTGGCTGTCGATCTTGTTTATCCGTTAAACGCTCCAATAACTCTGCCACGTAGTAACCCGCGTACAGCCGCAGCAATTCGCGAGCTCCGCCGCGAAAACGTCGTGTCAATTTGGCTTCGGTCAGTAGGTCGAGTGCATCGGAACCTTTGGCAATGAACACTACGCGACAGATCGAAAGCAGGTCAAGAGCAGCTTCGAAGGGGCTTTTCGGTCGCCGCGCACCTTTGGCCAGCACCGATAACTTGCCAAAGTCACGCGTGTAGATATGTGCAATCAGGCTCGTTTCACTCCACGGAATGACGCGTAGCACGATCGCATCGGATTGTTCAACAGCCAAATGTAAGTTCCATGGAGGTAGTTAAGTTGGACAACGTCACAGTTCGCTCTTCCCTTGAGCAGTTTGGGTACGCATAATGCATGTTATCATGCTCGCGCGTCCCACACTGCCAATTGGGCAGGGGTAGCGCACCGGTCTGGATTCCACGTCGGCGGATTTTTTTTGAGGTGCAATCCGACGGCGGAGCGTCGGGCCACATTAAGGTTCGGAGGGTAGCTGCGGTGCAATGGACAGAGCCTAGCATTTTGATTGCCGACGACGACCGTGATTTCCGCGAGTCGCTGGGGGAGGTGTTCGCCCGCCGCGGCTACTGCACACGTCTGGCCGCCGATGGTCGGGAAGCGGTTGATATCGTACAGAATCAAGTGGGGCTGCATCTAGTGATCTTGGACGTTCATATGCCACGACTAACCGGGCTCGAAGCCTTGACACAGATTCGCCGAGTCGTCGGCGTCTCGCTGCCTTGCATCTTAATGAGTGCCCAGCTCGACGAAGCCATTGTGCGCCAAGCCCATGAGCTCAACACCGCTTCGGTACTAGCCAAGCCGTTTACGCTCCGCGACGTGACCGGCACCGTCGAACTCATCCTCGCCAAGTCGTACGGCTGGAAACTCTAGAATGTGGCCCGACGCTCCGCCGTCGGATACTACTTCTTACTACTCTCCCCTATTCATCCCTGCTCCGGCTTTGCCATCCGCGCACCTCTGCTCGGCCTCTTCTCAACAGCCTTTCCTCAGCAACTCTCCACCGGCAGCACAGGCAGTGTCACGGCGTCGACGGCCGGCCGCATATCGCCAACGCTCCGAGGATAGAGGGCTTCGTACTGCGCGTACTCAATCGACTTCTTGAGTTCGAGCTGAATGGCTTCGGCTTGGCGGTGGAAATGCAAAAAGGCCCCCAGCGTGGTGTGTGCGAACTCGAACTTCTGAAAGCCGAGCCACATCGCTTTCCAAGCGGTCTTGAGATAGTGCCAACGCGTGCGGCGGTTCATTGTCAAACTCCAAGACACGTGCGCAAAGCCGCGCAGCATCCTCCGCCACTCCCAGGCATTGGGCTGGTGACGCGAGTTCAGATCCAGTCGCCGAGCTGTATCCAGGACGCGGCTCATGAACGCAGAGGGCGAGTAGATGTCGGTGATGACACGACTCAACTCCTGGTAGATCTCCACACGATCTCGCACGGTCACAAAGTTGAGACCTCCAATCGTTTGATCGACCCCCACCGATATCCTCAACCTGTAGTCCTCCTCCGAGCTCTCGATGCGGCGATGATCGGTCGATATCAAACGCCCCTCACGCCCCAAGCGACGGGTCAACTGCGTGTTCGGCAGAGCGGTCAACAGGCCGACCATGGCTAGTGAAATGCCACTATCTCGAATGAAAGGAATCAGCTTCTCATCAACGCCCGTCGGCTCGGAATCAAAACCAATAATGAAGCCAGCCGTGACTGAAATGCCGGCCGCATAAATGCGATGAATGCGTTCGATCAGTGGGCGTACCGTATTAATTCGCTTTTGTGTTTGTGCGAGCACTTCGTGGTCGGGAGTTTCAATCCCTAGGAAGACGTAGCGGAATTGACAAGCGTTCATCAGGGAGAGCAACTCGTCGTCATCGGCCAAATTGACGCTGGCCTCCGTCGAGAGCACGAATGGGTATTTGTGCTGGCGCATCCAATCGGCGGTTGCCTGCAGGACCGGCTTTATCTTCTGCCGATTGCCGATGAAATTATCGTCCGCAATATCGACCCAGCCACGATAGCCCAAGTCGTACAGCCTCTGCAGCTCGGCTACAAACTGCTCGGGAGTTTTCACACGCGGCTTGCGTCCAAACAATTCTATCACGTCGCAGAATTCGCAGTTGTATGGACAGCCACGCGACGATTGCATACCGGCATGCAAGTAGTCACTGAAGGAGATCAAATCCCAACGTGGTATGGGAGTCGTGGTAATGTCGACGGTGGCGTCGGGCTCAAAGCGACCACACGGATCACCCGCTTCCCATTTTCGCAACCAGACTGGAATCGACGACTCGCCTTCGCCAAGCACCAAGGCGTCGGCTTGCGTATAGAGATCGGG
This sequence comes from Pirellulaceae bacterium, assembly GCA_020852965.1. Taxonomy (GTDB): domain Bacteria; phylum Planctomycetota; class Planctomycetia; order Pirellulales; family Pirellulaceae; genus Aureliella. The sequence continues at coordinate 9,576 of JADYZV010000100.1, read as the reverse complement.
TTGGCTGGTGGGATCGGGACCGCCAACCACCACGTACTTGCCCTGTTGCTGAGCGAGCTCGATAACTCGCATGGTGCCAGGCTGCTGCGGCAACATGCCACCGGTACAAACCATGTCAGCCCACGCCAAATCGGCTTCGCCCAGCGGTGCCACATTCAGGTCGGCTACCCGCAGTTCCCAGTGCTCGGGCAGCATCGCCGCCACCGTCAACAGACCTAGCGGAGGTGCCGTGGCTTTGGCACCGATGGCTCGCGCTCCTTCAACGAAATTCCAAAAGTTCGACTCTTCAAACTTCGGCTGTACCAACAGACAATGCAGTCGGTCGGTCGGTTTTAGAGTTGTCATCGTCGGCTCAATCCAATCCGCTCGGTCAGGCGTTCGTTTTGGGAAAAGACCAACTTTCCCCAGCGATATTCGAGCGGATTTGAGAAAGTCGAATCGATACGCTCTGGTGCCGCGCGATTTCTCGCTGCAACCAGTCTAGTCAGAATGCGCCTCGGCGCAGGTTTTTTGGTCGGAAAGTTGTTGTTTTAGGCACGGCCCGCTGAACGCCATTCGTCCAGCCGCACTGGTGACACCGAGCTTCCACTGGTTGCGAACTGCGGGGAGGGCCAAAGCGGCGATGAATCCCCGTACTCAAATAGACCTTGGTGTGTCTATCCAATCTCCGACGGCGAAGACGCGTTCTGCAGGAGCTTCGAAACGAGCGGGAGCAACTGCTTCTTGCGACTCACCACACCTTCGAGTTTATATAGATGGCGTTCCAAGCATGGGAAATTGATCTCCTCCCAGAACGCGGGTTCGCTAGACATTAGCAACAAACTGCCGTTGCTAATGATGTCCGTGACTAGGAGCAACGAGAAATCAAGTTTCCGCTCGCGCGCCAGCTCGACCAGCGCCTCGTGGAGCTCGCCACTCCGTTCCCAAAATAATTCGAAGCCAATCTCCTCGATCTGGGAAATGGAGAAACACTGGCCGCGATCGACGAACTCCTTGCAATCCTCACGGACTACTGCGCCTGCCGATTGAGAACGCAGCGCCGAGCCGACCTCGAAAAACTCCTTGGCGAACTGCTCCAAGTCGACGTTGGCGAAGCCAGAAAGCCACTTCAAAATATCGCGATCGACATCGGTGGTCGTCGGCGATCGCAGGTTGAGCGTGTCCGAGATGATCCCCGAGGCCATACACAACGCGATGTTCGGCGTGGGATCGATGCCCGCCGCGCGAAACTGTCGTGCGACCAGGGTACACGTCGACCCGACCGGCTCGTTGACAAAGCGAATGGGTTGGTCTGAGCGCAGGCTGCCGCCCAAGCGATGGTGGTCTAGTACTTCAATAATGTCCGCCTCGTCAGCTCCGGTCACCGCTTGCGAGAGTTCGTTGTGATCGACCAAAATCAATTTGGGCTTGGGAGGATTGCTCAAGTCCGATTTCGAGATGACCCCCAACAACTTGCCATGGTCGTCGAGTACTGGAAATAACTTTTGTCGTGAGCGTTCGACCTGCTTGCGCGCATCGGCTACCGGCAGCGTGGCTGGCAGCGTCATGCAGTCAACCTGAATGGCCGAATCGATACGTCGTGCCGACTTGATGCGCATGGTAGTGGTCGCGGTGTCATAGCCGCTGCAGATGACCGTGACCGAATTGAGTTTGGCCAATTGCAAAAGCCCAGGAGAGAGCTCGTAACCGCCCGTGACGACCAAGACACGTACGCCATGTTCGAGCGCGGGGAGTTGAATCGTCGGACGGTCGCCGCTAACGACCAATAGTTGTCCAGCGGGAAATTGGTGCAATCGCTGGGTAAATCCTTCGGCGCTCATCGCGCCCACAATCACCAGCAGGTCCGACCACTCGTCGACTTCGACCGCATGCCGCAGCTCGCCCTGCAGAACCGAGCAAATTTTCACGACGGAGCTAGTCACCTGTCGCGATAGTACCGGGTCGGAATCCCCTTCGAAGACAACTTTTAGTAGGTCGAGCAGGGTTAGCAGTCCGCGCAAGCGACCTTGGCGGTCCAGCACGGGGACCGCACCCAGGTGGTGCTCCTTCATGCGCTCGTACACTTCGTGAAAAACTTCGTCGTCGTAGGCTACGATCGATTCTCGGTGACAGACATCCGCCAAATCTGGGCGAACATCCATCACGATTCGCGGTGGAGCCAAGCGCGCGCGACGCAGCGCATACTCGGTGCGCTGGTTGGGTGCGCCGCAACAGGCGGCCACCGCATCAGGTCGACTCGTCCGCTGCAGCAGGTCGGCATATGCCAATGCAGCGCAAATTGCATCCGTGTCTGGATTGCGGTGTCCGAAGACATAAACAGTCATAGAGCCATATCACTTGCTACAAACGCAAATAGAGTCCCCGCTTCTCCAAGAAGCGGACAAACATGTAAGTGATACCAAATGCGACGCACATTCCCAAGGTGGCCCAAGCCGCCGGAGAGTCCTTGGGAACCACTCCGAGTATTGCCGACTCGACAAAGTGATGGATGACATACGCAGCCAGCGGATTCTGTCCAAACGTGCGGAACAGTCCTAAAGTCCAACCGCCGATGTCGCACACCAACACGAATAGACCGTACAAGGCCATCGCACAGCCGGTACTGAACAACACAAAGCTCGGCGTCGGCAGCCGCTTGTCCATCATCCAGTAGTTGATCGCGCGCCGCTCGGCCTCCGGGGGTGGCACGAAAGGTGGCTCAGCCAGTAAATCTGTCCAGCTCCGTCCAGCGGCTTGCGACCAGTCGGGGATTACCGGTGAGTCCTTCAGCGAGCTGGCCGCGCCTGTTGCCTCGTCGCCAGTGGCGGCTACGGCTTGCACCGCCGCTCCGCCCTGAGCTTCCACTGCACCGCCTGGGAGATCGTACAGTCGAGTCAGGCAGGACAAGCCATAACCGGCCAGCATCAACGCGATTCCCCACAACCCCAATTGCATGACTGCCCCCCGCGAGGCATAACGCTGGATGATGTCATAGGCCAACGTTCCGGCCAGCATCATTTGCGACCAAGCCAACAAGCCGAAAAAACCGCCATCCCATGCGCGCTTGCCCGATGTCCCCAGCAAGTCGTCAAGCCAATTCGGGCGGCCATAGACAAAGTCGTAGTTGAACCACCACGATAGCAACACATGCAGCACCCCCAATCCAATAAAGCCAGCGATGCGCACGCGCACACTCTTGGCGACCAACGGCATGATTAAGATCTGACAAGCGCCGATGATGGCCAGCACTTCCCACATATTGGCTTTAAGTAGCTCGATAATGAACGTGAAGCCGCTCGCCAGACTTATCTCAGACCATTTCTTAAACTCATCGTTGAACCCAAAGACCATCAGCGATAGCAGGATCAATCCCAGGCTGCGACTAATGAATCGCCAGCGCGTAGCCGCTGGACCGATATCGCCTAATCGCCTCAGGAACGACATGCGATACGAATAGCCGCAAGCAAAAATAAAGCTGGGCATGATCGAATCGGCATAACTAAAGTGCGTGTTATTATGCTTCAGCACTTGATGCGTAACCGCCAAGCCGCCAAGGAAATTGACGACGAACATGCCGGCCACGCTATAGCCGCGGAATTGATCGAGCGATTGAATACGCGTTGGTGTAGCTACTAGACTCATGGGCGATTAGACTCGCAAAAAGATTTTCTGTTTCTCGAAATGCCGTATGATGATCCACGTGACCAGGAAGAATATAAACAAGCCTGTCAGCGCATACCACGCGGGGGAATCCTTGGGGAAGAACGGTTTTACCGCGCTAGCCACCATGCCATGCAGCACGTAGCCCAACAACGCATTGGTTCCGAACGTGCGGAAGAAGGCAAGTTGCCACCCGTACAAGTCGCAAGCGATGAAGAATAGCAGATAGACGAGTAGCGAGAAGCCCGCCGCAAACGTCGGGTACGACAGCGTTCCGGCGCGCTGGCTCATCATCCAGTAGTTCCACTTGCGATGAGCGTCATCGGGTGGTTTTACAAACGGCGGTTCGGCCAGCCACGCCTGCCAGCCTTGCCCGCTCTTGGCTTCGAACCGCTCGGCTGCCGGCCAGACTGGATCGGGTGCCAATTTCTCGTCGCGCAGGGCTTCAACCTGCGACTCGGGCACATCGTACAATCGCGTGCCGCACGAGATTACCCAGGCGAAGGCCATTATCGCAAAGGAAGCCAGAGCCACTTTGAACAGCGTCGGTGAGAAGAGATGCAGTTGCTCACGTGGCTTGACGAAGATATCACACGCTAGCGTGCCCACGAGTGTGGGAATGCACCATGTGAGAAATCCAAGCGGGCCACCATCGATGCCGTTGGGCGCGGTGTTGACCCAGGTGAAAGCAAACCAATACGACAATCCGACGTGGGCCAATCCCGAGCCGACCATCCACGCAATTCGTGTCGCAGCTCCGCTGCGCAGCACCGGCAAGACCCACAGCGACGTGACGGCAATATGCATCAGCGTTTGAAACCAGTCGCGTTTGAGTGGTTCGCTAATCGCTCCCCAAAAGCCAATCTGTTTGAGTTGCTCCCAGTTCTCGGCCCGCGGGCCGACGGTGTAGACCACCAAGCACACCAGGATGAGTCCCAGCAGTCGTCGCACCATTCGCCCGTATGCAGCGGCCGTCCCTTGCGCCTCGACGCGACGACCGAAGGTGAGCCGCAGTGCAAACCCGACCGCGAATAGAAAATGGGGCATGATCGTATCGGCATAGCTGCAGTAGTCGTGCGTATGCCTGAGCACTTGCGGACAGACCGCGTAACTACCGAAGTAGTTGACTAAGAACATGCCGATCACGGTATAGCCGCGGAATTGGTCGAGTGAAACGAGTCGCTTGCCGGGCGTTGGGCTATCGGCGGCAGGAGGGAGTTTGATGAACATAGTTTAACCGTTCGCTCCGAGAAAAGATGTTGTTTTGCGTTTCATTTTATAGGGCACCCACGTATAAGTTCCGCGTAGTGGACGAGGCAACGAGTCCCATCAAAAGTTCCATGTATTCCATGTAGTGGACGAGGTAACGAGTCTCCTCCGCGCCGCCACGACTGCCCCTGGCTCCCACGAGCTTGGTTCAAATTTACAGAAATGGTAGCCTGAAAACCCTGGGAAATGGAGACCTGTTGGTCGATTGCGAAGAGGAAAGAACTGCAAGCTAAAGGCTTCGTGCTATCGCTAATATAAGACCGTCACCCATTAACGTTCCTTAACGTGGAGGAAAATAACGATATCTCGCCTCTAGAGACTTGACAGGATACCATGCTCTGTGAAATAATCCACAGGTGTGAAATGATCCAGCTCGTTCGAGTTCGCTTTTCTTGAGATATTTCAGCCTGACTTTTTGCGTCTGTTCCTGTCGCCACTCTCGCTGGCGTTGGGTTTTAGTTGGTGGCGGTTACGTTCGACCGTTTCCACTTTATTCGTTCCTTCATGTTCATGAAAGGGTTAAGTCGTGAGAAGAGATGATCGAGGTTTCACGCTTGTAGAATTGCTGGTGGTGATCGCCATCATCGGCATCTTGGTAGGCCTATTGTTGCCTGCTGTTCAGGCCGCGCGCGAGGCAGCGCGCCGCATGCAATGCTCCAATAATTTGAAGCAACTTGGTCTCGCGATGCACATGCATCATGACACCCACAACAAATTTCCCTACGGCATGTTGCGTCACACTACGAATTTCCCGCACCCCGATGTCAATTTGCCAACACCTCCAGGTGGCATTCCTCCACGGGACCGTCGCTACGCCATTTGGCATCAAGCCCTGCCGTTCATCGAGCAAGGCAATTTGTATGCCCGGTGGGATCAGATGGTTTTCGATAACAATAAAATCGGCCCTGGGGAAACCGCGCTGTGGACTGGCGATTACTTCATGAAGCAAGTTGTCCCTACGCTGATTTGCCCATCCAATCCTGGCGGCAACTGGAATGAGCCTACCGCTTGGGATACGCCTCCAGAGATTTACTTCCGCAATCACTACTTTGGCTGTGCTGGTTACGTGGGGTATCCAAGAGACAAAACGGACCGCACCTGTCTGTTCAACCCGACCTATCCGGTCACTGCTTACCCATCCCCGGGTGGCGCACTCTCCAACGGCCTATTTACACGTTGCAAGCGCTACGGCATTCGCGACGCGACCGACGGCACCAGCAACACGCTGATGCTTGGTGAACGCATGTATCAAGACGTGATTTTCGATACGGTAACCGGTGACAAAATCAGGGACTGGGGTTGGTGCTGGTTTGGTGCTGAAGGCGACTCGTTCCTAGGAACAGCGACGCCATTGAACTTCGTGCTACCCGCTAACCTTGCCAGCTTGCCCGGCGCGGTTGGACAGGCCTTGTTTGACGATCGCATCAACGCGTTCGGTAGCATGCACACCGGTGGCGCTCAGTTCGCTTACGCCGACGGCTCGGTACATTTTATTTCGCAGAGCGTCTCTCCCATCACCTACAATGCTTTGGGGACACGTAGCAACGGCGAAGTCGCCACATCGCTCGAATAGTCACTTGCTCGTTGAACTCGATGGAGGTAAATGTGTTGAAATTGGGGCATACGACAGTTCGGTGTTTCTTAGCCGTCGGCGTGATGTTCTTACTGGGGTGCGGTGGTGACGGGATCACCATCGTACCTGTCGAGGGGACTGTAACGCTCGACGGCCAGCCATTGGAGAGAATCATGGTTGAGTTTTGGCCTGAATCCGAAGGCCCTCGATCATTTGCCAGCACAGATGAACAAGGACATTTTGTACTGACAACCGACGATGGTAAGCGGCAAGGGGCTGCGCTTGGAACCCACCGTATCACCCTAAAGGACATGACCGTCTACAACGACAAGTTCCTAGGGCGTGCGGCCGAGAACATGACCAATAACTCGAGCGGCAAAAAAAACCGCATCGCCGACAAGTATTCCTTGGCAACCTCGACTGATCTCAGGCAGGTGGTTGAAAAAGGCAAGGAAAACGTGTTCGCACTCGAAGTAGAAAAGAAGAAATAGCTTTTCGACTTTGACGCAAACTCTGGCTGGGTTTTACTTGGTCAGAAGGAAATCCAATCAACCGGCGGCATCAACAGATGCCGCCGGTTTTCTTTTTTTACAGCAAAGCGTGCGAATCGTAGACCTTCGCAACGACCGCTAATTCAAGGCAATCCCTCGTTACCGTTGCTCAATGTAGCTAAAAATGTCGATGGTCGCTCCAAAACACTTGACAGAACACCCCGCTTTGTGAAATAATCCATCTATGTGAAATAATCCAGCTCGTTCGAGTATACTTTTCCGGAGACTTTCCAGCGAAACTTCACTTCGCAAACTTTCCAGTTAGACTTAATTGCGGCTCCTCCTCTTGCCACAATCCGGTGGCTTTAGGTTTACTCGGGTGGCGGTCAACTCCGACCGGTTACCATCCTTTGGTTTCTTTCATGTTCTTTGAAAGGTTTATGTTATGAGAAGACATTTCCGAGGTTTCACACTCGTGGAACTGCTGGTGGTGATTGCCATCATCGGCATCTTGGTAGGCTTGCTATTGCCAGCCGTCCAGGCGGCACGCGAGGCGGCCCGCCGCATGCAGTGCTCCAATAATTTGAAGCAGTTGGGGCTCGCCTGCCACGTTTTCCACGACGTGTATCGCGCGTTCCCAATTGGCGATGAGCCCCGCGCCGCAGGCGATGGCTTCATTTACACCAAGAATGGTACGGTCACCGGTTTGCTGCCCTATGTTGAGCAGGCGAATGTTCTGAGCGTGCCCGACGTCACTGGAGACTGGTACAGCGCCGTCGCAGACTCTGACATCGAAAAGGCCGTGCTTCCTTTTTGCGTCTGCCCATCCTCGGCCGGTGGTTCGTTGAACCCAGTCGCCTTGTGGGGTCCCGCCGGTGATGAAATTCATAACCCAAGCGTAGGTGTACCACAGTTCGCAGCGATGAACTATGCATTTTGCAAGGGTGTCAACGACTCCTGGGCAGTTGATTGGGATCGACAGGACCAGAACGTTTCTGGCTTTATTTTACCTGCTAACGGACGACCACAGCGGGGAGCTAAGAAAGGCTATACCCATGGTCCGATCCCCGCATCGGAAAAAGGGATGTTCAATCGCGCTCTCGTCGTAAAGATCGGCGAGATTACCGACGGAACCAGCAATACCTATGCAATTGGTGAAGCGGCCGGTGGTGACAATTGGCCGTTGTGTCGCGGCGTTAACTGCACCGACCCAGTGTTCAACGGGCAACGCTTTCCAGCCAATACTGGTTGGATAATTGCTCAACCCGGCGATGAAGATCAACCAGCCGTGTTGGGAACCAGCGCCTTCGGTTGCACGATGGAACGCCTCAACAAGTGGCCGGTCACCGACAGTTGGATGGCATTGGGAGGCGACCGCAAGGCGCAGCAACGTGACGCACGTAGCAGCGCCAACGGAGGCCTCAATAGCACCTCGAACTTCCGCAGCCAACACACCGGTGGCGGACAGTTCGCCTACGCTGACGGTTCGGTTCACTTCATCAGCGCATCGATCGATATGCTCACCTATCGTGGCATGTCGACAATCGCTGGCGGTGAAGTTGTCTCGCATACCGAATGATTTTAAGTGATCGTACAAGCAGCGTCGGCACAATGCCGACGCTGCTTGGACATCCTTATATTCAACTAGAACTGTAGCGGACGAGGCAACGAGCCCCCTGGAGCATATCGAGTTCCAGGAACTCTCGTTGCCTCGCCCACTATATCCAAACGGACTCGTTGCCTCGTCCACTACACCAAAATCAAGTTGCCGCGCTAAACGAACTCAACGCTTGAGCGATCGGAGGGCGGCTTCACCCTCAAGGAGACAGAATTGAATATGCGAGTTGCTTTTTTTGCGTGTTTACTGGCCGGATGCTTGGGAATTTCCGGCTGTGGTGGCGATCCGGTCCCCACCGCCACGGAACCACAAGCGCCAGGGCAAATGGCCAAGTCCCAACAAGAGACCATGGATTATCTGATCGAAATGCTGCATCGCAAGGAAAATCTTAAGAAGAATGCCCAAGCGGCTCGAAATCTCGGGCAAATGGGAGCCTTCGCAGAGCCAGCGCTTCCCGAATTGCGTAAAGCGATTGAAGAAACGAAGGACGACAAAGTACGTTCGGATGCCGAAGCCGCGATCAAAGCGATTGAAGAAGCAGTCGCCGCCTCAAAATAACTTGCGTTTCCATTTCAGTTATTGCGTTCCGCGTTGCCCGGACGCACTTTGCATATAGCGCTGGAACAGCGGATTTTGTTAGTCGATGGTGAAGCGCAAGCGAAACTGTCGGAAGACGAGCCAACTCCGCAGTTCCACCGCTCAAGCCCCCGGTTGACAACCAACGCGTTGCCATCAACAAACCACCGGGGCTATCCTGCGAGTCCCGACTCTCATTTCGCGTACTCACGTATTGCATTCTGCTTATTCCATTGCACGCACTGAATCCGATGAGAGCTTGACGCAGTGTGGACCTGATAAACTTTGGAGACTGCCATGTGGAAATCAAGAGTTGAGAATAAAAAAAATATTTGCGAACGCTCCACGGTCAACTTTCGGTTGATTTTTTAAAACGGTCATTTTAGGAACCATGGATCAGTTTCTGAGTG
>JADYZV010000099.1 GCA_020852965.1 Pirellulaceae bacterium | reverse complement strand
TCCGGCGCGCAGCGATCAGCCAGCCTTGGGATATCGATGCAGCGTCGCTTGACCGACCTCAATCGCTACGTGCGAGTTTGGGTAGGTTACTTCGGTCTGGCCCGCCAGTTCGAGGACATCGCCAACTTGGACGGCTGGATTCGCCGCCGCGTTCGGATGTGCTACTGGAAACAGTGGCGCTATCCCCGCACGAAGGTGAAGAAACTAGTTGCGTTGGGCGTGAGTCTCGACATGGCAATCAAACACGCTGTAAGTCGCAAGAAGTATTGGCGGATGTCTCGCACACCCGCCCTACGCTATGCGATGACCAACAAGTGGCCCCGCGCAACAAGGCTTGTTATCATTAAAGCTGGCTCTGGTACGAGTCGGCTTCTCTTCACGGAATCGCCTAGTGCGGACCCGCATGCTAGGTGGTGTGGGGGCTGCCGTCAGCAATGGCGGCGGCTACCCGATTTATCCGACTTCTAGGGGCAACTATGACAATCCCAGCCAGCGAGAAACCACGCTTTCCACATTGGCCATTTGCTCTGCCGGTAAGGCTTCAATCCGTTTTGTCAATTTGATGCTTGGAACGGACACGATCTGTTGGACGTCAAAGGCTCCTTCCTTGAGGAACCGAACATTTGTCACCACCTCGAATCGCGAACCACGCGTGCTAGTCGTGTGCGGAATGATCGTCATCAAAAGACGGTCATTGCTGTCGTCAGCTGGAACGCTTAGTATCAAGCGCGGGCGCACCTTGGCGACCATGCCAAGATCAACGATCCAACAGTCACCGCGCGTTGGAAACGTTGCCATTGTCTTCCTCTGCGTCCAGCATTTGGAACAAATCGTCAGCGACTGACGTTAAATCTTCGTCGGATAGGGGAGTATCTGGCAGAGCCGACGTTCGACGCAATAATTGCGTTACAATCTCATGCTGCTCTGTGGCGGGCAGAGTCTCGAACGTAGCCAAAAGTTGAAATGCAGTATCGGACATAGTGGCCTCCTTTTGGGCGTTGTCCCAGTATAGCACATCGTCAATCCGAAGCCAAACAGCATTTTCCCAAAGAAGGGTTTGCCACCCATCAGTCGGATAACGTGACGCGTCACCGGGTACGCGCGGAATTTTCAACTTCAAAATCGTTAGACTCGCGTACTCCGGTGCACGCGATGGGTATGCTCGGTTCCGCAGCATTGCTCATTCTGAGGTAACTGGTTTGCGTTTGACCCAAGCGAACATTCCAAACCCAAGCAACAGGGAAGTCATCAGGAAGCCGCAACTGTTCTCACGAGCAGAACAACGAATTGCGATCTATCCGCCTGTAGGACGCGGGGGGATAGATCGCTTGTTGAACTTTGTCGCTGGTAGGGGCGACGGGAGTGTCTATGCAGATTCTACCCGACCGGCAGTGCCTGAGCAACTGTTTTACAGTCTCGGACGGATGTGGCTGTACCAGTTGGGGCGATACGACGAGTTCATGACGTCATGCCAACTCGGTTTTAGAGATGCAGCAGTCTGGCCCATGGCCGCTCCGCACTTGGGACACTTGCAACGCTTGCCCTTGCCCTCTCTGGCCAGAAAGGTCACTTGCCGCTCATCGGCCGAGACGATCCTCGCGTCGGAGATGGGGCCGCCGGTCAGATAGCGGGCCAAGTACTTGAGCACCAACTCAGCTCGGCAGCCCTCGTGCGGCGGAGGCTCGATGTAACTGACCCACTCGACTTTCTCCAACTCAGCCAACAGTGCCTCTTGCTCATCGACAAAGAGCAGATGGGCGTCTCCAAGTGAATTAACGTGGGCCGACGAAGCGGAGGGGGACGGCGGTTGAGGGGCCAATGGTTACGTTCCTTCGTTTGGGTACAACGGGCGCACTGTCAACGAGCTCAAACCGAAACCGCTTGAGGAGCGTTCCGAGTACGATCGCAGTCTCAAAAGACGCAAAGGCGGCACCAATGCATCGCCGGTGTCCGCCCCCGAAAGGCATGTACTGGAATGGAGAGTAGCTTCGCTCCATAAACCGCTCGGGACGAAACCTCTCCGGCTCCTCGTAGGTTGCCGGGTTGTAGTGCGCCAACACCGTTGCCGGAGCCACAGCCACGCCGGCTGGTAGTCGATAATCGCCTAGCGTCAGTGGCGTCTTCAGTTTTCGAAGAGTCTCAGTCACGATGGGATGGACGCGAAGCGTTTCCTGCACTGTGGCCTTCAAGTAGGGGGCGGCTGCAAGTCTAGCGGGCGAGTCGTCTTCAAGTGCATCGAGTTCTTGTATTAGCGACGAATAGGCGGCAGGATTGCGGTGCAAGTGGTACATAGCCCAAGTGAGCGTCAGGGCAGTCGTTTCGTGCCCAGCAAATAGAAACGTTATCAATTCGGAGTAGATATGCTCGCTCGTAATTGGCTGACCGTCCTCATACGTGGCTGAGCAGAGCAACGACAGGATGTCCTCCCCCGTATCGCCGCTCCGCTGGCGTTTCTCGATGACTTGATCCAAATAACGCTGCAGTTCGTTCTTGGCTTTGTTCCAGCGATCCCATGGCGAAAGCCCCAAGAACGACAGGTGGCTCTTGCGCGAAAAGAATAGCAAGGGCGAAGCGCAGGCTACCACCTTCTGGCTTGCGCGGATCAAATGATTTGCAAACTCTGGATCGCTTCCGCCAAAAATAGTCCGCACGATTATTTCCAGCGAAATGTCTGTCATCATGTTTAATGTCAGGATCTCTGGCTGGGCTCGGCATGCATCGAATCGGTCCAGCGCGCACTGCTGCATGCTCTCGCCATATGCCTTCATTCTGTCGCCATGAAACATTGGCATTATCAAACGGCGTTCGCGGCGGTGCGGCTCGCCTTCTAAGATTAGCATAGAACCACTACCCAATAGAGGGTCAATGGTGGCCGTGGCGAACGGTGCGTAGATATCGGGATCCTGGCCATGAATGACTCGAATCAAGTCTTCGCGCCCGGTGACCACCACGGGACCGTTCAAGGCCTTGAGCAGAAACGGGTCGCCGTACTGTCGAGCCCATCCTTCGAGGGCCGCTCGAGGGTCGCGAATGAGTTGCAATGTGGGAAGCAGCGAGCCGCGCGGGCCTAAGGGCAGACGAATGGGGGGCTCTGCAAGCACGGGATCGGCACTCAATTTCATTTCCGAGATAGTAGTCTTTTCCGTCGAATATTACTACGGATTGACTGCTGAGGCGATGTAATCACGCCGCGAATTGGCGCTGTTGCCTTTGGTTCGGCCACAGGCCGAGGGCTCCCAATTCTGTTGCCCTACCGACATATTCGGAACAACTTCTGGGAAGCCAGGGCCGTTCGTCTGTTTGGCCGCAAGGCTTAAGCACCGTGCGAAGTCGCATTCCAGTTTGTGAAACTGGGTAGTTTGTAAAGAGGCGTCGCCCGGATTCGAACCGGGGAATAGCGGATTTGCAATCCGCCGCCTTAGCCACTTGGCTACGACGCCTTTATTTTGAGCAGCATTACTGCTTGAATGATACACTGTTTGCGAGATCGAGATAACGCTGCTTAGTTAACTCAGCTCAGAAATCTCTGCTGGTAGGTGGGCAGAAGAAAATCTACGGCCACCTATTACCCATCTTTCTAATGTCGGCGATTTGCGACGTCAAGGGTGAGTGTGTGGGTTGTATCGGATGAATCGGCAGACTACTTTGAGAAAATCTCCGCCGATTCTGCGGGCTGCAAGGCGGTTGACCTGTTTCCACCCGCTAGCGATTGCCTAAACTGTCAAGAGTTTTCCATCGCACAAAATTCCCCCAATCACGCGGCCGCGCGCTTTGAGCGGTTGTCGATCCCAGCAGAAAGCAATAGAGCACGATGAGCGAGAAATGTGATTTCGGTCTGAGTGGACTGGCCGTTATGGGCGAAAACCTGGCACTCAATGTAGAGAGTCGCGGTTACCGCATTGCCGTCTACAATCGCACCGTCGAGAAAGTCGACAACTTGATAACGGGAAGGGCCAAGGGCAAAAACTTCGTCGGCTGCCATTCGGTCGCTGAACTGGTCGCCTCACTCAAAAAGCCACGCTTGGTGATGATGCTGGTCAAGGCGGGGCCGGCAGTGGATGACTTGATCGAGCAATTGCTACCGCACCTCGAAGCGGGCGACGTGATCATCGACGGCGGCAACGAACACTACACCAATACCGAACGACGCACCAAGTATGTGGAGGACAAAGGCTTGCTGTACGTTGGAACGGGGGTTTCTGGAGGTGAGGAGGGAGCACTCAAGGGACCAAGCCTCATGCCAGGTGGCAGCCCGAAGGCTTGGCCGCTGATCAAGCCGATCTTCCAAGCCATCTCGGCCAAGGTAGGCCCCAAGGATGACATTCCATGTTGCGAATGGGTCGGTCCACGCGGTGCGGGGCATTATGTCAAAATGGTGCACAACGGCATCGAATACGGCGACATGCAGTTAATCTGCGAAGCCTATCAAATCCTCAAGGAAGTTGCTGGGCTGACCAACGACGAACTGTACGATGTGTTCGACGAATGGAACAAAGGTGAACTGCAGAGCTATCTAATCGAGATTTCTCGCGATATCTTCAGCGTTAAAGATGACCTGCCGGGCGAAGAGGGTTTTCTGGTCGACAAGATCCTCGATGCGGCAGGTGCTAAGGGGACGGGCAAGTGGATGAGCAAATTGGCGCTCGACCTCGGCGTACCGAGCACGTTGGTTACGACCGCAGTCTATGCCCGAGGCCTGTCGGCTATCAAGGAAGCGCGCGTGCGAGCCAGCAAGGTGCTCAATGGTCCCAAACAAGGGGACAACGCTGAATTCGGAAAAGCGGTGAGCCTGTTGGTTGGCAAACGGGAGCAATTCATCGAAGCGGTGCGTCAAGCGCTGTATGCCTCGAAAATCTGTAGTTACGCGCAGGGCTTCGTGCAACTGCAAGCGGCTAGTCAGGAACACGATTGGAAGTTGAACTATGGCGATTGTGCACTGCTGTGGCGCGGTGGTTGTATCATTCGCGCCCAGTTCTTGGATCGCATCAAGGAAGCCTTCGATGAGCAACCCGATATCGAGAACTTGCTGCTCTACCCCTACTTCAAGAAGATCATCGACGACAGCCAAGCCGCTTGGCGGGCGGTCATCATCGCCGCAACGCAATTGGGTGTTCCGACTCCCGCGTTTTCAGCCGCTTTGGGCTACTACGACAGCTATCGCCGCGAGCGCCTGCCAGCGAATCTATTGCAGGCGCAGCGCGATTACTTCGGTGCCCACACCTACAAACGCGTCGATCGCGAGGGGACTTTTCACTCCGAGTGGCTCGAGTTGCGCAAAGAGCCAAGTTAACGCAATCGTGGCCGGTTAAAGATGAGTCTTGGTCAGGCAGTAGTGGACGAGGTTACGAGTCCGTAGTGTCCGTAGTGGTTGACGAACCAAAGGGACTCGCGGGCCTCGTCCACTACACGAAGTTGTGTTGCGGCAAGGCACAAAACGGATTGAACATTAGTATTTGAATTGGCAGCGCGATAAGGGATTGAATCGATGGCACGGACTATGGTTATCTTTGGGGCTTCTGGCGATTTGACCAGCCGCAAGCTCATACCGGCTTTATATCTCCAATTCCAGCGTGGCAAACTCCCCAAGACGACGCGCGTGGTAGGGGTCTCGCGCAGTGAATTCAGCGACGAAGAGTGGCGCAAGCAGCTTGCCGAAACGACACAAAAATATGTAGGCGAGTCGTTCGAAACAGAAAGCTGGAACCAGTTCGCGGAGGGGGTCTACTATGTGCCGGGCGATATCAACGCCGAAGCCGACTTTAGAAAATTGGCTAAGCGCCTTAACGAGATTGAGCAGGATCAGCCCAGCGATCGCGTGTATTATGTGGCCACCATGCCGCAACTCTACGAAACCGCCGCCGCTCAACTGGGCAAAGCCGGGTTAGCCGACGACTCCCAAGGTGCGCGGCGGATTGTCATCGAAAAACCCTTCGGTACCGACTTGGCCACAGCCAAGGCGCTCAATCAATCGATCGCCCGCGTGTTCCGTGAGGACCAAGTCTATCGCATCGATCACTATTTAGGAAAAGAGACGGTTCAGAACTTGATGGTATTGCGCTTCGGCAATGCTATTTTCGAACCATTGTGGAATCGCAACTACATCGACCATGTACAAATCACCGTGGCGGAAGAAGTCTTGGTTGGTCGTCGTGCAGATTACTACGATCGCTCAGGGATCATGCGCGACATGTTCCAGAATCATATCTTTCAGTTGATGATGATCACCGCTATGGAAGGTCCGGTAAAATTCAATGCTGGTTCCGTGCGTGACGAGAAGGTGAAGGTGCTCAGCGCGGTGCGCCCGCTACGGGGGGCTGATTTTGCCGACCGTGGAGTGCGCGGCCAGTACGAAGGCTATTGCGAAGAAAAAGGGGTGGCCGCCGGCAGCCAGACCGAAACCTTTGCGGCCCTGAAGCTCAATATCGACAATTGGCGATGGAAGGGGGTGCCGTTTTATCTACGCAGTGGCAAAGCACTGAGCTGTCGCACCACGCAAATCGTACTCAATTTTCGCGAGCCGCCACATTTGCTATTCGAAAACGGGCGACATTCTTTGCCGCAGGCCAACCGCATCGTGATTCAGATACAACCTGCCGAAGGAATCCAAGTCCACTTTCAATCGAAAGTTCCCGATCAAGGGATGAAGCTCCGACAGAGCAGTCTCGATTTCCGCTTCGATCCAGGTCACGACAAGTCGCAGACCGATGCCTACCAGCGTTTGCTGCTCGACGTACTTCAGGGAGACGCCAGCCTGTTTGCCCGTAGCGACGAGGTCGAACTGGCTTGGCAGATTATCGACCCCATCATCGCAGCTTGGCGCAGCCCGGCTGCCCCCGTTATGCACACCTATCCCGTGGCTGGCTGGGGGCCCGAAGCGTCGGCCGAATGGATGGCTAAGGACAACCGCACTTGGTTCGACGTCTGTCCTGTCATCAACTAGGGAGTTTGCGCCGCTGCGGTCAAGCGTGGAGCGGGAACCGATGTCTGCATGGCTCTGGTGATAGCAGTCTGATAGACGCCGGAAGAACCTGGCGCATCCTGGTCGGTGACATACAGTTGCGGTAGTGGCCCAACTGGGATGATTTCCGAAATAGCCAGTTGGGTCGATTCGACTCGGGCTGCCGTCTGGTTGGGGGCGTCCCCTTGCAGCACAAACACAACGCGTCGATCCAGTGGCGCACGGGTAACGATCCAACGCACTTGAGCTTTGCCCGAATCGGTCAATTGCTGCGTAGTGGGATCGAACATCGATGCCCCGATGGTGTTGTGCAGCTTCCATCCGTTGTTGCGTTGAACGGCAAAATGATCGAGCACAGCCCGGGTATCCTGCGCGCGAAATGGCAACGGCCACATCTTGTTGCGATAGTAATCGTAGCGGGACTGTTGGCAGAAACCACCGCCATCTGAGCAGTACTGTTGCGCGGAAGCAGATAGACCTAAAAAGCCTACAGCGCATAGACTAACGGTAAGAATAATGGTTCGGCTCATGCAACTGCGGTCCTTCGCACTCTGAAATTGATTTTGCATGTCTGAGCGCAGCGGTTCTGCGCCTCAGTTAGTAAATCGAACCGTTGGCGGTCAATTCTTGGGCGGAATTGCAGAAAATGGCAAAGTCATGCTAAATCGCCTGTTTGGGCATTGAAGACTGCACAAATTCTGTGCTTTGTCTCAATATTCCGTTTGCAGGCGCCGCTGCGGTTGCCAGGCGGTAGGATTCTACCGTCTAGCGACGGTAGGCTACAGAGTCTGTAGCTGGGGATACTCTGTCTAGCTCAGCGCTTCGTTAACTTGGTCGATGACAGCCTGTTCGCTGCTACTGACGCTTCCGAAGCCTAGCACACCGCCAGACGCGTGTGCCACGGCGCTGACCTGTTGGTTAATTTCCTGCTGCAGCGTCTTACGATGCTCGCCCGCCAGCGACGCGGCAAGAGCACGAGCATAGTCGCACCAAGTTTGCAACAATTCGGCTGGGGGGCGGCGCTCGATCCAGGCACGGATCAATTCCATAGACGCGGATTCCGAGGCGATGCCGGCTTTCTCGGCCGCCAATTGAATCGTGTAACGCTCGTTGTCCTCCATGCGGTCGTCGGCCCATGCAACCGCGATGAGCGGGACGAGTCGAAAGGCGGCAAGTGTTTCTACCGATACGTTCGTGGCCACAATCTCGGCAGCCAGCTTTTCGTCGCTGATTCCGGTTAAGCGCATGATCTCTTGAGCGGTTTTTTCGCTCGACATTTCGTTGCGCAACTTATCTAACAATTGGTTGTCAATGTCATTGAAAAATCGCTCTTCGAGATTGAACCACTGTTTGGGCGTGTTTTGAGACATGCTGGACTCTGCGGCTTTTTTGCTGTGGCTGTGAGGTTAGGAGACGGGCAACGGCTTGGCTGGAGCGGCGGATTTGCCTACGACCATGATAAACGGCTGGGCATGGGTAGCAACGGGTGGTAGCGTGGCAACGACTGCGAAATCTATTTGCGGTCGGATTTCCAGGCGACTATCGATAGGAATTCAATAGTTTTGAATAATTTGAAGTACAGCAGGGGTGGAAAGATTGCCCAAATCAACAGTTTCGACAAGACTAGAAGGTTACCTGATTGTCGTGGGGCGCTCCGTCGAGCCATGCTTTTTGTGGCCGGCGCATTAGGGTGCGGCGGCTTCCCAGGCGAAACGAACAACTGACCGGCGGAGCGGTCAGCGACTATTATTGATTATCAGCGACTATCCATTGTACGGCAACGCTTTAACAAACTAGAAAACCCAACTCGTGTCACCGACTGAATTCACTACTGCTTCCGCCGCGCCCGCTCAGCGAGCTCGCCCTGTGACCGGAACGCACATGCCCGCATTCGTGTTCCAGACCGGCAAGGACCTAGCGCGGCACGCGGCCCAGATTATCGCCCGTTTGATCCGCGAACGTTCGGACTTGGGGCAAACGACCGTTATCGGCTTGCCAACCGGCAGCACACCTGTAGGAACTTATCGTGAACTGATTCGCTTGCACCAAGAGCATCAGCTCGATTTTTCCAACGTGGTCGTCTTCTGCTTGGATGAGTTTTATGGCCAGTCCCAAGACAATCCGCAGAGCCATCGACGCTGGCTATCCGAACATTTCTTTGATCACGTGAATTTGCAGCCAGAGAACGTGCATTGCTTTGACTCGCAAGTTGCTGCGAGCGACGTCGAATTGCATTGTCGCCGCTACGATGACGCGATTCAAGGTGTTGGAGGGTTCGATCTGGTATTGCTGGGAATCGGGCGCAATGGACACATCGGCTTCAATGAACCATTTTCGATGAAGAAGAGCCGTACGCGGTTGTGTACCTTAGATCCGATTACGCGCCAGGCATGTGCCAGCGATTTCTTCGGAGAATCCAATGTACCGCTACAGGCGTTGACCGTCGGTTTGTCGCAGATTCTTGCATCGCGGCACGTGTTGTTGTTAGCATTGGGTGAGCACAAGGCGAGGATTATCGCCGAGACGCTGGAGGGGACCATCACGGATCGTGTACCCGCTTCGTATTTGTTAGAGCACGCCGACGCACGCGCCCTGCTCGACATGCCTGCGGCGGGCATGCTGACGGGAATCTCGATGCCATGGTTGCTGGAAAAGGTTGACTGGGACGAGGCGCTGGTCAAGCGGGCCGTTTTGTGGCTGTGCGAACAAACGGGCAAAGCGCTGCTCAAGCTGGACGATGAGGACTTTCGGCAGCATGATTTGCACCAGTTGCTACGGCACCACGGGCCGGCCCAGAAGATCGCCCATCGCGTTTTCCGCTGGATGCAAGACACGATCGAGTACCATCCGGCAAACAAAGAAACCAACAAGACTTGCCTGTGCTTCAGCCCTCACCCGGACGACGACGTGATCAGCATGGGAGGCACGCTCATTCGCTTGGTGGAAGACGGCCACCGCGTACACGTGGCTTACATGACCAGCGGAAATATAGCGGTTTTCGATCATGACGCACTGCGCGTGGCCGATTTGGTCACCGAATACAATCGCCTGTTCTCCATCGATCAACAGAAATCGGTCGAGGTACAACAGCAAGTCGTCACGGGGCTCGACAACAAGCGCCCTGGTGAGCCTGATCATGAAACGATCCTCAAGATCAAGTCGCTAATCCGCTGGAGCGAAGCTCGCGCAGGAGCCCTTCACGTGGGTTGTCGCGCCGAGGATCTGCACTTCCTCGACCTTCCCTTCTATCGCACGGGAACCATTGCCAAGCGACCCATGGGTGACGAAGACACGCACATCATTCGCGAATTGCTGCAGCGCGTCCAGCCTGATCAAGTCTATGTGGCCGGCGACCTGGCCGATCCGCACGGGACGCACCGCGTGTGCGCCGAAGCCATCCTGTTTGTGCTGGCCGAAATGAAACGCGCCGGCCAGCCGATCCCCGAGGTGCTGCTGTATCGCGGTGCTTGGCAAGAGTATGCGCTGCACGAAATTGAAATTGCCGTGCCGCTCAGCCCCAGCGATATCGAGCTCAAGCGGCAGGCGATCTTCATGCACGAAAGCCAAAAGGACGAAGCTCTATTCCCTGGAGCCGACCCTCGCGAGTTCTGGCAGCGCGCCGAAGATCGCAATAAGGGGACCGCCGAGAAGTACAACCAAATCGGCCTCCCCGAGTTCTTTGCCCTCGAAGCCTTCACGCGTTGGGATGGCAGCGAAATCTAGCCGTTGCTTTAAAACACCGCCATCGGTACTCGATAGCCACCGCTGCCAAACGGTGGACCTTTCTGCCGTCTGGCGAGCGCAGCAGCTAGTGCTCTGTCCATTTTAGAGCTTAGGTTTGGTGTAGTGGACGCGGTTACGAGTCCCTGGTACCTCTACTAAGTCGAAAGGACTCGTAACCTCGTCCACTACCCCAACTTTTAATGTGGTCAAAGCGCTAGGGATAATTGTAGGACGGATTGTCGGGATCGAAGTCGCTGTCGCTGAGCCCAACATTCAATTCAACATCCAAATAGGTGTACTCTTCTTCCAGCGGCGGAGGTTCACCTGGACGTTCGGGCCATAGGAAGGCGGCGTAGCGCAGTGGTATTTGCCGCTGGGTATCCAAGAAGACTTGGGCAATATAAAAATCTGCTCCGGGCACGCTTTGGGGCTGAGTTACTTGAATCAATCGGCAAGGGCGGTCGCCAACCATTTGCTGCTCGCGTGTTTCGATCAGGCACTGACTCAGGTCAACACCGCGATCGATCTTCTCGATCAACTTTTCAGCCAATCGCAACATCCCAACTTCGGTAATCGGATATTTGTTGCCCAGCATGGCTAGTGAACTGTTAGGTGCCAATTGAACCCGCAGCAGATTGAGAAAGCCTCCCTCGTGAGCGATCAACTGACTGTCATCGCGACCGTCGACCCAAATCACTTCGCGGCCTCGCGCCGAGCGCGGCTCGCTGAACTTCAGGTAGACAGACAAGCCTGTGGTGCGAGACGCGAGTGGATTGCGGATTTTGAATTCCATCCGAGTTTCTTCCCCAAGTTTTCCCCCGATTCGCTCGTGTTTGACCAGCGTACCGCGATAGTCGTGGACGTTGGCACGCATATGTGCCAGCATGGATTGAGCCAATTCGATCAGCTCAGCCATCGTCGGCTGCCTCGCGCTATCGGCAGATGTTTGCTGCGTGTTTGAACTACCCTGCGACGACAATGGTGCTGTTACCGAAACAACCCCAGCCAGTGACGATTGGCTTTCATTGTTCGACGGTTGCAATGAAGTTGGAGCAATCAACGAGATGGCTGTCAGAGTGGTGATCAACAGCAAGAGCAATAGGAATGAACGTCGCATACTAGATTCGGGAGTAAGAGGGACTGCCAGTTCGGGTCGGCAGCGACAACAATGACAAACGCTACCGACATTTTACTTCAACATCCATGCTAGTCATCCAACCCCACCTGCCAAACCACGGGTGCTTTCGAGTAGGATATGCGTCACAGACGATACTGTTTTGTGTCGAACTCCGTAGCTACTATCGCCAGACCGTTGGATTCTGAAGTCTGCTGGCCGCCGTTCGTTGAGAATTGCATAACCGCTCAGGAACGTTGGGTGATTAGGAGTTGCATTAACCACGAAAAACACGAAGGACACGAAAAAATACCCTGCAGGTGTGCATTGTGGTCCAGGAACGAGGAAATGAGCAATGCTAAATACCGCTAAAGATGGAAGTTACAAATCATTGGTGCCTACCGAGAGCATGTTGAACGAATCGTCTGCTAGAAGATTTCATGGATGGAATCGCGGAATGCACTAAAAATTTAAGAGAAACACAAGAGCCAGATTTTCGTCTATTTCGTGGTCAACAAACGAATCCATTCATGGACGGCTACAGAATTAATTTCCGAGACAACGTTTCGCTGTAGCTGACTTGCAGGCTTCGCGCCGCAACTATACCTCCAAACGTCCCAACCTCACCTGGATTGAAATATGGAAAAAACAAAAGTCGCCATTGTGGGCCTTGGCACTGTGGGTGCTGGGGTGGCTCGGCTGTTGCTCGAGCATGGCGATCGGACCGCGCGCCATGCGGGTCGTACGCTGTGGCTCGAGAAGGCGGTTGTCCGCGATTTGAAAAAATCGCGAGGCTATGATTTGCCTAGCGGAGTGATCACCACAGACCTGAACGAGGTTCTTAAGAACCCCGATATCCAAGTTGTTGCGCAGTTGGTCGGTGGACTCGAACCAGCGCGGACAATCATGCTGCAATTGCTCGAAGCGGGCAAGGACGTGGTCACTGCCAACAAGGCTTTGCTGGCCGAGCACGGGCCGGAGTTGTTCGATCGAGCTCGCGCGCTGGGGCGCTGTATCGCTTTCGAAGCGGCCGTAGCGGGGGGGATTCCGATCATCACCAATGTCAGCCAATGCTTCTCGGCCAATCAAGTCCTGTCACTGCACGGCATTCTGAATGGAACCAGCAATTTTATTGTGTCGCAGATGGACGAGCAGGGATGGAGCTACGACGCGGCCCTCAAAGAAGCCCAGCGTCTGGGCTTTGCCGAGGCCGATCCAGCCATGGATGTCGACGGCACCGACGCCGCCCAAAAGCTGGCTATCTTAGCGCACCTGGCTTTCGGTGCCCGCATCCGTTGGAATCAGATACCGCGAGTCGGTATCGATTCGCTCGACGCCATCGACCTGCGCTTTGCCAAAGAGCTCGGCTATCGCATTAAGTTGATCGCCGCGGCGCAACTGACCTCCGCAGGCCTGGAGCTGAGCGTCTCGCCAACGCTGATACGTATCGGCAATCCGTTGGCAGAAGTTCGCGCTAACTACAATGCGATCCGTGTAGTGGGCGACGCCGTAGGAGATTTGTTCTTTCATGGCCAAGGCGCCGGACAAATGCCGACCGCTTCGGCGGTAGTGGCTGACATGATCGATACTGCCGTAGGCCGCGCACCGATCACATTTCGCACACTCGAACTGTGGAGCAACCGCGAATCACCGGTGTCGATTCGCCCTGACGACGACCTGCCTGGGCGTTACTACATGCGATTTCAGGTGGCCGATCAACCGGGCGTGATGGCCAAGCTGACAGCCATTCTGGGAGAGCAGAAGTTGTCGATCGCTTCGATCATTCAGCACGAACCGCTACCGCGCGTCCAAGGCTCCAGCGTGCAGCTCGTCATCATGACGCACGAAGCTTCCGAAGGCGCCGCGCGCACGGCGGTCGAGCGCATTATGAGTTTGTCGGTCGTCAGTGGCGATAGCGTTCGCATGCGTGTGATGGAGTAGTTTACTACACCGACACTCGGGCGGTTCCCAACACGATTCTGGATTTTGGAAAGTGAAACATGAAATACGCTATTGTCATTCCCGACGGTTGCTCTGATTTTCCGTTGGATGCTCTCGGAGGCAAGACGCCTCTGGAAGTCGCCCGCATACCGAACATGGATCGCGTGGCTGCGGAAGGGATGGTCGCTCAAACCGACAATGTACCGGCTCATCTGCCTGCCGGTAGCGAGGTGGCGAACATGACACTGTTTGGATACGACCCGGATAGGTACTTCACCGGCCGCGCTCCCATCGAAGCCGCCGCACAGGGGATTGTGCTTGGCGAACACGATTGGGCCGTGCGCTGCAATTTGGTAACCGTCATCGACCAAATCATGGTCGACTTCACCGCCGATCACATTTCCACTGACGATGCCAAGCGACTATTGCAGGAATTGGCCAATCACATCACTGATTCTCGTTTTGAATTTGTGGCGGGAGTCAGCTACCGCAATTTATTGATCTATCGAGGCAACGAAACGGCGGGGCCACTGTTCAGCTCCGACACGCGCACCTGCGCGCCCCATGACCTGACCGACTTGTCGGTCTGCGACCACTATCCTCGTGGGCCGGGAAGCGATGTGCTGACGGAGTTCATGCAGCAGTCGGTTCCGCTATTTGCCGAACATGCGGTGAACCGCGCGCGCATCGCGGCGGGGCACAAGCCTGCCACCAACGTCTGGCTGTGGGGCCAGGGTCGCAGCCCAGTTCTCCCTTCCTTCGAATCACGATTTGGACTGCGTGGAACGATGATCACTGCCGTCGACCTACTGCGTGGCCTGGCAGCCCTGATCGGCTGGGAGCGGATTGAAGTCGAAGGAGCCACGGGCTACCTCGATACCAACTACGCCGGCAAGGGGCTAGCTGCTGTGGAGGCCTTGGATCAGGTCGATATCGTCTGCGTACACGTCGAGTCGACTGACGAAGCGTCGCATGAGGGTCGGCACGACGAAAAGATTCGCGCCCTGGAGCAGATCGACGAGCACGTGGTCGGCCCCGTCTTAACAAAACTAAGGAGCTTTCCCGAATATCGAATGTTGGTCTTACCCGACCACCCAACTCCCTGTTCGACTAAGAAGCACAGCCACGGCATGGTTCCACTGGCAGTTTGCGGGGCGGGCATTCCGGCCAGCGGGGCCAACTACAGTGAAAAAGTCGCCGCCGCGTCGGCTCGCGCGTTCCCTAAGGGCTGGGAGATGATGGAGGCTTTTGTGCGAGGTACTTGGTAAGCATTTTCTCGAACCTTCCTCAAGCACCATCTCCCACTTTTCTCAAAATCCGATAACATTTGGGCACACTACGGCGATCGCCGTCGATCCCTACCTAGGTGGGGTTGCTCTTGGCCTTCCAGAAATACAAAGCCCTGCGAATCATGCCTCTCGTTGTTCAGAAATTTGGTGGTACCAGCGTTGCCGACCCAGAAAAAATCTTGGCTGCCGCCCGCAAGTCGATCCGCGCGCAGCAAGAGGGCAATCAAGTGGTCGTCGTGGTTAGTGCGATGGGCCAGAACACCGACCTGCTGATCGAACTGGCCTCGCAGGTCAACGATAGCCCACCGGCGCGGGAGATGGATATGCTCCTCTCCACTGGAGAACAAGTTAGCGTGGCGTTGATGGCGATGGCTGTCCATTCCTTGGGCTACAAGGCGGTGAGTCTAACCGGAGCGCAAATCGGCATCCACACCGACAGCGCCTTTACCAAGGCGCGGATTCGGACGATCTCCCCGGATCGCATCCGCAAGCTCTTGTCGGAAGGGAATATTGTCATTGCAGCCGGCTTCCAAGGGATCGATGAAGAGCTAAACATCACCACGCTTGGGCGCGGAGGCAGCGATACCACCGCTGTCGCGCTGGCTGCCGTGCTCCGCGCCGATGCCTGTGAGATCCATACCGACGTTGACGGTGTCTACACCACCGACCCTCGGCAATTGCCCGAAGCACGACAGATGAGCCGCATTAGCTACGATGAAATGTTGGAGCTGGCTAGCCTGGGGGCTGGTGTGATGCACAATCGTTCGATCGAGTTCGCGAAGAAACATGACGTGCCGATTCACGTTCGCAGCAGCTTTAGCGACACTCGCGGCACGCTGATTGTCTCTGAATCGGAATCGCCGACAGCTCCGGTTTGCGGCGCCGCCATGACACGCAATGAAGCTCGTATCACCATACAGGGCGTCCCGGATAAACCGGGGACGAGCTGCGAGATATTCCGGCAGCTCGCCGAGCGTAAGATCACGGTCGACATGATCGTGCAGAATATTGGCCAAGCGGATCGCGCTGACATTTCCTTTACGGTTCCCAAGGAGGAATTGAAGGAGGCGTCTCAAGCGGTCGACTTGGCTGTTCGCTCCGTAGGAGCCAGCGGCTTTACACGCGACGATGATGTGTCGAAAGTTTCGGTGGTTGGCATCGGGATGTCGAAACAAACAGGAGTTGCTCAGCAGATGTTCCGCGCCTTGGCCACGGCGGGGATCAACATTCAGATGATTACCACTAGCGAAATTAAGATTTCTGTCTTGGTCGCGCGGGACGAGGCTTTGGCCGCCCTGCGAGCCGTGCATCAGTCGTTCAAACTGTTCCATAAATCGGCAGATGCAGCGGTTTGGGACAAGCTCCCCACTCGCAAGCCTGCGTCGACTGATATCGACAAGCTGGTAGCCGATCTCTACGTAGCCGATATGGAACAGTTGGCCTTGAGCGATATTTCTATGTCCGACGACCAAGCGCGCATCACCTTGCTCGGCGTCCCCGACTCACCCGGCCTGGCCGCCGATGTATTCGATGCGGTCGCCGCCAAAGGCATTTTTGTCGACATGATTGTTCAGAGCTACGACGGCTACCAAGGTGAAACTGGGATTAGCTTTACGATCCCTCGCGAGCAGTTCGAAACGTGTATGCAAGCCATGGATGAGCTCAAGCAGAAGTTCTCCGTCTCGCGCGTGCTCGGCAGTAAGGACATTGCCAAGCTGTCGGTCAGCGGAATCGGCTTGCGCAGTCATACGAGTGTCGCCATCGGCATGTTCGAGGTTTTGGCGGAAGCCGGCATCAACGTCGAAATGATTAACACGAGTGAATTGCGCGTCAATGTAGTCGTAGCCAGCTCGGCAGGTGAAACGGCGCTAGCCTGCCTCAAGAAACGCTTTGCGAAGAACCTAATGTGACCGCGTGCCGTCTTAGAGTAGGCTCGTAACGAGTACCGCGAGTTACGGCATGGGCAGCGCTTGCCGTTCACCTGGGGGATGGAAGCGAGTAGGACCGTCTTCTGTCCCTGTTATCCGTGTTCCGGACTTGCCATCTGTGCGAGATCAGTGACGTTCGCTAGCAGGACCGCAAAGCCATAGCACGGATAATAATGCCAAAGTCGCCCTCTCCGCTCGCCGACCATCGCTGCGCGTCGCTGTCCGTCGCGACCCTCCCGCACGCGGCTCGTTGGTCCACACATCTCGATTTTGCATCGGCCCCATGCCAGCTTGTCTGGCGTGAGCCAAGTTTTATGAATAGAACACGACGAAAACAACCCAGCCCTACCACTTTTCCGCCCGCTCGCCACCTGAGGTGGCGAGCGGGTGGAAAAGTGGGAGCATTCGTAGTGTGGAATGAGTTTTGAATAGATAGTTTCCATGGACCATACATCACCTGCCTTCCAGATACTTGATGAGATCTTTGGATTCGACGGGTTTCGCGGTACGCAACTCCCTATCATCGAGCGGACTATTGCGGCGCAACATTCACTTGTGTTGATGCCCACGGGCGGCGGCAAGTCGCTGTGCTATCAGATTCCGGCGCTGGTTTTGGCCAAAGAGAATCGTAGGATTGAGCATGCCAAGCCAATCACGGTCGTGCTGTCACCATTGATCGCGCTAATGAAAGACCAGGTTGATGTGTTGATTGCACGTGGTATCGACGCCGCATTCATCAACTCGTCCTTGCCAGGCGATCAGCGTCAAACGCGCATGAAGGCGTTGGCGGCGGGCCAGTTCGATTTGTTGTACGTGACACCGGAGCGTTTCCGCAAGCCGGACTTCGTAGCCGCTCTGGCAAGTCGCTGTGTGGTACTACTTGCCGTGGATGAGGCGCATTGTATCAGCCAGTGGGGGCACGATTTCCGGCCAGACTACACTCGCGTTCAGGAGATTCGCGAGCTACTCGGTAATCCACCGACAATCGCACTAACGGCCACCGCCACACGCACAGTACAAACGGACATTATTGCGCAACTTGGATTGACCGAATCGGAGATTGTGATTTTCCATGAAGGTATCGAACGCCCCAACTTGAGCTTGGACGCCAGGGAAGTGTGGAGTGAGGAAGATAAGCTAGCGAACATTGCCGAAGTGTTTGCCCGCACTCCTGGTTGTGGCATCATCTATTTCACGTTGATCAAAACGCTATTGCGATTCAGTGAGTTCTTTCATGACCAACGTTTGCCACATCTAGTTTATCATGGCGATCTGCCGCGCGGAGAGCGGCGGCAGATTCAAGAGCAGTTCATTGACGAGCCAGATCACCTGGTGCTGGCGACCAATGCCTTTGGGATGGGGATTGACAAAGCGGACATTCGCTTTGTGATTCATGCCGACTTGCCAGGCTCACTCGAATCGTATTATCAAGAGATCGGCCGCGCAGGGCGCGATGGTCGGCCCGCCGAGTGTTTGTTGTTATACGATCAAGCCGATTTGGCAACCCAGCTCGATTTTTTGCGTTGGAGCAATCCGGACGCAGACTTCTACTATCGCTTGCACAATTTTCTCAGGCACGAACGACAATCGATCAACGCCTTTGGGATCGAGTGGTTGCGGGAAAAGCTGCACGCCAAGCAGAGGCATGATCGTCGGCTGGAGACCGCGCTGGGGATGCTCCATCGCTATGGAGCGATCGAGGGGACACTGACGCCTTTGGCTATTGAAGAGATCAACGAGTTGCCCGACGAACTGCGCGACGCACAGAAGTTGGCAGAGAAGCTTGATCGCGATCAGCGAAAGCTCCTCAGTCTGGTCCAGTATGTGAGAACTGAGCAGGATCGTAGCGAGTTCATAAGGGAGTATTTTATGGGTGATGATACACGTGTTGACAACTGGCCGCAGGATTAGCAGGAACGATTGACCGCCGCAGGCGCCGTCGCCTGCGCAGGCCGCGAAAGAGGGTTGGCATGGGTTGTGGTTCGTCAGAGCCCCACTTGTTGATCAGCTAGGCTTGTGCGTCTGCGGCCTGCTTCGGCTCGGCGTTAAACGATTTAGTACGACAGTCGTTTAAGGCCTAGCCGGATTGGCCGGTGGGTCGAGAGTGATGTCTATGATCGAGTGTTGGCTAGACGCACGAGCGATCGGCTCAGCGCGGGTGTACCGGCCAAGTAGGCGCCGTCAGAAGCGAATTTGATTGCACTTTGGCGTGAGAAGGACAGAAGCCAACAGCGACTATCACCTGAACAACAATAGAAAAACCCGAGTCGTGCGGGGACGACTCGGGGACAAGGTGTTGGTTGGGTGAATCACTTACAGCGATCCGTTGGTTTCACTGGGCAGCTAGTCGGGGCGGTCGGCCACGTAGACCTGCATGCTCCGATAGATCAAGTCGACACGTCGATTGGCTGGGGCAGCAGGACCGTCCAACTTGGGAAATATGTCCTTCGCTTCGTCAGCAGCCGAATCGATCAACAAGCTCCAGCGCAATCCACGAATTTGATCAGGCAAAACAAACTTGAGCGTATCTGGGGTGCCGTTGAACAGCATGATCAGATCGCGTCCCACGCCGTCGGGGTCGTCCGCAGCGGCCGGTGCTGGTAGCCAGCAAACGAGGCCGCCGCTAGGATTTTCCCAATTGAATGGTAGACCTAAGTGGTTAAACCAATTCACATCGGGAACCCCGCGTGAGTCGAAAGCTCTGCCTGTCAGGAAGCGTGTGCGCCGCAAGGTCGGTTGACTTTTGCGGATTGAGATCAAGCCGCGGACAAAGTTGAATAACTCTTTGTTGCGTTTGACCAGCGTCCAATTAAACCACGAGATCTCGTTGTCTTGACAATAGGCGTTGTTATTTCCTTTCTGTGTTCGACGAACTTCATCTCCCATCACAATCATTGGGACCCCCTGACTTAACAGCAAGGTCGCCATCATGTTTTTGATCTGACGCAGTCGCAGCCGATCGATCGGTTTGCGCCGGGTCGGACCTTCCACACCGTAGTTGTCGCTCGAGTTGTTATTGTCGCCATCGCGATTCCCCTCACCGTTGGCCTCGTTGTGCTTTTCCTTGTAACTGACCAGGTCGTTCATAGGAAATCCATCATGGCTGGTGATGAAGTTGATGCTACAGTACGGAGCGCGGCCAGCGTGTTCATACAGGTCCGACGAGCCTGCTAGGCGTGTTGCCATCGGACCGATTAAACCATCATCGCCGCGCCAGTAACGGCGCGCATCATCGCGGTATCGACCATTCCACTCGGCCCATCGCAGATCGCCAAAGGAGCCGACTTGGTAAGCCCCAGCCGCATCCCAGGCCTCCGCGATGATCTTCGTATCGGCCAACATCGGATCCTCGGCGATCTGTTCCACCATCGGTGGACTGGCCATCAAATTGCCGTTGCGATCGCGAGAAAGAATGCTGGCCAAGTCAAATCGGAAACCATCGATGTGGTAGTTGTGTACCCAGTGCCGAAGGCAATGGAAAATCAACTCGCGACAAATCGGATGGTTGCCGTTAAAGGTATTGCCACAACCCGAATAGTTACTGTAATGGCTACCGCCACTATTGAGGATGTAGTACACCTGATTCTCGAGCCCCTTAAAGCTCAATACAGGGCCCTGTTCATTCCCTTCGCAGGTGTGATTGAACACCACGTCGAGAATTACTTCGATGCCGGCCTGGTGGCAGGCCTTGACCATCTGCTTGAACTCGTTCACCTGCGCGCCGGGCTCTTTGCTGTAGGCATAACCACGGTGCGGCGCGAAAAACGCCATCGGATCGTATCCCCAGTAGTTGGGGCGCTCCGGAGGATTACCGTGGATGTCGAGTATCGGGAACTCGTGTACCGGCATCAGTTCGACGGCTGTGATTCCGAGGTTCTTCAGATAGGGTAACTTCTCGATCAAGCCTAGGTAGGTCCCCGCGTGCTTGACGTGAGAAGTTTTACTTTTGGTAAAGCCACGGACGTGCGTCTCGTAGATCACCGTTTCCGAAAGGGGACGCCGCAAGTGACGGTCTCCTTCCCAATCAAAAAAATCATCGACCACCACGCATTTGGGTGGGCGGATGATTCCATCCGTGCTCCGCTGGAAGCAACCGGCTAACGCCTTGGCGAACGGATCGATCAAGCGTGCGTTTCCGTCAAACCATTGGCCCGACTCGGGGTCAAAGGGTCCATTGGCTTGAAAGTGATAAAGTTGTCCGGCGCCGATGCCTGGAACAAATGCACTCCACACATCGCCCCATCGATCTGTGTCGCGATCGAACTCGATAATTTCAACCGGTTCACGATCATCGACTTTATCGTACAGCAGGACGCGCATCGCTGTAGCGCTGCGACTGAAAACTACAAACTGAACGCCACGGTCGGTTACCACAGCACCGTATGGCAACTTGTATGCGAACTGTAACTCAGGATGCGGGTGTCGCATGAGCATACTTTATAAAGTCCTTCTCAACTTGCGGGGATCGTTTGGTCATCATTGACACTGAAACATACCACTCAGTTTTGAGCGGCAGGTTAAACACTCATGGCAGACTATCGAAAATCACTTCAAGTGGTTCTCGATAGGCCGCGCACCGAAAGCTTTCCGGAAGGGGCGAGTTGTCTAGGTTGAGAAACTGTAGCAGCTAGGTCGAACTGAACAGTGTACCCGCAGTTGCCCACTTCCGCTTGTAGGGATCAGGCGATTTGGAAGGTGTTGCCTACGTCCATGGTCAGCGGTCAATCGACAAGCCGTAGGTAATCGGAGTAGCCTTGCTCGGCCATCTCTTCCTTGGGAATGAATCTCATCGCGGCTGAGTTCATACAATAGCGTTTGCCGCCACGCGCCACTGGCCCGTCATCGAACACATGCCCCAAATGGGAATTGCCATAACGAGAGCGAACTTCGATACGCACGTAACTCAGCTCGTGATCCTGTTTATAGAGTACCGCTTGTGCGTCGATTGGCGCGACAAACGATGGCCATCCGGTCCCTGAGTCAAATTTTGCAGATGATGAAAAAAGTGGCTCCCCTGACAGAATGTCGACGTAAATGCCCGGCTTGTGGTTGTTCCAATAGGCGTTGCCATAGGCCGGCTCGGTCTCGTCGTGCTGGGTGACACCGTACTGTATCTTGGTCAATTGCTTGCGCAGCTCGTCATCACTTGGTTTCTGATACTTTGTCCAAGCGGGTTGAGGCGTTGAGGATGCAGCCGAAGTTGTAGCTACCGGCGACTGGCTAGCAGCGATTGCTCCGTCGCTATTTGTTGAGGAGGTAGGGATGCCGTCGTCGAGCTCAATTTTGTCAGCCCGCGCGCCCCAATGTTGCAACACATAAGCATCGCGTCCCGAGGCCAAACGATAGTACCGGTACTTGAGCGCATGTGTGTGATGATAATTCTGGTGATAATCTTCGGCGGGCCAAAACGCTTGGCGTTTTTCAAGGGCCACGTTCAGTTTGCCGCGAAAGACTTTCATTTCGTTGATCGCAGCAATGACCTTTTCCGCAGCCAGCTTTTCCTCCTCGGTGTTGTAGTAGATAGCGGGGCTGTACTGCCTTCCTTTGTCTTGGAATTGACCAATCTTATTGATGGGGTCAACGTGTTTGATAAGATACTCGACCAGCCCAGCGTAGCTGATTTGTGTCGGCTCGTAGATCACAAACACGACCTCGCGATGTCCGCCTGAAGCATAGTCATCGTAGGTTGGGTTTTTGGTACGTCCGCCGCTGTATCCCGAAATCACTTCAACGACTCCGGGAACCTTTTCGAAGTCGCTTTCGATGCACCAGAAACACCCCCCTGCAAACACCGCCGATTCACGCTGTGGTATAGCGCCTTGTCCTTCTTGTTGCGACGTTCCGCTGCTGGCGATACGAGGTGATTCGGTGTCGCTGCTCCACAATAGGCCGGTCTGGCAGCCGATACAAAGCAACATCAGCCAACAAGCACGCCGTGGCAGAAGAAGTTGAGCTGACATAATACACACTCCCTCAAAACAATTACAAAATGATTGGATCAACCCTCTATTTGAAATGCAGAATCATGTTTTCTAATAAGTTCTGGCCCTTATGGTAAGCGATGACCGCCCACCATGTCGGTGAAATTGCATACGAAAACGCCGTTTTTTTGAAGCTCTGGAGCGACCGCCGCTATCGACAGACGCGAGATCATTCGGCTTGCTCCCCGATTCGTAGCGATCCTACTAAGGAAAACACCTATCGGCCCCCCAACTTGGTGAAGCGCAGGGTTCACCGAGAAATCGGCCTCATCGCACAAATCCTTGGGAGTCAGCAGTCGCTTCTGCGGGAACCAGCCGATGAACGGTCTTCAGGGTTTCCTCGAGTGGCATCACACGTGCGTAGCGATCGCGCAGCGTTGCCAGGGAAGCTTCGTGTAGTTCGGGAGTCACGGTGGCGCAGCCATCTTCAATGATGGTCACGAGGTAGCCCAGATCGCAAGCATCGCGGACGGTTGTTTCCACACACTCGTTGGTGTAGACACCGACCACGAACAACGACTCGATACCCATATTGTTTAGCACGTAGTGCAAGTTGGTCGAAGAGAACACCCCGCTCGCTGTCTTGTTGATCACAATCTCGTCACGTTCGGATTGCGGTGCCACGCTTTCAATAAAGTCGGCTTCGCGCGAACCGGGGGGCGCCAGTAGGTCCAGTCGCTTATGCCCTTTGCTGCGATCGCGACCATCGCGGGTCAACGATTGAATCCGTGTGTGGATGACCTCCAGTCCGCGCCTACGGAAGGAATCTTGCAACCGTCGCACGTTGGGCAGAACCATGGATTGCAGGCGATCGAAGTAGTAGGCCTGAGCCTCGAGAGAAACACCGCTACGTTCGGCATCTCGAAAGACCCCATGGCCTGGAGCGGCGTCCAGGTACTGGAGATCGATACATAATAGGGCTGTATGCCCGTCAGCAAGTAGTTCCTCATGAGCTGGATTGTCGATGAACGATTCATGATAGGCATCACGCAGCGGATCGATATGCGGTAGTTGATCTTCGTTTAATATCATTAAAAGCATCTCTCAAGTGGTTTGGAAGGATAGTTATTCAAGGTTGGAAAGCGCGATCAGCGAATGCAACATCAGGTTCGCACCCGCTTCGATATCGGACCAGGCTGTCCATTCGGCTGGCGAGTGGCTCAGTCCGTTTTTGCTGGGCACAAAGATCATTCCGACTGGGACAATGCGTCCCATGATCTGCGCATCATGGGCCGCACCGCTGGGCATCTTGTGGCAATCCAATCCTAAGCACTGGGCAGTCGCGGTCAATTGCTCGACAAACAGTGGGCTGCAGGCAACCGGCGGTATGTAACTTTTCTGTTCGAACTCAAACATCAATTTTCTTCTGCGGGCGATGGCCTGCAAGGCCTTGCGACAGGCGGAGGAGAGATCCGCCAAAATCGATTCTGAAGTATCGCGAACATCCAGTGAGAACTCGACCAGCCCGGGAACCGTATTGGCTGCTCCGGGCAGAATCTGAGCTTTGCCAATCGTGGCTCGGCTGCGCTGGCTGCCATTCTCTTCCAGGATTCGTGGTATTTCATGTGCGAAGTCGGCCAGCCCCATGAAGGCATCATTCCTCAAGTCCATCGGAGTCGTTCCGGCATGATTGGCTTCACCTCGCAAGCAGACCGACCAAGTAAACAGTCCCGTGATCTCATCTACAATGCCAATGGGCTTTTGCAGGCGATCGAGCACCGGCCCCTGCTCGATATGTAGTTCCAAGTAGCCAGCGATTGACTCGGGATCGCGGGCTGCGTCCAGCGCCGCTAGAGGTTCGAGCCCCTGTCGCTTCATTTCGTCTTGCAGGAGCGTCCCGTCTAAATCGGACATGGTGTTCAGCTTGTCCGGTGTAATCTGCCCACAAACTGCCTGCGAACCGAACATGCCACCGAAGCGTCCCTCCTCATCACTGAAGGCAATTAGTTCCAGCGATCGGTGTGGTCGGTAGCCCACCTCGCGCAGTCGCCTGAGGCATTCCAAACCACTAATTACGCCCAGAGCTCCATCGAGCGCGCCAGCGCATGGAACCGTATCAATATGAGATCCCACCAAGATGCGCGGCAAGTTGGATGATCCTTCCAAACAACCCGAGACGTTGGCCGCACCATCCATGTACGATTCCAAGCCGGCGGAATCGATTTGTTTTCGCAGCCACCGTTTGCCTTGCATGTCCGCGTCGGTGAAGGCCATGCGGTAAATCCCGCGATCCTGCTCGTGACGACCAATGTTCGCCAACTCCAGAATCTCCGCTTTGAGTCGTTCAATATCCACTCGAATTTCTGAGCTTGCTGGCGAGACGGACATCGATGGACCTTAATTGGCTGGAGGTGTTGCAAAGTGGTGGGCACCGTCTCTGCGGCCGCGCATTAGCTCTACCGGAAACGGTTTCTGCTTAACCGCGCCAGCGCTGACGCGGTTAAACAGACTAAACCTCCGGTCGCGCGTTCACGCCGCCGAAGAACGGAATCGCTCGGATTTTAGCTACTGCACACGGAGTGCGCCTGCTACTTTGTGCTTCGGTATCAATCGACGACTGGCAAAGGTTGCCCCTCGACGTATTGGCCGTACAAAATGTGCAACTGCAACGCGTGATTGATGATGATGTCATTGCGACGCGCTACAGCCACATCGTTTTCTTGCCAAGCCTGCCGGAGAAACGCATGCAGCTTGGTGCGATCAAACAGGCCCACACGTTCGACGCGTTCATCCGTTAGCCAGTGGTCGATCATTTCTTGTACGGCGGCTTGCTTGACCGGATCGGTATGAGCTGGTGGGGCCATGAAAGCGAATTTCTTACGTTCGTAGAGTTCCCGAGGGAGCACCTTGACCATCGCCTCGCGTAGTACCCATTTTTCAACTCCGCCACGGATGCGGATTTCGGGTGGGATGTGCGTTGCGTACTCGGCCAAATGGTGATCGAGAAAAGCGGGACGGGCCTCCATGCTGTTGGCCATGTCCATACGGTCGCCACCCCAAGTTAAAATCTGGCCTTCGAGCATGGTCTTGCACCAGGTGTACTGCGAGGCGTCGAGCCGATGCCGACCTCGAACTTGCAATGGGTCAATGGCGGCAGCCACCTCGGCCACCGGGTCGTAGACGGACAGCAGATCTTGCATGGCCGTCGATAGCAGGGGTCGTACGCGATCGAGGGTCAGCATCCAGGGTTGAATCCAGGACGGCGTGAAGCCACACAATTCGTGCCAAGCGGCATGGTGTTGATCTTCTTCGGCAAGAATCGCTCCGGCAAAAACGCCTCCTTCATCGTCGCGTCCGAGCCAATCACGTTTGAAGAATGGGTAGCCACCAAACAGCTCGTCCGATCCTTCACCGGTGATCACCGCTTTGTAGTTGCAGGCCCGCACTCGGCGGCTCATGTGCCACTTGGCCACTGCCAAGGTATTGTAAAAAGTCCGCTCGGCGTGCCAGGTAGCGCGTTCGAATGCGGGGCCATACAGGTCTTTCTCGGTCAACCGCAGCAGTTCCTGCTCCGCACCGGTTCTCTCGGCCATCAGCCGAGCGATATTGGATTCGTCGTACTCCGTGTTGTCGAAGGCAATCGTAAAAGCCTTCACCGGCGATTGCTGAAGCGTGGTTGCGAGTCCCAAAATTGAGCAGCTATCGATACCTCCCGATAGATAACAGCCTACCGGTACATCGGCTTCCAAACGAGTTGCCACGGCATCGATTAAACGCTCCTGGACGCCTTGTACGTAGGGTTGCGGATCGGCGTTGGAGTCATGGGACTCTGGGAACTCGAGATCCCACCAACGTTGCATACGCGTTGTCAGCTCGCCTTGGCGCATTTCGACAATCAGCATATGTCCCGGCTGCAGAGCTTCCACACCTACGAAGCTAGTGCTGCCTGGTACCATGACTTGCATCATTTGATGCAGGGCCGCTTTGTCGCTCAACTGCGGCTGGACGTCGGGATGCTTCAATATCGCCTTGACCTCTGAGCCCCACACCAATCCTTGCGAATTCTTGGCGAAGTACAGTGGTTTGATTCCAAATCGATCGCGAATCAACACCAATCGCTGCTGGAGATGATCGTAGAGTACGATGGCAAATTCGCCACGCAAATGGTCGACAAATTCTAATCCATAACGCAAATAGAGTGGTAAGGCGATGGCGCTATCGCTCTTGCCATTGGTCTCCAGTTGTTGGCAGGCGAGTCGCGTCCGAATCCGTTTGTAGTCGTACAGTTCACCATTGACGGTTACCGCGTAGTTGCCATCGCGGGTCTCGATCGGCTGATGTCCGTGAGCCAGTCCAATGATCGACAGACGTGTGTGCCCGAGCGCCAGTCCTTGCTCGCGAAACAGACGACTACCGCGTTCGTCAGGGCCACGGTGATCGAGGACGTCGAGCATGGGATCGAGCGCCGCGCGCAACTCGCGCTCATTGGTTCGTGATGGATTCCAGAAGCCAGCTAATCCGCACATAAAATTCCCGTGTTAAATACCGCTGATTCGCCCCAGCCGATCGAGCACGGCGGTGAGCAGCGCCTGGCGTACGAACACCGCACCGGCAGCTTGGGCGAAATAGAGATTGTGTTCCGTACTGTCCAGATCTTCGGCCAATTCGTCATTTCGCGCCAGGGGATGCATGATGACCGCATCCTTCTTCATGTCGCTGTTGCGATTGAGTTTGTACCGCGTATCGAGGTTGCGATAGCTATCCCCCAGGAACGCGATCGAATTTACGTAGATGATGTCCAAATCGGGCATGACCTCCTGAGCGTCGTTGGTCATATCGATGGGGATGGGCGATTCCTCGATGGAATCGGTCAACTCCAGTCCCACTGGGTCGGCCAATTCAGAAATCAGCGTGATACGTTTGACCGCCCCGTTGAACAGCAGCGCCAGGCGGAGGAAGCTCTTGACCGCCCGCATCGAGCCCGGTGTGCCGATAATCCCCAAGTGAACTCGGCGGTCTTGGGGGCAATCTGCATGCCGCAGTTCCGGGCGCCACTTGAGCAACGCGTACCAGTCGATCAGGGCTTGCGTGGGATGATGCCCTGATCCGTTGCCGGCATTGATCAAAGGTCGTTGTAGATTCTTGCGGATCTCGTCGATGCTGTTGGTGTCTGGATGTCGCATGATGACCACATCGCCGTAGGTATTGAGCATTTCGCCGATGTCGGCCAGCGATTCTCCTTTGGCGATCCCAGTAACTTGCCCGTCTGGGACAGACAAGACTTTTCCGTCTAGGCGTTGCACAGCGCTCTCAAACGAAAGGCGTGTGCGCGTGCTGGCCTCGAAAAAAGCGGTGATCGCGATCTTGCCATCCAGCGGCTTATCCATCTCGACATTGCGAGTTTCCAATAGCGCCGCCAGTTGAGCGATGGCAATCACCGTCTGCCGATCAAATTGTCGAGGATTGAGGATAGATTGCCCAGCCAACGACTCCAGTGAGTCACGATCGACGCGTCCATGACTCGCCTGTAGAAGGCTGGTTGGATGCAGTTGCTTGCCCTTGGAATTGGTGGCAAAATCGGTCAACGCGCGATGCACTTGTTGAGCAGATAGGGAATTCAAATTGTCACCATATCCGTTTACGGAGAGAATCGATGATCAGCATGGCGATCAGCGCGACCACGCCGGTGGCACACAAGACCACTCCACCAATCACCAAGAATTGTAATAGCCACAAAGGGAACATTCTCTTACTTCCTTAGCCTTCGACGACTGCTAATGCGGGGGTAGGCTCAAGCTGTGAAAGCGACTCGAAATCAAAACGGTCGGGGAACCACCACGTGCCCAGGGCAAACACGATTCCTGAGGCGGCCGCTCCGACCAAGGAGCCGACAAACCAACCAATCCACACATAGGCGAGCAAACCGATCAGGCTGCCAATCACCATCGCCGAGCTGGCAGCTAGCGGGCTAGGACGTCGGAAGTATAGTCCTCCGACAATCGGCCAAATACAGCTTCCCACCATCGGTCCTGCGAAAAACAATACAGTTGCCAATGTCCCGACGTTGGCCAGAGCCACACTCCAGGCTAAGGCCCCGAGTGCCAGGATCGACCAACTCGCCCAGCGCCGTTTAACCTGATCGCTGGCCGGCTGCGTCCCAAGCGGTTCGACAATATCGTTGACGATCAAATCGGACGTGGCGGCTAGCAAACTATCGATACTAGAGGCCAACGAGCAGAATACGACGATAAAGACCAATAGCGCTCCGCCGGTACCGAGCAGGGTGGCGGCAACTAAGGGGCCAACCGTATCGGGCTGGCTAATACCGATTCCCAATGCAGGAGCTGCCAGACCCAAGAATCCAGCCACAATCGGTACGGGTAACCACAGTAGCCCACCCAACACATAGGCTTTGGGGCCAACCCCTTCACGCATTGC
The DNA here is from genome assembly GCA_020852965.1 of Pirellulaceae bacterium. Classification (GTDB taxonomy): domain Bacteria; phylum Planctomycetota; class Planctomycetia; order Pirellulales; family Pirellulaceae; genus Aureliella. Next base: position 155,022 of record JADYZV010000099.1, on the reverse strand, counting down.
CAGAGCGCGGCTCCACCACACATTGCTATGAAATATCTCGCCAAAGCCAAACAGCATATTGTTGAACAAGGCCATGATTGCGGCGGGAAACGCAATGGCTAGCAACATCGGACGATTGGCTGCCAGCTTGGTGTGCACATCGGCGATATCGGTATGCGTCATGATCGCGATGGCAACTACGACCAAACCGGCCAAGATGATTACGCTCTGAATGAAGTCGGTTCCTATTACGGCGTACATGCCACCGAACAACGTGTACAACACGCACACCAACACGACCGCCGTCATGCCGATTGGATAGGGGATACCGGAAAGAATCGTCAGCAATTTGCCACCCGCCATCGACATGGAGATCAACCATGTCAGCGCATAGAACATGGAGATCACGAGAAAGGGACCTGTCGCCAGCGGGCCATAACGCCGCCGAATGAACTCGACCGCCGTATAGCCGCACGGCATGAGTTGTCGAATGCGAGCGCTCATCGGAGCAAATGCGAACAAACCGAAGCTGGCCGTCGCGTAGGCCAACGCCCCCCAAATACCCAATTGCAGTGCGAACTGCGGCGCCAGCATCGTGGTGTTGGAAGTGATCCAAGTCGCTACGGCAGTCGCTGTGCCCAACGCCAACCCCACGTTTCGCCCAGCCACAGCAAAGCCGTCGTACGACTTGGCTCGGCGTCCCCACCACAGGCCCAGGCTGACCCACAAGATGCCAAATATCGCTAGCATTGTGTAGCCCGCCTGAGGGCTGAGCATGGGTCCTGATGCCACAATCATGGTTGAGAGTCTCCTCGATGATCCGTAGCTTGGCCTGTGAGTCGGTCGGCGACTCGATCGTCCACGTTGCGGCAGGTGATGGCCCCGTAAACGAGCACGACCACCAACGCGATGAACACTAAACCTCCGATAGTGAACAGCAGCAGGGCTTGGACCAATGGCCAGTGCCTGACCATTACCACGGCGGGGGTTGGTGAGATCGCAAGAGGTTGACCGGCAGCATCGAGCGCGGTCACAGTAAATCGGTGCTTACCGTCCTCGAGGCCCGACACAAAAGCTTGGGGGAATGCACCGCGGTAGAGGACGCTTCCATCCCCGTTACTAACGCGATAGCTGCTGGCCTCAGTCAGTCGGTTCCAGGTGAGAGTGGCGTGTCCCTCGCGAGCGTCATCGATCCGAGTTTCGTCGAAGACCAGGGGGGGTAAAAGGGAAGTCACAGCGGCGGCTTGGCCTGCCGCCACACTGTCTGACTTAGTATTGACCGATTGCGGGACGGATCGATTTTGAATAGCCGGATCTTGCCCGGCAACAGAACGGGCCTGAACGATGATCAGCAGAATCACTGCGAGCTGCAAGTTAGCTCGAACACCGACGCTGATAGTCAGATTGCCATGATGGCAAACCAGCACTCGATCTCTCTGGTTAGCGTGAGTAGGGAAAACGCAACCGTCACTTGCGGCCGACGGTACACGACGGCTTAGTTGAAATCCATCATGTAATTGAACAATCCACCATCCTAGCAGATATTGGCATACAATAAAACCGCATTGTCAATTCAGCCAATCGGTATGAGCATTAATGTGGCCCGACGCTCCGTTAATGTGGCCCGACGCTCCGCCGTCGGAACGTGCTAATGTGGCCCGACGCTCCGCCGTCGGAACGTGCTCTACTGAGCCTCTTTAAGCTTCGACGATGCACATATCGGTTCCGTGACCAAAGTGACATCTTTCTATGCTTTTCTCTGCCAAGTGACATTAACGTCGCAGACATCCTGAAGTAGGCTCGTAACGAGTGCCGCGAGTTACGGCACGGGCAGCGCGAACGGCTCGTCTAGCGCTGAGTCTCTCCACCGCATCCGTCTTACCCACCCAGCAAAAACACTGCCGACAACCTCAGTGCATTCGATTGGGGATGCAGATTCATGTCGCGCTAATTTCCTTGCCCCCATCTTCTTGCCATGGTGACTTGAATGTCGCATCAAGTACAACTCGCGTGTGTGGTCAATTTCATTGGGACGTAGCTATTCATTGATTCACACTGCGGTTTTCAAAGCCCGATTTTGATCCGGTTCAAATTCCAGGTCGAACGCCTGCCCGCTGCCCGCGCGATGGTCGGCTGCCAGCAGCAGATACAGGGCTGGAACGACGAATAACGTGAATAAAGTGCCAATTGCCATACCGGCTACCAACACGATTCCGATGCTATTGCGAGCTTCGGCACCGGGCCCCTCGACGAATACCAATGGGAGGTGCCCGAAAACGGTAGCAAACGAGGTCATCAAGATCGGCCGCAAGCGAGTTTGCGAGGCATTGGAAATAGCTTCACGCTTCGACTGTCCTCCCTCTTGCAATGCGTTAGCGAACTCGACGATTAAAATCCCATTCTTCGCTACCAGCCCCACCAAAGTGATCAATCCTACTTGCGAATAGATATTGATCGTTGTGAGTCCCAGGAAGGTTAGCATCAGTGCGCCTGAGATTGCCAATGGCACGGAGCCTAGTAGTACGATCAGCGGATCGCGAAAGGAGCGGAACTGCGCGGCGAGTACTAGGTAGATCATGATCAGCGCAAAGCCGAGCGATACGATCAGCGCCGAGCCCTCTTGGCGGATTTGACGTGATTCGCCTGCGTAGTCGAGAGCGATGGTTGGCCCCATGACTTCGCGCGCGATCGCTTCGAGCTGGTTTAGTCCAGCCTCCTTGGTGACGCCAGGAACCACACCCGCGAAGACGCGAAACGAGCTTTGCTGTTGAAAGCGCGTCAGCGTGCGTGGGGCGGTGACCGGCTCGATGGTTGCAAAGTTGGCAACTGGGATGAGATCGCCGGCCGGGCTGCGTATTTTGAGGTCCGTCAGCGCCGAGAGCGACTGTCGCTCCTCTTCGGCCAACTGTGGAATGACTTGATAGGAGCGGTTGAAGTAGTTGAAGCGATTGACGTAACCGCCGCCGAGCAGAACACCGAGCTCTTGAGCCACGACAGCCAAGTCCATTCCCAGGTCGGCTACTTTCTCTCGATCGACGTTCACGCGAGCTTGCGGCAAGTCGAGCTTCAAATCGGTGTCGACGAACATGAACAAGCCCGCTTGGGAGGCCTTGTTCGCAATTTCGCTAGCCTGTTCGGCCAGCCTGGCTGGCGGGTCGTCACTTTTGATCACGAGCTCTACATCGTACTGTCCTGCTCCGGGGAGTGGCGGCAACAAGATCGGAAACGGCTGGATGCCGGGGATCTGCGACGCCAGCCCAAACACCTCGGGGTACATGGCCGTAGTGCTTCGACTGCGCTCGTCAAAATCCTTGGTAACCACCCCGCCGAAGCCCGTTCCCGAGGTGACGAGTGCCCACATGTACTCGGCTTCCGGCAAGCTCTGCAACTTGCCAGCCAGATCCTGTGCCCAGTGGGTGGTCGATTTGAGCGTCGCGTTGGGGGCCGCCGACATGAAGACGGCAATCGCGCTCTGGTCCTCTACAGGTGCCAGCTCTTTGCCGCTGAACAGATACAGCGGTGCGCTGCACAAGGCAATCATGACGGTGCAGGCGGCAATCGACCAACGCAGCTTCAAAGCACCGCCGAGCAACCAGGCGTACACTCGGCGGACGCTTTCAAAGCGGCGATTGACCCAGCGAGTCAAAAAGCCTTCCTTGCCAGCCCGGTCGATCATCATCGCACTCATGACTGGCGACAAAGTAATCGCCACCACACCCGACACTACCACCGCAGCGGCCAGAGTAAATGCGAACTCGCGGAATAGCATCCCCGTCAAACCACCTTGGAAGCCGATCGGTGTGTACACCACGGCTAAGGTAATGGTCATGGCGATGATCGGTCCGACCAATTCTCGTGCACCGCGCAGGGCGGCTGACTTGCGGTCCATGCCTTCCTGCACGTGGCGCTGGATGTTCTCGACGACGACGATGGCATCGTCGACTACCAGCCCTACCGCCAACACGATAGCGAGGATGGTCAGCAGGTTGAGCGAAAAACCGAGCAGCAGCATGAGCATCATCGCCCCGACCAGCGAGACGGGCATGGCGACGAGGGGAACGATAGCCGTGCGAATCGATCCCAAGAACAGAAACACCACCACACCAACGATGAAAATGGTTTCCGCCAACGTGCGTGAGATTTCGCGCAGTGCATCGCGCATGAACTTCGTCGCATCAAAGGCCAATTCCATTTCGATGTGATCGGGGAGCGAAGGTCGCAAGCGTTCGAGGCCTGCGATCAGTCCGTTGGCTACATCGATTTCGTTGCTGCCTGGAAGGGGCCAGACCGACAAGTAGACCGCCTCTCGCCCTTCGTACATGGCCGTAGCAAGGGGTTCCTCCGAGCCGAGTTCGATCGTCGCCACATCGCGCAGGCGGATGATGCCTCCTTCGCGTTGCGAGACGATCAAGTCCTGGAACTCTTCGACAGTCCTCAAGTCCGTATTGGTCAGCAGATCGATCTGCACTGTTTCGCTGCGAATTCGTCCGATGGCGGCTATATAGTTGTTGCGTTTCAACGCGTTGTAGACATCACCCGGAGTCAAATTCAATTCACTCAATCGATTGGGGGAAATCCAGATGCGCATGGCCGGCATTTGTCCTGCCTCGACGCCCACCCGTTGTACGCCGGCGAGCGTGGCTAGCTGCGGCTGAATGTTGCGATTGAGCCAGTCGGTCAGCTTCGAGATATTAAACTCGTCGGAAGTAAAACTGATATAAAACGAAGCGTATGGACGATCGGCGCGTTGTAGTTCGATCACCGAAGGTTCCGCCTCGGCCGGTAGCGTCCGCCGCACTTGTTGCAACCTCGCATTGACTTCAGCTAAGGCTTGCGTGCTGTCGTGATTGAGCTTCAGGCGAATAGTAATCGTGCTCGCCCCAGCCAGCGAGCTCGACTCGATGAAGTCTACACCAGCGATCGAGGAGACCGCCTGCTCGATCGGCGTCGTTAAGAATCCGCGCACCGTCTCCGCGCTGGCCCCGATGTAATACGTGGTGATGACCACCGAGGTACTTTCGATGGTCGGATACTGCTGGATGGGGAGCAGCACCATGGCTCGTAGCCCGATGAGCACGATCGCGATATTGACCACGATCGCCAGGACCGGGTGCCTAATAAAGATATCGGTAATGCTACGCGTGTTGGCCGATGTCACAATGATTGTCTAACGAGAGAGTATTTGATGTGTTGGACGAGGCTATGAGTCCGTTTGATTCGATATACTTCAGGGACTCGTAGCCTCGTCCACTACGGCTCAACCGAAGCTTCTACGAGTTGGGCACAAGATCTACGCTGGGAAGCGGATCGACGACGGGTGGAATCGAGGCATTCGACGTGGCGGGTACGACGCCTACCAGCGCGCCGTCGCGCAATTTAAAGCTACCTTCGGCGACGACCCGGCTGCCGACTTCCAAACCCGAGATGATGCTTAGCCAACCGTCAACCGTTGGCCCGGGGACCACTTGCCGCGCGTAGGCTCGCAGGGCTCCGTCTTTGTCCGGTTGGATGACATATACGTAGGTCTGCATCGGTGCCGTTCGCAGGGCTTCGGCCGGCACGGCGGCGCAAGTCAGCCGCTGGCCATATTCGATCCGAACGCGCACCGAGTCGCCGGGTATTAGGTATTCAAGTTGGCTGGTCACCTTGGCTCGCGCCATCAGATTGCGACTGTTGCGGTCTGCTTGAGAATCGAGCGCGACGACTTCACCGGTCAGTTCGTGCGATTGAGCTTGAAGTTGTACTATGTCGCCAACATGTACCGACTCGGAGGCCGATTGCGGAATCATGAAGTCGATAAACTCGTAGTCCTCGATCCCTTGAAGCGATGCGATACTGAAACCGCTTGGCAGAAACTGTCCTTCGTGCGTATCGGCCAGCCCGATCTTTCCACGGAATGGTGCTTTCAGAGTCTTGCGGTTGATGACTGCATCGAGCTCATCAACTTGGGCGGCGGCTTGTGCCAGTTGGGCGGTAGCTTCATCCAGTTCGCTCGGCGTGACAGCCCTGGTTACAGCCGCCTCACGGATACGCTTATAGGCCGACTCGGCAATTTGCTTCCGCGCTTTGGCTGCTTCGAGCTGAGCGCGTTCGACGCTGGTATCGAGCTCCACGAGTACCTGGTTCTCGTCGACGATCTGACCCGGTTGAAAGTGAACGGCTGACACCGTTCCTGCTATTTCGTTGCTCAGCATGATCGAACGTGGCGAGAGAACCGTACCAATCATGGTCGTGCTTGGTCGGATCGTGATCTCTTTGGCAGCCACGGCCGTGATTGAGATCGGTTGTTCGGGCGGCGGAGGCATGTGCATTGCCGCTTGGATCTGGCTGTATTTAAACAATGCCAATCCGCCAATCAACGCCAGCGTCAGCGTCAGCAGCGCGGCGGAGCCCAGCCAAACGGCCAAGGATTTCATCAATAGGGTCCGAGAGAGTTTTTCAAATAGCCTGGATCTAGAGCGATATTCTAATCGGGTCGAGAGAATATGGAAGTCAGCTCCGCCCTAGCGAAACTCGCTGAAGTGCCAAAGTACCCCCGATGGATCATGCACAAAGCACTCGCGTCCCCAGTCAAGTTCGCGAATGGGGGGCAATCTGACAGCCTCGTACTTTGCTGGCAAATCCAAGGCCAGTAATTCATTCCAAAATCTCGAAACGTCGGCGGCCTCCAAAAACAGCATGGTGTTGCATGGGGTGCTGCCGCGGGTCGCAGGTCGCTTGAGAAATCGACTGACCGGCGGAGCGGTCAGCGACTATCGAGCAGTTGGCGATACCATTCAAAAAGGTCACTCAGGCAAACGGTCTATTTCCACTTTGGGAAACTCACCGGTGAGGGCTTCCATGAAGGCGACTAGGTCTTGTCGATCCTGCTCGCTGGCTTCGAACTTCTTGATCTTGTCGCTCAATGTTGGATTGGGATGTCCCCCTTGAGCGTACCAATCGACCACTTCACGTAACGTGCGCTGGCTGCCGTCGTGCATGTAAGGTCCGGTTTGAGCGATATTGCGTAGTGAGGGAGTCTTAAAGGCCCCTTTGTCCTTTTCGTCACCGGTGACGTCGAAGCGCCCCAAGTCGGGCTCGGCTGCGTCCATGCCCACTCCCAAATTGTGATACTTTTCGTCAGTGAAATTGACTCCAACATGGCATGCGGCACAGTTGGCTTTAGCGCTGAAGAAAAACTCGCGACCGCGAATGGCCGACTCGCTCATCGGCTGCGCCTCGGCCGCTCGTTTGGCTTCGATGTAGCGCGCGTGCAACTCGGGCTCGTCCTCTTCAAAGGCCTGCAAGTCTTCGAGGTCCTCGGAGAAGACTTGCTCTAATCTACTCAATGCTTCATAGGCGTCGTACGCCGCCGGTCCCGTGACAACGACGCGTTCAAAAGCGGCCAATGCGCGGCCAATGTCGTCGATGTTCGGTGCGCGATCAAAGACCTTTTCAAACTCGAAGCGGTAGATCGGATTGTCACTGACGAACTTCACTGCCACGTCGTGCGAGCTAGACATTTCGACGGGATTGGCGATCGGTCCTACAGCTTGCTCCTCCAGCGTTTCCGCGCGACCATCCCAAAATTGTTCGCGGCTGAGGATGCGGTTGAATGAGACGGGCGAATTTCGATTACCCGTTTGTCCCTCAACGCCAATGCCGAACTGCGTCTCTTTTGCCCAGCCGCTCGTTGGATGATGGCAATCGGCACAACTAATTTCCGAGTTCCTACTCAGGCGAGGCTCGAAGTACAGTTGACGTCCCAGTTCGATCTTGGCTCGTGTCAGCGGGTTGTCTTCCGGAATGAAAATCGCATTCTTGCCGCCAGCCAGATTGGATGGTAGCTCGACCTCCAGCGTTTCATGATTGCGCGGTTGGTTGAACCACTTTGACGCTTGTTCGAGCGTCAATGGTCCGTCGCCGGGAATGCCGGAGGTGAGTTCGTCCGTACCGAGTAGCACTTTCTCTGCCGCGGTTGCGGAACCCGCTGTCAGTATCAACGAGGTCAAAAGTAAAGAGCACATCGCGACGTGGATCATCGAGTTAGCAAGGGCAGGCATAGATCTCAATCTCCGAAACGAGTCTGATTTGATTAATGCGAAATTGTGAGTGAAAAACTGAGGAAGGACTGATCTAATTGATCGCAATAGCGCTGGCGCGGTTAAACAAAAATCTTCTCCGGCAGCCTTCATGCGCGGCCGAAAAATTAGTCTGTTTAACCGCGCGAGCGCTGACGCGGTTAAACAGTAACTCTCTCCGCCAACCTCGACGCGCAGCCGAAAAACTGGTTTGCTTAAGCTATTTAGCGGCTTCGGTATTGTACCAAAGGGGCAAGCATAACGCCAATGCGCGGTGTCGGGTCAATTCATGACAACAGGTAGAGTTGGGCTCTTCGCTCCCGCACGATTGGACGCGATAGCCATTTGTTCCAGTTGTGGGTCTACCAACTGGTAGAACACGTCGCGCTGCCGTGGCTGGTAGCCGAGTTCGCTGATGGCATCGCGGATTTGGTCGAGCGTCAGAAGGTGAACGGTGCCCGCTTCGGCTACCACGTTCTCTTCGATCATCAGGCTCCCCATGTCGTTGGCACCGTAGAGCATGGCCAACTGTCCAATCTTCAGCCCTTGGGTGACCCAGCTACTTTGGATATTTGGGATGTTGTCCAAGTAGAGTCTGGCGACTGCTTGAGTATGTAGGTAGTCGAAGGCACCTTTGGGGCTCAGATGGGCGAGATCGGTGTGTTCGGGCTGAAAGGTCCAGCAGATGAAGGCGCTAAAACCACTCGTCTCGTCCTGCAAGGTACGCAAGCGCTGGAGATGTTCGATGCGTTCTTCGAGCGTCTCGACATGGCCGAACATCATGGTGGCCGAGCTGATTCCGCCCAATTCATGCCAGGCGCGCATGACATTGAGCCAATCGTCGGTCATGACTTTGCCACGCGTAATTTCGCCTCGAACGCGATCGACCAGGATTTCGGCTCCTCCGCCGGGCAAGCTCCCCAAGCCGGCCTGCTTCAGTCGCTCGAGCACTTCTCGCAACGAAAGGTGGTTGAGCTTGGTGAAGTGATGGATCTCGGGCGGGCTGAAGCCGTGGATGTTGACTTGGGGAAACTCGCCCTTGATGTCCGACAGCAGTTCTTCGTACCAATCGAGTTTAAACTTTGGATGCAAACCGCCTTGCATGAGTATCTGATTGCCCCCTAACGCAACGGTCTCTTCAACTTTTCTGAGCAGTTCAGCACGGGGCAAGACGTAGCCTTCATCGCTCTTGGGAGAGCGATAGAACGCGCAGAAATCGCAGACTGCCGTACAAATGTTGGAGTAGTTGATGTTGCGATCGATGTTATACGTGCGGAATGGCTCGGGGTGCATTCGTCGTGCGACTCGGTCGGCAGCCGAACCAATAAGGGTCAATTCGTGCGACTTGAGCAGCTCCAAGCCCTCGTCCGGGGAAATGCGCTGGCCAGAGACCGATTTTTCTAGAATTTTTGCAATCATAGGGGAGCTAAAACCAGTGGTTGTGAAGTGGCAGGGAGCAGTTGCAAGTCGATGGCCCATTGGCGAAAAAGATCCAATCCAGCCAGCTCGCGTGGCCCGAGCGTAAAGTGAAGTTGCTCTAGAAAGTAAGCGCGACAATCGGTTGCGGTCAAGCCGTAGCGTGGAGCTTCTGCGGCTACGATGCTATCGATGTGAGCCAGCCCGGCGTCGCGGGCGCGTTGCAATGCCTGCGAAACCTCCGCCGGAATTTGTGAGCCGGCCGCTACCCACATCGCAAATACGAAGGGCAAACCGGTCTCGCGGGTCCATTCTTCACCGAGATCCCAGTCGGCGACATAGGCGGAGGTGTCGATGTTCATTGCGCGGTCGCCAATCATCAAGACTGCGTCGGCTTGCACCGAATCGACCGCAGCATCGATCTTGAATGACTGCAGGCTCGGGCGGATGTTGTAGCGACGGGCGAGTAGCACTTGCGCCAGCACTGCGCTCGTGCGCGACCCCTCATCGAGTGCTAGGCTGCGAGCACGCTGTGGGGGTTTGCGAAACAGCACTCGCACACTGCGAACTGGGCCACGGCAGGCGATACACGCGTCACTAACAATGGAAAATTGTCTTCCGCGAAGAAATTCCACCGACGGAATCAAGGCCACGTCGAGCTTCCTAGCCGCCAGATCGTCAGCCAAACGACTGGGAAGGTCCAGTCGCAGTTGGCAATCTAATTGCTGCTGCAAGCCAAAGATCAGTGGCTTGGTATTGAGGTAGGATACAGCTCCAATGGAGACGCTCATCGATTTTGCTTTGTGTGGGCTCCAAGGCAGGCAGCAGCCCGTGGCGTTGACCTTTGAACAACAACCTGCTTGGAATAATGTGTTTAGGATGCCAACTATTTTGGCATCTCGAAGGAACTTTCTCTAGCCCCAGCTTTAACCGCACCAATCGAGAAGATTTAACTTGACAATCGGAGGGGTGGTTCTTTGGGCCTATCGGGTAAAATTTTGAAACGCAGAGGCACAGAGGGGGCTTCGTTCAGGACAAAACCTTACAGGGCTGCGATAGGAATCGGTTTGGACTACAATTGCAGCTTGCAATACAATCGTCCCAATGGCCCGGCGCGACTCGGCTCTCCCTCCACACACGACTCTCACTCGGTTATCCCATGCGCGTAGTCATCCTTGAAAATTCTGAACAAGTTAGCTTGCGAGCTGCTGATTTGATTTGCCAGCTTGTTTCTTCCAATCCACAGTGCGTGTTGGGGCTGGCCACTGGGGGCACGCCGTTGGGAACGTACCAAGAGCTGATTGTGCGACATCGGGCGGGACAGGTCAGTTTTGCAGGAGTGAGTACCTTCAACTTGGACGAATACGTCGGCCTGCCGTTGGGGCACGAGCAATCGTATCGTAGCTTCATGCATCGGCATCTATTTGAGTTGGCAGATTTTGAGCTCAGTCGCTGCCATTTGCCCGATGGCAACGCGGCGGATATCCCCACGGCGTGTTGCGCGTATGAGCAGCAGATTGCTGCCGCTGGTGGTATCGACTTGCAATTGCTTGGAGTCGGCAGCGATGGGCATATCGCTTTCAATGAACCGGGGAGCTCATTGGCCAGTCGCACACGCATCAAAGCCCTGACCGAGCGGACGCGCCACGACAATGCGCGCTTCTTTTCGTCGCTGGAAGAAGTGCCCAAGCTATCGATGACGATGGGCGTTGGAACGATTCTCGAAGCGCGGCGGATTGTGCTGTTGGCTACTGGCAGCAACAAAGCGGCCACGGTGAAGGCGCTCGTCGAAGGCCCGGTTTCCGCTCAGGTACCAGCCTCGGCTCTGCAATTGCATCCACGCGTCGACGTGCTGCTGGACCGCGCGGCGGCCGCCGACCTATTGCGCGCCGACTATTATCACGAGGTAGAGCAAATTCAACGTGGCTTGGAACTGCAACAGCAGATCGAGCCCGTGCACTAGCCGTTTTGATGACAGGACACGTGAATGCGATTGACAATTGTCGATGGGAGCGAAAGCGCCTCGCGATACCAAGCGAACTTGATTTCGTATGTGTTGGATGGGGACTTGGCATTCGACGCCGGGGCGCTGGGGCTAATGCCGTTGGTCGATCAGAAAAAGTTGAGCACCATCTTCTTGTCTCATTCTCATACCGATCACATCGCGACGCTTCCATTGTTGATCGACAACGTCTACACTCCCACTCCGGAATGCATCCGGCTCTATGCGAATTCTGCGACCATCGATGACCTTAGACAGCATGTATTCAACGATCACATTTGGCCCGATGTGTTCCGTTTGTCCGGGCACACTTCTCCGTTCGTTGAAGTCTGCACAATTGAGCATGGACAGACGGTCGTCGTCGGCAATAAACGCGTGACCGCGTTCGATGTGCAACATACCATTCCGACGCTGGGCTATTTAGTTGAAGACGACACGGCGGCGATTGCCTTGGTTGCCGACACGGCAGCTTGTGACGCCATCTGGGAGTTCCTATCAACTTTCGAAAGATTGCGAGCCGTTTTTTTGGAAATTAGTTTTGCCAATGCGCAGCAATGGTTGGCAGATGTGTCGCAGCATTTGACTCCGCAAGGGTTCTTGGCCGAGACCAAAAAATTGCAGCGAGAAGTCGATTGGTACGTGACGCACATGAAGCCCAACTGCGCCGCCCAGATAGTCGCCGAGGTTGCCGCGCTGGAGCTTCCACGATGCCATTTTGCGATGAGCGCCCAAACCTACGAATTCTGAACTACGAATTCTGAGTGGGCTGTTTGGGAAGCGTCATCGTGAATCGCGCACCTCCTAGCGGGCTGGTCGAGATGGCGACGGTGCCGCCGAGCCGGCGAGAAATTCGACGCACCAGCGCCAGCCCTAACCCAGCGCCGGGATACGAGGAGTCGGAAGCGAGGCGTTTGAAGGGCTCGAAGACTTCCGCCCGCTGCCCTTGGGCGATGCCGAGCCCGTCATCGTCGACGGTAATCGTGATCTGATGGGAGGCGTCGCTCGCAGCGACGACCACACGCGTGCGGCCGTATTTGCTGGCGTTGCTGACTAAATTGCCAACCGCGCGGAGTAAGCCAGTGCGAAGTGTGTGCAGCGATAAATCCGACCTTGTCAATTCGACGACAAATGCGATATGGGGATACAAGGCCGCATAGTTGTCAACGGCCTCTTCGAGCAATTCTCCCACGAAACAGGTTTCAAAATCGGCTGCGTCGCTCTGCGCATCGAAGCGAACATAGGTCAGCAATTCTCCTACCAATTCTTCGAGCTGATCGGCGGCATCGTCGATCGCTTCAATACGTTTCGTGCGTTGGCCTGGGTCTTCCGCACTGCGCAACAACTCCGTGCCGAACTTAATGCGTGCCAAGGGGGTGCGCAGTTCATGCGAGACCGCTTGGAGCAATTCCTTCTGCGCACTTAGCAATTGTTCCACGCGGTCGGCCATGGTGTTGAAGGCCCCAGCCAATGGCAGTTTAAGATTCCGTCGACCATCGCCGATTCGCGCCGACAAATCCCCTCCGGCAATGGCTAGGGCCGTCCGTTCGACCGAATGCAATCCGCCGACCAGCGGTCGCAACAGGATGGCAATACCCAGCGCGCTGAGCAGGAACACACTACCCAATCCGACGGTAATATCCATTTGTGTTGGCCCCGCAAAGGAAGGGAGTGGCCCCAATTCGAGAAGCATGTTGGACTGCGGCAATGCGACAATGATACCTCCACGATAAAGTGCGATTTCTCCTCGATCCATGCGTGCTGCCATCGTTGTGTCCATGGGATAGTCGGCTCGCGAAACGATTCGCAATGGATAGTCGAACTGCTGCTGCAACTGCGCAAGTGCTTCGGGCCAATGCTCCTGGTCTTCGGCCACCAGTCGCTCGCGCGCCAGGCGTGCGCCTCCCGCCAAAATATCCTCGATCACGGGGATATTGTTTTCCAGAGCGGCGCGACGGAATACGTATGCCTGAATCAACCAGGCAGCAAACAGAATGGCGATGACACCAAGATAAAAGCGAAGGAATAGTCGTGACATTCAGTTTGCTTTGCCAACCATGAGCGTTACTTTGCCAACAAATAGCCGACGCCGCGGATCGACTTAATCCGTTCGGGAGTGTTCGGATCGTCGCCCAGCTTGCGACGCAAGCGTGAGACTCGCAAATCGATCGAACGATCGAGCCCGTCGTAGGGTATCTCGAGCAGTTCCAAATAGATTTCTTTACGCGGAACCACCTGTCCTGCCCGCCGCGCGAGGTAGGTCAGCAGATCGAACTCCGCGGTGCTCAGTTCGATCGGCTCACCGCCCAGACGTACATTGCGGCTCCCTTCGTCAATGTGCAGATCGTCCACCACGATCTCCTGTCGCTGTTCGTTGCTGCTCGGAGTATCAATGCGCCGCAGATGACTTTTCATTCGAGCCAAAAGAGCGCGCGGGCGAACGGGTTTGCGCACGAAGTCGTCGGCACCAACCTCCAAGGCGATCACTTCATCCATCTCGTCTCCGCGAGCGGTCAGCACGATGATTGGACCAGCGAAATGGGGACGTACGCTGCGACAAACTTCAAAACCATCCATTCCTGGCAAGCCAATATCCAAGACTACCGCATCAAAAGGCTCGGAAGCGATGCGCGCAGCGGCTTGTCGTCCGTTGCCCTCAATCGTGACTTCGTAGTCCTCTCCGACAAGAAAATCCCGCACCATCTCTGCCAACGGCAAGTCGTCTTCGACCAGCAGTACTCGATAGGTCAATGATCCGCTCCTGACTAGTATTGTTTAGTCCCGATCTCGCCGCTAGCGGCTGGCGAAGTTCAGCTCAAACGCCCGTGTATTCTACCAAAGTAAGAAATACTATAGCTCCATTGTGCTCGGGATTACTCGAAACTCTCGCTAAGTCTCGTATCCAACTGTAGCACTGCGGATCTATCACCAAAGTCGGTTGGCTGGCTAGATTGGATACGACACCTGCCACCGGCGGGGCAATTGTGCTACTTTAGTGCCTGTTTGGCGAGGAAATCTCAGGCCAAGACCTTGGCGTTTTTCGCTGTGAAAACCGTCTGCACTGCAAACAGGAAAGGGAACCTCCCGCAATGGGCAAGGCTACGGATATCAACCTCAAAACGGTCGAAAACAGTACGCGTGCATTCCAGTATCGCCAGCCAATGAAGTTTGGTGGTCGCGTGGTGGAAGATGTGTGCGTGCTCCGAACAGAAGTCTCCGTTACCCAGGTCGGCGGGCGCAAGAAAACCGTCGGGGTGGGTGAGATGACGATGGGCAATGCTTGGGCGTGGCCGAGCAAGATTCCGTCGAAAGTCACGTTAAAGCTTTTGATCGAGCTGGCTAAACGTCTGGCAGCGCGCGCGCAGGACGCCTCGCTGACCGGCGATCCGTTGCAGATTACTCATCGCATTGGGAAGTTACGAGATGCCATTTCTTCGGAGATGGTACAAGAGTACAAGATCACTGAACCGATTCCCAAGCTGGCCGCCATGATGGCCGCCAGTCCGTTGGAAGCGGCCATTCACGACGCCTTCGGTCGCTTGCATGGTCGCAACAGTTTTGATTTGATGTCGGCGGAGTTCCTCAATGAGGACTTGAGCGCCTACCTCAACGAAGAGTTTGAGGGCAAGTATCCTGTCGACTACTTGTCCGAGAAGCCGAAGGCGACGATGCCCTTGTACCACCTGGTAGGGGCTCTCGATCCGCTTAGCGGTCAAGACATCAAAACGCGGCTGGACGATGGCTATCCCGAGACGCTCGAAGAATGGTTGCAATCCGATGGTATCAGTCACTTAAAAATCAAACTGGCTGGCAATAACATCGATTGGGACGTGGGGCGCATTGTCGAAGTCACGAGGATTAGCGAGGCGGTTGCTCCAGAGCGCAATTGGAAGCTCTCGTTTGACTTCAATGAACAGTGTCCCAACGAAGACTACGTGCTCGATTTGCTCGAGCGTATCGAGCGATTGAGTCGGCTGTCCTTTGATCGCTTGCAGTATATCGAGCAACCCACTCCGCGTGATTTGACCACGCGAACTGAGATGACCGTACATCGCATTTCGCGGCTTCGCCCGGTGGTTATTGATGAATCATTGACGGACTTTGCCAGCTTGCGATTGGCGCGTCAGCGCGGCTATACGGGAGTCGCCCTGAAGGCTTGTAAGGGGCAGTCGGAGGCACTGTTGATGGGAGCGGCGGCCAGCCACTACAAGATGTTCACCTGTGTACAAGACTTGACTTGTATCGGCGGTTCCTTCTTGCACTCGGCTAGCCTGGCCAGCCGCCTCCCCAAGGTAGCCGCGATTGAAGGAAACGGTCGTCAGTATTGCCCCATGGGCAATGAAGCGTATATGCAACAGTACGCACCGATGTTTCGCGTGCGCTACGGAACCATTCCCACGGAACTACTCGACGGCCCGGGACTCGGCTTCGACTGGAAACCATTGGGAACCGACAGCCCGAGTGGTGAATAATCATGGCAGCCGGCTCGATATTGATCGTCGATGACCAGCAGAGCATGTGCGAGATGCTGGAGACCGACTTGCGCTTGCGGGGGCATCGTACACAGTGGTGCCAATCGGCGACGGCAGCGCTCGATATCGTGCGCGAGCAGAATATCGACGTGGTGCTGACCGACGTGCGTATGCCGGGGACGAGTGGTCTACAGCTATGTGATGAACTGCAACGCACGCGTCCCGACATCGCGGTCGTGGTCATGACTGCGTTTGGCAGTTTGGAGACTGCGGTGGCGGCCATGCGCGCTGGGGCCTACGATTTCATCACCAAGCCCGTTGAACTCGATCTGTTGGCGCTGACCATAGATCGAGCGGTCGAGCGGCAACAACTGGGGCGTCAAGTCAAATTGTTGACCGAGCAGCAGAACCTGCCGCGACCGTTCGGCGAACTAATAGGCGACAGCCCAGCCATGCATCGCATCTACGACCAACTGCCACGCTTGGCCGCCTCGGATGCTTCGCTATTGATCACGGGCGAAAGCGGCACAGGAAAGGAGCTCGTCGCGCGTTCCATCCACGACCACTCTCCTCGATCTGGGCATCCCTTTGTGGCCATCAATTGTGCGGCCATGTCTGAAACACTACTCGAAAGCGAACTGTTTGGTCACACTCGCGGTGCGTTTACCGATGCGCGTCAGGATCGCAAAGGGCTCTTCCTCGAAGCCGAAGGAGGCACTTTGTTGCTCGACGAAATAGGGGACATGCCCGTTGCCATGCAAGTCAAATTGCTGCGGGCGCTGGAGGAGAACCGCTTGCGCCCGGTCGGCAGCGATCGCGAGATTCCGTTCAACGTTCGCTTGTTAGCGGCGACTCACCGCGATTTGGAGACGGCCGTTGAAGAGGAACGCTTCCGCGCAGACTTGTTCTATCGCATCAATGTCATCCAGTTGCATCTGCCACCGTTGCGCGCGCGCGGGACCGATGTGTTGATGCTGACCAAACATTTTGTGGAGCGGTTTGCCGCCAAGGCGCAGCGTCCTATCGAAGGGGTCGATGAAGCAGTTGCAGAACGCTTGTTGGCCTACTCCTGGCCTGGGAATATTCGTGAATTGCGCAATGTGATCGAACGCGCAGTCACTCTGACACGACACAACGTCTTGACGGTCGAGGATCTACCTGAAAAGGTACGCGACCATCGAAGCAGTACGGTCTACATCGGCGGTGACGATCCGACTGAATTAGTGCCCATGGAAGAGATCGAGCGTCGCTACATTGCGCACGTGCTCAAGGCGGTTGACAATAACCAGTCGCAAGCGGCGAAGATTCTGGGGGTTGATCGCAAGACGCTGTATCGCAAGCTGAAGAATCCCGATAGCTGATGTGGGAACCGGTCGCGGCCGAAGAGAGTTACTGTTTAAGCGCGCCAGCGTTCGCTTCGTACATGCCCCTCGACGCTCTCGACCGTCTCCGTCAAGCGTCTCCACTCCTCGCCGCAGTTGGCCGCCTGGAGTAGGCTCGTTATGAGTACCGCGAGTTACGGCTCGGGCAGCGCGTGCGGATCGACCCGCACGCTTGTTCCCGCGTGTTTGCGTTAATGCCGTGTGGCCGCCACCGAGTTTAGCCTAACAGCAACCATAGCGCACTGGGACGCCAGTACTCATTGGGATGTGGAAACGCGGCACATGCATCACTTGCTTCGCTCTGCCGTAACTCGCGGTACTCGTTACGAGCCTACAAAGAAGACGGCGGTCGCTACGGGGTTACTAGTGATTCGTAGGCAGCGGCGATCAGATGCAAGGCGCGCTGCAATTCGTCTTCGGAGGTGGTCCAGCCGAGCGAGATCTGCAGCGTGCTGGTCGATTGCTGCTCGGTCAAACCAAGCGCTGCGTGCGTTGGGTTGACGACGCGACCGCCCGTGCGTCCATTGCATAGCACAGCGGGACCAAAACAGATTTCAGGCAATCGTTGGTGCAACGCTTCAGCGTCGACGCCAGGGAGCTCGATGCTGAGTATGCCTGGAACGCGCGGTGCCGCTGCGCCATGAACCGGGATGACGCGACCGATGATGGATTCGAGCTGTTGATGGAAGCGATCGCGCAAGCTGGAGATGCCGTCGATGGTGCTCTTGAGCCCTGCGTGAGCCAGCTTAGCCGCTTGTCCCAGCCCGACGATATGCGACACATTGGCCGTGCCTGGGCGAATGCCCGCTTCGCACCCTTCACCGAACAGTATCGGTTCGATGGGAACTCCCAAGCGAATGTACAGCGCGCCAATTCCTTTTGGAGCATAGATTTTGTGTCCACTGAAGCTGAGCATGTCAACGCCTAGGCTCTCGACGGTGCAGTCGACCTTGCCGACTGCTTGAGCCGCGTCTGTGTGGAAGAGTATGTCGCGACTTCGGCAGACTTCGGCGATGGCCTCGATCGGCTGTATCGTACCGATGCGATGGCTGGCCTGGATGACACTAACCAAACGCGTATTGTCGCGAATGGCCCCTTCCAACTCGTCGATGCGTACGAGCCCGTTGGGGTCGCAGCCGAGCACGCTGACGTGCCATCCCTCGCGTTCGAGCTGCGATGCGCATTGGCGAACGCAGGTATGCTCCAGGCTGGTGGTGATGAAGTGCGGAGTCAGTTCGGGAATATTGCGCGTGATCGCTCGCGCCACTCCGAGCAAGCCTAGGTTGACGCTCTCGGTCCCACCGGAAGTGAAGACGATCTCAGATGGGTGACAATCGAGGAGTGAGGCAACGTTGCTGCGCGCGTCCTCGATCGCTTCCTGAGCCGCTCGGCCATACCAATGATCGCTCGACGGGTGCCCATAGAACTCGCCCAAAAACGGCAGCATGCTTTCGCGCACGCTGGCCGCGACAGGAGTTGTCGTGCTGTAGTCGAGGTAGATGGAGCGCATGTGCGGCTTTGAACTGCTGGAGGCTTGGACGCTTTGGGCGAAGCTTCCATCTAAATTCAAACGGGCCGAGTTTGCTGCGTTTAGTGGCTTAGTTGCTCGGCATTTGTCGTGCGGCTGGGAGAGTTCAGCGGTGGTAACGGTTATGCCGAAGGTAGCACGGTGGTCCCCACCGAGAGAGTCACGATGGGGGCCACCGTGCTACGTTAGCTTCAGAGGGAGCCGTTGGCCGTCGTAGGCGAGCTCCACACCAGCGGGTAGTACGCGATTGGTCTGCTCGTACTCCAAGTCGTGGCTGATATGCGTCAACAGTGCCCGCGCCGGCGCAATGCGGGCGATGGCCTCCAAGGCACCGTCTAGATGAAAATGGGTTGCGTGTGGCTCGCGGCGCAGCGCATCGAGAATTAAGATTTCCACACCAGCGAGCACGTGATAGCTCTCCTCGGGTATGAAGTTGGTGTCGGTGCAGTAAGCGATGTTCCCAATCCGGAATCCGAGCACTTGATACTTGGGGCCATGCAGCAGCCGAACGGGATGTACGAGTGAACCCAGCACGTCGAACGGTTCGAGACCGATCGTGCGAATCTCCAGCCGCGGCACGGCACCGGAATGCGTTTGCGGCCCATTGCTGAAAGCGTAGTCGTAGCTATGCCGGATGCGCCGTTCAACATTCGGCTCGGCGTACAGCGGCACAGGTCCGTCTATGTAATAAGCAAATAGTCGCAGGTCATCCAAGCCGAACAAATGGTCGGCATGCTCGTGCGTATAGACGACCGCGTGAGCCACCCCCAGCCCCTCGCGCAGAAACTGAGTCCGCAAGTCGGGGGTGGTGTCGATCAGCAAGTTTCCCTCGGGCAGTCCCACGATAGCCGATGCGCGGAGGCGTTTGTTGCGTGGATTGGTGCTCAGGCAGACCGAACAGCCGCAGCCCATGGTTGGGACGCCGACCGAAGTACCCGTTCCTAGAAAGACAAATTGTCCACGAATATCGGCAGAGTGAAATGAGGTCGGCACTTATTGTATTGCAGGGTTAGATCTTGGAGCGAATCAAAGTCCGTATTTGAGCAGACTTGGGAAGGCCGAGAAACCCGGTATCGTTGGGGGGCACCACGATTCAGCTTGACAGCCTACCCAGAGATAAGGTATCGGTCACAACAGTTTTTGCTGTGCGGCTCCCGCTGTTGTTGATTTCCTGGAGAGAAAGACCTCCCTCATGCTCCCACGACGACTCTGGTTGCTGACTGTTCTTGCATCCGCTTTTGCCTTGTTGCCGGGCCGTCGCTTGACCGCCCAGCAAGGCAACGGGATCAACTCAGCCGAGCGCCTTGGCAGTCAGAATATCACCCCGCTGGCTGACCAACTGACGAAGGGACTGCGGGCGACGACGCCTGAGCAGAAGCAATTCGTCCAGGTCATCGTGACGTACGTCGACCAGGGGAAAATACCGCGAGCGATGGTCAATTTGGTGTATCGCTGGGCATTGGAACGCAATGCAACGGTCCCCTTCCCGTATTTTGAATACGCAATGCGGGTGCTTTCCAAGCGGCGTGGCGTCGTCTTGCCATAGCTGGGGCAGGCGTGCGCTGTCGTCTAAAAGCGCTGTCGTCCAAAAAGAATAGCCGCCCCCAGTTCCCGAATTGTCAGATCCCGAAGTTCGTCAGAGCCCGTAAATGCCCCAGTGTGCCTAGTGTCTTCTTTGGTTAAGGGGTTTCGCTTGGGATCGAACTGCGGCAATTTGGAAAAAAAGAGTCTCTTAATGGAAATTCAGAGTTTTTCTGCCTAGACGACTAGCGCAGGAAGCGAAACAATTAGACCGACTGCTCCAGGCCAGCTGGGGCAGCGGTTTCGTCCGGAACCCGTGCGGCTGGGAAAGCAACATGTGCTCCCGACTCTCTCTGCATAGTGAAGCCCCAATCGATGAGTAGTAAAAAGAGCCGACGGTCGACTCGTCGGCACTATCGCCAAGCGCCAGGACCAACAGTTCAACCCGCCAATGAAAAAGACGTCTCGGCCTTACTCAATGGTGGAGCGCCTGCGGAAGCGTCGAGCACGCTCAAGTGGGCGTCGGGTCGAGCCCATGTGGCTCGCGCCAACAATATTAACTGGGCCGCCGCTACTTGGCTGGTCATGATTCACGTCGGTGCACTCGCGGCACCGTGGACGTTCAGTTGGTCCGCTCTGGCCGTACTGGTGTTTATGCACTGGGTATGCGGCGGCGTGGGGATTTGCCTCGGCTATCACCGACTGCTAACGCATTCTAGTTTTCAAACGCAACGCTGGGTCCGTCGAGCCATCGCCTCCATCGGCTGTTTAGCAGGCGAAGGGCCACCGATGATGTGGGTTGCCAATCACCGACTGCATCACGCGCGCAGTGATCAAGATGGCGATCCTCATTCGCCCCACGATGGTGGCTGGTGGAGTCACGCTTCTTGGCTGGCGTACAAAGTGGGTGGTAAGGACCAAGGCGAGTATTTCCGCAAGTGGGCACCGGATCTCTATCAAGATCGCTACATTCGCCTGCTCGATTATGGGTTCATTCCCATTAATGTTGTCGCGTCGCTGCTGTTTGTCGGCATAGGCTATGCAATCGGCGGTACGACGTTGGCGATTTCCTGGTTGGTATGGGCCGTATTCTTGCGCATGGTGCTCGTGCTCCATGCCACTTGGCTGGTCAATTCGGCCAGTCACATGTGGGGCTATCGCAACTATGAAACTCGCGATGATAGCCGCAACAATTGGTGGGTCGCATTGGTAACCTACGGCGAAGGCTGGCACAACAACCACCACGCCCATCCTCGCATGGCCAAACATGGTCACAAGTGGTGGGAGGTCGACGCGACCTACAACATGATTCGCCTGATGAAGAAGTGCGGAATCGCCTGGGACATCATCGACTATCGCAACCGAGCCGAAAAGCACGCCCAGCGTTAACTGCCGCGTGCCGGCAAATAATTGTCGGTGAAGATTGCAATGAAAATGGGATGCCGTTTGTCCACGGCATCCCTTTTTTCGTTTGTCGCCAGAGTCACGGTGGGGGCGAGCGTGCTAGGTTTAGAACGATTCACTGTCGACGGCTGCCGAAACGTGATCGTAGCTATCGCGTGCCAAGCCAGGAACGACAGGAGTGACGTTAACCTTGCTGCGTTTGAGTTCGTCGATTTGGGCGGCCATGCGCTGGATAAGGTTGGCGATTTCATTTCCTGCCGATTCGCCCACATGTACCGAGAGCGCCTTGCGGGCGCTGTAAGATAATCCGTGGTTACTGCTCATGATGGTTCTTGACTCCAAGAGGGATAAGGGACGCTTCAAGCGGCGTCGAGGTTCTAGTCTATTCAACCGTCACGCTTTTCGCTAGGTTTCTCGGCTTGTCTACGTCGCAACCTCGCAGCAATGCAATCTCATAGGCGAGTAGTTGCAATGGAATGGCTGCGATAATGGGCTGCAGGAAGTCTTCGACTTTGGGGATGGTAATGACAGCATCTGCTAGCCTGGTGACTTGCGGATCGACGTGATCGACGATGGCGATCACGGGACCGCCACGAGCTTTGACCTCTTGTAGATTGCTCAGCACCTTATCGTACACAGTCCCTTGGGGCACGATAAACACCGACGGGGTGTCGGCGTCGACCAGTGCAATCGGGCCGTGCTTCATCTCGGCGGCCGGATAGCCTTCGGCATGAATGTAGCTGATCTCTTTGAGCTTCAGCGCGCCCTCCAAGGCTGACGGGAAGTTGTAGTTCCGACCCAAGTACAGAAAATTCGTGGCGTCGGCGTAGCGAGTGGCAATTTCCTTTACGGCGGCATGACAACCGAGTGTCTCCTCCAGCATGCTGGGGAGCTGTTCGAGTTGATCGATAATTCGCAAGCCGGCTTCAAAACTGAGATGTCGTAGTCGGCCAAAGTAGAGCGCTAACATGGCCAGAACGCTCAATTGCGATGTGAAGGCCTTGGTGGAAGCCACGCCAATTTCAGGCCCAGCATGCAAGTATATCCCGCCGTCGGCTTCTTGAGCGATACTACTTCCGATGACGTTGCAAATCGCCATCGTATGATGCCCCTTGCGTTTCATCTCGCGCAGCGCTGCCAATGTATCCGCCGTCTCACCGCTCTGCGTAATACCAAACACGATCGTGTCGTGATCGACGGGGGGATTGCGATAGCGTAGCTCGCTGGCGTATTCCACTTCGACCGGGATCCTGGCAAGCTCTTCGACGAGGTACTCACCGACCAGGGCGGAATGCCAGCTCGTACCGCAGCCGGTTAAGATGATTCGCTGCACACCGCGCAGTTGCTGCGGAGTAAGGTTCAAACCGCCGAACTTGGCCGTGGCATTATCGCGATCGAGACGTCCGCGCAGAGCGTTGCGAACCGATTGTGGCTGCTCGTAGATCTCTTTGAGCATGTAGTGCGCGTAGCCTTCGAGGCTCACATCGACCGAATCGCTCGACAGCGTTTGAACGTTGGGTTGTACTCGACCTTGATCTCGATGGAGGACTTGGATACTGTCCGGACGAAGGACCGCTAGTTGGTGGTCGGCCAAGTAGATGATGCGTTCGGTGAAACCGACCAGCGGTGACGAATCGCTTGCAACAAACTGTTCATTTTTTCCGATACCCACGACCAACGGACTGCCACATCGCGCGGCGATCAGCAGGTCTTGGAAATCGCGAAACAGGATCACCAGACCGTAGGTTCCACGAAGCTGCGCAATCGCATTTTGCACGGCGGCGATACAGTCCTGCACATCGGGTGCGCGCTCGAATTCCGTCGTGTGCGTCTTAAGGCAATCGGCGATCAAGTGTGCGACGACTTCGCTATCGGTCTGCGAGCGGAATGCATAGCCCTTGCTCAGCAGCGCGTGCTTGAGCGATTCGTAATTCTCGATCACTCCGTTGTGGGCCAACGTCAGCAGGCTATTGCCACCCATGTGCGGGTGAGCATTTTCTCGCGTGGCCGCCCCATGCGTGGCCCAGCGAGTGTGGCCGATCCCCACCGGGCCTACCATATTGGTCTGCTTGACCGCCGCTGCCAGCTCGACAACTCGTCCGGCGGTCTTGGTGATGCGTATCCCTTCCCTTGGGCGCAGCGTGGCAATTCCTGCGCTGTCGTAGCCGCGATACTCCAGTCGCTGCAGACCGGTGAGCAGAAACGGGCAAGCGTCTTGGCTGCCGATATAGCCAACAATTCCACACATATGTTCTATTTCTCGAGTGAGCGTTGGCGTTAGTGACATCGATCGAGGCGTTGGCGCGAAGCAATGTAGCTAGTCGGAGTCGAGAGCCTACCACCGCGAAAATCGCTAACCGCACATTTCATTTGGGCCGCCAATTAGCAAAGTTGCCTAATGGCAGCCTACTCTGCATAGCGGGTTGGGGAGAAGTGTTCGGGCTCAGAAAGTGTGAATTTTTTCTCCACACGGTCCGATTGGGCGGGCACCTGCACTAATCCATAGAAGCTCGGTAGACCGAGGCGAAAGAGAATTGGGGGGGATGCAGGGGGGCTAGCATGCCACGCAGGACGAGAATCGTGGGATGACCCAACGAAAAAAGCCCGATTGGCGATGCCAATCGAGCTTTGCTTGTTTGATCCGTAAATCGATCCTACTATGTCGACGCTGTTAGAATGAGAGATTTACCCCCAGATCGACGCCCTGCATCCAAAATGTGTCGCTGGACAACATAGGGTTGGGGCGTGTGCCGGTGCCGAAGACCAACTGGGTTGGGTCGATGGCATTGTCAATCGAACTACCGGCCAGGGCGACACCAGACCACATCATCATGGTGTAGCCGACAGTGAACTGAACATTCTGGCGAGCTGCAAAGCCGAGTTTGAGTCCCAGTTCGGGAATAAAGGCGAACGTGTCTCGCGAATACTCGCCGATGTTACTTGGCTGAGTCAAGATGCCCGCACCCAAGACGGTTGGGCCGACGCTGCTGAATCCTCGGATCGAGCCGGTTTGCTGCATGCTCCCAAAGGCCACTTTGGCCAGCGTCGAGAAACTGATTCGGCTGCGATTGACCGAACTGAGTACTCCCAGGTGGCCACCGTTGAAGGTGTTTTTGGTTGCGAACAAGTCGTTGGTCGTGAAGATACCGTTCGAATTGGATTCGACAGCAACCGAATTCTTAAGCAAATTGTAAGTGTATCCGCCAAGCAGATCCATCCGCATGGAGTCCGACCGGGTAAGCAATAGGTACAGCGAACCGTCAGCTCCGTACATGTCCAAATCGGATCGTGCCTTGACGGTTCCAATAGTAATTGGGAGGATACCATTGGCCACCAAGTAAGCGTTTTCTTGATTGTTGAATGTGTCGTAGAACGGAATGCCGATCGACGGATTGCCGCTGCCATCGCTGGCGAGCTTATACGTCTTGCTAGGATCGTACAGGCCATAGACGCGCCCACCGATCCCCACCTTCTGCTCTTCTCCCAGGTACATGCCACCTGAGATGCGGAAGCCGGGAGTCAGGCCGTAGTCGATTCCATCGCCGCCGCCAAACACCGGTACACCCGCACCACCTGTAACTGGGAGGTCACCTGCGCCTGAGATATTGACCAAAGCTGGAGAGGCTACGCTTTTGGTAAACCACAGCAGCGTTTCGGAATCAAACCAGACTTTCGGGCTGCGATTCATTGCGTAGCCACTGGCATCGCTGCTGGTGACATAGTAGCTGCCGGTGTCATAGCTTCCGACAGGATCGTAGCTACCTTGGTAGGCATATTCGCCACCTTGCGACAAGGAGCTATCAACCTGTGCAGCGGCGAAGTCGACGGAGTGGTCGGACAGGCTTCGAGCTGCGTTGAACGGCGCTGGCCTAACTGTGGCGGGCGAGTCACCGATGCTGCGCGAAGCCGCCGCGTTGTTAGGGTACGAGACGCCTTGGGCCGACGCTTGATTTAAGCACAGTCCGGCAAAGGCAAGAGACAATACAAAGTTCGAAATTTTCATTTTTTGGTTCTCACGAGACGGATCAAGCGTCATGGTCGTTAGACGTAGATCGGCCCATATGGCCGCTACTTAGATAAAAAATGGTAATTCCGGCATAAGCCTCCTAAACTGCGTGATTTAACAAACCCTAGTTTTCTACAGGCAGATCCCGTCGAGGTGGCCGATTCGAGCTGCCCACGCCTTACCGCTTGCGACTTTCCTTTGTTAAACTAATGCTTCCTCTCATTCCTTTGTAGCTATTGTCGCCAGGCGGTAGAGTTTGTAGCTACTTTCGCCAGACGGTAGAGATCTGCGGTCTGGCGCCGCAGCTACATTAAGAGTCCGTTCATGAACGAAATCGAAGCACAGTCCGAAGCCACACCTCAGCTACCTGTTCCGGCAGAGCCTGCTTCGTCGGCCATCCCTGCCGATGCTGGGAGATTGCCGAACATGCCTAGAATCGCTGCGGGTTGGCGGATACCCGGTGCGGCGACCGCGCGCATACAGCGTTGGGCTAAATCTCTGCGTCAAGTCACTGAGTTGGAGGCGTCGACACGGCGACTGACGCTCGATCAGATTCGCAAAGAGAGTTTGTCGCTGCGTTATCGCGCGATGAGTGGTGAACCTCTGGTGAGAATTCTTCCTGAGGCGTTTGCGCTAGTTCGTGAAGCGGGGCGACGAGCGCTCAACATGCGTCACTTTGATGTGCAGATCATCGGTGGTGCTGCGTTGTACGATGGCTGCATCACAGAGATGCAAACGGGGGAAGGCAAGACGCTGACCGCGACTCTACCGTTGTACTTGCATTCGCTGTCAGGCATGGGAGCGCACTTGGCCACCGTCAATGACTACCTTGCCGAGCGCGATGCGCAGTGGATGAAACCCATTTATGACGTTCTGGGAGTTTCCGTTGGAGTCGTGGTAACCGACAGTAGCCCAGACGAACGCCGTGAGGCTTATGCTTCGGATATCACCTATGGAACCGCCAAAGACTTCGGCTTCGACTTTCTTCGCGACCGCCTGCTGCTGCGCGCTCAAGGTAGAATGCAAAGCGATTTTCTTGGTGAAGGGAGTTCCGAGCGTTGGAGTAGTCGTGGTGACGAACCCGTCCAACGGACCATGCACTTTGCCTTGGTTGACGAGGCCGACAGCATACTGATCGACGAAGCCCGCACGCCGCTCATCATCGGTTCGCTGGGTGACGAATCGCGCGAAGCCGTGATTGCGACCTTCCGTTGGGCTGCCGAACATGCTCCCCTGTTCGAAGTCGACGAACACTTTACGATCGACGACGATCATCGCAAAATTGAACTAACGGGGCGCGGTCGAGCGCTGGTCCGCAGCTTGCCACGCCGCGACGACATGCGGTTGGTGTCGCTCGTCGACTTGTACGAGTACATTGAGCGCGCCATCAAGACGCACCGAGATTTTAACCTCGATCGCCACTACATCGTGCGCGATGGCGAAATTGTGATCGTCGATGAATTTACCGGCCGCTTGGCCGAGGGTCGCAAATGGCGCGACGGTATCCATCAAGCGATCGAGGCCAAGGAAGGGATTGAAGTCACCGTGCCTACCGGTCAAGCTGCGCGGATTACCGTACAAGACCTATTTCATCGCTACCAATCGATTGCTGGCATGACGGGTACTGCAGCGACCAGCGCACCAGAACTGCGAAAAATCTACAAGACGCCTGTCGTACTGGTACCTACCAATCGCCCGCCACGGCGGCAGCGATTGCCCGACCGCGTCTATGGCACGATGCTCGAAAAGTTCGCGGCGATCGTGGCGGAAGTTCAAGAGTATCACGGGATAGGACGGCCTGTATTGATCGGAACGCGATCGATCGACAAGTCGTTGATCCTGGCAAAAATGCTTCGCGACGTGGGGATCGCGACCGAAGTCCTCAATG
This sequence comes from Pirellulaceae bacterium, assembly GCA_020852965.1. GTDB lineage: Bacteria > Planctomycetota > Planctomycetia > Pirellulales > Pirellulaceae > Aureliella. The sequence continues at coordinate 127,367 of JADYZV010000099.1, read as the reverse complement.
CCAATGAGGTCGAGCGTGAAGCGGAGATTGTAGCGACCGCTGGTGAGTTGGGACGCGTGACGGTAGCAACCAACATGGCTGGTCGCGGCACGGACGTAAAGCTCCAACCCGAGGTTAGGGAATTGGGGGGCATGCACGTGATTTGCACCGAGCTTCACGACGCGGCGCGCATCGATCGCCAGTTGATCGGGCGCTGCGGGCGACAAGGCGATCCGGGATCGTATCGGCAGTACCTATCGCTCGATGACGACATCTTGCGCACCGGCTATGGCAATCGTCGCGCCGACCAATTGGCCGAGCGCGGTGAGCAGCAGAGTGGCCCCTTTCACTCGCTGGCAGGCCTATTCCGCAAGGCACAAAGGCGGGTTGAACGCAAGCATTTTCGCGATCGCATGATGCTGCTTCATCACGAGCGTGAACGCACCAAACTGCAGCGGGAAATCGGTCAGGATCCGTACTTGGATACCGCTGAGTAGAACATTTTTCCCACCGACGTACCACTCAGGTTGTTTTTCTCTTGCCCCCTCGCCGGCTTGTCCGACGGTAAGCAAAGTCGGTTGCTCAACAGCTCCGAGGTCACTTGTTTGTTCGATTGAGGAGCTCTCTTTTGAAACTGGAACTACACTGGCAGATTCTCATCGGTATGCTGCTTGGCGCGAGCATTGGCATCGCCGTCAATAGCCGATTGAGCTCACGGCAGACCGAGCTGAGCGCGCACCTGCCGCCAGGTGTACAGCGCGCCAGCGTCGATGATTCGGCCGACCTGATCGAGATCCGTTGGACGACTACGAGCGGCGATGAAGAGCGTCGAGTCGTTGATCCGACGGGAAGAACCGACGACTGCGTATTGACCGTCGAAGATCTAGCACGCCAGTCGCCAGTCGCCGCCCAGATTTTTGAAATGGCCCCCAGTCTCGCGCGACAAATTGGTGCATGGTGCAAGCGATTAGGAGGCCTATTTCTGCGCATGTTGCAGATGGTTTCTGTGCCGCTGATCGTCGCGTCGCTAGCCTCGGGGGTGCTGGGCCTTGGCGGAGGGAGGGGCTTTGGCAGAATGTTCTCTACGACATTGGCCTACTACGTGTGTACCAGTCTGCTGGCAATTTTGACTGGGCTGGCAGTCACCAATGTATTCAACCCAGGTATTGGCACGGATCTGCGGCTGGACGTGGCCCAGGCGCAGGTCAGCTCATCCAGTATTTCTGAAGTGATTATGAGCCAGATCGAAACGATGATCCCGACAAATCCGATTGCGGCGATTGCGGAGTCGTCGTTTCTTTCGGTAATTTCGTTCACGATTGTGTTCTGTATTTTTGCGTTGCATGTCGGCGGCGATACGTTGAGGCGGTTTCGCGAGCTGGCTGAGGATGGCTTTGCCGTCATGATGCGTCTGACGACGGCAGTCATCAAGCTTGCACCGCTGGGGGTCTTCTTGTTGATGATCTATGTTACCGCCACGCAAGGCGTTGCCGTTTTCGCCGCTTTGGGATGGTACATGCTGACGGTGGTGTGTGGTCTTTCGATCCACGCCTTCGTGACGCTGCCGTTGATCGTGTGGGTGCTGGCCCGGCGCAATCCGCTGGCTCTCCTGCGCGCCATGATGCCCGCTTTGCTGACCGCATTTAGCAGTGCCAGCAGCAATGCGACGCTGCCACTGACCATTAGCAATATCGAACGACGAGCGGGTGTATCGAATCGTATCAGCTCATTTGTTCTGCCGCTTGGCTCGACCATCAACATGGACGGGACCGCACTCTACGAAGCTGTCGCGGTGCTATTTATTGGACAATTGGCGTTTGGTGCCGATTTCAGTTTCGCCAATCAGGCCATCATCGCCGTGACTGCCCTGCTGGCTAGTGTCGGGGCGGCCGGCATTCCCCACGCGGGACTGGTCATGATGGTGATCGTATTGCAAGCGGTGAATCTTCCCATCGAATATCAAGGGATCATTCTGGCCGTCGATCGCGTGCTGGATATGTTCCGCACCAGCGTCAATGTGTGGAGCGATTGCTGCGGTGCGAGCGTGGTGGAACGCCTCACTCTTACCCAATCGACACAGTCGTCACCAGCCGAACAGACCACCTAGCACGTTCATTTTCCGTAGTTATAGTGGTGGTTTAGTTAATTTAGACCGCACGATGGGCTAAAGGTGTGGTATTTGTTTGCGGCTAGTTTTCGCAAGATGGTCTTGCGGCTTCCCGCAGTTTAGTTCTCGAGGCTGGTGTTCGTTATGTTACTCGCAAGTATTATTTTGCTATTCGTCGTGGGCTATATCGTGATAGCTCTCGAGCACCCCTTGCATATCGATAAAGCGGCGACGGCTCTGTTCATTGGTGCCGGTTGCTGGGCGCTATACGTACTCGGGCTCGACACGCTGCTCCCGCCCGATCGCATTCCCGAACTGTTCCGCGCCGAGATGGCCGCTGCGGGCGGACATGCCGAAGGGCACGAGCTAGCACTACACTATGCGATCGAGGGGCAGTTCCTTCCGCTGCTCGGTGAAATCGCTTCGATCCTGTTCTTCCTCATGGGGGCCATGACGATCGTCGAATTGGTCGATGCCTACGAAGGCTTCTCGATCATTACCGATCGCATCAAATCACTCAATAAAGTCGTATTGCTGTGGACCGTCTGCTTCCTGACGTTCTTCCTCTCCGCCGTGCTGGATAACCTAACGACTACCATTGTAATGGTCTCACTGATGAAGAAGCTGGTGAAGGATCGTGAAACGCGACTCTTCTTCTGCGGTATGATTGTCATCTCGGCCAATGCCGGTGGCGCCTGGACGGTCATTGGTGACGTCACGACCACCATGTTGTGGATTGGTGACAAGATTTCGCCCGTAGAAGTGATGAAGGCGTTAATCGTGCCAAGCCTGGCGTGCATGATCATTCCGTTGATCATCGCCTCGATGATGCTCAAGGGGAACGTCGAACGCCCAGATAAACCCGTGGCACACCATGACAAAACGCTCAAACAATGGCACTCGAATTTGTTCTTGGTGATGGGATTTGCTGGACTTATTTTTGTACCGATCTTCAAATCGGTGACCCACTTGCCTCCGTTTATGGGAATGATGTTCAGCTTGAGCATGATCTGGATCATCTCCGAGTTCGTCAAGCACGACCTCGACGAAGCGACTCGTTCGAGCACCAATGTGGTCGGCGTGTTGAAGAAGATCGATACCGCTAGCATCCTATTCTTCTTGGGGATTCTGTTGGCTGTAGGAACGCTTCAATCGTCGGGCGTATTGCGTACGGTTGCAGCCTATTTGTCGGATAACGTGGGTAACATGCAAGTCGTAGCCCTGATTATCGGCCTGCTGTCGGCGGTCGTGGATAACGTGCCGCTAGTCGCCGCCGGGATCGGTATGTACGACTTCCCTCGGGATGATACTTTCTGGTTGTTTTTGGCCTACTGTGCAGGGACTGGCGGTAGCTGCCTGATCATTGGTTCTGCGGCCGGTGTGGCTGCGATGGGGCTCGAAAAGATCGACTTCATTTGGTACATCAAACGCGTCTCGCTGTGGGCCCTGGTCGGCTATCTCGGTGGAGCTGGCGTGTTTGTGATCCAAGAGAAGATCTTCCCTCATACCAATTTGCCCGCAGCCGAGCATATCGAGCAGGTTACTCCCACTCATTAGTGCGAGGTGCGAGGTGGGAGTGGAGGAGTGGAGGAGTGGAGGAGCTGGCAGATCGAGTTGACAGAAGCGGATGGGGGCACGAGTTAATGACGGTTCGAAGCAATGGGACTCGTAACCTCGTCCACTATTCAATGGCCTACCACGCGCCAAACAGCCGCTGGGCGTTGGCTGTCGTCTGCTCAGCCAACTGTGTTGGTGAAACGCCTCGAACGGTAGCTAGCTGCGCGAGCGTGTGCGCCACCAAGGCGGGATGATTGGGCCGCTTGCCTCGAAACGGATGTGGGGTGAGATAGGGACTGTCGGTTTCTACGAGGATGCGATCGGTAGGAATGGACTGCGCGATGTCGCGAATCTCTGCCGCATTTTTGTAGGTCACCATCCCGGCAAAGCTAATATACAGCCCCAGCTCCAAACATCCATCAGCCACCGCTTGCGGGCCAGTGAACGAGTGCATCACGCCGCGCAGAGCACCCACCTGCGCTTCATGCCTCGCTTCCTCGCGCAATACTTCCAACGTCTCCTCGGCGCAGTCGCGAGTGTGAATGACAACGGGTAGTTGGGTCGTGCGGCTTAGAGCTAGGTGTTTGCGAAAAAAGTCGACTTGAACCTCCCATGGGCAGTCATCCCAGTGACGATCGAGTCCGGTTTCGCCCAGCGCGGCCACGCGCGGGTGCTGAGCCAACGCTTCAATCGCTGCCCAGTCTTCCGCTGTCGCTTGGCAACAATTGTTTGGATGCAATCCGACACTTGCTCGTACGCTGGCAAAACGCTCAGACAATTCAACGCAGCCGCGCGAGCTCTCGAGTGTCGTGCCGATGGCTAGAACGCTGACCACGCCGGCAGCCTTCGCTTCATCGAGGTATTGCTCGATGTTTGGTAGTAGACTCTTGTCGGTCAAGTGCGCGTGCGTATCGATCATTTGCATGGTGGTAAGCCAACAGGAATCGGGGGTAGTAGCCATCCACAGGAATCGTTGCGATGGTTTTAAAGAGCGGTGTAGGAGCTCAATCTGTTCGGTAGAACCCTGTCATCCGTGCTAGACTTGTCATTCGCCGTTCGCTGGTACGGATGGCAAGGCCGGAGCACGGATAGAAAGGCGAGTTCATCGGAATGCTCACTTCTGCACATCCACTCGCATGGCATCGGACACGAGTTCTTGGTCGAAGTAGTTGATGCTCATGCCTGCGTCGACCACAATCGACTGCGCGGTAATGCCGCTCGAGCGAGGGCTGAGGAGGAAGGCGGCGGTGTGGGCTACTTCATCGGTGCTCAGCGCCCGTTTGCGCGGGATGACTCGCTCGGCAAACAAGTAGGCGTCGACATAGCCGGGGATGCCTGCCGAGGCGCTGGTCTTGAGTAGCCCGGCGGCGACCGCGTTGAAACGAACTTCGCTAAAGCGACTGAACGACTTGGTCAAAAACGCGAGCGACGAATCGAGTGCTGCCTTGACGGGAGCCATAAAGCCATAGCTTTCGCTGGCCATTCGCGTGGTGGATATGCTGATGGTGACCACCGCACCGGCTGGGTCGAGTTGATTTTTTAGCGCGCCGGCCAGGGCCATGAATGAAAAGCAACTGATATCGACGGCTTGCAAAAACTGCCGCCGCCCCGTGTCGTGAAATGGGTGGATACCATCGCTGTAATCGGCAAAAGCAATCGAGTGAACGAAGCCATACAGACCGTCGAAGTCCTGTTGGAATTGAGCGGCCAGGGCATCGATCTGATCCTGGTGCTCGACATCGCAGACATACACGGGTGCCTCACCGAGGAGCTTAGCGAGCTGCTCGCGCCGCTGCGGGCTGCGGACTACGTAGACCACCAGCGCACCGGCATCTTCGAGCGTTTTGCCAATGCGATAGGCGACGCTCTTCTTGTTGGCGACACCGAAGACGGCGATGCGTCGTCCGGTCAATTGTAAGAAATCCATCTTGCCGAGTTCCTTCCACAGCTACTCAGGGGTTGCCAGGGTACAGGCGAAGTCCAATCGCGCGGCTAATTTGCCTGCGACCATGATCTTGGCAGTTAGAAAATAGGCGGTCGACACGACCTCGTTCAAGGTCGCGTACACATCGATAGTGTCTCCGGGACGAACCATCTTTTTGAATTTGACGCCATCCAAGCGAGTCGCCACTGGCACCACGTCGGCTGCTGGTGCATGTTGGGCCAATAAAATAGCTCCACTCTGCAATGCGCATTCGCAGAGAATCACACCTGGCACCAGCGGATAGTTGGGGAAGTGTCCTTGTGTGAAAAACTCGTCCCCAACAAATGTCTTGCGACAATGGATCTCAGTTGCCGATTGCTCGATGATCTCGTCGACCAAAAGCATTGGGGCGCGGTGCGGAATGGCCGTTTCTACGGCCGCGCGAATCAGGTTGGCGTCCGCAGGCGAAATCGATTTGTCGGTGCTCATAGCCGGGAAACTCTCATCAAATGCTGATCGACATCGTTGGCTACGATCACACCATAGTTGATCGCTCCCAGCCAGCCAGACATGATAATTCCGACGCTCCCGGCATGGTACAAACCGGGAATCTGTTCCGGGAGCGCGCGGCTGACGGCGAGCCCTTCGAATTTGGTACCAAAGCTAGCCCCCGACAGGTGCTTGGTGTAGTGTTGAAACGTTCGCGGAGTAGCCGCTTCGACGTGGTCGACTTTTTCACGAATGTTCGGAACGTACTTGTCCAAGGCATCGAGGGTGGTCTCGATCAAGTCTTGCTTGCTGGCCTCGTATTCGTGTTCGTCCAGATCGGCCCAATCCTCATAGCGTGCGTTGGTGCTGCTGACGATGGCATGCCGTCGCTTGTGTGTTGGTCGCGTGCGCGGATAGTAAAAGCTAAACGTGCGGCTGGTAATGTCGCGACTTAGCAACGCCTCGGTGCGAAACAGTGGAGCCGTCGAACTGAACAGCAGGTCACCCGTCGATTCGTCAATCTCGATACCTTCCTTGATCGCCATATAGACCTGCGTGCTGCTGTTGTTCAAGCGTACCTGCCGCGCCTGCTCGACAAAACCGCGTTCAAATTTGTCTTCGCCGATCAAGTTGAAGATCGTTGCATTGAGGTTCGAATTGCTGATTACGCTTCCGCAAGCGATACGGCGACCGTTGACCACGACCGCTGCGACCCCTTGGGGAGAAACTTCGATTTGGGACACATCGCAGCGAATGCGGCAATCGACTCCATTGCGTTTCAGTTCGGCCTCCATCTTGGCGACCAAGTCGTCGGTGCCACCTTCATAGATATAGACCCCTTTGGCCATGAAGTTGGAAAAGACAATGCCGTAAGTAAGGGCTGGGTCTTCGAGTGTAGAACCGTTGGCATAGGTGATGGGCTCCATCAACAGTCGCACTACGTCTTCGCGCCCGGGAAAGAATTTTTCGAACAGTTCGCGCGTGGTCATCGCTTGATCGTCGTAAAAGTTCATCCCACGCGCGGCATCGAAAAATGCAGTTACATTCGCTGCGGGCACTCCAAAATCTGCGGAAAGCAGTCGAGTAAAATCTTCGCGATTGAAGGTTGTCGTTAAGGAGAACATGGGATTGTCGAAGCGAATATTCTTCAACTGGACGATATTGCTTGCAATCTCCTCGTTCCAATAGCGACGGCAGCTCTTGAGCATACCGGCTGGGAAACCATGCAGGGAAATGTCGAAAATGTGACTTCCTGGGCGTCGGAACCATGTCGCCAGCCCTCCTAGCTTATAATGCTGTTCGAGCAGCAACACACGATGCCCGGCGCGACCTAGAATATTGGCTGTGGTCATCCCAGCTAGTCCACTGCCGATCACCACTACGTCGTAATAATCTTGACAGCCTTTGAGGAAATCGCGTGGCATAACGTCAGCTTGCGGAAGTTGGGAGAATTCGGAAGTCGATTCAGGTAGCGTCGGGCGGGGATTGGTGGCATAGGCTTCCAGCCTGTCGTGCGAGTACTCACAGGCTGGAAGCCTAAGCCACTCTCCAATACCGAAAATTACAATTCGCATGACGCTTGGGTCGCCAAGATACGTCAGTTTACGCAGCCTGCCAAGTGCGTTCCCCCTAAGTGCCAATGAGAAATGCCCCGCATGACTTCCACGGAACCAGCCACTTTGAACCAGACTACCGAGCTCAGTCCCTGGGTAATTATCACCCGAACTGCCCAGGCTGGCGACAGTACTCATCTGGCCGTTTGGCGTATGGCCAGCGGATCATCGCAGGCCAGCCAATCGGGGACTGCGGCGAGTTCCGAGTTGAGTGACGAGCGGGGGGCGTTGGCACTATTTACCGATCGACTCGCAGCCGAGCGTTACGCTGAACAATTCTGTGCAGACGCAGCGACTTCATTTCAAGTGAAGCAATTCAGCTCGATCGAGTTGATGGCGGTATTGGCAGAGTGCTACCGCGTGGGGATGCGATATGCAGCATTGAACCCAAGCAGAACGGCGGCTCGGCAGATCTTTGTCTTGCGCGACGTGCTCACTGCTGTTCAAAAACAATTACTTTCGCGGGCGCGTGAGCAAGGCAAAACTGACGACCATGGCAATGGCAGCGACAACTGACAAACTGCTGACCAGATTTGAACTTAGCCCGAGCTGCGTGGGGATGCTCAAACTTTCGAAAACTCGTGTGCCAAAGTTTTCAATCAGCCACTCGCTATGTTTCTCGGTTAGCCAGCCGACCAATGCAGCCAGGCCGGCGATGCCGACAGCCGTCAACGCTTCTCCGGCAATCACACCCGATGAGAAGAGCACGCCGCGATGCAAGACATCATGATGTTGCGATTCGGGAGTTTTTCGTGTGTACCAGTAGGCTAGAATGCCTCCGATCAAAATGGGAATGGCTAAGCCAAAGGGCAAGTACATGCCGACGGCGATCGGCATCAAGTGGGCGCGAAAGGCGCTATGGTTAGCTTTCAAAATCGCATCGACGACGAGAATGGCTATTCCTAAGCCGGCCCCGATACCGACCATTCCCCAAGGCAATTTGCCTTGGCCAAAAAAACCTTCAGCCAAACTTTGAAACAAACTGGCTTGTGGTGCTGCAAGATTCTCGCCACCAATTCCGCCGGGCGTGTTGTGATGCAGTAGAGTCAAGATGGGTGCCATGACAAAGGCGGCCGCGATCACGCCGCCAATCTGCATGATCTGCTGACGAAACGGGGCGGCACCGACGAGCGAGCCGGTCTTGAGGTCGTTGCACACATCCCCGCTGGTACAGGCTACGCAACACACGATGGCGGCGATACCCAAGGTGGCCACCATTCCGGTCATTCCTGAGTAGTTGAACAACCACAACAGCCCGCCTGCGACCAGTACGGCGGTGATGGTCATGCCGGATACAGGACTATTCGAATTGCCGACTAGTCCGACAATGTAGCTCGCCACCGCAGTGAAAAAGAATCCCATAACTAGCATGATGCTGGTGGCTAGCAGGGTCACACCGACGTCATGCGTAAAACGATAGTTGACGATAGCCAGCATGACAACGCACGCGGTACCGACCAATAGAATGATCGAGGCGGGAATATCGCGTTGGTCATCTTGAACGGCGTTGCGTTTGCCGCTGACCCCATGCCACATTTCACCGATGGCCGATTTGAGCCCGTGTCGTACCGAGACGAGCGAACTGAAGCCGCCGACTACCATCGCTCCGACGCCTACATAGCGGACCTGTTCCTTCCACAGCGTGTAGGCACCGTCGATTGGATTGTCGAACAGTTCGGCACTTCCCAATAGCGGAATGCCAATCAGCCAAGACATCCCACCGCCGATAAAAATCAACAGGGCCACGTTCAAGCGCACGATGTAGCCCACGGCGACTAGCATCGGGCTGAGATCGGCACCGACGAAGAAGATCCGCGAGCCGATTGCCGTGGCCGCTTCCAGACTGCCGGTGATCAAGCCAAACAGGCCGCCCGCCAATTTGAACACGGCACCCAGCAGTCCTCCGAGGATCAGACTCATACCGGCACCGGCGTTCTCTTGGCCGCTCTCACCCGCTTTTAGAACCGCCGCACAAGCGATTCCCTCGGGATACGGTAGATCGGGATTGTCGACTACAAATACGCGGCGCATGGGAATCATGAAAAGAATGCCCAGCAGCCCGCCGGTCATGGCGATAATTGTCACCGACCAATAGTCAAACTCTTTCCAATAGCCGATCAGGACTAGCGCGGGCATCGTGAAAATAATACCAGCGGCCAGCGATTCGCCTGCTGACGCGCAGGTTTGCACTTGATTGGCTTCGAGGATGCTCGACTTCTTGGAAAACAATTTGAAAAACAGCATTGCCATCACGGCGGCGGGAATGGATGCCGAGACGGTCATGCCCGCTTTGAGACCCACATAGACGTTGGCGGCACCCATCACGACAGACAGCAGCAAGCCTAGCGCGATTGCGCGGATTGTCAATTCGAGTCGAGCGGGTGGTGTCATCAAATTTAACTCCGACAAGGTAGGGGACGAGGCTACGAGTTCTGCGGCAACTTGATCTGGTATTTGCGGGACTCGTTGCCTCGTCCACAACAATGGAACCGTGAATCAAGAATGGCTAAGTTCATGAGAACTTAAATTAATTACATGCGGCGATAAAAGTTGATTAGTTCTTTGTCTAGTTCGGTGAGGTCTGCACCAAAATGTTTCTGAAACAGCTCGATCCGCTCGCGTTCTGACGACTCGCCAGCCAGCGGCGTTTGGTCGGCGAGCTCTTTCAAATAGGCGACAAACTGTTTGTTCTTGATGATCATCAAATAATAGGTTAAAGCCCAACTTTCGGGATAGGCTTGACTACTGGTTTCGGCACTGCGCAGTCGCTGGTCCTGGCTGATCAAGGTCAGTAATGAATCGGCGGGACGTTGGGGGACGTACTGTGCGAAGAGCCGCATATTGTGTGGGTTGACTTTGCCGATAGCACCCCAGCCTTTGGGGTTGTTCGCATCGGGAGTCTCGAAGAACATCGCGATGCCCTCGCTGAGCCACAGCGGATTATCCGCCAATCGGACTTGCAGGCCGCTATTGTAGGCCAGTTGGTGTACGGCTTCGTGAATAATCGTGGCCACCGTCCGCTCGGCTTGTGGCTGCGACAGAATATGTTGAATGACCACAGGGCTGGCAACACGAGTACCTCGAGGGACGACTCCATCGACGCCGGTCATGTCATAGGTCACCATGCGGTTGGTCTTCATGTTGTAGTAGCCGATCATCGCTTCGGCCGACTTACCAATTTCGCGTTCGGCATATGCCAAGTACGATGGTCGATTGCTAAATACAACAGATACCAGGGGAAAACGTGGTTCAGAAATTCTAAAGCCCTTAGACCTCCAATAGTTGTAAAAGCCGCGATACAAATGCTCGAACAACTCGGCGACCCACTTGATGTAGACATCGCTGGTGTTGTAAATCATCACATAGTGCCGCGTTTTGTAAACTTTGAAGCCTCCGGGCAGCTGCTGCTGAAACTGCTCGTAGATCTGATCGGATGTCAGTGGCGTGAAAGGAGTATCGCTAGGGCAACTGGAGACGATGGCATCTTCTTCGAGCGTCCAAAGTTGACCGTCTTCGGTAAGTAGCAGTAGACCTCCCCCCTCAAATTCAGATACTACTTCTCCGCGTACAGGGCCGGTTGGCGCAGGCTGATTGTCAGAAGAATGGAATTCAATCAGACGCGTTGGGTGTGAGGTCGACTCTGCGGAATCTTGGGCTGCCACCGGTGGAGTCAGCCACCCGCGCAATGCTAGACCTACGCTGACGAAAGCCAACAAGCGGCAAACTCTATTTAATGTTAGAAACCAATCCATGAAGCGATACCGAGCAGGTGCGTGCCACGAGGTTTAATGACAAGAGGTTACTCTGGGGGAGTGCCAGCTCAGCTAGGCATCTCCCCTGGAATCATTAATTCTACTACATTGGCTGCACAGCGACGATAAGGTCCGGGCAGCGTTGGAGTAAATCTCACGCAATTCGTGAGTAAAGCAAACAGGCAGAACAACTATCCAATGACCGCAATCGAAAACGTATTGATCTTGGGGGCGGGGTGGGTTGGACAGCAAACGGCCGCTCGGCTGGCGCGATTTGGCCTTTCGGTTTGGCTGGCCGATCGCAGCTTGCAGGTCTGTACGGCGGCGGTCGAGTGGATGCGCGAACTTCCTGAATTCGCCCCCGATCCGTCGTGGATCGATCGTGTGCGAATCTCTCCCGGAATGCGTGAACACGACGCGATGGGCGTGCCCATCGACCTCGTTATCGAATCGGTTCCCGAACAAGTGTCGCTGAAAAAAAGGGTACTGCGCGAGTTGAGCGAAACATTTCCCGCGCCGACGATCATCGCCTCCAACAGTTCCTACTTCGTCCCCTCTATGCTCAGCGGCTACGTGTCGCAACCCGAGCGCTTTGCCCATCTGCACTTTCACGTGCCCGTATTGGAAGATTCGGTGGTCGATATCGTCGGTTGTGCAGAGACCGATCCCAAGGTGATCGAACGGCTTCGCCGTTTTGCCGTGCGCATCGGTCAGCAGCCTTTGGTATTGCGACGCGAACATCCGGGCTACATTTTTAACTGGCTGCTCCAGTCGGTGCTGCGCTCCGCACTCGAACTGGCTACGCTCGATGTGGCCGATCCCGCCGATATCGACAAATCGTGGACTGCGGTGACGGGCATGCCGTTGGGTCCATTCGGCATTATGGACCGAATTGGGTTGGATGTAATTGAGCAAGTCCTGAGCAACGCACGCTGGGCCGATGCGTCGGAGACGGAAGTGCCTATAGAAGAACTTCTCAAGTTATTAGCCGCACACACGGCGGCCGGCGAGTTGGGAGTCAAGTCCAAACGCGGATTCTATGACTATACTCAATAATTAGCATTTGCAAATGTAGATCGTTAACGCTGCAAGTATTCTTCGATGATCTCGGCTTTCTTGAGCAAGTAGGGGATGTGCTGCTCGGAGGACTCAAGCAGCTTGTGGACCAACTTGATCTGCGCTTCGAATTCCTCCGCGAACTTGCGGTGCTCTTGATCTCGCCAACTGTCGGCCAAACGGGCTTGTGCCTGAGTCAGGCTGGAGGTCGATTCGCGAACCTGTTGCGTATAACGCTTGAGCATGGCTGCGAACTGCCGCAATTGCTCGGGATCTACGACGGCTTGGGCCATGGGAATTGCCTTGCTGGTGAAGGGGAATGCAACGTTTCTATTACGGCGGCTCGCGGGTGCTGCGAGCTAGTATTGTTGGGCCAATTCTGAAATTTACGCGGGTGACACTTCGGCTAATCGAACCAATCGGTTAAATTGATTCAGGTGAAGTTGAGTCCGAGGACTGAAACGACGCGTAACATTTATTATTGCTGAAACTACTGACGATTCCATGCCGCCAGACAATTCAACCAGCGAATTCGACCCGAATTCACTTAGTATTATCACTTTCCCTCATCCTGGCTTGCGATACGTTGCCAAGCCGATTCGCCGCGTTGATGCTGGCTTGAAACAGATTGCCGCTCGCATGTTAGAACTGATGTACGAGCATCGTGGTGTCGGGCTGGCAGCTACCCAAGTCAACTTGCCGATCCGCATGTTTGTCATGAATGCCAGCGGTGAAAAAGATGAGGGCGAAGAGTTCGTAGTCATCAATCCTGTGATTTCGCGCCCACGCAGCAATGAAGAAGCGGAAGAGGGGTGCTTGAGTCTTCCCAACATCCATGGAAACGTGGTACGAGCCAAAACGATCCACTTGAATGCATTCAATTTGACGGGTGGCGAGATCAATATGGACTTGAGCGGGTTTGATGCCCGCGTGGTACAGCACGAGACCGATCACCTCGATGGCATGCTGTTCCTCGACCGACTCAAGGAAGGTGCCGTGATGGAGGAAGCGGCCAACATTGAAGCGCTCGAAATCGAGTTTCAATCGCGACAGCGGCTGGGAGAGATTCCGCCTGATACAGTGCTGATCGAGCGATTGGCGGATTGGGAAAAGCGGTATTGTTGAGCATGTTTTGATCCCCAGCCACGTTGTGTGGCGGGAGCGCCAGACTTGTAGGTAGAGGGGTGGCCCAGCTAGCACCCAAACTAACGCTCCGGCCACACAAGGTGGCCAGGGGGCGACTCTGCGAAACGAACGCTCCGGCCACACAAGGTGGCCAGGGGACGACTCTGCGAAACGAACGCTCCGGCCACACAAGGTGGCCAGGGGGCGATTGTGGCTTGGTATAAGCAGGACTAAGAGGCTTGGGCCATTTCGACCGGCATGACGTACTCGGCGGCCGGGCGAAGTTCGATGTTGCTGCAGCGGTCCAGGTGGAATTGTCGCGGTTCGCAGCGGCACAGGCACAATCCCAAGAAGCGTCCCGACGGCAGGTAGCGAATGGGACTCACAATCCGTATCGACTTGTTTCCCTTGGCGTCAACGTACTGGAGCTTGACTACCAGATCGTCGGGAGCTTGCATGGCTAGGCTTAGGTCGCGTCGCATGATTTATTACCATTGGGTTGGAGATGGAAGTTGATCCGTGCAGCCGCATGGTTAGCTGTCTGAATCTATTCTTCGCCAGCCCTGTGACACCTTGGGTCACGGGCGAAGATATTTTTCCAGTTCTTGGCTGGAGAACGTCACTGTGACGCGTCCAAATGAGAACTGGGGAATCGCGAGTTTGTGGTAGGGAACTGGTAAACTATCGTTGGTTGCCTGTTTGCGAACGGATCCCTCGGCCAGTATGCTTATGGCAGAACTGGAACTCGGCGAACTCCACCTCCACTCCATGAAAGAAACACGAAAATGAATTGGCGAGTAACGCATCCGGTCGTCGTGCCGTTTGACTTTTCGGAACATGCCAAAGAAGCGCTGCGCAAAGCAGTTGCGATTGTTGACGATCCTCGGCAGATCCACTTACTCCACGTTCTGCCGTATTTGATTCCAGCGGAGCCGGGAGTGGTGTGGGCCACGATCGACGATGGTAGTCGCATCGAGCACGCATTAGAGAATTTGGCGTTGGCTGTGCCGGAGAAAGAATTTGGTAAAGTCTGCTTGGATGTGCGGATGGGTGATCCAGGGCAGGTGGCCAGCGATCGAGCCGAAGAGCTGGGAGCGGAACTGATAGTCGTCGGATCGCATGGTCGCACTGGGCTGACCCGCTTGGTACTCGGCTCGGTGGCCGAGCGCGTCACGCGGTTGGCTCATTGCCCGGTGCTGGTGGTGAAACTGTTGCCGGAGAAGGTACCAAGCGCCGAAGCGATACAGCCGGCTCCCGCGTAAGGTCAACTGCATGCATGGATCCGCGGTGCAATCGGCGCGCGTCGTACCACCACAATGCGATAAAAACTGGAGCGATGGCCAAAGCAAACCATTGGTAGGCGGTCAGTCCCCAAGAGAGGCGCGCTTCAGGTCGTAGTGTTTCACTGAAAAAGCGGTAGAACATATAGCTCAGAATATAGAACTTGGCCCATTGTCCGCGCCACAGCCCCACGCGCTGACCGTAAATCATCAACACGGCCATCAATGCATGAAAAGTCGATTCGTAGAGCTGGGTGGGATGGCGTGTCAAGTTGTCGATGGCAGCGCAACGCAGGCCCCACGGAAGCGTGGTGGGGAGCCCATAGCAACAGCCCGCCGCCAAACAGCCTAATCGACCAATGGCGATCGCTACGGCAGCAGCGACAACAAATGAGTCGCCGGTCTTGGTGCGTATGTGCAGCATCCATTTGGTCAGTTCGACAGCAAAGTAGGCACCCACCAAACCGCACATGATCGTCTTGCCATTGCTAAACCACACCGTGCCGTCGAGTAGACTGCGCCAATTGCCAATCAGACCGCCCAGCACAAACGGCAGTTTGGCACCGAGCATTGCTCCACAAAATGCAGCCATCCCAATCGCCAATCGCTGCTCGGCCGGCAGTGCGAGGCGTGATTGCGCGCGGCGTAGTATGAGAGCACCGCAGACTAGTGCCGCGAGAATGATGGTAGGATATGCGGCGGCTATGGGTAAAGACACGGTTGGGTTTTATCTGTCTTGGGGACTCGACTCTGCTCCACTTAATATACCATTTTTCATGTGCCCCGACGCTCCGTTTCAACGTGGCCCGACGCTCCGACGTCGGTGGGGGGGCGGTGTGGCAAGCCGAAAAACTGATTCATCAGCAAGGCAAGCTCGCGGGGGTACGGGAGCGGAATCCGACGGCGGAGCGTCGGGCCACATTGCGGGGTATAGGTAGGGAATCCGACGGCGGAGCGTCGGGCCACATTGGAGAAGCCAACTTGCTGACTTTAGTTTTTGCTCTGACGCTGTTGAGTTTGGCAGCGTTGCCGACTTTGATGGTCTATTCGAATCTGCCACTGTTCCATCGTGCGGTGGCTACCGGTGATGCGACGCGGCGAGTGGGCGGGGGGGTGTCCGTATTGATCCCAGCCCGCAATGAAGAGCAAGGAATTGGCGCGGCCGTCTGCTCCGCACTGGCTACGATCGGAGTCGAGGTGGAAGTCGTCGTGATGGATGACCACTCGACCGATTGTACTGCGGCGGTGGTTGAGGAGTTGTCGGGGACCGACGCCCGAGTTCGATTGGTTCGGGCGCCAGACCTTCCAAGCGATTGGAATGGCAAGCAACACGCCTGCTGGCGACTATCGCAGGCAGCCAAGTTTGAGCGATTGTTGTTTATGGATGCTGACGTGCGTTTGGAACCTACGGCCATTGTGCGATTGGTGGCTGAACAAATACGCAGCGGATGCAGTCTACTGAGCGGCTTTCCTCGCCAACTAACCCCAACACTGGCAGAGCAATTGCTGATTCCGATGATGTATTACGTCCTGCTCGGGTACTTGCCGCTGGCGCGCATGCGGACTAGCAATCAAGTGGGGTTGGGAGCGGGGTGTGGGCAATTGTTCTTGACCAACAAGGCGGACTACCTGTCGGCGGACGGTCATGCGGCCATTAAATCATCGCGGCACGATGGACTGCAGTTGCCACGTAGCTTTCGCCGGGCTGGTTTCAAGACGGACCTCGTGGATGCTAGCGACTTGGCGAGTGTGCGGATGTATCGCGGTTGGTCGAGCGTCATTGGGGGGCTACGGAAGAATGCAACGGAAGGTATGGCAAATATCAAGCTGATCGGCCCTTTCAGCGTATTGCTGCTGGGCGGTAGCGTGCTGCCGATTTTGATGCTTGCCCATGCGGTCTATCACGACTGGTCAGGGGCGTCGGTTGTCGTGTTAGCGCTGGCTACTGCGTTGAGTTTCACTCCGCGCGCGATGATTGCCGCCAGATTTGAGTCAACGTGGCTTGGAGCGGCCCTGCACCCGCTGGCAGTCACGATCTTTGTCGCAGTTCAGTGGCGCGCCTTCATCGGACAACTGCTAGGATGGCCAACCGTCCGTTGGCGGGGACGTGCTGGGTAGGCGAAATTCTTGAAAGGTAACAGACGCACTGACACGGTGAAATCGTTTAACCCGGATTATTCAAGCCCTCCCCGCTCGCATTACTCGCGACCCTCCCGCGCGCGGGAGGGTACCATGCGGCGGGGTTTAGGTGCTCATGAATAGTCCGAGGCAAACCGGGGTGCGATTCCGTGGCAGACTGCGTCTGCTACTTTGCGGATCCGTCTGGATCAATGACAGACGGATCGGCTTGATCAGCTTGTTCCGCTAAGTCGGGAGCGCGCAGGTTGACGGCATCGCCTAGCATTTGGCGAATGAACTCGACTTGCGGATCGTTCCTGCCGAGTACTTTCTTGGAGGAGAGATAGTCGGCGATGTAGCGTTGGACCTCTGATTTTTCGGGAACTTTGAAGCGATCCCCTTTTTGCAGGATCGGTAAGTAGTCGGGCATCGAGCCAAAATTGCGAGTGCCCGCAACTTGGCAAGGGAACCAATGTCCTTCGCCTTGTTCGTCCTCCAGATAGAACTCGGGGTAGCAATGGTTGGGAACCCACACACAGCGCGCTGGCACACGAGCGGCGCGGCACAATGCGACAAAGGTGCTGGTCATCTCTTCGCAGTCGCCTGTCTTGTCTCGCAGCGCTTCGCGAACTGTCTTGAGATCGCCGCGTTGATAAGTGATGTTGTCGCGCACCCAGTCGTAAAGCTGCTCGACCTTTTTCCAATCGGTCAACGGTTCGCTGGCGTCGACCTCGCGGACGATTTTACGCACTTCGCCCGCGTTGGTTTCGATGTAGGGGCTGTTGGACATGAACTGTTGGAGATCGCGAGACAGTCGCTTGGGGATCTTGAAGCGGAGTGTGTCTTCCGGCCCCACAATATGACTTTTCGTGATGCGAACTTTCACTGTCGCTTCGACCACTGCGCCGGCTGGAATGGTGGGGGCGAAGAACATCCACTGGCGATTGCCGCCGGGCAGATCGCGAAATTGAGCTTGCGTGGTAGGTGGCAGACTAGTTTCGACGATTTCCACCGTCTGCTCGGGCCAAGGAGTCGGAAAGACGGTGGTGGCCAAGGTACCGTACATATTGCCATCGGGAGCGGTGATGCGAACGCCGATGAGCATCTCGATCGACTTCGGAGCGACATATTGCATCACCGGCTCGGCCGGCAGGCCCTGGGGAACGTCGACTTCACCCTTCGGCTCGGCTGCGTCGGTTTCCGAGCTCGCATTCGTACTCGGGATTTTGGGGGCCGCTTGAGCTAGTGCGCTTTGCGGTACCGTGGCTATGGCCAAAAGGGTTGTCCAAAGCGTCACACGGCGGGAAAGTGCGCAAAAAGACATGGTCTCATCCCCCTTTCGGTAAGATAGGAATTACTGTTGTTGATTAGAACTCAAACTTATTCTTTCCGGTCCAAGTCCAAGTTTAAGTCATGGAATTCGTGAATCTCAATTAATTATCATTGCTAGTGGGCAGAAATGCAAAGCGACTCTGTGGATCGCAGGCTATGGCGTCGATAAACGGCGTCGATAAACGGCGTCCATAAACGGCGTCCATAAACGACGAATGGCGGTATCTCCCCCCGAAGATACCGCCACGCGTCAGGCTATGGATTCTAGCTTGTCTCCACAGTTAATCATCTATGCACAAGCATTTATTGGGTCAGCCTAGTTGGCTGATGTCGTTGGGGGAACCATGGATGGGCTGACAATGGTCTCTTGAATTGGGTAGTCGCCAGTGATGGCTCCGCCACTGTAGTAGTTGCTTCCGCCGCTGTAGTTGTCACCGCCGGAGAATTCGTTTTGGTAATCGCTGTAGCCAGCCGAACTATCGCAATTGGCGCAGCCGCTGCCGTAGGAAGCGGGAATCGCCGAAGCGCAGCAACCATTGTTGTTGCAGGGGGCTCCACGAAACAATGGCAACCAACCGCGACCACATCCGCTGGCCAGTGCCAGAACGACTCCGAACAATACTACTTTTCTCATTTTGTTTCCCCTAACACAAAGTCTCAACAATCGGCAGAATCCAAATCGGCCCGCTGAAACTTAACCCACGGCAAACGATGTGCAAACGAAACATGATGTTTTTTTCCAACATCTTGCCGCAGGCGTGTAGTTTAACGCGCGATTAGCCTGCTGCCGTAGTCGACACATCAGGACAATCGTTTCAGGCGTTACGATCGATGCAACGAGCCGATCACGTAGCTGCGGTCGCCAGGCCGCAGAAACCTACCGCCTAGCTTCGGTAGTTGCGTCCTACCGTCTGGCGACGGTCGCTACTGGGTAGGAAGCCAGTGCAGTTTGGAGCGGTGTTAAAGGATATGAAAGCATTGCGGCTGTCGGTAGCTATAATGAAGTTCCATCGTTCCAATGGACGATTCTGCTCGGGTCGTGTTCTGCGGTCTATGTTTGCCTGTGTTACAGTTGTTACGACGAAACCGCGTGATCCTTATATTCTCAATAAAACGGATGCAGGCTGGCCACATGAGACCGATTGCGGGAACTGCAAATACGGGGAAAAGGGGGCTCTCAGGCTTGCGCTTTGGTCGGATATTGCTAGGTTTAGCACTCCTATTTTTGAGCTATAGCGAACTTGGCTTTGCAAGTGAGTTTTGTCGTCCGGGCGATTCCTTGTGGGAAGTCAGCTCACGAGGGCTACCGGATTGTCCCCACGTTAGCGATGGGCAGCAGTTGGAACTATTTCAGTTTCAACAGGGTTGCTGGTCGGCTCAGCCGTTAGGATTGCTCAGAGAGTTCGTCTCAGCAGCCATTGGCCAGCGAGTCGTGATCTACGTGCATGGCAATCGGATGTCGCAACAAGAATTGCATATACGAGCGCAGCAGGTATATCGGCGGCTCGTTAGCAATGTGCGCTGCGAGCCGATTTGCTTCATCGCCTTTTCCTGGCCCAGTGATCGCAGTGGGGGATTGGGGAATGACGTAGCCATCAAGAAGCTACGCTTGAACGTGGACGCGTACTATTTGGCGAGCTTTGTGCAGTCGCTCGAATTTCGTCAACCAATCGGTTATCTTGGCTATAGTTTCGGAAGCGCTGTGATATGCGGCGCTCACCATCTATTGGCTGGTGGGACGCTAAATGGTTATCAGCTCAGCGCGCTCCCCACACAGCTTTACCAAGACCGAATCAGCTTGATCGCGCCGGCATTTGATCGTCAAAGTTTGACCGCTTATGGAAGGTACAGCCAGGCGCTGGTGGGAGTTGAAAAGGTCGTCAATCTGTATAATTCGATCGATCCAATACTCAAACGTTTTCGCTTCTTCGATCGCAATACCTCACCAATCGCTGCCGGCTTTGCTGGGATTTTAGATCCAAGCAGCACTTCACCATTGAATGCCGATCAGAGGATCATACAGTTCGATTGTCGCTGCATTGGGCGTACGCACGCGGAGCTCGATTATCACAGTAGTTCTTGCGCCGTGTATGCATTTCGAAACGTCGTCGGCCAGTGAGAGCGTAACATAAGTTTCTCCACATGATTCGTCGTTTTGGCGCTAGTGTTCTGTCCACATTTCAATTTAGGGTAGTGGACGAGGCTACGAGTCCTTTCGACTTAGTAGGTACCAGGGACTCGTAACCTCGTCCACTACACCAAACCCTAAGATTAAAAATGTTCGAAGCACTAGCCACGGGTAATGAGCGTTTTTATGGATGCGAATTTGTTGCGCCAGTTGGGAGAGTGCCGCAGGGTCAATAGGGCGGACATCACCGCCGTGTTTTCAGCATTGGCACGGTTCAGGTGGGGGAGCCAGTTCCCCCAGCGCGTGCAGATCGACTTGGGGCGCGTCATTTCCAGCAATCCCTCCCAGCCGCGCGTTGAGCCCCATCCACTATCAGCACAACCCCCAAACGACACACGAGGATCAGCACTGGGCACGACCACGTCATTGATGACAACGCAACCGGCCCGGATCTGCTGGCCCCATCGCTCTGCGGTGACTCTTGAACCAAATACCGAGGCCCCAAGATGATAGGGACAGTCGCGGTCAGCTTCGATAGCAGAGCTCATGTTGGGAACGGTCAGCAACGATACAATGGGTGCGAAGATATCGTCTCGTACAATATTCATCTGCGGTTTCACTCCGCGCAAAACTAGTGGGCGTATGCTGAGGTGGCTTGGGTTGTTCGACGGCAAGTCTGGCAATTCGCCGTGGGCGAGCTGAGCTCCTTCGCGCAGTGCCTGTTGCACGGTGGCGTTGAGTTGTTTTACCACCGCCAAGGGAAACTGAAAGCCTACGGGACGCGTCGGTTGCACGCTTCGCAGTTCTTCAATTAACAAGCTGGACAGCGGTTCTAGTTGTGCGGGAGTGACAAACACCCGGCGCGGAGCGATGCAGGTCGCACCTCCGTTAAGTTGCAGTGCATAGGCCAAGCAGCGGGCCACACGATTCAAATCGGCGCTTTCGGTGACGAACACTGAGTCACATCCCCCCAATTCCAGCGTGGCCGGAGTTAGTGACTTGCTGAGCTGTGCGAGTACCGTGCGGCCCGTGTTGGCAGAGCCAGTGAGAAACACTTTGTCGACTCCCGCCTCGATCGCCTGCTGGCCGGCTGCGATCGACGAGTCGAGAACCTGCAGTAGCTCGGCTGGAATGCCGGCAGCGATTGCACACTCAGCAAAGCGATGCATGACCGCTTCGCAGCCCCCAGCCGGCTTGACAATTACCGCGTTGCCGGCCGCCAGAGCTTGGATGATTTGTACGCCGGGGAGAAGCAGTGGGTAGTTCGAGGGGGCGAGGATGAGCACTACGCCCCAAGGTTCACGGGTTACACGGACACCAATTCTCCCCATCCACCAGGCGCCTCGCAACATCGAATGCATCGTCGGTGCGAGCGCGCGCCGTCCCACGTTCGCGGCATAGCGGCAGGCGTCGGCCAGTGGCAGAAGTTCGGACGAAATGATTTCAGCCGGAGTGGCGTTGATTCGAGGACTCAGCGCGAGCAATTCGGTTCGGTGCATCGCGATCTGCGCAGCGATGCGTCCGACGGCTCGCAATCGATCGCGCGTCGGCCGCTGGGCCCAGTCATGTTGTGGATTTTTTGTCATAGTTGAGGCAATAGGCGCTATTGGCCGTCTGAAGTAGGCTCGTAACGAGTACCGCGAGTTACGGCACGGGCAGCGTCTGCGGATCGAATCGCACCCGTGTTCACTCGAGCCTTGCCGCCACCGCCAAGTTTGGCCCGACAGCAAGCGTGGCGCATTGGATTACCGGTCCTCATTGAAAGACGGAAACGCGGCCAATTGATCGTTCGCTTCGGTCTGCCGTAACTCGCGGTACTCGTTACGAGCCTACAAAGACGCTTGCAGATACTCTAGCTTGCTCTTTATGTTGGCATAGCTGCCGTAGCCGGTCGAGGGCAGAATTGTCCAAGTAAATCGAGCAATTTGCCCTTACGATCTGGCTGGGGCTGGGGTAACTTGAGAGGCTTGGAAAAGAATGAGCCTGAATTTACCGGGGCGACTTATGGCCTTGGATTAGCTTGCGGACGTGTGTGTGAACCGCTTTTGGGCCTTCTTAATTGTTGACCGGCCATCTTCTTGGCTGGCAATCTGGCCTAAGGGTAACCACTTTCCGATGACGACCACTGTGCTCGACGTACCTAACGACGTTTCCACTTCCGCTGCTGACGCTTTGTCGACAGATACATTGCTGTTCCGCGATTTGCCGCTGAGCGATGAGGTGCAACTGGCGGTTCAAATGACCGGCTATCTGTCTCCTACCGATGTGCAGGCGCAGATCATCCCTCACGTGCTCGACGGTCGAGACGTTTTGGCTCAATCTCAAACGGGGACCGGCAAGACAGCCGCTTTTGCGCTGCCGATTCTGTCGCGTTTGGAGATGAATGGACCTACTGCTCCGCAGGTGTTGGTTCTGGCACCGACGCGTGAATTGGCGACGCAGGTAGCCGAATCGTTCAAGACCTATGGGGCGTGCATGCCCAAACTGCGGATAGCGGCCATCTACGGCGGTTCCGACTACGAACCTCAGCTTCGGGCACTTCGCAAAGGGGTGCATGTCGTGGTAGGAACGCCAGGTCGCGTACTCGATCACATCAAGCGTGGGACGTTGAGCCTCGATTCGATTCGCTGTTTGGTGCTCGACGAGGCGGACGAGATGCTCAACATGGGCTTCTTGGAAGACGTCGAGTTCGTACTGCAAAACACTCCCGCTGAGAAACAGATCGCATTGTTCTCAGCTACGATGCCGCATCAGATTCGGCGCATTGCCGATCAGCACTTGAAGGAGCCGGCCACGGTCACTATTGGCCGCAAGGCTGGACTGACGGCCGATTCGATCGAGCAGCGCTGCGTGTTCGTCAACGAAGGGGATAAGCCCGAGATGTTGGCACGTATGCTCGAAGCCGAAGAGACCGATGGCGTGATCGTCTTCACCAAGACCAAGGACTCGACGGTCGCCGTGGCCGATCGTCTATGTGCGTTGGGGTTATCGGCTGCGGCACTCAATGGTGATCTACCACAAGCTCGACGTCAGCGAACCGTCGATCAACTGAAGTCAGGCCACTTGAACATTCTGGTCGCTACCGACGTAGCCGCTCGCGGTCTGGACGTTCAGCGCATCAGTCACGTGTTCAACTACGACTTGCCTCACGACAGCGAGTCGTACGTGCACCGCATTGGACGTACCGGACGGGCTGGACGCAGCGGTGTGGCGGTGATCTTCTTGACCTTCCGGCAGCGTGGTAAGCTACGTTTGATAGAGCGAGCGACGAATCAACCTATCGCAGTGGTCGAGCCCCCGAGGACGCGTGAGATCAACCTCAAACGGATCGAACGCTTTAAGGCACAGATGATTGAAATCCTTGGTGGTGGCGATTTGAGCCTCTTCAAGAAGATGGTGGAAGAGGTCGCTGCCGAGACGCAACAGCCCATGGAGATGGTAGCCGCTGCCGCCGCCAAATTGGCGCGAGGCGATCAACCACTGCTCGTTAGCGATCTGCCCAAGTCGGCTAGTTTCGACTCGCCGCGTGGCGACCGCCGAGAGCGCGGGCCACGGGATGACCGAGGCGAACGCGGAGGTCGCGAATTCCGCAGCGACTTCGGCTCCAATCGCGACGGAGGTGGTGGTGCCGGGCGACGCTCCAGCGGACCGCCTCGTCAGGGAATGGAACGCTACAAGATCGAAGTGGGCCGAGACGACGGAGTGCGTCCTGCCAACATTGTCGGTGCCATTGCCAATGAAGCTGGAATCTCTGGTTCGGATATCGGCTCGATCGACATTCGCGGCAATTACAGCACCATCGACCTGCCCGAAGGCATGCCCAAGGACGTTTTTCAATTGCTTCAAAAGACGTGGGTCTCAGGGAAGCAACTGCGGATCAAGCTCTGCAATGCGAGCAATGGTTACAGTGCGGCTGGACACGATGGCGCAGAAGCTGCGGGGCGTCCATTCAAGAAATTCAAGAGCCCGCCACCGTATGTGAAGAGTAAGAAGTCAAAGAAGAAGTCTTGAGTTCGTCGTTCTGTTTCGCCAATGCTAGCGAAAAAATCTTACGCTCTCACCGAGTAAACCGGCGAGGGGGCGGGAGAAATGCAGAATAGTAGAAATGCAGAAATCACATAGATACAGAAGTGCAGAATCCGACGGCGGAGCGTCGGGCCACATTAACTGAACAGGAATTGGGCCTGAGGTCGATGATTGGGGTAGGGAAACGAATCTCAAGGTGTGTTTGCTAGCAATTCTACGATGGGTTTCGCATTGCTCGGGCGATGAGATTCGGCTAAGACTATTCAGCCCGCACGGATTCGTGGGCGACCCAAGACAGGAATCAAGGACGATGACTTTCACGAACCAACGGTGTTCTTCTAGCCAACCAAGCGTGCTCGATCGGCGCGGTTTTCTAAGCCGGCTGGGCGCAACGGGACTGCTGACTGGTGCTGCTTTGACAACGGGCTGTCGCAGCTATCAATACGGTCACTTGCTGCGCAAGGAGGATGCTCCGATGGTCGGTAGCCACTCGGCTGGTGGTGAAGTCTACGAGCCGCTGGTTGAAGAATCGGTAGCGAAACTGCTAGGAAGCTGCCATGGGGGAGCGGCGGCGGGTTCGATCGGCCCCGATGGCATGCCAATGACGAGCCGTGTTTGTTTTGTGGGCGTAGAGAACAAGAGCTCTGAAGAGCTGGGCGACTTCAAAGAGCAGATCTATCAATTGATCGATGCGAAGATCAACCAAGCCGACTCGTTCCAGGCCATCAGTCGCCGCATGGTCGATTCGGCTCTGCATGAGACTCGCTTGCGTCCTGACTCGTTGTTGGTTCCGAGCAACATGCAGTTGTTCACGGCGGTGCTGCAACGCGAAGGGCAGCCGGTCGACTATTTGCTGTACGCTACACTGACTAGCGGAACCACGCAGCGCAACAAGTCGTCGCAGCGCGACTACTTGTTAACGCTCGAGTTGGTCGACACACGCTCGGGGGCTTACACCAAAGAGCAGGCCGAGATCAGCAAGGGATACCACAAGTCGCCGTTGGGCAAGCTGGCCAACTACAGCTTGTTCCCCGCCGGAAGGTAACGCCATGGTTGCTTGTTTTATGCCCCCTGCCAGCTCGTCTGGCATGTGCAGAAGTTTTGACGGTTTGAGAGTTCGCCATTTCTAAAACCAAAACTTTCGCTCCTGCCGGACAAGCCGGCGAGGGGGCGGAAGAAAAATAGACCGAATTGCTTGAATCTTGACATCGCGAGACGTCTGGCGTGCCCATGCCCTTAAGCCGAGTTACGAATGCATTCTGGCTGTGGCGCGCTATCGTCATTGTGCCTTGCTGCTTGCTGACTTTGGCGGCTTGTTCGACGCATTCGCAGCGTTTGATAGTACCTCGTCAGTCCTTCTATACCAACGACTTGCCTCAGGCCCAAACGCAGCTCGCAAAATTGGCATCCAAGGGAGGTGGCGATGCGCAGGTAGTTGAGCTCGATCTGGCCATCGTCGATCTTCTGCAAGGCAATCCGGCTGGGGCTGAAAAGCGGCTGAGAGAGGTGCGCGACCAGTTCGATCATCTCGAACAAAAGAGCCTTACGGAAGCTACGCTGTCGCTGATGACCGATGATCGCCGACGTGCGTACAGCGGGGAGGACTATGAAAAACTGCTGATCCGTGTGTTCCTGTCGTTGGCTAGCCTGATGCAGGACGGGGTGGATGCAGAGAGCTACGCTCTGCAAGCTCTGGACAAGCACGAACAGCTTCGCATCGCCGCTCAGGAACGCTGGGGCAATTCGATCCCGGAGACGTACTGTGTCCCTGCAGTAGCCCCGTATCTGCGCGGCTTGATGAGCGAGGCGAGCATGAGCAACTACGACGATGCGCTACGTGGCTACACGCAGGCGGCCGCGTTGTTGCCCGAGGCGACGTTTCTACAAGCGGACATGGAACGAGCCGCACACGGTGTCCACAGTCCGCCGGGACATGGTGTGGTGGTTGTCATCGCCATGGTGGGGCGAGGGCCGTATAAAATTGAAGTCGAAGAGATAGCCAGTCAAGAGGCTCTGCTCATCGCCGACCGCATCGTCTCTGCGGTTGGCCAGTATTCCGTGCCGCCCACTTTGGCACCGATCAAGATCCCTCAGATCGTTAGTCCGGCCAAACCGTTCGATCTAGTTGGGGTTGAAGTTGACGGGCAGCCGGTATCCACCACCCTTCCCATTACGGACGTGCATCGGCTAGCGAGCGAAACGTTTGCGGCCAAGTTGCCCGAGGTGATGGCGCGCACGGTTGCGCGCCGGGTGGTTAAGAAAGGTGCCGTGTACGCAGCCAAAGATCAGATGAATTTGAATTCATCGCTGACGTCGTTGGCGATGGATGCGGCTGGCGTGTTGTGGGAAGCAACCGAGTCGGCTGATACCCGCTGCTGGGGACTGCTGCCTCGCGAGATTCAGGTGCTCAGGTTAGGGCTTCCCGCCGGCGCGCATCAGCTCAACTTAGAGCCGGTTACTCAGGGACGACCTGTGGGAGCAGGTACTATGTGCCAGGTGTCCGTCGTCGATGGACGCAACACTTATGTACTTTCCTATTGGCCAGAGACGCGCCCGATCGGTCAAATCTTAGTTAGTCGCCCATGAACGATTGGATAGCGGTTTTTACCCTAGGGGCAGTACCTAGCGAATCGCCAATGCCCGGCAAACAGACGACGGCGGTTAGAAATGCGAGGACCAAGAAACCGAGGAAGGCTGGATCGCTATACAAGTTCAAATTGGGGCAGGAGCAGAAGGACCACGATGTGGGAATGGTGTAACGCGTCAGCTCTTTGGTGCGTGTGAACCCGATATCTGTGAATTGGCTATCTGCGGTGAATCGCGATTTGACCTCGACTTCCCACTGCTCACCTGCAAAATCGAGAACGCAGACGCGACGCCCACGCACTCGCTTGGCGACTGAATTGGGGACGCGCACGCGGTAGCCCGTCGCGGATGTGTTCAACACACATGCGTTATACTGCTTGCCGGCAATCTTTAGCTTGCCAGCAGAGTTTTCCGCTGCAATACAACAGCGATATTCTTTTCGCGCGTTCGACGAGCAACCCATAACGGTTCTCCAGACAATTCGAATAGATACCATTAAAACCATACCCCACGCCTGACAAGAAGAGGCATTTTTTGAGGGGTTTCTAAAGAATGAGAGTGGTAAAGCTAGGTAAATCAGCCACGCATGGCGCCTATGCAGATTACGCAAAATCGTGTGGTTATATCGGTTTTACTGGTTTGCGTGATTGTTCGGGACGATACGAAGACTACGGGATAGTCTGCTGGGCTCAACCATGGTCTACGAATCGCTGTCGGAGTTGCACGTGTTGTTCTCGGAAGTACTTAGGAGGCGGTTGCGGACGCTAGCCACGAGTGGCTTGCTGGCTTGGGCCACCTGCCAAGCGAGTTGGGGGCAGACCCAGTCCGTCAACCGCTATCGCCAACCGGTCCAAGTGATCTTGACCGGCGGTCCAACCTCGCCCAATGCACCGATTGCCAGCTTGCCCTCGGTAAATCTATTGGACGAGCATGGGGCCTTGCGGGAAAAAGGTACTTACGCGGGCGATGCCGATTTGCTAGCTCCCTTGACGGCCGGCGACCGTGAGCCGGTTGGCAGCGACGCATCGCTACTGGAAGCGATGGGGCCAGCGGCCGGGTCGACGAACCGGGGCGGCAATCTACCGGGAGCCGCGCATGGCGCCGAACCTGCGTCGCGCGATGGCCTGCCGGCTGGGCTTGATCCTCACGCCGAGGTATTTGCCAATGACCTGTATCCGTCGGCGACCAAATGCGCTCAGTGCCATAAGAAGATCTATGACGAATGGCGTGTCAGCGCGCACGCCTATGCGGCTGTGTCGCCGATGTTCAACAAGTTCGAGCAGAAGATGACCGAGCTTACCCAAGGAACCGTCGGCACATTTTGTTTCCGTTGCCACGCTCCGGCCGCCGTGCAGATGGGCTTTCCGCGCTCAGGATCGATCGTCGACGCCCCGCTGGTCTTTCGCGAAGGAGTGAGCTGCGTGGCTTGCCATCGAGTGAAAGAAGCCTATGGTCGCGTCAATGGTGAGCGGCGAATAGAACCAGGCCCAATCCAAGCTCCCGTATATGGCAACATCGGCGGCGATGGGGTTGCGCGGGCAATTGCCGACAAAGACAATTTCAAAATTAAACTCGATCCCAACGACAAAAAGCCTGGGCAGGAGATCCACTGGGAGGGGATCCAATTCGAGCAACTCAGCGAGAGTGCCTATTGCCAACCCTGTCATCAAGTCGTCGTGCATCCAGGGATTAGTCTGGAAGTGGTGTGGGCGCAATACCGCGCTGGTCCAGCTTGTAAGAAGGGGATCCGTTGCCAAGACTGCCACATGGGGCTCGTGCCAGGCAAGCCACTCGGTTTTGAGTATGGTGCGGTCGCCGAAATGAATGGCAAATCGGTAGACAAGAATCGCAAGCACTCCAACCATATGTTCTTCGGGCCAGGCAATTCCATTGCCCATCCTGGCGTTTTTCCGCATAACGAAAAATCGTATCGTTGGACGATCGACCAATGGCTCGAGTACGATTGGCGCATGGGCTGGGGGACCGAGGCATTTGAGCAGGCGCTCGCACAGGGACGGATTGCTGCCGCCTTTCCAACCAATTGGACTTCAGCCGATGAGCGTCGCGACGCGCGCAAAGTGCTCGACGAAAATTTTAGATTGCTGGCTGTTAAAAAAGCTTCGTCGGTCGCAGTGATGGAAGCGGGAACGCAAGTCGACGGGCCATTCTTCCGCGAACCACCGCAACGCGGCAGCGACCTGCACCTACACTACAAAGTGTCCAATATCAGCGAAGGCCACAATAGCCCCAGCGGCTCGCTAGGAGCCCAGCCCCAGTTGTGGTTGAACGTGGTTTTGACTGGTCCAACAGGCGCTCGGTTGTGGGAGTCCGGCTATTTGGACGCCAATGGCGACTTGGCCAACCAGCATTCATTGTTAGTAGCACAACGCCTGATCCCACCTGACTTGCAGCTATTCAATCTGCAGTCCCAGTTCATGATCACGGGAGTTAAAGGAACGGACCGCGAAATGTACTTGCCGGTCAATGTCGATATTGACCAGCTTCCGTTTCTCCGGCCGGCCACGATTCCCTACACGGTCTTGAATCATGCTCCATTTGTCCGAATGGAACAGAAGTCGATTCCTCCACAGGGAAACAAGCTGGCGCGATACCGCATTCCGGGTGAGTTGTTCGCGCAACCCGGCACCTACCGTCTGACCTCACGCATGCGCAGCCGCATGGAGCCCATCTACTTCATGCGCTTCGTTGAGGCGACTCCGGAAATGGAGCGGCGGATGCTTGAACAGACGATCGACCTGCATCCCTACAGTGTCGAGTTTACGGTGCCGTAGCGAGTTGCATCCCAATCCAGCAGTTGTTCGTTTCCATGATTTCCATGATTGAAGTTGAGAATTCCTTTTCGCTCGAATGTGTATGTTGAAGTTCCCATCGACTGTTGCCGCGATACTCTTAGTGGGCTTGGGGCTCACGAACTGTGCGCCGCTGCGCGCGCAGCAAGCGGAGTTGCTGGAATCGAAACTTCGGAAATTGCCTTTGCCCAATGACACCACGAGCACGATCGTTGGGCAGAATTCGAGTGAATCGCCACTGGTTTCTCTCCCAGCAAGTCCGCCACCTGCGGTGACACTGGGAGCTCCGGCTCAGCATCGCGCTCTTCCGACCGTGACGTTGGGTGTCCCGGTTCAGCAGGGGCGATCGCCAACGGTGAGTTTGGGACTGCCAGAAGAGGTCGTACCGAACAAGACTAAAACGCGCTTGATTTCGGAGGGGCCAACGCTTGCCGAAATGGCGCTGCCGCCCGAGTTGGGGGGGCTAGTCGGTGCATCGCCTGCCGAGGCTAGCCCACCTGCGCCTAAGCTCGGAAGTGGAAGGCCACGCACGCTCCCGGCGCCCCCGCAGCCACCCAGCGATTCCAATAGAACCGATACAAAGCTTGAAGACTTGCCCTTGCCACTGCCGCCGCCGGTGACACCCCCACAGTTCGAGTCCCTACCGACACCGCCAGCCGCTCCCCAAGCATCGCAGCCACAGGCAATTCCGTCGCAGGCAATTCCTCCAGAGGGACTCGATTCGTCGAGTCGTGTTCCCCAAGCCCAGAAGCCGGTCAATCCGCTCGATGCCCTACCTCCAGCGCTACTCGAAAGCGTTCCGCAGTCGTTGCTCGGCTCCGCTGAGGCTCAGCAGGACTATGAAAAACCGCCCAGCAGCGCGGCCGACGCTTCCGAATCAAGCAACCGATTCCCAAATGTTGGTGCAGCCGACAAAGACAAGAAAGTGAGCGGCCCCTACTTCTTTGGAGTGGCGGGAGAGGGGCAGCCCCCGATTGTCGACTCGCAAGCATGGCAAGCGCCCTATACATCGAGTGTGTTTTCGCCGCAGCCGATATCGACTGTCCCAAGCAGTCCACAATTGGAAGCGTCGCCCTATCGAGACAAGTTTGACGTGCCAACGCAACGACCATGGGTCGAGCTGTGGAGGCCATTCTACGCGGGCGGTATCTATCCACCGGCCAAGGAATGGTTCGGACGCTACAACTTGGCCATGCCCCATTTCATAGTCTATGGCGACTACCGTACTGGCGTGGCAGTCAATCGGAATGCCAAGGGGGACACCAATAACTGGGCTAGCCGACTGAATTTGGATATGGATTTGAAGCTCACTTCCACCGAGCGACTGCATGCGCTCATGGGACCGCTCGACCGCAACGGGGATTTTACTCGGCTCGATTTCACTCATGGCCTCGATTTTGTCGACCGCACCGACATTCGCTTCGACAATTTGTACTTTGAGGGGGATGCCGGAGCGATTCTTGGAGGGCTGACGGATCAGAGTACGCCGTTTGATCTGCCGTTTTCCTTTGGCTTTCTGCCGCTCTTCTACCAGAATGGAATTTGGGCCAATGACAATGTTATTGGGGCAGCCATGGCGCTGCCATCTAAAAACAGTCCGCTGCTAAAGTGGGCCAACTACGACGCGACGCTCTTCTGGGCGTCCGATCAAGTCAACACAGACGCCTTTGCTGG
This sequence comes from Pirellulaceae bacterium, assembly GCA_020852965.1. Classification (GTDB taxonomy): domain Bacteria; phylum Planctomycetota; class Planctomycetia; order Pirellulales; family Pirellulaceae; genus Aureliella. The sequence goes on along the minus strand of JADYZV010000099.1, from coordinate 95,811 downwards.
CGACAACAATGCGGCAGAGTTTTTTGGATCCGCTTGGTTCATCGAAGCTTACGATGGCTATATCGAAGCCGACTATGCGTTTGTTCACGATGACGTGGGTGGACATCGCAGCTATCACAATTTGTCGGTGGCCTATACGCGTCGCTACTTCATGCGAGTATCGAACTCGATCCGCTATATCACCAACTTCGGCCAGAGTTTGCCCAGCGATGAGCGCACGGCGGATGGGCACATGATTTTGCTAGAGAATTCGCTCATAAGCAAAGCTCCCAATACGCTAGTGCCCTATCTGAACCTGTTCTACGGTCAAGGACGTACGCAGAGCTTAGCGCGCGCCAACGTGGCTGGGGGCATTCTCAACAACACAGGGATCAACTTTGAAACCGATGGTCTCACCGGCTATCCGACGCTGGACGCTACCGGGGTCAACGCAACTGGGGCAGCTTTGGGAGTCAATATCCTCGGAGCCGATTTTCAGCATCAGTTGATATTGGAAGTGGCAGCGCTGTCCGCCAACGGCCATGCTCAATTGCGCAATGCTCCGGGAGACGAGTACGCCATTGGGATGCGCTATCAGAAGCCGCTCAGCAACGCTTGGATCTTCCGTACCGATCACATGGTCGGCTGGCGCGAAAACGCGAGCGATTTACGTGGCTCCCGAGTCGAGCTGCGTTGGAAGTTCTAGCCATTGTTTGGTACTTCCGTTTATCGTAGCCACCGCTGCCAAGCGGTGGACTTACTACTTGATGCTTTTGCCTCTACCGTCTGGCGACAGTAGCTACGTTCTAACAGGGCTGTTCAAGGGCTTCACACAGGGCGACCATCAGCGGGTTGCCGGCGCTGATTAGTTTCGGAATCAGCTCGACCAATCCCCGGCTTTGGATCTGCTTCCGAGTGAGCGATGCCATGCCGATGAAGCTCTGCTGTCTGAGTTCGTCGATCAGCGGATGATGTTTGTCATAGCCGCGCGGTGTCGATTTGAGGCGGTCTTCGTGCATTGTGAACGCGGCGTTGAATTTCTTTTGCTTGAGCAGTTTTATCCAAGTCGTTTCATGGGATATGATGTAGTCGCGGATTCTGCGCAACGCGTCCGAAGGTGGTCGCCACGTTCCGACACCTAAAAAACACTCCGCCGGTGATACGTGCAGGTAGACGCCTGGAGCGTGAACATCACCGCCGCGTTGATGTCGGAATTGGATGCCGACATTGGTTTTGTAGGGCGTTTTGTCTTTGGAGAAGCGAGTGTCTTTGTAGATCCGCATCAATGAGCCCCCCATCCGTTTCGGTTCAACTCGCAGCAGCGGCGCAACTTTGGCCAGCGGCTTCTGCAACGCGGTGATAAGTTCCAGAGCGGGTGCGAGGACACTCTGTTCGTATCGCGTCTTGTGCGCGTTAAACCAGTCTCGGTTGTTGTTTTCCTGGAGCTCTTCGAGGAAATGGAGCGTGTCCGCAGGAAAGCCTTCAAACCCGCTAGTGGGCATGGGGGGCCTCGATGTAGATGTAAAATTAGAAATTACTTCGGGGACTCGTAACCTCGTCCACTACAAGGGGGAGCGGTGAACGTGGACTAGCTTCCACTGATCGCTCTGCTTGTGCCACACGCGGGTCTCTTCAGCAGAACGCGTCTGTGGGATGCCATTGGAGTCGATAACTTGTGTCAAGCGAACGTAATTGACGATGGCGGCATCCTGGCCCATCATGCGCACATGGGGGCTGGCGAGAGTGGTTTGCACCTGCGGCGGCTTGCCACCCTTCGGGCGTTCCATGTCAAAGTAGAACTGATGGAAATCCATCCCTTCGACCAGACAGCCTTTGGCTTCGGGCTCAAAACAAGTCAAAGTGGGATCGCACAGGTTATTGTACGCCTCCCAGTCTCCATGGACGATACTCTCCAATAGGCAGCGGGTCAGATTTATCAGGGTGTCTTGATCGCTCATGTTTGGTTCCGGCGTTTTCTCTGTGAGGTCAACTCGATGGGGCGGCCCGCGCAATCGGCGAGCGTCAAAATTTGTTGGCCCCATTGTATAATGAGCGCATCGCTGTCGGCCAGCACGCCCGACTTGCTTGAGTTGCTATTTTTATCTTGCGGCTGATGTTCGATGGAATTGGGCCAAATAGGCTGGCCAAAGGTAATCTGGACATGAGCGGGCATGAACAGCGGACTCCACACGGAGTCTCCCAACGGGCTGCCGACGATCCACAACGGAATCAGCGGTACATTGGAGCGAATGGCCACCAGCGCGGCTCCACTGCGCAGTGGGAGCAAGGGGGCAGAGGTCTGATTGATACGCCCTTCGGGGAACATGCCCACCAGTCGGCCTGCTTGGGTGATGCGTAGGGCGGCTTTGGTCGAGGCGGTGTCCATTCCGCTGCGGTTGGTCGGGATGACTTGCAGAGCCCTCAACAGAGGGCCAAAGGCGAAATGCTGGCAGTACTCCTTGGCCACCATCCAGTGTACGCGGCGACGTGCTGCGAGCTGGACGAAGAAGGGATCGACGCTGCTCCGATGATTCGCGACTAGCACTCCACCGCTGTGCAAGGCGGCAGGAGCTTCATTCGTGAAGTGAACGCGCCACAATAGCCTCCCCATAACATAGGTCGGCAAGTACAAACAGCTTTCCCAAGTGCTGTAGTCGCTGGCTCGATACAACCGCCAGAAATAGACGCAGGCAACGATTCCCAGCCCCAGCAACCACATTATCGCGCGCTGATCAGGTCCCATCAGCCTGCCTTCCCGCTTCATCACGCGACGCTGCCTGTGCTGTGAAGATGTTGACTATGCTATCCGCGAGATCGTCGATTGGGCTTTCGGGAGTGACTTCGACCGGTATCAGTTCTTTTAAGCCACGGAACCAGATCTCCTGCCGGCGAGCGAACTGACGCGTGTGGGCTTGGATTAGCACCGTAGTTTCCGCTAGCGTTGTCTTTGCGTTCAAGTGATCGATGACTTCGCGATAGCCGACGGCTTGGGCGGCGGTACGACCAAGCTGCCCATGCTGAGCGAGCAAGCCGCTGACTTCATCGACCAGCCCGCCAGTCAACATGGCTTCGACGCGTTGATTGATGCGTTGATGCAACCAAGCTCGATCAAGACGCAGCACGGCAACGGGGAAATCGATGGGGTCGGCCGGAGTTTCAAATTGTTCTTGCCAGTGGCTTAGGGGCTGCCCAGTGACTTTGGCGACTTCTAGGGCTCGAATCATCCGGCGATGGTCGTGCGGGTGTATCTTGTGAGCCAGCAACGGATCAACTTGCGACAACCGTTCTCGGAGCGCATGGCCGCCGTGGTCGGCCAGATAGCTCTCGATGGCGGAGCGGAATTCCCAATCGGCCTGCGGACCGAGAAACAGCCCGCGTATGAGGCTCTTCAGATAAAGCGGCGTTCCGCCACACACCAGCACTCGCTTGCCTCGAGCGCGGATATCTTCGGCAACTGCGTGCGCAGCTAATACGTAGCTCGAAACGCTGAATGGCTCAGTCGGTTCGACTACATCCAGCAGGTGATGGGGCACTTGGGCGCGCTGTTCGCGGGTCGGCTTGGCCGTTCCGATGTCCATTCCACGATAGATCGCCATGGAATCGAGCGAGATGATTTCGGCCCCCAATCGTTCGGCGACCGCAATGGCCAACGTCGTTTTGCCGCTCGAAGTCGGACCAGTTAGATACCAAGCCTGCCGAAGCGGGGGATGAATCCAGTGAGTGAAGTTTTCGGCGGCCGCGTTGGGGATCATAGTTGGTGGGGCTGATTCTCGTGGGGAATTGCCGTTTGACGTTTTTTAGGGTATGAACTCTGGGTAGCACGGTGGAGGACCACCGTGGGTCTCGGTGGTGGACCACCGAGATACTTTGCTACTTTACCTTAACTGCACCCCGCCCCACAGCCCTACAGGAAACAAGCTTGTCCGACTCTTTACTTCCCAGCGACGATGTGCTCGAGCGACTAATGGCTGAGATTCATCAACGCGCAAAAGACATGCCCGCCGGTTCGTACACCACCAAGTTGATCGAGGGGGGCGTGGCCAAGATGGGGGCTAAGATCGTTGAAGAGGCGGCCGAAGTGGTCGAGGCGGCCGAGCAGGTCGAGCGAGATTCGAGCCAGTCGCATGACCACCTAATCTACGAAGCCTGCGATTTGATCTACCATTTGTGGGTCCTACTGGGGAGTCGCGGCATTACGTTGGAACAACTACGCGCTGAATTAGCGCGACGCGAGGGAACGTCCGGATTAGAAGAAAAACGCCAACGAGGCCAGAGCCAGTCATGACAGAGAATTTGAGAATTGGGATTCCTAGCAAAGGTCGCCTGAGCGAAATGGCAACGGAATTGCTCCACCAAGCTGGTTTGCAATTTCGTCGCCAAGAGCGAACGCTGTTTGCGTTGGTGAAGCATTTGCCCATCGATGTGATCTTCTTGCGTACGGACGATATCCCCGTGCTGTGTAGCGAAGGTGCGATCGACTTAGGTATTTCCGGTAGCGACTTGGTCGACGAAAGCGGTGCTGACGTGGCGATCCGCATGCCGCTCGGAGTGGGGCATTGCCGGTTGAGTCTGTGTGTACCCGAGGAGAGCGCGATCACGAAAGGGGAGCAGCTCGATGGCAAACGCGTGGCAACCAGCTTTCCGCATGTGACCCGCAAGTACTTGGCTGAGCACCAAGCCGATGCACATTTGGTCGAACTGAGCGGTTCGGTCGAGATCATGATTTCGCTGGGGGTGGCTGACGCCATCGTCGACTTGGTCGAGACCGGCAGTACGCTGGCCGCCAACCGTTTGCGCGTGTTGACCGACTTGGGGCACTATGAGACGGTCTTGATCCAGAATTCGCGCAAATGCCGCGATTCCGAGATGGCCGAGCGGATCGCGCGACGTTTGGAGGGTGTGGTCATCGCCCGCGACTATTCGTTGCTCGAATATAACATTGCACGCGACAAACTATCGCTGGCGGAGCAAATTACTCCGGGGTTCAATTCTCCCACAGTCAGCGCGCTCGAGAGTTCTGAATGGTGCGCAGTGCGCGTCATGGTCAAACGCAAGGATGTTATCGCCACGATGGAACGCCTCGAGTCGGTCGGAGCTTCGGCCATCTTGGAAACCGCGATCAACAATTGCCGGCTTTAGATAGTCGTAGATCGTCTCGTTAGTCCAAGTGCTTGGCGAAATCTAAATCGCATGTGTCGGTAAAGCTGAAGAGCGCTGCATAGCTGAGCTGCGAGAGCAGCAACGGATCGGCGGAGCGATCAGCGACGATCGAGTGACTTTTGCATTGTCGCTTGACCATTAAGGCATTAGGCTATAGCTTGTTCCTCTGCGCGCGGGCGACGCCCCCACACTCTACTTACATTTCACTACGCAAGACACTTTTTTTGTATTGAGGTTTCGGTCATGACAATTACTCGAGTTGGGTCAAACAGCGCTTATGCGTCTGGTTGGAATACTGCCTTTGGTGGCAAGAAGCGTAAGGCGGCGCCGGCTGCCAACGCGACTAGCAAGACTGCAGTCAAGGGTTCAGGAAAAGTTTCCGCCAAAGGCTCTGCCGAGGCATCCAGCAAAGACAAGAAGTCGGCCAGCAAGGGCAGGACGGCAACGACGGTAGTGTCGATTGTCGCCAAGGGGACGAAGAAGAAAGGGGCGAGCGTAAAAGTTGCGGCCAAGTCCGATAGCAAAAAAACGGCCGTGAAGGGAACCGCAAAAAAGACAACTGCAAAAAAGAAAGCCGCCAAGAAGAAGGCATAGCGGTCGGTAACCAAATAATTATTGATATTGAGCGACTGAATATTTGATCTACCGACCGGCGGAGCGGTCAGCGACTTTCGGCGACGATGCGGGTCGTTGCTTCCGTGTCGCGGGTTTCGTGGGAAAATCGGCACCAGCGGGATGGGCTTTAACGCAAGAGCCGATTATGCGGGGTGGCGGTCAGGGATTTATGGATAATCGTCAGCATTTATCCAACTTGTGCAAATTGTGTAGGGCATAAACCTAGGTCGAATTAGATTCCTAGGTCCCACACAGGTTAGCCGATGACAGCCGAACTATTTACCGCGCCGCGCACCACCCTCGAACGTCCTACTACCGAACGCAAGGCGCTGGCAGTCAACCTCGATGCACGGCGCTATGGCTCGTTCGCTGAAATTGGTGCGGGACAAGAGGTTGTACGCTGGTTCTTTCGAGTGGGCGGAGCGGCTGGCACGATCGCCAAGAGCATGTCGGCCTACGATATGTCGGTCAGCGATGCGATCTATGGCCATTGCGAGCGCTATGTATGCCGTCAGCGGTTGGAAGATATGCTCGATCGAGAGCACTCGCTCAACTTGGAACGGCTGCGCGATAGTCGTGGAGACACGACGGCATTTTTCGCCTTTGCCGATACCGTGTCAGCGCGTAATTTTTCCGGAACCAATGACTGCCATGGTTGGATGGGAATTCGCTTCCAAGCACATCCACGCGATCAGGACAGCCAGATCATCATCCACGTCCGTATGCTGGATACCGAAAACGCCTTGCAACAGGAAGCGCTCGGGATCGTTGGGGTCAACCTACTCTACGGTGCGTTCTTTCTCAATCACGAACCGGATCAATTGATCGAGTCGCTGCTAGATAGCCTCAGTACGCGACGGATCGAGATCGACATGATCGAGTTCTCGGGAATCGCCTTCCGCCACGTCGACAACCGTGTCATGAGCCTGCGACTAGTACAACTGGGATTGAGCAAAGCGGCTATGTTTTCGGCCAGCGGCGAAGTGCTCCAACCTTCCGAAGTGCTTTACAAAAAACCTATTCTGGTAGAACGCGGTAGCTTCCGTCCCTTGACGCACGTCAATGTCGACATGCTGCGGGCGGCCCAAGAGAAATTTCATAACGAATCGAATGTCGACGCCGATCAAGTGGTCTCATTGGCTGAGATTACCATGCGCAATTTGCAAACCAACGGTCAGATCGACCTGCGTGATTTCCTGGCGCGTGTCGACGTTTTGGCTGCCTGCGGAATGACCGTGCTCATTTCGGACTACTTTGAATACTATCGCTTGGCTGCCTATTTGGCCCGATACACTAAGAAGCGTATCGGTATCACGATGGGTGCCGGCAGTCTGGTCGAGCTGTTCGACGATAAATACTACACCGCCCTCGATGGCGGTATCCTGGAGTCGTTTGGGCGATTGTTCAAGAACGATTTGAAGCTCTACATCTACCCCTTGTTGGATAGCAAGACCGGTGAGCTGAAGACGGTCGACAATTTGCAGATCTCGCCCGAGATTCGCAAGCTCTATCGCTATTTGGTAGACAAGGGATGTATTGAACAATTGGATGCATACGATCCGCAGCACCTAGGGACGTTTTCGCGAGAAGTGCTGCGACAGATCCAGGCTGGCGAGCCGACTTGGGTCGAGCACGTGCCTGAGGCCGTTGCCGAGCTGATTAAGCAGCGCGGCTTCTTTGGCTATCGTCGCCCCAAAAACATCGCTGCAGTAGCCCCTAAAGCATCGAAGCAGCCTGAACCTGCAACGACGAAAACGCCTGTAGATATTCCAGTCGGGGCACCCATTGCAGTCGAGGTTGAAAGGCAATTGCTCACTCCACTCGAATCGCTCGTTTCACAACTGTAAGCTCGAAGCTGCCGTCGCCAGACGGTAGGCGTCCACCTTGATACAATGGGTGATCGGTAACATTGTAACTAGGTGAATGATCCTCAGAGAGTCTTTGTGAATACGATTGTTGCGAGGTTGACTCCCGCAGTGCCGGCTGCCATTGCCACGCTGGCCATCTCGGGGCCGCTGGCACTCTCATGCGTGGAACGCTTTGTCCGCCTCTCTGGAGCCGAGCTCGCGGTTGGCTCACTGCGATTTGGCGTTTGGGAGGTTGCGTCGGTTGGGCAGGGGCCTGTAAGGAATCCGACGGCGGAGCGTCGAGCCACATTGTCAATTGCAGAGCCGGCGGCGGAGCGTCGGGCTACATTCAATACGGCTGGAGAGCCGACGACGGAGCGTCGGGCCACATTAGAGCAGGTGGTGCTGACTCGACCGAAAGCAGACACGGTGGAGGTCCACTGTCACGGCGGTGCGGCGGTGTGCCAAGCTCTCCTGAGCGACTTGGTGAGCGCGGGCTGCGTGATGGTAGCGGCGGAGCAATGGCCCAGTCGCCTGAGTTGCCCGCTGGCTCGAGCGGCCGAAGAGGATCTTCTGAATGCCACTACCGACCGTGCCGCCGCAGTGCTGCTCGATCAATTCAGCGGCGCATTGCATCAGGCCATCGAGAATGTGGCTCGACGCTCCGCGTCGGATGAGCCTGGTAACATCTCTCTCGCCTCGGCCGGCTTAGAACAGCTCCTCCAATGGGCAGACTTCGGCCTGCATCTTTCACAACCATGGAGAATTGTGCTTGCGGGGCCACCTAATGTAGGGAAAAGCAGCCTACTCAATGCCTTGGCTGGGACGCGACAAGCCATCGTGCATCACCAACCAGGCACGACGCGTGATTGGATCGAGTGGTCGAGCGCGATTGACGGCTGGCCTGTCGTTTTCACCGACACGGCGGGTGTCCGTGCGGCTAGCGAGCCCATCGAGCGAGCGGGGGTCGAACGTAGCTTGAACCGATTAATCGAAGCCGATTTAGCGTTGTTGGTCGTTGACGCGCAGCAAGGTTGGACGGACGAACACGCACGGCTACTCGAATTAGCCCCAGCGCGGCGTATGATCGTTTGCAACAAAGCCGACTTGATGGGGGCCGAGGCTCCCGATTTAGTGGTGCGCGCATTGAATTCGTCTCGCGCTGAGCAGCAAACATTTGGGGGCATAGTCGCCACCAGTGCTACGGACGGAACCGGTATCGACCATTTGCAAGACGCCATGGCGAGAATCTTGGTCCCTGAGACGCCGGACGCGGGAACGGCTGTGCCATTTCGTATCGGGCACATCGAGAGTTTGAAACGATGTAGGGAGTTGCTACAGCAGGGCGATACCGAGGGGGCCATTGCACGGCTGCGCAGTTTATTAATGTAGCTCGATGGTCCCCTACCGAAAATCACGGTGGGGGACCACCGTGCTACTATATCAACGTGCTACAATGGGTGCCGCTGCAAGCCACGCGGCAGCGGAAACTCGATCATTCTCCCATAGGATAAGCGACTCGTGCTGAGCATTGTCAATTTCGGCTACTTGAACAGATTGCGCCGCTACGCGCTCACGCTATTGTTTTCTGCGATGGCCTGCGGCGATTCGAGCCCAGCGATGGCTCAGGGACGCTATGCTACCTCGGACAGTCATAGCGGCTATGTCCACTGGATTGAGCTGCTGGATGCGAATAACACCAAGGTCGATCCCACTGCCGAGTTCCCTCAACCGTATTCGCCGGAGCGCACATGCGGTCGCTGTCACGAATTCGACACGATCTCGCATGGCTGGCACTTCAATGCAGCCGATCCGAGTGCCGAATCGGGAAGGCCCGGGCAGCCTTGGATTTGGTCTGACCCACGCAGTGGCACTCACTTACCGCTTTCGTATCGAGGTTGGGAGGGAACGTACCACCCCGACGTCTTGGGGCTCTCGCGTTGGGAAGTGGCCGCCAAGCTCGGTGGCTTTATGCCAGGTGGCGGAGTTGGTTCAAGCCAGAATGTGGCCCGACGCTCCGCCGTCGGAACTGAAACTGATAGTGTGGCCCGACGCTCCGCCGTCGGAACGGAACTGAACGACGCTGGCGGAGCCGACGCCGCCGAGCGCGACCGGAGCGCGATCACTGGGGCAACACCAATCGACTGCCTGCTATGTCACAACAATCAAGGGAGTGGCTATAGCCCGTTTGTATGGACCGAGCAGATCGAGAGCCAGAACTTTGCCTACGCACCGACGGTCGCCCTAGGACTGGCTGAGGTCAATGGAAGTATGGCTCGGCTGAAGAACTTCGATCCAACGGCTGCCGATGCTGCCAGCAAGCTCCCCAAGTTGACTTACAACACGAATCGTTTTCGCAGTGACGGCAAGGTGTTTATTGATTTGGTGCGCAAGCCGCAAAACAATGCTTGCAACTACTGCCACACCAATGTTCCCGCCAACTCGCTCACCGGCTCGCGTTGGTTGCATGACGAAGATGTCCACGTGCGTGCGGGGATGATGTGTGCCGACTGTCATCGCAATGGTTTGGACCACCATACGGTGCGCGGTTTTGAAGGAGAACGGCATGTGGCTGGCTCGCTGATCGCCTCGCTGTCGTGTCAGGGGTGCCATCTAGGAAGCGAAACGGGAACGGCTGATCCGCTGGCTCGCGCTGGCCGCATGGGGGCCCCCAAGCCGGCTCACCGTGGTTTGCCGCCTCTGCACTTCGAGAAGCTGAGCTGCACGGCTTGCCACTCCGGCCCACAGCTCGAACAACAGGTGCCACGCCAGGTCAATTCGATCATTCATCGCCTGGGCGAGCACGTCAAACGGACTGGCCAGGAGTTCCCGGCGATTCTGGGACCTGTCAATCTGCCGCGTGACTACCGACTAGTCGAAGAAGACCGCCTAGCTAGCGAGAACGCCGCCAGCGACACTCACGGTAAATATACGCCGCATCGGCTGTTCTGGCCTTCGTTCTGGGGGACGCTTAGCGATGGTAAAGTGGAGCCGCTCAACCCCGAGGTAGCCTACGATCTAGTTCGCAAGCCGTTGAAAGTCCGCAAGGAGTTCACCGAGGAACTGCGGGAAGTCAGTCTGTCGTTGGCGCAGCGCAAAGAGCTGCTGGGCGAGGCTCGTGCACGTGTCAAGGATGATGAACGCACGCCGAAGGAACGCGAAAAGGTACAGGAGGCGGAGGAAATCGTTCGCGAGGCTCAGATTGAGGAGCGGATGCAAGCCGCCCTGTTGGCTATTGAAGAAGAATTTCGTGGCAAACAGGCGGTCTATGTCACCGCCGGAACCGGCTGGGTGCGCGATGGCGACTCCAAGTTGAAAGTACTAAGCAGCGAAGAGCTCGGCCTAGCGGCCGAGTCCTATGCTTGGCCTCTGGCTCACAATGTACGTCCCGCGCGACAGGCACTGGGAGCCGAAGGTTGTACACAGTGTCACAGCGATGAGGCGGACTTTTTCTTCGCAGAGCTCAAACCGGTCGGTTTGGTCCCCGACCAAGATGTGTTTCCCGTAGAGGTCCACGAACTGCAACAAGCCGACATGGCACGGCTCAAGAATTGGAATCAATTGTTCGCCGGTCGATCGAGCTTCAAAATCGCGAGCTTAATTGCATTGGCGGCAACTTGTTTGATCACGCTGTCGGTATTGGCGTGGAACATTGGCACCTATTGGCAGCGCAAATCGTAGAGTCTTCGGATATTCGCTGACCGCTCCGTCGGTCAGTTGCTGTTTTCTCGAGTAACTTTTCAACCTTTTAGATTTTTGGTCTCGACTATGCTGCTGGCTGACCCACCGTCGCTAAACATCTCGTTTGCTCAAGTATTGATCGCTGTCGCGGTAGTGGTAGCCGTGGTGCTGGTGCTGGCCACGTTGGTTCTCTATGCCACCAGTCGCCAATACGAACGCGGACGAAGCAGGCACTGGTTAAGCAAGTTGGCGTATGGGGCCTATCTCTTTCTGATCGCCGCGCTGGCGTTGACGGCCTTCGGCTCACTCCTAGTCACCGGGCAGGTGTTGGGCTATGCGTTGCTGTTTCACGTGGCTGCGTCGGGTGGATTCGTGTTCTTGATGGTGGCGATTGCCTTTTTGTACTTGCCGACTGGGGCGGACTACGCCGATGATCGCAGTGGACGGCGGGAGATTTGGTGGGCAGCGCGTTGGTCGGCTTGGGCATTGGTCGTCAGCAGTTTGGTAGCGGCGGGAACCATGTTGGTGAGCATGTTGCCGGTTCTCGACACGCAGGGGTTGTTGCAAATGGCCACTTTGCATCGCTATGCGGGCTTGGCCGTGGTCGTTTCTGCCATTTTTCACCTCTATTCGCTCACTTGCGCCCGGCTGGGCTGGCGCTAGTGCCTGAATTTCCGCAATACCCCGATTCGCATTGGATGACTACCGGTGCCGCTGGGATTGCTGCCTCGGTCTCAATCCAGCCTGCGAGCGCGCTGCGCGGTTAAACAGTCGGTCGCTTCGACCGGCAAGCCGCGCTGCCGAAGTGCTCAAAATTCAGCAAAAATGCGGTTCGCATTTGCGTTGGACGACTTGCAAGCGATATACTCAGAAGCAGATTTGCTGCTTATCACTCGCACAGGGAAGCTAGCCATGGATTCGATTCAGAAACAGGCACACCGCGCTCGACGCCGAATGATTGTCGAACGCTTCTTAACTTACCTGCCGTGGACGCTAAGCATTGCTCTGGCCGTCGCTTTGGCCGCACTACTGTTACCCAAGCTGACGTATTTAGAAGTCGACCGACCGCTGTGGGTTGCGGTCTGGCTTGGCGGTGCGGCGCTGCTGGCTGTGTTGGTGAGTCTGTGTTTGACTTGGATGGGCCGCCCGACTGCGGGCGACGCGGCCACCGAGATCGACCGACGCTTTGAATTGCGTGAGCGACTTTCGAGCGCATTGCTGATCGACGCCGACGACGCTCTGAGCGAATCGGGACAAGCCTTGTTAGCCGATGCCAATCGTCGGGCGCAGCAACTCGATGTCCGCGATCGCTTTACTTGGGGGCTACAGCGCAAGTTGTTATTCCCTGTAGTGCCTCTGCTAATCGCCGGATTGTTGTGGCTGGTTCCCGATCGCGCAGCACCAGAGCTCGTTTCGGTTGCCGATGGGTTGACCGCGACCCAGGTCAGCAATTCGACCAAGCCGCTATTGGACCAGATCAAGAAGAAGCGTTTGGAGGCGGAGCAGGAGGGGCTCAACGAGGCGGCTGAGATGTTCAAACAGCTCGAAGCCGAATTGAATAAGCTTGACAAAGCCGCCAAGCTCGATACCAAGCAGACGTTGGCCAAACTCAACGACATCAAAAAGAAGCTCGAAGAGCGTCGGCAGGAGCTGGGTGGTTCCGATACGCTCAAGAAGAATTTGCAGAACATGGAAAAGCTCGACGCTGGGCCGGCAGAAAAATTAGCCGACGGCTTGAAGCAGGGGGACTTCGAGAAGGCGGAACAGGCGCTCGAAAAACTGATGGAGAAAATCAAAACCGGTGAAATGACACCTGCCGAAGCAGAGCAGTTGAAAAAGCAGCTCGAACAGCTTGAGAAGTCGATGTCCGAAGCAGCCGAGGGACACGAACAGGCCAAGCAGAATTTGAAAGAGCAAATGGAGCAAGCCGAGGCGGCGGGGGACATGCAGAAAGCGGCCCAGTTGCAAGCCAAGCTCGAACAAATGCAGGCACAGGATGCCAACATGGCCATGATGCAACAAATGGCCAATGCTCTCAAGGACGCTCAGCAAGCGATGAAACAAGGGGACATGCAGGCCGCTCAAGATGCACTGGGGCAAATGGCCGATCAACTGCAACAGATGAATGCCTCCGACGCACAATTGCAGGATCTCGATCAATTGATGGATAGTCTATCGCAGAGCAAGTCGCAGATGGCCTGCAAGCAGTGTAACGGCAAGGGGTGCTCCGGTTGCATGTCGAAGATGCCCAGTCAAATGGCGGGTCGCGGCATGGGGGAAGGCCAGGGATCGGGGGAGCGCCCTGAGGAGGAGGAAGATGTCGATTTCTTCGATTCCCGCGTCCGTGAGAAAATGAAGCAAGGAGAAACCGTCTATGGCGGTAAAGTCGGTGGAGATAATCGCAAGGGGACGACTCAGGTCGAAATCCAAGACGCTGTGCTAGCGTCGCTGGCCGAGGAACCAGAACCGCTCGATGATACGCCGCTTCCCAAGCTGCAACGCGATCACACTCGCGACTACTTCAATTCACTTCGCGAGGGTACGGGTGAGAAATAGAACCCTGGGTGACTCGCGTTGATCGACCAACTAAAATTGGGAAACGACCCATATTGTCCTGGAGCACGCAATGACCGCTGAACGGCTCATTTCCGACGCCGCAACTCTGCCTGTCTCCGACAGGCTAATCGTCGCACAGGCGATTTGGGATTCACTTCCCGTGGACGCACATCCGGCCACAGGGCCGGAAATTAAAACGGAGTTCGATCGGAGGATGTTGAACGATCGAGAGAACCCAGAGACTGCCATGACCATTAACGAGCTTCGAGACCGACTAGATGCCGATCGGGCTAAATGAACGTACGGCTTCTTGATGAAGTGTATCTCGACTTGCGATCAGCTCGGGATTGGTACAACGCAAAGCGGTTCGGACTTGGCGACGAATTTGCGGAATTGTTTTTCCGCATCGCTGGAGATTTGCCATGTGTCTCCCAACACCACTCCATTGACTCGCGACGAATCGGCTCTGCAACCTATTTCCTGGTAAGCGATGATGCTGACAGCGGCTTCGCATTTGTGCGAATCGAGAGTGTTGATAACGACGAGTTGAGAATGCACCTACCCAATCCGGCGAAATTCCGATCTGCTATTGAGAATGGGGATTTGAATGGGAAAGTCATCTTAAATCGCGACAATTTCATCGTTCGCATAGACGCAAGAACTTCATCGATTCACTGGGACATCACTCCAATATGAAAGGCGGCCGCGTGGCCAATTCGAATGGTAGGTGACAACTTCGATGGATACTTGGAACGTGCCAACTTAACGGCCGCGTCGAACGTCCTGGCGACAAAGAACTAACCGGAATCTGGCTCTATTGCAACAAACTGATCCCTGCAGTCTGCCTCCAAATCGCTTCTCAGCCGTTGCTCGTATATCTCCTTCGCCCTCGCAATGACAGGCATTGTTTCTTTAGATACCATTGTATCAACTCCGTTGGACTGTTTTTTGACATAGTGTATTATAGCTATGAAGTCGCCTTGGGGCACTCGAAGCCGTCAGCGACTATCGCTGTCCAACTAGACAATACGCAACAGTATCTTAGAATAATCTCTCTTTTCCATCTGGATTTTGGCGTATTGAATGGTCGGCTTGAGAGACATCGTAATAACCGGTATCGGCTGCGTGAGTCCGCTGGGGACCGGTCGGCAGGCGTTCCGGCGAGCCCTCTTGGCCGAGCAATGCGCAATCCGTCCTCGGATCGTTTTGAGCGACACAGAGCGGACCACTTATTATGCCGCCAGCGTCGATGACTTCGATGGCAAGCAGTATGTGACACCGAGGAAAGCGCTGAAGGTGATGGGTCGCGAGATTCAGATGGCCTACAGCGCGGCCCACTTGGCGTGGCAAGATGCGGGGCTAACGGACATTTCGCCTGACCCACAGCGAATGGGAGCCGTCTACGGGACCGAGATGATTCCCGGTGATTTGATGGAGGTTTTTCCCTGTGTTCAGGCGTGTAGCACCAGCGGTGAGATGGACTTCCGCGCCTGGGGAGGTCTATTTGAAAAGCACATCTTTCCGCTGTGGATGTTGAAGTACTTGCCCAACATGCCGGCTTGTCACGTGGGAATTGCCGTCGATGCGCGTGGTCCGAACAATTCAATAGCGCTCGAGGAAGCCAGTGGCTTGCTCGCACTGGGAGAAGCGGCAGATGTCATCCGACGCGATGCAGCGGACATGATGATCGTGGGCGCTTGTGGTGCGCGTGTCACTCCAACGCGGCTGATGTATCGTGCCCCTGGCGTCTACGATCAGCATCCGTACGATGCCGATATCTCCGACCGTGGGCGGGCCGGCCCGTTTGACAGGCGTCGTCGCGGTATCGTGCCGAGCGAAGCGGCGGTTGCTCTGGTGCTTGAGAGCCGCGGCCACGCCGTCCAGCGCGGTGCGGATATATTGGCCGTCCTCAGCGGCCATAGCAGCCGCTTTGGGCGCCCCTGCCAGCAATATGGCGGCAGCCGACAAGCCTTGGTCAGTGCGGCCCAAGATGCCATGGCACAAGCTCAAATCACCGCCAGCCAACTGGCGCACGTGTCGGCACAAGGTTTTTCGCAAAAACAATTGGATATCGTGGAAGCCGCTGTAATAGCCGAGATTGCTGGAGAGGTTCCAGTGACGGCCTACTCCAGCTATTTTGGGACAGCCGGAGCGGCGAGCGGATTGCTCGAATTGGCCGCCAGTATTCTGGCTGTACGCGATGGGCTGACGCTTCCCACGCTCGGTTTTGCCCAGCCCGATCCCGAGTGTGCCATTCGAGTTTGCAGCGAGCGGCAAGAAACATCGCATGCGCATATACTGAAGCTGAGCTTTACACTTCAGGGACAAGCCGCAGCGGTGGTTGTGCAGTGCAACAGATAGACTTCCTCAGACTGGTTTCGGACGAACCGAATATCTGTTCGTATCTTCCTCAAGAGATCGCTCGCATGCCGTTGGAGGTGCCCGCAAGTGGGTTGACTCCCGAGAGGTTCGATCAGCTACTCGAAGCCGGCTATCGTCGCTCTGGCTGGTTCTTTTACCATACCCAGTGTCCAAACTGCAGCGCCTGTGAACCGCTGCGACTGGAAGTTGCCCGCTTTCGCCCTTCGCGCTCGCAACGACGCGCGCAGAAAATCGGCGATCAGCATTTGCGAACCGAGGTCTCGACACCCACCGTTGATTCGAAGCGTTTACAACTATTCAATCGGCATCGTATCGAACGTGAGCTCAGTCACGGAGAAGCGGAGGTGAATGAGCCCGAATACCGTTCGTTCTTAATCAATTCACATACCGACGTGGCGGAGTTGTCGCTGTGGTACGACGAGCGATTGATCGCCGTTTCGATCACGGATGTGGGGGCGGAGAGCTTGTCAGCCGTGTATTGTTACTTTGATCCCGACTACACATGGCTCAATCCCGGCACCTACGCAATTCTGCAACAGGTCGACATCGCCCAACAGCGTGGTTTTCGTTGGCTGTATTTGGGAATGATGGTTGCGGGCAACTCGCATCTCAAATACAAAGCCAACTACCGGCCACACGAACGTCGTATCAATTGCAAGTGGATGCCGTTTGACTAAGCTCTGTGAGTGCCGTTGATCTCTAGAGACTTCGCACGGGGCGCCACTATCGAAACGCGTTTTATCACTCGGTCAGCCATGTTCTGCCTGCTCCGCCAACCAACTCAAAGCAGAATCATGGCAGGCAGAATGATAGTGATACCCCACCACCACAACCCGTTCCGACGTTCTTGTCGAGATGCCCGACGTTAGCGTGATTGCGGTTCCAACATCTCGTGAAAGCGACCAATTTGTTCTGCAATTCACTTTGGGTAGCAATCGCCAATGAAAAAAATGTCATTCAATGCGGCTCAACTTGGCGTTAACGCCTATTGTTGTTACCGATTTCAACTAAACACTCTTGCGGAGCCTGGCCGATGTTGGTAATTGGAAAGAGTTCTCCATCAGAATTACCACATCGAGGCCGCATCTTGTCGCGCCTACCGGCGCACTCCAGTGGGAGAACGTTGGGAAATTGGAACTTCTTTGTCATGATCGTCACAACGGCGTTCAGCGAGGAGGGTTCCTCCATTGTTGCTGCGGCCAGCAAGAGAGAATCGACGCACCGTTAGTTTAGTTGATACCGCGCGCTCGATTGGCCCCGCCGGCCTCAGTCTCTGAACAAGGAGGCTTAGAGATGGTGAGTGATCTACTCACTCCGCTGATGCGGGGAGTTTTCTTACCGGCGTTGGGATTGCTTTTTCTCAATGTTTTAGAGCCGGATCGATCGTTGCAGGCGGCGGGACCAGTTCCTCGCGCGGCCGAGGAAGTGAAGCAACGTGTGGATCTAATCGAGCTCAATCACTACTACGACTGTCAGGGAAAACACCAGTTTGACCAGGTCATCTTCTACGAATGGTCGCCCGACTTTCGTCGCTTTCATGTCATGGCCTGGAGTCTCGTAGAAGGTGATTTAAAGCGGTTGCCACGACAGTTGCCTGGCAGCGGAATGACTAGCGTGACTTGGTTCGACCGCGATGCGAAAGTCCATCGCGAAGTACAAGCCAAACTCTATCGGGAAACGTGGTCCCAATCCGATCCCGAGCGCACCAACAAGCGGTGGATTGAGGAAAAGGATCGCTTGTGTTTGGTCAGGCTGCCGGAACGGACTTCGCGCTAACTCTGATGACCCCCAAATTTTTCATAGGCGACACCGTCGCTGTTCGTCGGGAATCCCGCTCAAGTGAGTACATGAACAATCCGGGCAACGCCCCATGGGTCGTATTGAGAAAGTGCTAGCGAATCGGAGTTCGCCCTTTGCCACTCGAAGTGGGGAGTCCTCCACAAAAAATTGGACTTTTCTAATTGCTAGACGATATTCGTAGGGTATGGTTGGTAACTTCCAATGATTACCAACCCAGTGGCTTATTTCAATGAGAGTTCTAGTTGTAGACGACTCTGTCGTTATGCGGGGGATCGTCGTTCGCATTTTGCGAATGATGGGTGTGCTGCGTGTCATCGAAGCGGGCGATGGCCAAGATGGATGGGCGGCCTATGAGCTCAACCGACCCAATTTGGTGATCACGGATTGGCACATGCCCCTCAGCGACGGATTGGAGCTAACTAAGAGGATTAGGCGGGTTGATCCCCATGTGCCGATTGTGATGCTCACCGTGGTCGATTCTAAGGCTTGTGTGATTGAGGCGGTTCGCGCTGGAGTAAACGATTATGTCTGTAAACCCTTTGGTCGCGACGAACTTCAGCACAAACTCGATCGCTTCATACCGGTCCAGTAGTAGGTAACTACACCCAGGGGCGACTATACTGGATCGACACCAATACTCCGTACAGGCTCGCCAGCGAAATTTTCATGTCGACTGAAGTCCACTACCGCTTTTTCCAAAACACGCGATTGCTGGGAGAAGGGACGGTCGAGGCTCCTTTTACCGTGGGGCGGCAAACCGAACCGGGCGTGGCCTCACCAGTCTCCGTGCTGGATGTCCCCGCAGACTCGAAGCAGTACATAGCGAACGAATGCGTTCCGCGCAAGCTGGTGATTGTACCGTTGAGCAATCGGGTCGTGCCTAGGCTGTCGCTTCGAGTTGACGTGGACGGGAATGGCAATATTGTGGCACGCAATGTCCATCGCGTGGTGGAGCTCCATTTGCCATCGCGAGACCTGCTGCGACCCAACGAGCAGTTGCTTCTGGGGCCCGAAGGGACGATATGCTTTCCGGACGAGTATCAACTGAGGCTCAGTTTTTATCAGCCGACGGTTCGCTTTGGCTCGGATGTTGAGGCGGAGGCAGAACGGACCGCGGGTTCAGCGCCTGCGAAGTTAGCTACGGTGCGGAAGACCCCGAAGGGGACTGCGTCGGGCGAAGCGGTCGCGGCCAACCTCCAGCAAACTCCCGCTCCCCTTCTGGGTAGCGGCAAAGTCAAAGGCAAGGGAACTCTACGCCTAGACGATCTAGTAGACCCAGAGGTTTCCGACAGTGCGGCCAAGATCGACTCGAAAGCATCGTCCGAAGGATCGACCCAAGGTAAGCCATCGAGTCCTGCGGCAGATGCTGACTCAGTGGGACCTGCCAAGGCTGCGTTCGAGAATCGCGCTAGTTTTATGGCCCTGGAGCGTGTGCTTGATGATGCAGATTTTTCGGCGATGCGCACACTTGCACTGCTTGGCGACAGCAGGGGGGGCAATCAACAAGAGCTGGCCGTGCGTTTGGTCCACACTGCCTTGGAGGCTTTCAAGCAACCGCCAGGGAGCAAAGCATTCTTCGACGCAGCTGCCCAGGCCGCATTGCAGATGATCGGTCTGGACCGCGTAGCCGTGTTGAGAAAAGAGCAGGAGGCTTGGGTTTGTAGCACGTTGGTGTTTCGGCCAGGTTTGGATCAATCGCGAACCGCTGCGCGGCATTTCAGCCAGGCATTGCTAGCGCAGATGGAGCAAAATGGACGTACCACCTCGATCGATCCACAGATCGATTCCCTCAGCATGTCGCAAGCACTTCTGGACATCGACCGCGCCGTAGCGGCACCGATATTCGACGAAAAAAAACAGATTGTGGCGGCGCTCTACGGGGATCGCCTGACTGGAGTGAGCGAGATCAACGAACCGATTGGTGAGTTGGAAGCGGCACTTTTGGAAGTTCTCGCTTCGGGAATTTCTTCGAGTATTGCGCTCAAGCAAGAGCAGCGTCTGCGCAGCTCTATGGCGCCGTTTTTCTCGTCGGTCGTTCTCGATCAACTCCAACAGGACCGCACTCTACTTGCTGGGCGCGTGGCCGACGTCAGTGTGTTGTTCTGTGACATCCGCAGCTTTAGTACTGTCACCGAGCGCATAGGGCCAGCCCAGTCGATCGAGTGGATCAACGATATCTTCACCACGCTCAGCGAATGTGTCTTGGCGCATGACGGAGTGCTGGTCAATTATATTGGTGACGAGCTGATGGCTATGTGGGGAGCGCCTGGAAATCAACCCGACCATGCGGCCCGCGCCTGTCGCGCGGCACTGGAAATGCTGGAACAAATCGGTCCGCTCGGTGAAAAATGGGAAAGCATCCTCCAGGCTCCCTTTGGGCTCGGGGTTGGCATCAACAGCGGTCAAGCCAGTGTTGGCAATACCGGCTCGACCAAAAAGTTCATTTATGGTCCGCTGGGAAATACCGTCAATATGGCCAGTCGCATGCAGGGGATTACCAAACAGATCGGAGTGTCGGGTTTGATCAGTGGCAAGACCGCTGAGATGGCGAGCCGAGTCGGGAAATTTCAAACACGTCGGTTGGCCAAAGTTCGAGTGGTTGGTATTGCACAGCCACTCGATATCGTTGAACTCTGCCAGCAAGCGTTTCCGCGCGATCTCGCGGTGCGATATGAAGCTGCCCTAGGTAGCTACGAAGATGGCGATTTGCAAGTCGCCGCAGGACGGCTCGCCTCGATAGTCCAAGACTATCCCGACGATCGCCCCACCATTATTTTGCTCAGTCGCACCGTTGAAATGCTCACGCAACCCGACCGTCCCTTTGATTCCGTTTGGAATCTATCGCACAAATAGCTTATTCCATTCCCGTAATGAGCGTGCCACAGATTGTACAACCGCTGTGGTCATGCCAAGCGATGTGTTGCAACAGCCATTCGTGCGAACCACAGGCTTCGGGCCCGAGCATTAAGTAGCAACCATCACATAAACGGCCGATCACTCTACTCGGAACTTCCGAGATTGGTCCTAAGTCGACGAGTAGGAAGCCGAACTCGCGCTTCCAGTTCGGCAGCCAATGTGGCAAGTGTTCGAGCCACCAGCCAGCTTTCCTGCCGATCGGGACGGGTACCGTCACCTCACACCAGGGACCCAGCGGCGACAGTGCGGTAGGCGGCGGCAATTCCGAATTTTGACCCGTGCGGGGTGGCGTGGCCGAATGGCGGACATCCAATCGCACGATTAGCATCGGAAGTTTGGCTCTGCGCTCATGGCGCGCGTCGGCGATCCGCTGCGCGTAGGCGTCTACTACACAACGCGGGTTGGCAGAACGGCTGCCGCTTATGAGGCCTATCGTCGTGCATTTGGTCAGCGACGAATCAAGCGCTAGACCTGCGGCCCAGCTCTCGGCAGTGTCCAATTTAGCATCGACGTCTAGTTTTGCGTCCGCCCCTGCCCGTCTTGCTAGAGTTGGTCGACGCGACGGGTCAGCGGATTCGATATCGCAGGATGGAGCAGCTCGCGTAGCGGTGTGGGTCATCAATCGGCTTTCCTTTGAGAGAAGTGGACGAGATTGCGAGTCCCTGGCGTCCCAATCGAGCGGACTCGCGGGCTTCGTCCACTAATCTAAGTTTAAATGTGGATGAAGCGCTAGCGAGAACTATTTGCGGAGCTTGGCAAACAGTTGGCTGTAGGGCGCAATCTTGGTGATTGGCGTTTGGCTTTCGTCGGCCGTATTACTGGCCTGTGCAAGTTCTTCCTCGAGGATCAACAGATCGCGGTCGTCGTCGCAATTCTGACGAAGGAAATCGTCGTCAATCAGATCTTTGGGCAACAGCTTGTTTGGACGATGCATCGTGTAGATTTCATCGTTCTTGCCGCTACGGCTCGAGTCATGCGGGGGCTGCTGACGTTGGTCACTGGGATCGAGCGCGATCTGTTCAACGCTAAACGGTTCCATGGAAAAGGCGGAAAAGTTGAGTTGGGAAACCAAATCTTCGATTTCAACTTGCACCGCTTGTTCCTGGCGAACATCGATTGTGGCGACATCGAATGACCAAGTGTCCAATGCGGCGAGGCCAGTGGATTGGACAAGCTGGTTCTCACCCCAATCTGCTTCGGATTCAGCGAGGATTTCGTCGACGGTAGGGACCGCTCGGCCTGCTTGACCGCGATTGGTAGAGGCGACGATATCCGCGAATTGTTGAATGCGACCAATGTAATCCGCCGTCTCGGCCGCTTGGCGGGCCGCCAGGTCTCCTTCGCGGGCGTCGACTACCTTTTGGGGGCGTTTGTCATTTGACATCGGGTTCGAGGACACGGCAGGCGTGTTTTTGAAAGACTTGGCGTCAACCGCTGTCAAACTCACCTCTTCATCGAAGTCGTTCCCAAACAGTTCATTTGATCCAATTGGTGAGTGTTCGTTGGCCTGATCCATGCAGACTTTCTCTTCAGAGTGCCCAGCCAGAGGAGGATCGTTCTCCCACACCCCCATCGCGTCGTAGCCCTGTTGTTCGTCCTGGAGCGCCAGAAGTTGCTCGTCGGTTGGGCGGTTGCGGAAAAAGCTATCCCCTGCTTGGAGATTCTGGAAACCAAGGGAGTCTTCTCCAGCGAGTTTCAGTGGATCAGTCTTTGCCGTTAACTTTCCACCGATCTCCGTCGAGTCGCTTGGCTCATCGGTGAAACGCAACGCCTCTGGAGCCAAATTCAATTCGGTTGACTCGTCGTCGAAGGAGTCCGCGTAGCTTTTATCGTAGAGATCGTCGGCGGGGACAAAGGCCGCAAAGAAGTTGCCTGTTCGTGGCGTGGCACCTGATTCCATCGGTTCGTCCGCTAGACGCAATTCATCATCGGAGTCATCGCTGTTGCCGTCGCAAGCTTCTGAGCTATTCGATGGTCGAACTGACAGCGATTGTTCGGGGCGGGGGCGGCTGGCATTCGTTGGTGTCGTGGTGGAGGGTTGCTGAGGTGGTTCGACCACCATTTCGCTGGCTGTTCCCCAGTCGTCATCACCGTCCAGCACACCGAACTCGACGGTACTGGCCGCGTTTGGCGATGTTGATAGCTGGCTTGGCGACTTGTCCGCACCGGCATGCCAGGGGGCGGGGAGTTGCTGGAGGTCCGCCCAGGCTTCCTCCACCAGAGACGACGAAATGGGACACTGGTTACCGGTAGCGGCCAATGCCAAAGCGTGGTCCATGATCTGGTTCACGAGGCGTGGAACTCCATCGCTGGCGGCGTAGACCGCCTGAGTCGCATCCTCGGTAATGAGCTCCTTGGGGTTGAAGCCAGCGGTAGTCAATTGATGGAACACGTACTGGCGAGTCTGTTGGCGGTTCATCGGCTGCAGATAGCAACGCGCGGCCAAGCGTTGGTTGAAAGACTCCAATTGAGGCTCGGCAAAAATGTCTTCCAAACGCAGATTGCCGATCAGGACCAGTCGTGCGCGCGGCTGATTCGCACGTGTAAAATTGGAGATCAGGCGTAGTTCATCGAGGAGTTTTGCGGGGAGCGTGTGGGCTTCATCAACCACAATTACCACGCCGTCCGGAGCGTGATCGCTGGACGGTTCCAGCCTCGCAAGAATTGACAAACGCAATTCCCCTTCGGACAAATCGCGGTAGGGAAGATCGAGCTCGAATAGGATGCTTTGCAGCAGTGCCCGGCGACTACACAGTCGCGCGGCATGCAATTGCACGATATCGAAGCGGGCCGCAAAGTCCTTCACCACGACTGTCCCGAGCAGGCTTTTTCCCAGCCCAGCTCCCCCGAGCACCATTACCGGCCCTTCGGCTCGGAGAACCGCGCGCACTACGGTTTGACGCGCCGCTTCGACGCTGTCGTGCGCAAAGTAGTAGCGAATATCGGGTGTAGCTCGGAACGGACGCTCGGGCGAATGGTAAAGTTCTTCGTGCATGAAAGCAACTCAATTGGTTCAAAGCGTAGTGAGATGTAATTTGAAACGGTAATCGACGTGGCTACAACGATCGTTGGAAAGTTCTATGTCGACAGTTGCGGTGCAGGGGCAGCTATGGCATGCCTGCCAGCATTCTCCCCAATGCGGCCAATGGACTATTGATTAGCACATCGCGCCAGACGGAGTCCAGGAAGAATCGAACGATCGCGATGACAACCCAAAAAGTTAGCGCATACTCCGCTAAACGCGTTAGCCCACGGCCGGTTCGCGCGACCATAGTTGGGCCGCTGCCCGAAATGGCAGTCTGATGCTCCGCTTTGCTTAACACCAATCGACCGGCAACCGGTACGGCATTGAGTGCCAATTGCTCTGCCACTCGCTCTGCCTGATACGTTCCGCCCGAGTAGCTGCGATGTTGGAACCAACCCGCTGTCGAGCCCGCTGCCAATCCGAGCACTAGGATGCTGGCCGCCATCCAAAACGGGATCGATGTGGAACGGGGAGTAACGATTGGCAAGCCGGCGATCTGCAGCGCGCCTGACGATCGTTCGATAGCTTCCTGCCACGCGGTTTCCGATGTCCTGACCTGCTCGGCGGCAAGTGCGATCTGCTCATTCAATTGGCGCTCGAAGTCTTGGCCGGAAACACTATCGTCGGCGCGGGTGTTAGGCTTCGATCCATTGATGGCTGCGGTTTGATCTGCGGCGTTCGTCTTGGATCGCTCGCTGAAGCTAGCTAACTGGAATGCTGGTCGTTTGCTCGCGGCTGTCGAATTCGATTCCGCCAAGCTCGCATGGCTTGCATCCGGGTCGGGAGATTCGGCGGCGGCACGAGCCGTTTCGGTGGCGCTTTCAGCAACCAACGCGGATTTTTCACCGAAGTAGTCAAACTGCGACTTGTAGTGCTTGGCCGCTTCGAGTTCCCAGCGGGCAATGCGAGCTTGCGTAGCCGCATTGGCACCGACCAGTCGGCTGGAGTCGATCTTGGAAATGCTCTTTAGCCAACTGAAGTGTCGTTCGGGAGTACAGCGACTGCTCCAAAGGGTGCCAACTTCGATCAAGACAACTTTTTCGTCCGTGGGCTCAGAGTCCGCACTTTGCTCTTGCTCGGCCAAATCCAAGACTTTTACCGACATGAGCTGTACACGTTTCGTTTCACCACGCTTCACCGCTTCGCGATCGGCCACTGCCAAGTCTCGCAGTTGTGCCAGCCTCGTCTCAGAGACCACAACTTTCGAATGCACGTGGTACTGCACGGAAACGGGAGGCAGGAAATTCAGAAAGGTTAAGATCATAGCCAGAGCAAATACGGCGCCGCACCAGGTGGCGCGCCGCATCAACACGTTGGATTCAACGGCAGACAGGCTGCGATTGGAAGAGGCCAAAGTAATGCTCTCCTGGGCTTGGGGATCCGAGCGGTATGAATTCGCCCGTGGTTGATAGCGCCAGCACAGCCTATGTGCACTGCAAAGACGATATGACCGGTTAGTTCGTTATCGTCGGAACAATCGTTGGACTTTGACGGAATCGCAAACGTAGCTAGATTTAGTACATTCGCTGCGTTTTATCAAGCTGCAACGCGGCTTTGGGGCTTTCCCCACTGCTGTCATGGTCAACCAAGCTGCCGCTGCAGAGGGAAAAATTCGACCGCCTGGCCACAGTAGCTACTTTCCTGTTTTCGTACTCCATATTGGTCCACAGCATGACATCGACTCCTGTCCCTCGGACTACGGTTCCGCGCATTAAGGTCTGCGGATTGCGGCAACTCGCGGACCTTGACATACTGGTCAACGCAGGAGTTGATTCGATAGGGATCAACTTTGTCCCGAGCAGTCCACGGTACGTTGAGCCGGCCTGCGCCGTGGAGTTGTCCGCGCGCGCCGCCGAGTTGGGGTTGCTGCGAGTTGCCGTGGTGATGGATCTGTCCGCCGCCCAACTCCGCAAACTGCTGACCGAGGTCGAGGTTGACTGGGTGCAACTTCACGGCAGCGAACCACCTGCACTAGCGGATGCCTGCGGCGGGCTGCCTATTCTAAAAGTTACCTCGTGGACAGGCCGTCCACAGGAGTCCGAGCTAGTGAACGCCTGGCTTCGATTGGCCAATCCAGGTCCGTTACGGGCATGGCTAGTCGATGCCTATGCGCCGGCTGTCGGTGGCGGCACGGGCAGGATTGCTCGATGGGATCTCCTGCACCCACGCCCTGCGGCCTTCGGAAACCTGCCACTGATTCTGGCCGGCGGTCTTGCTCCCCACAACGTGGCCGACGCCATCGCAGCCAGCGCCGCCGACGGCGTAGACACTGCCAGCGGGGTCGAACTGGCGCCTGGTCTCAAGTCGCCCGATTTGGTGCGGGCATTTGCTGCGGCAGCCGCACAGGCTCTATCTCGGCGCGCTGCCGCTCCCAGTGAATAACCAGACAGCCCCCTCTGCCGCTGCGGGCAGTGAATAATCCGGATTAAGCCGCGACAGCGCAGTCGCGCTCAACAGGCCAATTCTTCGGTAGCCAAATCGGGCCGCCGAGGAAGGGGTCCGTCGAATCCCGTTGGCACTGCCAGCGCCGAAGCAGTACGACGACCCTCTCGCGCGAACAGGTTGTTGAAAAGTACTGCCAGACAACACCTAGGCATTCCGAGCATAGATCTTAAACTTAAGGGCACACTGGACCACTCGCTCCCTCGACACCTCGGAAGATCCGTTCAAATATGCCGAAAATTGCCCCATTTCGCGGATTGCGCTATAATTTGGCCCAAGTCGGCTCGCTTAGCAAAGTCATCGCTCCTCCCTACGACGTCGTCGATGGTGCTTTGCAAAAGGAACTCTATGCCAACAGCCCCTACAACTTTATTCGTTTGGAGCTGACTCAGGCAGAGGGTGGGGATCAGGATCCCAACGCGGTCTATCAGCGAGCCGCGACGCTTTTCCGTCAATGGGTTCGCGATGGAGTAATGCAATACGAACCGGATCCGGCTATCTATGTCTACCATCAAGTGTTTGACTATGCAGGGCGAACCTACACCCGTCGGGGCTTCATGTCGCGCGTGCGCCTAGTTCGCTTTGGCGAAGGGAACATCTACCCGCACGAGCAGACGCACGCAAAAGCCAAAGATGATCGGCTGCGATTGACGCGAGCCTGTGTGGCCAACATGAGCCAGATTTTTGGGCTCTATCCAGATCCCAGCAACGCCGCCCAGAACCTGCTCGAAGCCCATGTGGCTGGTAAAGCGGCGCTCGAAGCGGTCGATCACCTCGGCGTGACCCACCGAATGTGGCCCGTCACTGACCATCATTTGATCGGCCAGGTTGCCAATTTGATCGAAGATGCCCCAATGTTTGTGGCCGACGGACATCATCGCTACGAGACCGCATGCAACTACCGCGACGAGCTGGCGGCCGCCGCAGGTGGCGTACTCGCCGACGATCACCCCGCCCAGTTCGTCCTCTCGATGGTTATGAGCATGGACGATCCCGGCTTGATCGTGCTTCCCACTCACCGGCTCTTCCACGGAGTCGAAGAAATCGATGCGACAGAGTTGACCAAGCGCTTGAGCGTTTGTTTTGACTGCGAGCCGGCTGGCAAAGGCCCCGAGGCTGCTAAATCAGTTTGGAAAAAGATCGAAGAGCTCGACGATCAGGGAGCTTTCGGATTTTACACCTCCAAGGATCAACAATGGACCCTCGTTACCGCAAATGCGAAGACCGACGAGCAAATGCAGAAGTTCGCTGGCGATCGAAGTGACGACTGGCGCAGCTTGGGAGTCGCTATGCTGCACGGCCTGATTGTCGACAAATTGCTAGGCATGGACGGGCATCCCAAGCCGACCTACGTACATCTAGTACAGGAGGTTGTCGACGGGCTGCATGGTAAGCTCGAAGGCGAACTCGATTATCCCCTTGCCGCGCTGGTCATGCCTGCGAGCGTCGACGATATTCGCCGTGTGAGTTTGCATAACGAACGAATGCCTGCGAAGAGTACCTACTTCTATCCCAAGCTACTCAGCGGCCTGGTCGTCAATCCGCTCGATAGTAACTGACTCCAGCGAGCTCGACTCGCAGGTGTATCCATTTTGTGACTAGCAGGCGGTCGCTCGCGCGCAATCGTCGCCAGGAGTGATCAGGGCGTGGGGCCGGTTCTACTTTGAAAACTTCGGCTGACGTCAGACAAGCTTATGTGGAGTCGCATCGAGCGCAAGAACAATCGTACGGCTAAGCGTAAGAGCAAACTGGTACGATGGGTTTTAGTTTGCAATTAGTATATAGGTTTCAATTTCAATTTGAGTTTGAGTTTTAATTTAAGTTTTAATTCAAGTTTATGCGCACGAGTTAGATCTATTCGATGTGGCTTAACACATCGCATGATGATCAGCAGATCTTATCTAACCGGTTCCACACGGAACCTATAGTTGCTTCAATCGTTATAGGTTCATCGTGGAACAAACAAGCATCGCCGTTAGTTACAACACAGCAGCGCTTCGAAGTATACTAGGAGCTTGTGCGATATCGCTGACGTAGTAAATGTATCGCGCAACTTCAAACCAATAGTCTTGGAACACTACTATGTCTAAGTCATGTCTTTGTTGTTGCTTGTCACCACGAGAACTCTGTTCAACGATGCGGTTTGTTGTTTTGTGGTTTGTTGTTGCGCTACTGGTTCTAGCTCAGCGCGCAGATACGAACCATGCGCAAACAACGTTGGCAGTGCAATTGCAAGATGCACTCGAGCCTCTTGCGACTGCACATGCGGGCGAAGTTGCCGTGAGTGTGCGTGTGCTTGACGACGCCAACAATGTCACTTGTCACTGGAACTACCAAGGCCAGCGTGTGATGCCGACTGCGAGTTTGATTAAGCTTCCGATAATGCTGGAAGCCTATCGGCAAGCCGCAGTGGGCGCAGTCTCGATGGATGACATGTTGACGCTCCGTGCTGAGGATCAAGTTCCGGGATCAGGCATATTGACCGCGCACTTCTCTCCGGGGTTGACACTATCGCTGCGCGACGCGGTTCGGTTGATGATCCGCTACTCGGACAACACGGCGACCAATCTAGTGGTTGACCATATTGGGTTGCCGAGCACATCGAATACGATGGTTGATCTAAACTGGCCCGAAACTCAACTGCATTCGAAGGTCTTTCGTCGCGACACATCAATTGACCTGCAGCGTAGTGAGCTGTATGGGCTGGGAAGTACCACTGCGGACGATATGACCGATCTACTGGTGCGGCTCGAGCGTGGCGAATTGGTCTCGCCCGCAGCGTGTCAGGCCATGCTGGGACACCTGCTTACTTGTGATGATACCACCAAGCTACCGCGAGAGCTCCCGGCGGCATTCACGGTCGCGCATAAGACGGGTTCCGTCAATCGCTCGCGCACGGCAGCCGGAGTTGTCAGTGGACCAGGGGTCAAGTTCGCGATCTGCGTGCTTACGGACAAGAATGAAGACACGAGCTGGTCGGATGACAACGCGGCGCATGTGTTGATCGGAAGGCTGGCTCGCGCCGTCGTCGATGAGGTACGAGCCGAGGCGACTCCCCATGCCGAGGCCGCTGAATCAAATGCAGGTCCGCAAACTCGACCCATGTCGGTCGGTGCGAGTGGTCCACTGGTGGAATCCTTACAGCGGACGCTGAACGCGCGCATCGAAGCTGGCTTGGGTGTCGATGGAGATTTCGGTTCGGCGACCGAGGCAGCGGTCAAGAAGTTTCAATTGGCCAACCAATTGCCCGAGACGGGAAGGGTAGATTCGGCAACATGGCTTGCCCTTGGGAGCCTAATTGAAGAAGACGAGCCGGTACCTGCCCCGGAAGTCGTCAATTCGGTTCAGTTGCCCCTCGCACCGGCATTGGATGTCGACGCTCCTCCCGAAGTTACCGCAACGGCGTGGACTAGCGTCGATATGGTTACAGGCGAAGTGGTGGGTGAAGTGGGCTCGCATCAACGTCTGCCGATTGCAAGTACAACGAAAGTCATGACGGCGTACTTGGTGTTCGAACTTGCAAATTCGCAGCCCGCGATTTTGGACGAAATGCTAACCTTTTCCGAACGAGCCGACAATACTTTGGGATCGACGTCGGGGGTGCGAGCGGGTGAGAGTTTGTCAGTTCGGGAGCTGATGTATGGCCTATTGCTTCCATCAGGCAATGATGCGGCGGTTGCGCTGGCCGAGCACTTCGGCACGCGGCTTCGGGTGGCGGCGGCGGCCTCCGTCCAAGACACTGGAGGACAGGAGCCAGCGTCCGCGAGCGTGTCCTACGATCACTTTGTCGCGGCCATGAATCGACGTGCGGCCGAATTGGGGATGGACGACTCACACTTCACCAACCCGCACGGCTTGCCAGACGACGAACACCTGAGCTCGGCAGCGGACTTGGCTGTTTTGGCGCGGGCCGCGTGGCAGCTTCCACTATTGCGCGAGGTTGTGCGGACGCGAGTGCGCGGCGCGCAAGTGCTTGGTGCTGAGGGCTACGCACGCAATCTGCGTTGGGAGAATACGAACCGTTTGCTGGGGCAAGTTGGCTTCAGTGGTATGAAGACGGGTACGACCAATGCGGCGGGAGCTTGCTTGATCGCTGTAGGTAAGCCGGTGGAAGGGGCGGGTGAATTGATCGTTGTTGTGCTGGGCAGTACGTCCTCAGCAGCTCGCTATGTGGATGCCCGCAATCTATTTGCTTGGTCGTGGCGCCAGCGCTAGTCGATCGCTTGGGGGTTCAACGCGGGCTCGTAGGCGAATGTCCTGTCCGACGCGCTGGCAGGGGAGCGAAAGCCGGCTTCGTTTGACTATAGCAATTGCTTCAGCTTGGCCAGACCTTCGTCCCAGGAAGCGCCTGTTGTTGGCTCGTAGTACACGATATCTCGAGCGGAGCGGACTAGTGCACGCGCATCGTCGATGGAATTCAAGCGTCCGGTCCCGATGGCTTGCATCATCACGTTGCCGAGCGCGGTAGCTTCGACAGGACCAGCCACCACGGGGCGCGCACAAGCATCGGCAGTGAACTGGCATAACATGCGGTTCTGCACTCCACCCCCCACCATGTGAATCGTCTTGAAGGGGTGACCGACAACTTGTTCTAGATAACTGAGGGTCAAGCGATACCTCAGGGCTAGGCTTTCGAGCGCACAGCGTACGATCTCTCCAGCGGACTGGGGCACGGGCTGGCCCGTGTGATGGCAATACTCGGCAATGGCAGCAGGCATATTGCTGGGTGAGACAAAGCCTTCTGCATCGCTGTCGATAACGGAGACCATGGACGCTGCTTGCTCGGCCATCGCGATCAATTGCTCCCAGCTCCAGTCGTGCCCCTCGCGCTTCCATTGCTCGCGGCATTGCTGCAAGATCCACAATCCTGCGATGTTCTTAAGTAAACGAACGCTGCCTCCCACTCCCCCTTCGTTGGTGAAGTTAAATCGTTGACATGCCTCGTTGAGCACGGGACTCGCTAGCTCGGCCCCGAGCAGCGACCAGGTCCCACAACTGATAAAGCACCAATCGGGTTGCTCTTGCGCGAACGATCCAGCGGGAACCGCCAGTACAGCGGAGCCCGTGTCGTGCGATGCCGGGAGGATGACCTGTATGTCGGCGTGCAACTGAGTACGATCACGAACTTGTTCCAGTAGTGGTCCTAGTGAGGTGCCTGGCTGAACGGGCGTCGAGAAGATCGATTCGGGAAGTTCGAGTGCGCGCAGCACTTCCCCGCTCCAGTTGCCCGACTGAACGTCGAGCAGTTGTGTGGTGGAAGCGTTGGTGAACTCGTTAACCTTTTCCCCAGTTAACTGCCAATGCAAGAAGTCGGGAACCATCAAGAAGCGCTCCGCGATATCGAGCAAAGGCGATTCTTCGAGTCGCATGGCCAATAGTTGATACGCTGTGTTGAGCTCCATGAATTGCAAACCGGTCACGCGAAAAATGTCATCGCGACTCATCCGCTCCAGCGCCCGGTCGATCATTCCTCGATTGCGCTGGTCGCGGTAGTGGAAGCAGGGCCCGACCATATCATCGTTGCGATCGAGCAAAACGTAGTCGACTCCCCAGGTGTCGGCCCCAACGCTGACGATTCGCTTGCCGTAATTTTCGGCGGCGCGCGCCAATCCATCGCAAATATGTTCCCACTGCCCCAACAGGTTCCAAACAAGCCTGCGTCCCAGGTGTATGCCACCGTTGGAAAAGCGGTGCAGTTCTTCGAGTTCGATTCCACTATCGAGCACTCGCCCCGCCAACACGCGTCCACTCGAAGCCCCCAGATCAACGGCTAAATGTACAGGATCGTGAGGTGATTTCATCGAGCGCGCTCCGCTGTGGGTGGGGAAAAGCTGGGATTGTGGATGGTTTGTATGATAGCCTGACGGAGGCAGAGTGTGGACAGCCCCTTGCTCGATCTAGCGAAATGGTCGCAAACGGTTTACAACATATGGTATATCCAACATCTCAGAAGCTACCGCCTCCAGACGATAGGCTTCTGCGGTCTGGCGACCGCAGTTACAAATACTCCAAATGAGCAATCACTCGCGTGACCGCCGCTATTGACCCACGAACGACCAAGCCTGAATCCGCCACTGAACGCAAGCGACCGTTGGCGCCCTTGCAAGATTGGCGCCACAAGCTGACGGGGAATGTCATCATAGCGCTTGCGCGGTTTTTTAGTGGCTACACAGTACGCTGGGTCGATTGCCAGCCCGACACATGTCAACGTATTTACTTTGCCAACCACACCAGTCACTTAGACGCGGTGGTGCTGTGGTCTGCGCTACCAGCCGAGATTCGCAATTTGACGCGCCCGGTTGCGGCTAAGGATTATTGGGGAAAGACCCCATGGAAGCGTTTCTTGGCGTGCTCGTTCAACGCGATGCTGATCGATCGCAAAGAGATCAAGGTGCATCAGAGCCCGGTCGACTTGATGATCCGCGAAATCGAAGATATCTACTCGCTAATCGTCTTCCCCGAAGGTGGCCGAGCTGAAGACGGCACCATGGGTGAGTTCAAGAGTGGCATCTATTACCTTGCCAAGAAGCGCCCCGATCTTGAGTTGGTTCCCGTTTACATGGAGAATCTCAATCGAATCTTGCCGCGTGGAGAGTTCATGCCGGTACCGCTACTTAGTAGCATTACGGTGGGAGCACCGATCTGGTTGGAAGCCGGAGAGCCCAAGACGGAATTCCTCAATCGCGCTCGCGAGGCGGTTAGGGCGTTGAAAGAAGCCTAACGTGGCACGGTGGTCCCCCACCGTGTATCTCGGTGGGGGACCACCGTGCTCCGTTGCAATCCACACGTCTACCAACTGATGGGTTGGCAGGTTAAGATTCTCTTTTCTGTGTAGATATCGAATACGTGGATGGGAGTTTCCAGAGCATGCGTCGAAGGGTTGTCGTCACGGGATTGGGAATGATCAATCCGCTGGGCACGGATGTAGACACCGTGTGGAACGCACTTATCAATGCGCAGAGCGGCGTGGGGTATATCTCCGTATTTGATGCATCGAGCTATCCGACGCGCATCGCGGCTGAGGTTCATGGGTGGACCGTCGCCGAATGTGGCCAAGATCCGCAGGTCTGGGCCAAGCGTGGTAGGCACGCTCGCTTTGCCGCTGGTGCGGCGCAGCAAGCCATTTCCGATTCTGGGATTCTCGATGCCATCAGCGATCCAACGCGGATGGGCGTATACTTCGGTGCAGGTGAAGGGAACCAAGACTTTTTTAATTTTACGCAGATGGTCAATGTGGCGGCTCAGGATGACGGTAGCTTCGATGTGGATGCTTTCATGCGCAAGGGGCTTGAAATTCTCGACCCCGAATTGGAGCTCGAACAAGAACCAAGCATGCCTGCTGCCCACGTAGCCAACATGTTCGATATTCAAGGGCCGAATTTGAACTGTCTTACCGCCTGTGCGGCCAGTAGCCAAGCAGTAGGTGAGGCGACGGAGCTGATACGAGCGGGGCGTGTGGATGCCATGATGGCTGGTGGTGCGCATAGCATGATCCACCCATTTGGTCTGACCGGTTTCAGTCTGTTGACCGCCTTGTCGACCAACAACGATCATCCGGCTGGAGCCTCGCGTCCCTTCGACCGCTTGCGCGATGGCTTCGTTTTGGGGGAGGGGTCTTCCGTCGTCATTCTGGAAGAACTCGAGCACGCTAAGCAGCGCGGGGCAAAAATCTACGGAGAAGTGATGGGCTATGGTTGCACAGCCGACGCTTATCGTATTACCGACATCCATCCAGAAGGTCGTGGAGCGATCGGCTGCATGACCGCCGCGTTGAAAGACGCCCGGCTATCACCCGACGATGTTGGCTACGTCAACGCGCACGGTACGAGCACCACGGTTAACGACAAAGTGGAGACCGTGGCATGCAAGGCCGTGTTTGGTGATCGCGCCAAACAAGTTCCCGTGTCGAGCACCAAGAGCATGATGGGGCATTTGATCGCGGCAGCCGGAGTGACCGAGATGATTGTCTGTCTGAAAACGATCGAGCAGGGGGTCCTGCCGCCTACGATCAACATGGAAAACCCCGATCCACTCTGCGATTTGGACTACGTTCCCAATCAGGCTCGCGAAGCCAAGGTGCGCATTGCGCTCAATAATTCCTTTGGTTTTGGCGGCCAAAATGTCACGCTGGCCGTTGGGCGATTTGAAGGCTAGCTGCAGCGAGTGCGGGTTACAAGTCCCTATCGTGTCGATAAAAACGGACTCGTAACCTCGTCCACTACGCAGACGGACTCGCGACCTCGTCCACTACTTCAAATTTGAGTAGATATCTTCGGGCCGCTTCCATTGTGGTTCGCAGATTTGGAATGATTCAGTCGCAACATCCCAGCGTCTGAAAAAGCAACTGGCGTAGCCTTCGTGGCAAGCGGCACCGGTTTGATGGACCTTGAGCAGGATGGTGTCGGCGTCGCAATCGGTGCGAGCTTCGACTAGTTCTTGAAAGTGCCCGCTCTCTTCTCCTTTGCGCCACAATCGCGAGCGACTGCGGCTGAAGTAAACAGCCCGACCAGTAGACAGTGTCTCCATCCAAGCCTCGGCGTTCATCCAGGCTAACATCAGCACCTGGCCGCTTACTGCATCTTGAGCGATGGCTGGCAGCAGGCCGTCAGTGCCTCGCGAGAAGTCGGGTTGATTGAGCATGGATCGGCTATTCACCTTCGATATACTTTAATTGAATTTCGATGCCTGGAATGGCTTGTTTCACTACGTCGACGCCTGCTTCGGTGACGGCGCTGCGGGTAACTTTCAGGTCTTTGAGCGATTTGAGTGAAACCAGTGCGGGCATTCCCGCGTCGGTCACGGCTGTTGAACCCAAGTGCAAGAATTTGAGCTTCGTCAACCCTGCCAAGTGGGGCAGCCCGGCGTCGGTCAGGTGCGTATTATCCAAATTCAACCACTCGATATTCGTTAAACCGGCCAAGTGCTCGACCCCTGCATCGCTGACCGTGTCACGCCATAGGTTCAGCCGCTTGAGCGATTGCATATGGCCGACGGTCTCGAGCGTTTCGTCGTTAACTCCACTGGCTTCACTGATATCGAGGTCCTCGAGCGGCAGCTTGGCTAGCGAAGCGATCCCAGCAGTACCCACCGAAGTTCTTGAAAGTCTGAGTTTCCGTAGGTTGGGAAAGCCAGCCAGCAGCGCGGAGGCGGCATCGTCGATGGTCGTCCCCGACGCGTAGAGTTCAATTAATTTCAGATTGCCCTTCAAGTGCTCCAGCCCTGGGCTTCCGACCCATAGGCCGTCGATAGCCAATACCTTCAACTCTGGGCAATTGGCCAAGCCAGCGAGTCCACCGTCATCTACCGTTGTGCGGCCGCTGGTACCATTTAGACGCAGCGCTTTCAATTGGGGCAGATCTTGTAGGATCGCATCGAGTTGTTCGTTATTTAGAGGACAATCTCGCAGATCGAGCTGCTGCAGATTGACGAGTTGTCCTAGCTTTTGCCAGCCTGCGGTGGTCATGGCCGATTCGCCAATGGTCAGCTCTTCAAGTTGGTCCAAGAGTGCAATCTGGGTAGCCAGTGTGTCGGTCACTTCGACTTGGCCCATGTCGACGCTGGTGACTTGTCCGGCACTGTTTTGTTCGAGCTCAGCACCCGTCGCTTTGAGCGTTTCGGTTGCTCTTCGCAGCTCTTCAGACGGCTGCTCGGTTTGACTAGAAGCTGCCGTAGAATTCTCAGAATCTAAATTGGAACGTTTGGCTGATTCGCAACCAGAACTAACTAGCAATGCGGTGCATAGAACTGCGGTGCAAAGGAGACGCATGGAAGACTTTCTCTTGAAAAACATGGTATCTATTGATTTGTTCAAGGCGCGCTCTTCGGCAGTACTAAATCGTGACCGGAGCATTGGTCTGTTTAACCGCGACAGCGCTGGCGCGGTTAAACAGAAACTATCTTCGGCAGCCTCTACGCGCGACCAAAAGGGTTTACCCTACTAGTTCTGCAGACGGAACAAGGGATCGTGCTTGTTGCTTTTGAAGGCTTGAGCCCAGTCGTCCAATCACGCTATACTGTCTGGCTTGCGAATTACAAACGTTCCATATGAATTAACTCAAAAACTTCCCAACTTTAAGCAACGCAACGAAATCATGTTAAAAGCTGCAATCGCCGGTATCGGCTTCATGGGTTGGATTCACTATTTGGCCTACCAACGTTCCACGCATGCCAAGCTGCATGCATTTTGCTCGCGTGACGCAAAAAAACAAGCGGGTGATTGGAGCAGTATTCGGGGCAACTTCGGGCCGCCGGGTGAACAGATCTCGCTCGATGGCCTTAAAGTTTACCAGACTCTCGAGCAAATTGTGAAGGATCCCGAAGTCGATTTGGTTGACATCTGCCTACCACCTCATCTGCACGTCGATGCGGCTTGTTTGGCACTTGAGGCAGGCAAACACGTACTGTGCGAGAAACCACTGGGGCTCAATACGGCTGACTGCGACCGCATTCTGTCGACCGCTGCCAAAGTAGGCAAACAGGTGTTGGTGGCCCAGGTTTTGCCATATATGGGTGAGTTTCAATTTGCCTACCAGGCGGCCCAGGACAAGACGTACGGCCAGCCGTTGAGAGGGCATTTCAAACGCGTCATATCGCCGCCCGACTGGATTCCCGATTTTTACGATGCGAAGAAAGTGGGTGGGCCGCTGATCGACCTGCACGTTCACGATGCCCATTTTGTACGGCTGTTGTTCGGCATGCCGCGCCGCGTGATGTGCTCTGCGGAAATGCATGAGGGGGTCGTTAAGTACGGTTATAGCTTGATGGAATTTGCGAATCCGGGAATCGTCGTCGGTACTTCCAGCGGAGTCAGCGAACAGAATGCACGTCCGTTCTGCCATGGTTTCGAGATTCAGTTCGAGCAGGCCGCGATGCAGTTCGAACTGACAGCGCTAACCGACGGGGCAGATATCTTGCCGTTGAAAGTGCTCGGGCAAGATGGGCGGGCTAGTGCTCCGGAATTGCCAGCCAGCGACGAGGTGTCCGCTTTTGTCGCCGAGATCGACGACTGCGTCGCCTCGATCCAATCGGGACACGTCGAGCCTCGGCTCAGCGGCGAAATCGCCCGCGATGCGATCCATATCTGCCAGTGCTTGCAACAATCAGCCGAAAGCGGCAACTGGATCGATTGTTGAAACCTAGAGGCACGGTGCTCGCAGAGATTTTTCGTCTCAAACGCCACACTATTTCTTCCAATTCTCGTGCTGGCCGCGGACAAGCGTCAAAATGAACGGCGGCATAGGTCGTCTGGGAAGTAGCCAGCCGTGCGCCTATAATCTGCCAAGTAGAACACAACCCAAGTATTTCAAACTAGAGAATTACACACTCGAATCCACTAGGAAGTCCATTGACCATGAGCGAGATCGAACGAACGGTTATCATCGGAAGCGGCCCGGCTGGCTGGTCGGCGGCCATTTACGCGGCCCGGGCCAATCTACGACCGCTGCTGTTCGAAGGGACCGCCAAACCCGAAATGATTCCGCTAGGGCAGTTGGCCTTCACGACCGAAGTTGAAAACTACGCAGGCTTTCCGGCTGGAAACGTCCGCGCATTCGTGGAGAGCGCCGTCGACAAGGATCGCCACTACAACTTGCCTCCAGCTCCCAAGGGCCATGAAAAAGATGGACAGCCTCACTATGCCGTGCAGGGTGTCGAGCTGATGGAGCTGATGAAGCAGCAAGCGCTCAACTTTGGCACGCGTGTTGTCGGTGATGATATTGTCGACGTCGATTTTTCGACCAGACCGTTTACCGTCATTCCCGCTAGCGGTGAACCAGTGAAAGCGCAGACAGTGATCATCGCCACCGGGGCTCGAGCCAATTATCTGGGGCTCGAATCGGAAGAAAAGTACAAGAATCGGGGGGTCAGCGCGTGCGCCGTGTGCGATGGTGCCCTGCCGACTTATCGTCGTAAGCCACTGGCCGTCATCGGTGGTGGCGATACGGCCGTGGAAGAAGCCAGCTATTTGGCCAACCTCGACGGAGCAGAAACAATCTATTTGGTCCACCGTCGCGATGAACTGCGAGCTTCGCAGGTCATGCAAGACCGGGCGATGAAGCATCCCAAAATAGAGCTGGTGTGGAATAGTGTCGTCGAAGAAGTGCTAGGCGACGACAAGCAGGTTACCGGCTTGCGACTGAAGAATACCGTCGATGGTGCATCGAGCGAACTAACGGTTAGCGGTATGTTCGTAGCGATTGGACATACGCCCAATACGGACTTTCTGAAAGGAAAGCTAACGATGAATAGCAGTGGTTACATCAAGTGGACGGAGGCCTTCCGAACCAAGACCAGTGTCCCCGGCGTGTTTGCTGCGGGTGACGTGGCTGATGACTACTACCGCCAAGCCATCACGTCGGCTGGGACGGGCTGCATGGCAGCCCTAGATGCGGAACGCTATTTGGCGGAACACGGATAGTTGAAGCTGGAATGTAACGTAGCTCAGCGGTCCCCACTGAGGAATTAGCTAAGTAGCTCAGTGGTCCCCCACTGAGGATTCAAAAAAATAAAAATTGAAAAGTTCACGGCGGGGACCGCCGTGCTACGTTGGGGTCGCAAGACCGACGGCGGAGCGTCGGGCCACATTGAAAGAATCGAAAGCAATATGACTGGTGCCTCAGCAAAATGGATTTCAGTTAAGGCGGCTCGAGCTGCGGCTGGCGTGGGGGAGACGGTCGAGGTGCGCGGTTGGGTGCGCACACGTCGCGATAGCAAGGGAGGCTTCAGCTTCATCGAGATCAACGATGGCAGTTGCTTTGGCAATTTGCAAATCATTGCCGATGCCACTCTCGACAACTATGAAGCTGAAATCAGTTCGCTCTCGGTCGGCAGCTCGATTGTGGCGGTCGGGACGCTCAAGGCCAGCCAGGGGCAGGGACAAGCGACCGAGCTAGCGGCCAGTAGCGTGCGCTTGATTGGCGATGCCCCCAGCGACTACCCGCTGCAAAAGAAGCGGCATAGCTTCGAAAAAATCCGCGAATGGGCCCACTTGAGACCTCGCACCAATTCGTTCGGTGCCCTGACGCGCGTGCGCAATCGCTTGTCTTTCAGCGTGCATCAATTCTTCCAAGAGGAAGGGTTTTATTACGTCAATACGCCGATTATCACCGCCAGCGATTGCGAAGGGGCTGGGCAGATGTTCCGCGTGACGACTCTGCCACTCGATAACTTGCCGTTGAAAGATGGCAAGGTCGATCATTCGCGAGATTTTTTTGGCAAGCCAACTTACCTGACCGTCTCGGGGCAATTGGAAGCGGAGGCCTACGCTACCGCACTGGGACGTTGTTACACATTCGGTCCGACTTTTCGCGCGGAGAATAGCAATACCAGCCGTCACCTAGCTGAGTTTTGGATGATCGAACCCGAGGCGGCGTTTTTTGAGCTGGCCGACGACATGGCGCTGGCCGAGCGATTCATCAAGCGGCTGCTGGGAGATACGCTCGGCCAATGCGGCGACGACATGGCATTCTTCGAAGAACGAGTTCAGCCTGGCTTGTTGGCCGCGCTGCAAATGGTAGTAGACAAACCGTTCGAACACATGACCTATACCGACGCAGTCGACGTGTTGCAAAAGTCGGGCGAAAAGTTCGAGTATCCGGTGAGTTGGGGCGCGGATCTGCAAGCGGAACACGAACGCTTTTTGACCGAAAAGCACGTTCAGGGGCCCTTGATATTGTACAACTACCCCAAGTCGATCAAGCCGTTCTACATGCGCAGCAACGACGACGGCAAGACAGTAGCCGCCATGGATGTGTTGGTGCCGCAAGTCGGCGAGATCGTCGGTGGTAGCCCGCGCGAGGAACGACTTGATATGCTGCTGGCCAGGCTTCGCGAGATGAAGCTCCCCGAGGAAGAGTACTGGTGGTACATCGATCTACGAAAGTTCGGAAGCGTGCCTCACGCCGGGTTTGGGCTGGGCTTCGAGCGAGTCGTGCAATGGGTTACGGGCATGACCAACATCCGC
This sequence comes from Pirellulaceae bacterium, assembly GCA_020852965.1. Taxonomy (GTDB): domain Bacteria; phylum Planctomycetota; class Planctomycetia; order Pirellulales; family Pirellulaceae; genus Aureliella. The sequence goes on along the minus strand of JADYZV010000099.1, from coordinate 55,448 downwards.
GACTGCATTCCGTTTCCACGCACACCAGGATCGGCCGAGTTTTAGGACGCGTGTCGTGTTTTACGAGGCGGGTCGTAGTGGACGAGGTTACGAGTCCCTGACGAATGCGATCCTACGGACTCGTAACCTCGTCCACTACAGGCAAACGGGACTCGTAACCTCGTCCACTACACGTAATTAAGTAGGAATTGACCTCTAGCCATGCGTTCCCACTGGTACAACAAGTTTGCGAACGCGCTGCGTGGAATTCGCTTGGGGATCGTCGGGCAGTCTAGCTTCCACGTTCACTTAACATTCACGGTGGCTACACTTGGCTTGGCTTATGCACTTCGCTGCGAGGCATGGCAGTGGTGCGTTTTGGGATTGTGCATCGGGCTGGTCCTTTCGCTGGAATTGGTCAATAGCGCGATCGAATCGCTAGCCAAAGGGCTCTGCACGGAGCACAATGAACACGTCGGTCGAGCACTCGATATAGCCAGCGGGGCGGTGCTCGTAGCTAGTTTTGTATCTGCGGTCATCGGCTTAGCATTATTTATGATTCAACTGCTGGCGAGTTTTAGTCGCTGACCGCTTCGCCGGTCGGTCGCTATTCGTGCTAATCGTTTATCGTGTGATTCGTGTAACTGACGTTGACGATTTGGCAATTGCGAAAACCATGGATTGGCGTTGTGCTGTACGACTAGAATGCCAGGTCCGTGAACCGCTACCCACTTCGTGAGAAAAAACATGAGCTTGTCATTTGCGCCACGGGGCTTGCTAGCCCTGGCAGCGATACTGTATGTCGTGTCGCTTTCGCTGCTTCGTGCTGATGGACCCAACGACAATCAGCCGGGAAAAGTTCGCCAGGTGCCACCGCCCGGGATCGAGTTATCGCGTGAAGTTCGCGCAGAATTGCTGGCTGACGTAGAGCGGCAACGCAAACGACTGTTGGAGTTGGCTCACCCTGCTCTGCCCCCTTCCGAACAGCGGAAGCGCGAGCTATGCGAAGTGCTGTCGCGCGGGGTGCGGATGACGGTGGATACGAACATGTTTTATCGCGACGACGAAGTTGCCGCAGCGCAAGAACTATTGAAGCTAGGTGCAGAGCGGCTCGAAAAGCTAGATGCAGGTGCGTCGGAGCTGGAATTGCTTGGAGCAACACTGCCTGCGGGCGAAAGTAGTTTGTCTAAGCCACTCCCCATCGTTGGTGGATACCGCTCACGCATCGACAATTCCGTGCAACCCTTCGGTTTGGTGCTACCGAGCGGATGGCGGCCCGATTCTCAGGAGCCCATGCGGCTCGACGTGTGGCTGCACGGTCGAGGCGAAAAGCTCAGCGAAGTGGCCTTCTTGCGGCAGCATTCACGGAGCGTCGGCGAAATCACTCCTGGCAACACGCTGGTATTACATCCCTATGGGCGTTACTGCAACGCGTTCAAGTTCGCTGGGGAAATCGATGTCATTGAAGCCATCGAACGTGTCAAGCAGATTTTCCCAATCGACGAAAGCCGCATCACCATCCGTGGGTTTTCCATGGGGGGAGCTGGCTGTTGGCAATTGGCCGTACATTATCCCAACTTGTGGGCCGCCGCCAGTCCAGGAGCTGGCTTCAGTGAAACGACTGAGTTCCTACGAGTCTTTCAGCACGAGGAGATCCACCCAACCAATTTCCAGCAGTTGCTGTTGCATTGGTACGATTGCCCCGACTGGACTAACAATTTGCGAGCTGTTCCCACGGTTGCTTATAGTGGCGAAAAGGATCGGCAAAAGCAAGCCGCTGATGTGATGGAGGCCGCCTTCGCTGCGCGTGGCATGAAGCTCCCGCATGTGATCGGCCCCGATGCCGAGCACAGTATTCATGCCGATTCGAAAATTGAGATCGAGCAGTTTTTGAGCGATGCATTGCAGGATGGCAAGCCGCGTTTGCCGCGCAAAGTTGACTTGACGACCTATATGCTGCGATATCACGAGCTGGGGTGGCTGTCGATCGAGGGGCTCGAAGAGCATTGGCAGGAATCGCGCGTACAGGGGGAGTGGTTTGAAGCGGACAATCGCATCGAACTCACTACAAAAGGGGTAACGCATTTGAAACTGCAATTCCCCGAGGTAGAAAATGATGCGGCCGACACGACTGCTGTGGATGCGCCGCAGGAGCCGATTGCCGAGCTGAGAATTGATGGACAAGTGTTGCAGGTGGCCAGCGATTGGCCCAATGCAGGCCAGCCGTTGAGGCTCTTGAAAGACTCGGGCGGGGAGTGGGGGCTGGATCATTCGACCGAGTTCGAGCTAGCGACGGCCATGCGCAAGCGGCCCGGCTTGCAAGGGCCGATCGACGATGCGTTCATGGATGCGTTTAACATGATGCCAAGCTCGCCGCCAAAGGCTTCCGATGCAAAGAAGACGCCAGTCGACGAGTGGGCAACTGCCGAGTTCAGGCACGCGGCCAGCGAATGGCAGCGTCAATTCCGTGGCGATCCGCCGGTGAGCGATTTCGAAGGGGGGGCACCAGTCGAATTGCAGAAAAATGTGGTGCTGTTCGGTACGCCAAGCACCAATCTAATTCTGGCCAGTTGGATCGACAAACTACCGGTCGAGTGGGATGACGAGAAGTTGTTCGTTAACGGCAAAAGCTATTCTGCCAAGACGCATGTGCTGGCCATGATCTATCCCATGCCATTGGCTCCACAGTCCTATGTCGTGATTAACAGCGGTTTTACTTTTCGAGAGTACGCGCAGTTGAACAATGCGCGGCAAGTCCCCATGCTGCCGGATTGGGCGGTCATCGACGTTACCGACGGGGCGACGAGCGAACTGCCCGGGAAGATTGTTGATGCTGGTTTCTTTGACGAGCATTGGCAATTCAAGTAGAGCACCCGAGCATGCATTCACTTGAAGACGAGATCGATGCCAAGTGGTCGAGAGAGCGCTGGCGCGGGACGCGCGTGTTGGTGGCTGTGAGTGGTGGGGCCGATAGCGTTGCGCTGCTACAGGCCATGGTTCGACTAGCGGCAACTCAGCCGAATCGTATTGAAGGTCAGATTCAAGCCGCTCACTTCAATCACGGCTGGCGCGGTGCCGAGAGCGACGCGGACGAAGCCTTCGTCGCCGAGCTGTGTCGGCGCCTGGATGTCCCTCTGGAAGTAGGCCGTAACGAGCACCGCGCTGTTACGGCACGGGCCGCGCAAACGCACTCCCCAACAACCGACACCAACCGCTCAAGAACCGAAGAAAACGCGCGCAATCTGCGTTACAACTTTCTTACGCAAACTGCCTACCAATGCGGTGCGCGTTACGTGCTTACGGCCCACACGGCCGATGATCGAGTCGAAACGATATTGCACAATCTCTTTCGGGGAACGGGGCTGTCGGGAGTAGCCGGTCCGTCGCTAACGCGAAGCTTGGGACCAGAGCTGGTACTAGTCCGACCGTTGCTGGGCTGTTGGCGGCAACAGATCGAGGCGTACTTGGAGGAGTTGGGGCAAGACTTCCGCATAGATAGCAGCAATGCTGACGTGAAATACCAGCGGAACTACTTGCGGCAAGCCCTGTTGCCTGAGCTGCGCGCGCGTTTTGGTGATTCACTCGACCAGCGATTGTTAACATTTTCGGAGTTGGCCGAGGAGTCGGTGGACGCACTGCGCGAATTGTCTGCGGACTATCTGCGGAGAATTAAATTAATGCAGGACGAAATGGCAGCCAGTTCTGGTTTGACGGGGCTCGGAGTCTCAAACGAGCTGTGGTTGCCAACTCTGGAGAAGCTCCCCTGCCCTTGGCCTGTGGTGCATTCAGGGCTGGTGCGCGTATGGCAGGAGCGCGGTTGGCCGCTGCAAGCCATGTCGCGCGGGCATTGGGAGAAGCTGCGCGAGCTACTGAATGGACAACTCGACGAGGGGTACGCGAATTTGCCTGGCGGATTGATAGCGCGGCGAGTGGGACAGTGGGTAACCGTCAACCAATTATCGCCAGGGACGGTAAGAGGCGTCCAGACTGATTGATAATCGCCGAGAACGCCGGTTATTGGAGCAGGAATTGCGTCGAGCAAGACGGTCGAGTAGACGACTTCGGTATTCCTGACGATTGCGACTCGGAATTGAACCATGCCGCATTCTCCTGGCGCGGCGACTAACGCTGTCAACGGACCAAGCATTCCAACGAAGAAGGCGAAACAGCAGGCGGCATTACGAACGCAAGGGGTTGCCAGCGGCCAATGTCTGCTAAGTCCTTGGGTCTACCGGACGCCTTTTGGTTTGTGGAATGATCGAGTTTACCTATGACGAAAAACTCAACGTCATCCAATCGGATTTTCGTTGCATTGGACAGTTACCTGCTGTTAAGTGCCCCAAAGAACCTGCTTGCAATTGCGAGTGTAGTCGAAGAGGCAATGGCCCCGACTGCGGCAACTATTGGCGAATAAACTACGAAATATCCGATTGGAAAAAGCACTCCCTCGACGACGAGCCCGTCCTCAAAAAAGGGCTGCAGTTTTTGCGATGGAACGTGCTTAAAGTAACCAATCCAAATTGCCGCCCACCAGCAGATTAGGCTCATGGCAAAGTAGGCGAGGACGGACGCTACCGGAGCCCGGATATCCCAATTCGGCCGTCGACTCAATGCTGAATAGCATGCAACAAGCACGAGGGAGGCAACAAAACGGGCGAGGCCATGCTGAGTTGCAGGCGAACCAGTCCACACGATCAACGCGACGAAAGCGGTGGCGGCAAGAAAGTCCGAAATGGAACTTCGCATCATCGATGCAATCTTCAGAAGTCCAGTTGCCTTGTTACTTTAGAAAGACCGCAACCAGAGAAAAACTACCCGGCATGGACTCGAACCATGAATGAGTGAACCAAAATCACTAGTGTTACCATTACACCACCGGGCAAACTATGGTCGCTTGAGAGACCTTAGCTCTTGTAGCCTAGAATTTAGCTTGATCCCTACAAATTGACAACAGCGGTTCGGAAGATGCAGGGAAGTTTTAAGGTTTGGAGTGGTTGAAGAGGGGGCGGGGGGATGGGAATCCGACGTCGGAGCGTCGGGACGCATTAACGTGGTGCGGCGTTGACGACGGCAAAGGCGAGCCGTTGGAGCTCGACGGCCAGGTCGACGTCGACCGATTGCACGCTATCCGGAATAGACAAACTGACAGGGGCAAAGTTCAGGATACCGCTGATACCGAGGTCGGCCAGGCGATTGACCAGCCCCTGAGCTGCTGTGGTGGGGACCGCCAAAATGGCCATTTGGACATTGAGGCCGGGAAGCAGTTCCTCCAGGCGTTGGACGTCATAGACTGGGACTCCATTGATGTGGGTGTCGGTCAAGTTGGCACCGAATTTGGCTGCTTCGGCTTCGAAGATGGCTCGCAGCACGAAGCCCTGTTGTTGGAAGCCTCGGTAGCGCACCAGGGCGTTGCCGAGGTTCCCGAGACCAATCAGCACGGTATTCCACTGTCCGTCGGTCCCGAGTGCTTTACGCAGGGCGCCGACAAGTCCGGCGACGTTGTAGCCAACTCCACGTTTGCCGAATTCTCCAAACAGGGCCAGGTCGCGACGGATCTGGGAATCACTCAGCCCTAGTCGCCGCCCCAGAGCGGTGCTCTTGATCGTCTCCGTGCCTCCGCGCAAGAAGTGTTGCAGCTCGCGCAGGTATAACCCAAGTCGGCTAGCCGTGGCCGGAGGAATCGTACCCGCGCGGACGGTAGGTATGTCGCCGGTTGCGAGATGTGGTTCGGGGGGAGTGTTGGGAGTGTTCATAGAAAAGAAGTATAAGCGATTCGGTATCGAAAGGTTGTTGGCGAGAATTACCTGCGAGTCATGCGCGCAATCGATACAGCCGTTAGATTTGGCAAGCCCGTTACGCTCGACACTGCAACTTGATGTAAATACCCCACTTTCGCAATCCGTCCCAAATTGCCTGTTCAACAATTGCGTGATTGACGATGAAGTCAGTGCTTAGAGCAGACTCTGCGCGTTTTGTGCAAACTTTTCAGTCCGTAGCTCCTAGCTAATCGCCAAACGTTCGGGAGGAACAATCGGCGGTTAGATGGTAGTAGCTCATTTGTAGTGGCTGAAGTTGGAAACAGGGCGAGCGGTCGAGTCGGTTCAACACCACGGGCAAACTGGTGCCCAAACCAGACACCATCCAGTTAAGCAGAACGTCACAAGTTTTCCAAGGAGCACGGGAGATGAGAAAGTTGATTTTATTGCCAGCAGCGTTGATTGCTCTAGTAGCATTCACGTCTGGTAAAGCCGACGCCGCCTATTGCGGCGCGGCGTGTTATGATGGTTGCGGAAGCGCCGTCTCAGATGGCGTTGGGCCGGCCACGCACACTGTGATGAAAACGGTTCGTCGAACAGTATACGAGCAGCAGACCCAACAGCGGACGCGAACTGAGTACCAAACGGTTACCGAAGACAAGGTAGTCAATGTGACTCGGATGCAGCGTGAAACACGTTATCGCACGGTAAATTCTGTTGTGCGCAAGCCTGTTTACGAGACCAAGACTCGGACTTACACGGTCAATCGGCCGGTATATTCGACTCAAACTCGTCAGGTTACCTACAACGTACGCCGTCCAGTAACTGAGGTTTGCTCACGTGAGATCAACTACACGGTCTGCAAGCCTGTGTACGAAACTCACTGCAAGGTCATCAACTACACGGTCAAGAAGCCTGTTTATGAGACCTGTAGCAAGGTCATCAACTACACGGTCATGACACCTGTACACGAGACTCACTGCAAGGTTATCAACTACACCGTTCGCAAGCCGGTCGTTGAAACTTGTGAAAAAGTCATCAACTACACAGTTATGACCCCAGTGCAAGAGTCCCATAGCCGCGTAGTCAACTACACGGTCATGGTTCCTAAGCATGAAACACGAACTCGCGAAGTCGTTCGCTACGTTACCACGCCCGTCAACTACACAAAGACAGTGCAAGTTAACGGTGGCCATTGGGATACCGTATCGGAAGAAGTCGCTGGTCCGATTCAGCGTCGCGTTGTTCGCACACCAGGTTCGTGGGTGTGGGATGCTTCGCAGTGCCGTTGCGTTTACTGCCCAGGTTCGTGTCACACTGAGTGTATACAGTGCCCACCGCGCACCGTGTGCAAGAAGGTGTGGGTTCCAACCTGCGAAACGAAAGAAATCAATTGCACACGTTACGAGCGTAGCTGCGTAACGGAAACGGTTCCTTACACCGTTTGCTGCATGGTTCCTGAGTGCCGTAGCCGCACCGTCAACTACACCACTTGCCGCATGGTACCTGAGTGCCGTAGCCGCACGGTCACCTACAACGTTTGCCGCACTGTCTGCGAGCCACGTAGCCGTACCGTCAACTACACCACTTGCAAAATGGTACCCGAGTGCCGTCAGCGCACTGTGAACTACACGACTTGCAGAATGGTCTGCGAGCCACGTAGCCGCACGGTAAACTACACCACTTGCAAGATGGTTCCTGAGTGCCGTACTCGCACTGTCAAGTACTGCGTAACCAAGTGGGTTTGCGAACAATGCACCAAAGACGTTTGCTACACTACCTGCACGATGGTTCCTGAGTGCAAGACTCAGTGCTACACCGTGTGCAGCTATGTTTGCGAAAACGTTTGCCGCCAAGTTCCTTACACCGTTTGCGTTCCAGTATGCGAACAAAAGACGATCACCGTCTGCAAGCGAGTTCCAGTTTGCGTTCCTTACGAAGTAACCGTTTGTGTTCCTCGTACGGTTTGCGAGCAAGTTCCTGTAACCGTTAGCTGTGGCTGCTGCGTCGACCCCTGTGGCTCGTGCTGCGTACCAGCTCGCCGCCCAGGTCTGCTGAACCGTCTGCGAAACATCGGATCGCGTCTCGGCAGCAACGCTTGCAGCACTGGTTGTGGATGTGTAGCGGCCGCTGATTGCGGATGCGGTTGCTAGTCAAACCGGCTCCAATTCGACTACGGCACGTCGGCTGAGTCAGGTCTAATGGCCCGACTCAGCGGTGCCGGTTCGGACTGGGAAACAGAACTTTACCGGCGATGATCCGACACAAGTGTCGCACTGCCCAAGAAAAACTAGCGAACTTTTCGGTTCGGTAAAATATGACCTTCCACCGTCCGGATGATGATCTGGTGGAGTTAAGCAAAAGGCGGTCGGTTTGCCATGGAGGCTGAACCGGCCGCTTTTTTTGTTTGCACGGAAATTGCTTAAAACGCATGGCCGCAATGGGGCAGCTTGAGTCTTTTTCAAAATGAAGTTGGCTTTCTAGCCAGATTCTCTATGATAATAGAAAACAACTCAAATTGCGCTCTTGCCCGCAAATCGAGCGTCGGAAAGGGTCCGCTCCAAACTTTCCCACCGATGCCGTTCTTTGCATCAACGGTCAATGAGCTTCCCAATCAATCCTGGAGGTTTGGCACCATGCGTCCTTTCGTTTTCTTATGCACAGGCCCATTGTGCAGCGGGGCCCAAAAAGCAACGTCCTTATGCTTTGCGGCTTTTGTCGCCGCAGTTTCTATGTGGCATGGCCCCGTTGAAGCACAACAGATCGCGCCCGAGGCGCGCATGCATGACTTTGGTACTGTCGCCCGAGCTGCCAATACCGAGCACCGCTTTTACGTTAAAAATAACCACAGTAGCGATATGCACATAAGCTCTATCCGAGCGAGTTGTGGTTGCACGACGCCGATCGTGGAGACCGAGTGGATCAAGCCAGGGGAAACCGGTTCGATCTTAGCTCGCTTCAATACCGGCACCTTTACCGGTAAGAAAGCCGCTACCCTGACGGTCACGATCGACAAACCAGTATTCACCGAGTTGCAACTCAACGTCAAAGGCTACATCCGTAGCGACGTTGTGCTCAATCCAGGCGAAGCCAATTTTGGCGAAGTTCCCGTCGGTGAGCCGAAGGCTATTGACGTAACGCTCGATTACGCCGGTCGCAACGACTGGTCTTTGCTGGGGGCCGAAAGTCCAAGCGAATTCGTGGATGTCCAATTTGAAGAAATCTCGCGGGCCGGGGGGCGGGTTAGCTACAAAATATCCGCAAGCCTTTCGGCTGATGCTCCGTTGGGCATTCTACAGAACCAGTTGTTGCTAAAGACCAACGACCGCAACTTGACTACGGTTCCCATTCGATTTATTGCCAGCGTCCAGCCACCGGTCCAGGTCAGTCCTCACGCTCTAGCGTTGGGAACCGTCTCGACTGGCGAGCCGATCCCGCAGCGCTTAGTCGTTAAGGCTCGCAGCCCGTTTCGAATCATCGCTATTACCTCCGAACAAGCGGAAATCCGCGTGGAGACGAGCGAATCGGCCAAGCCGGCTCACCTGCTGAATTTGGTGATCATCCCAGATCCGCAGGCTTCTGATGGGGTAATCGTCGGCGAGATTCTGCTCAAAACCGACTTGGTTGATGAGCCTATACGCATTCCGCTCCAATTCAGCCAGTTGACCAAGAACGCTGCCACGAGCGTGGTCAAGGCGGATTAGCGACTCGACGCCGTAGGGGCTTCGATTGCTTAGCGCAAAGCAACACACAGGGGCATGTCCGCCAATGGATATCGCCCCTGCTTTCGTTTTTAGACCTCAGGTGCTTAGAACCCAGCGAGCTTGCTCGCTGGTGAATCAGTTTTGTTGGTAATCAGCCCGTGCGTTCTCTCTCCCCCCCGCTCGACCCATAGGCGTCGAGCGGGGCGGCGGGACGTTTTTTTGCGCTCGCAGAACCGTTTCTTGCTTCAAAAACTTTGGCTCATGCCGGGCAAGCCGGCGTGCGGCCGAGAGAATCGAAGCTTGAAGACTACCGTCTGGCGACGGTAGCTACGAGTTGCGGTCCAAAATTTGCCAAACTTTAACGAATGTCCAGATTGGGAATACGCAGGGATTTTTGCCTGTTGGGCAACTTGATGTAAAAGTGCTTTTTCTCCCATGGCCGTTTTCAAAAAGCAAGTTTGGAACGCCCCTATGCCTGTTCGGCTGACTCGCTAAGTGCCGATGCGTTAGGCGGGAGGAAGTCGACTACCCAGTGGGAGCTAGTGCTAGCAACCAAGTCTCTTCCAACCACCCTTTACCTACGCTCGAGACACGATGTCTCGATGACTTGGGAAGCTAACAACTGCTTTTCGGGCATGGAATAGCCCAAGTCAAGGGATTGACGAATTTCGCAAGGAGGTTTGCAGTGAGAAAATCATGGCTCGCAGCCCTGGCATTGAGCTTGGGTTGGATAGGATCGACTACTGCGTTCGGACAATATCCAAACGCTTACAACAACTTTGGACCTAGTTCCTATCCGGTGCAGCAGCAACCGCAGGTGGGAAGCATGCTTCAGAACTTGCCCCAAGTTCCGCAGCAATATCAAGTTCCGCAGCAATATCAAGTTCCGCAGCAATACCAAGTTCCGCAGCAATATCAAGCTGCGCAACAGTACCAAGCTCCGCAGCAATATCAACAACAAGCGACGCCATTTCAGATGGTCGCCGCTCAAGTCCCCTCGGATGCGGTCTACGGGCAAGCAGCGACGGAACCGGTCCCTGCGCCTGCTCCGATGGCCCAACCACCCTCGCAGAACATGGGGCCACAAGTTTCCATGGCGGCCCCAGGTTGCATGAGCTGCCAATCGCCACACCAAACTCCGATCGGTAGTGGCTACCAACAGATGGTGGCCCCAAGCGCCAGCAGCTACGGTCAAGCACCGGCTGGCAACGCCGTCGGTCCCAGTTATTTCGGAGGCAATGCGTATGCAGGCAACAGCCAGTTCTTTGGAACGCCAATCGGTGGAGGCTTGGGAGCCGCGAATTTAGGCGGATTGCCATATGGTGCCAAGCCCTGGTTCTTTGGGGCAAGCGCTCTGATATTCCAGCGCATTGACAGTCACGATGTACCACTCAGCCTAAGTGGAACCGACTACAACGCCGACTTGATCACCACACAGAGTGCTCGTATGCCGGTCGCAGGTGGTTTTCAGGGCAGCGTCGGTCGCTATTTCAACTGTGGCAAGAATGCCATACAGGCCACCTACTGGGGCCTGTACCCTACCGAGCAGTGCAAGCTGGCAACGGGAATGCCGGGCGATCTCCGGACACGGATCCCATTTACCTACATGCAAATGCCCGATACGCCGGCAATTATAGGTTCCTCCGGCCCACCGGCAATGCCCAACACGCCAGCCATGCCGGGAACGCCGTACAACGTTGCAGACTGGTACAATAACGCCCGTGCACATAAGTTGCTTCGATCGAGCACCTATCACAGCGCGGAAGTCAACCTACTCGGCTTTGCAATGGGTGGTGCAGCCCGCAGCTTCAACATGTCGCCCGCCGGGTCAATGTTCTCCGGCACTGGTGGGGCGTGTGGATCATGTGGTGGCGCTGGCTGCGGTTCCTGCGGGGGCGGTGCGAGCCGTTACGCCACTGGGCCATGTTGCCTAACAGGTCCGACTTGTGGCAGCCGTTTGAACTTGATGTGGCTGGGTGGCTTCCGCTACTTCCACTTCTCGGACAATTTGCTCTATGCGGCAAGTCTAAACGATACCATGGTCACTCGAGCGGCTGACGACTTATATTACAACGCCAACACGACCAACGACTTGTTTGGTTTCCAGATGGGCAGCCAAGCTAACTACTGCCTGGGACGGCGCGTCAACTTGTATGGCATGGGTAAAGTTGGTATTTACAACAACCACTCCCGCTTGCTAACGAGATTGGGAACCGATGCTCAAAACGCTGTCTTGAACGATACACGGACGCCTGCCAATCCAGGCAACGGAGGCGATTACGACTTCGACGTATCGAAGAACAATGTTGCCTTCTTGAGCGAGATCGGCACCGGCTTGGGATTTCGCCTGTCACCCAATTGGACCGCAACGGCCGGCTACCGGGCCGTGATTGTTCAGGGTGTAGCGACATCGCCTGACAACGTTCGTTCGACGTTTGCCAACTACAACGATGTGGTCAACTACGACACCAGCAGTTGCCTCGTCTTGCACGGCTTGAACATCGGAGCATTGTATAACTTCTAAGCTCCGCGTTCGGTTTCCGGCGGAAAATGAATTGCGTAGGTAGCAAACCCCCGCTAGCAACTGCAATCGCGTAAAAAGTCAAACGGCCTCGGAGTGATTTCACTGCGAGGCCGTTTTCGTATTGTCAAATGGATTCTAGCGGCCTACACCCTTTGCTTCTTCCACGTCTGCTCGATGTCAGGTGCAAGTTGTCCGATCAGTTCATCGACTCCATCGTCAAACAGATCATCGGAGTAGACGGCATCGCTAGCCGCAAGGGGTTCGCTCGAACGACTCCCCTCGCCCTCACCGACAGCTCCTTGACCAGAATTCGTATTGAGGTAGTTGATGACGCCGAGCACATCCATGGGGCTGAGAAATCCATCGCCGTTGGTATCGATGAAGAAGCGGTTGGCCCCTTCCCCTTCGCCGCCCAAACCACTCATCAACGAACGAGCGCCACCAGAGTTGAGTGCGTTGATAATAACCAAGGCATCAATGGGTGAAACAAAGCCGTCTGCATTGACATCGAGCGGGCTATTGTTGTTGGTGAACTCGCCGCCCGCTCCACCGAAAGTCGTTACTCCCACGATGTTGACCGAAGCCAGGCCAAAGCGAACTTGGCCAAATGGGACGGGGGTGACTGGTTGGAAAGTCAGCGTGTCGTGCAGCGGTGAGATGTCGGCAGGGTCGCCAACAAAAGTCGCATTGCCGAGCGCGTTGGCCGTCAGCGTGATCGTGAACAACAACTGCTCAGTCGTTCCATAGTTTGTCGGGGTATCGGAGGTCGCCACGGCTCCAATCTCATTGAATAGGCCGCGTGTCAGCACGTCTCCTTCAAGAACGCGTTGGTAGTTCGGTCCGAAAGTTACCTGGAAGCCTAGTGGGTTGGTGGTGCTCGACACAGGGCTGGTCAATGCGGACGAATAGATCACGTCTTGGTAGGCGGCAAATACTCCCAAGTCCGAGCCCGTGGTGCGGAGATCCTGCACGTAGCCACGCAATTGGAACTGCTGCCCGACACTGACTTGTGTGATCGGTGCACCACTTAGATCGGTGACTCGTAGCGGCAGCGATACAATGTCATCGGCGGCCGTATTATTGCCCACCTTGAGTGTCACCTTCGCAATGCTTTCGTTCCCCACCGTATCGACCGCAGTGTAGGTAAACTGATCGGAACCGGTGAAGCCCAGGCGAGGTGTATATAGGACTCGATTGCCACTGACGACAACCGTCCCGTTGAGTGGCGAGCCCAATCCGGTCGGCTTGAGCGTCAGTGGGCCAGACGATCCAGGCAGGTCATTGGCCAACACGTCGATCGGAAACTGCACGGCGTTGGCAGGCACGACGGCGCTGGGACTATCATCAACGGCGGCTGGGAAGACCACGCCATCGCCGACAATCTCAATGTCCGCTCCCAAGTAGCGGACTTGATCTGCGGGTACTGGGGTGGCGGAAGTATCAAACAATATTGAGTTGGAAGCTGGATTCGCATCGGCGGGATCAGCCAAGAAACGCGCGATCCCGGGTGTTTTGGCTTGGAACGTCACCGATGCCAATCGTACCGGGTCGGGGCGATTCATGGTGCTGCCATCAAAGAACGCTCCCAATTCGTCGATGATACCGGGGATCGCGGCATCGCCGGTCAAGCCATTTTGGTAGTTATTGAAGAAGTTGACCGCAAAGTTAAATCCGCTCGGCGTGCTGGAATTTGCCGCCACCGTTGAAACCAATTGCAAGTTGTAGAGCAAGTCGGTGTAGGCGGCAAATACGCCGGCGTCCAATGTTGGGCTGGGATTGGGTGGATCCGTGCCCTTGAGCGGGTCATTGACATGGTAACGCAGGTCGTCGACGTACATGTCGACCTTAAACTGCTGTCCTTGCTGAATTCGTGCGATGGGATTGCCTGCCAAGTCGGTCGCGACCAGGCGAATCTGCAACTTGTCATCGGTGCGATCGCCAGGCAGCGTGTGAATCGTCCCCCGGGCGATCGAGGTTTTGCCGGCGGCGTCGGAGACGGTGTAGGTGAAGAACTCGGTCCCCCCAAAGTCACGGCTGGGCGTGTAACGCAGCGATTTGTTGCCGGTGGCGATCGATAGGTTTCCGCCTTTGTCGGGTTGTGTCACCGAGACGATCGACAGCGCACCGTTTTCTCCTTCAATGTCGTTGGCCACAACATTCAGCGGGAAATCGATCGCATTGGTGGGGACATCGAAACTGTCATCAATAGCAAAGGGATTGTCAAAGAACAGCGCGACTGTCACCGTGACGGTGGCAGCAGGGTAGATTTCTCCCGAAGAAGTGCGCGCTTGATAGGTAAACGTATCGGTGCCGATAAAACCTGCCGGTGGCGTATATAAGACTCCCGTGGGAGTAAAGGTAACCAAGCCACCAGCCGCAGAGCCGCTGACATTGACCACCTCCAGCGTTTCGTTGCCAATGCGAATGTCGTTGGCCAACACATCGATTGGATTGAGTACCGAATTGCGACGGACCGTGGCCGTATCGTCGATGGCCAGACTTGAGGAGTCGGGACGAATGGCAATGGCGTAGTCTTCGACTTCCCCATCGATCGACTGACCTGTTGGTCCAATATTTTGAGCGGTACTCAGTCGCAGACGGGCGAACGTGTTGCCTATGGTCGCCGTGGCAGGCACCGAGACATTAAAGGGCGGCAAAGCGGTTCCGGCTACAGGCTGATTGGTAACAACCTGTTCACCTGGATCGGTGAAGACACCGTTGCCATTGAAGTCGATCCAAGCCTGCAAGTAGGCGGTCTGACCGGTCGTGTTGGTGGTCATTACCGTGATCGGGTTGTTACTGCTGCCGGCAATGAGCGGGCGAACCGTACTCAGATCGATGCCATCTTCATCGTCGATTTTGTCGTTGTCGTCGCCTCGAGCGTCGGGCGAGAATAGAGATGCTGCTTCCGAGTCCCACAGAGTCCCTAAAGTTAATCCCGATTTGAAGCCGCTCGATGCAATACCATAAGTCGCTGGTGCGTCGCCGTAGTCGACCGTGATGTTGTTGCCAAAGTTCAATCCCGATAGACTTGCCGCGTCGGTCGTTGGATTGCCGGTGAGAGTGACGACGTATTGAAATCCAGCAGCCGCTCCAGGCAAGGTCTGCGTGAAGCCGGGCTCCAGTACTTCTTTAACGGAGTACATGCCCGGCCCGGGGAAGGTGAGCTTGTACGATCCATCGGCGTTGGTTTTCGCAGCCGGTTCGCCGATGTCGATGCGGCCATCCAAGTCCAAGTCGACATAGATATAGACATCTTTAATGCCGGGCTCGCCAATATCGCGAATGCCATTGCCATTGAAGTCATTCCATTTGTATCCCGTGGCGACCGGATTGACTTTTTCATTAATGAAATCGCGTCCGGCTACCGTTTGGTTGTTGGTCACGCTAACGACATGGGTAAGGCTTGCGGGCGAGACCAGCTTTTGCCCGGCCGGTGTCAATTCGCGCAGGGTGTACACGCCGGCTGGCACAGTCATTTGATAATTGCCATTGACATCGGTAGCGGTGCTCAGCTCGCCCGCGTCGCGTTTGGCGTTGTTATTGGCGTCGTTGTAGATCACCACCGAGACCAGCGGCAGGTCGCCTGCGTCGCGCACTCGATTGGAATTCGTGTCTTGATAAACATTCCCCTTGATCACAGCGCCTCCGGCGGTTCCGGTCGCGAGACCATAGGCCATCAGCACGGCACTATTCTGCATGCCGAAAACGCCTGCCCCCAAAGCATAGGCATCGGTGCCGAAGCCAGGGACTACGTCATCCGCGGTGCCAAAAATGCCATCCGCGCCTGCCCCAAGCAAGCCGGAGTTGGCAGCGAGCGTTCCGCCAGAGTCCATGATCTGCTTCAATGCATTCGCATTGTTGGTATGCCAGGCACCGGTCAGGTGCCCCAGTTCGTGCACTGCCACATTGGCAATCGCTTTGACAATCACATCTTCAGCCGACTTGTTGGCCGCGCGAGGCACGAAGTCGACGAAATCAGATTGGATGCCATCCAGAAGTATTACGGCAGTCTCCGAGGTCGCAAAATTCCCTACGTCGATACTCTGCGCCAGTCCTATAGTACTGAATCCAAACTCACCCACCGTGCCACCGATGATCAAGCGCGTAACATTCGGCTGGCCAAACACATCGGGGTTGTCACGACTATTAAGGATTTCAACGCCGAACTGGCCTGGTGCAGCGGTGGCGTTGTAGTCCCCGTTAAAACCCAGAACCGAAATGGAGCTATTGGAATTAAATTGCTGAGTGAACTCGGCGACCACTCGATCGATAATGCGATTCTCGTCGGCGGCTGAAAGCCCCCAGCCAGTAAGGAAACTTGAAAGTGGCGATAGACGCGCTGTTCCCGGTGTCCCAGCCCCAAAAACCTCGCGTCGCACGAACGCGCCGTCGAAGTCAAGAAAGATCTTCTGTTTGGTCCCAACCGCTTCCGACTCCAGCACCGGGCGGCGCACCCGCATCGTGAGTGAGTAGGCTGAGTCACCGTCGCTGACTCGCGCATAATAGCGGCCCGTTTGAGGCACTACGAACGCCAAATCGGCGTTGGGAGTCCCGGTCAAACTAAGCGGGCTACTGGCAGGGTAAACGCCGACACTCGACATCGAGATGCTCGAACCTAGAACCTCTTGCCGGTTAGCGTTCTGAATGGAAAGATCGAAAACGGCATTCAATGTGCCATCGACCCGCGCATCGAGAATGTCGCCAATACGCAAATCGAAGGCATAGTAGTCTTCATCCAAGCCAAGCCCTGGCGCGGCGCTAGGCAGTGGCAGTGAGCCAACAACAGTCACGCCGTCGCTCTGGCCAGGACCCGTTCCTAAATTGATAAACTGAGCTTGACTGGCGTTGTTGTTGGGTTCCACTTCGAGCGTATTGATGAAGGGCTGTGTGCCCTCCCCGGACATGCCGCTCGGTGGTGCCGCGTTGCCATACTGCACTGCGCTGATGGCTTTGATATCGGCAACCGACGTCCCGACTCGTAGCAATCCAGTAGTCGCTAACGTGGGAGGGTAGTAGAGTCCATCGCTCCAGGGCGCTACGGTTAGCAGCTTGCGGTCTTCCAAGGTCTCGAACAAGCGCAGCGCACCACTCAGGGATTTGCGGTGCCGGTCGGCGCGTCGGGATTTCTTAGATACCTTGGCAGGTTTGCGTGATTTCACTTTTCAACGTCCTTAAAATCGTATCGCTGCTGATGACTATGGAGGAGAGGCTGCCACCGATTGGTTGTGCTACCCCAGTCCGTCTGGGGACCGTTTTTTCGTGCCAAAACTTAGCAATATCGTCGGAATGGGAAAACTTGACGGATGGATAAGATGTGGCAATTGGGGAAAAAGCAATCTCGATTCTAATTCCACTCCACCAACTGTCAACGAAACGCCATGTTTCTCTGATGACTACTGGCTCCTGCAAGTTCCAAACGAGGGCCATTTTTCCGGATTGTATCGATGAAATGAAGCGAATGGCCCAAATGGGGGTGTGGCTATTGTCCCTGATTTTTGCATCGCGCGGGGGCTACGAAAACCGCCCATGCCCAGCACTCGAAATGGCCGATGCTAGCTAAATACGCTCCCATGCACCAGCTAGTGCTCTGTCCACAGTAGATTTTGGGGTTGATTGTAGTGGACGAGGTTACGAGTCTCATAACGTATTCCGAGTCGTTAACGGCTAACGATTCAAGCGGCCTCGTAACCTCGTCCACTTCGGCGAACCCCCTTTTTTTATGATTGACAATGCATCAGGCCACTCCATTGCCTGCCACTGGCAACGTGCTGCCGGAGTAAAACAGCCCCAACATCCGTGGAGACTTGTAGACTCATGAGCAAAAAAGATACGTTTCGCATTGTGACCCGAGCTAGTGACGGCAGTATTCGCGTCCGCGACTTTCCATCGTCGGAACCGATCTTCCAATTGCACTCGCAGATTGGCGTCGACGACAGCAGTGCTGACCTCGCTTTGCGCGGTTTGCCTGTCTTTCGGGGTCTGATTGGCCCAATTCCCGAAGGTAAGAACGTGGTGCGCTATGAATCCCCGGAGGTCTTCGAGACGATTACCAAGGAGTGGAGCAACGCGAAAATCAAACGCCGCCGCCGCCGTAAGCTCGATGCGAGCGGCAATGAGATCGTGTTGACTCCAGAGCGCGCTGCAGAGTTGATTTAGAGTGGCGACGAGGGGCTAGCTGCGTGCGGAAATGCAATTCCGACGGCGGAGCGTCTGGGCAAATTCATTTCCGTCCGACGGCGGAGCGTCGGGCCACATTCATTTCCGACGGCGGAGCGTCGGGGCACATTACAAGTACATGCCGACAAAGCCGCCCGCTTCATCGCTGGCGTGCTGCGTCTGCTCGATGCGCTCGAGCGTCTTCGAAAGATCCCCTTGGGAGATGTAGCGGTTGAAATCGATCAGCACATTGCGACGCACCGTTTCGCCCAGCCAATCGACGATCGACTGATTGAGCCAACTGCACGTCTCGCGTTTAAGAGCGACCAGCAGATCGCAACTGCGGGCTTGCATGTCTCGTTCGTCGGTCAGTACCACCCCTTCAAATTCGAATTCCATCATTCCCTGTTGAGGATCGTTGGTAAGGTGATAGATGCATTTGGCGTTGTGCAGGTAGTAGCTGTTGAGTGAGCCATGCTTTTCCAAGGCCGTTTTGACGCGCAGGATCTTGGCGGCCAGTTTCGGCGACGCGTCGAGTGGCACATCGACGCGCGGGACAGACCGCAACGGCATGCAGTCGAAAGTAACTTCGACCCAATGTCCACTTGCTTCATTGTCTGACGTTCTATCGGTAGGCTGCGGATTGGGGGACGCTGAGTTCACTGGAGGTCCTTTCTCACTGTGCTAAGGCTCGCTGTGCTGAGCTGGAAGTGACAACGTGCTCGATTCGCCCAAAGTATACACCACATCCAGCCCCTTTTTGAATGGTTTCCGAGTGGGGGGGCCGTTTGGGCATCAGTCACGGTTGATGGAATGGGAAGCGTAGCCATCAGTTCGCCCAGCTAAATCCGCTTGCGCTGGTCAACCAAGGCGTAGCTGTTCACGAACTGGGAGGTATGGTAGCCGCATTGACCGCGAAACACACGCAGGATCATGACTCGTGAGCGGTTGGTTACAAGCCGTTTTGCTCGTGATGTCCCAGCAGCGACCATACCCGCGCGATGCCGTTGGCCTTGATGCGAACGGTGGGAGGGGATACTTCCAGCACTTCCACCACTCCCCACTTCTCACCCGCGCTGAGCATTTTCGTTTTTCCGTCAATGTTGATAATCGCCTTGGGCTGATCCGCGCCGGCGAAACCATACAATCGGATGTTCTGCGCCTCGTTGTCGCTACCTGCGGGGACGTCAAACACGACTCCTTTGCCGAACTCAAACGGGTCGGTTCGTTCCGGAAACGGCGTGGTTGTTGTTTGATTGGCGAGCAGCGGGTCGCGCAGATCTTCTGGCAGCGATTGGCTGGAAGCATCCAAGCCCAAGGGATCTTGCATGGTGCTCCCCAGGCTGCCGATCATTGCCGTTAGCTGGCCCGGCTCAACACTATTTTCACCATCGCTGTCCCCCATGTGCGTCGAACTGACAGCGGTTTCATGCGGAGTCGGAGTAGCCGTAGGCTCGTCGGAACAGCCTGCCAACGCTCCCAAACCAATGGCCAAAGTACAAGTTAGCCAGCATGCTGAGGCGGGAGTTCGATTCATGGTTGATACCGTCAATTCGCTGTCGTAGCAGGCAAAAAGAAGAGTTGAGCTGGGCTATTTCAGGCTACGGAAAATATAGGACACGACTAGCGCGCAGGCCAGAAAAGTGTCCGGACCAATACGCAAACAAGGCTTGGCCGGTATGCAACGTGACGGCTCTGCCGGTTGATTGGTCGGATAGCAATGATTGCCGAAATGACCGTTTTCGCTCGGGCTCATTCATAGGCCAAAGATTCGATTCAAACCAAACTTCCTTAGATGGTGCTGCTGGTCATGAAAAATCTGGGTTTTAAGCATTGACCGAGGATGATCGCGTCGGAAATTTGGCTAACGCCAATACGCCTGATTCGCATTTCTTGAGCGCGCAAGCACCAAGCACCAAGCACCAAGAACCAAGCACCAAGAACCAAGAACAATTTCGGTGGTCGGTTTGACGGCCACCGACCGCCGCTTTAGAATAGTGTCTAGCCAAATCGCTCGGCAGAGGTTCCGGCAGTACTTTCACGGTGAGAGGGACTGACCCGCTTTCGCCCTTTCGAGCACCTGATTTCTACCTAACACTGGTGTTTGCAATGTTTGGTCTCGGTATGCAAGAATTGATGATCTTCATGGTCATCGCTCTCCTGATTTTCGGCAGCGCTCGCTTGCCCAGTCTAATGCGAAACCTTGGCCGTAGCGCCAATGAATTCAAGGCTGGCATGAAAGACCCTGTCGTCGACGACAAGAAGCTCGAAGACGACTCGAAAGAGTAATCTCATGTTTTCAAGCTTGGGTTACACCGAAATGCTGCTCATCGGCATCATTGCGCTGATGTTATTTGGCAGCAAGCTTCCAGATGTTGCGCGCAATTTTGGAGGTACCTATCGTGATTTGCGTCGCAAGGTGGACGATTTCCAACGCGAATTTCGTGACTGGGACCGCCCCGAGCCCACATCGCAAGTAAAGCCGAAGTTTACCCCGGATGAGGTCGAGCGAATCGAGCCGACGGCACCCAAGTTCACTCCGCCGCCGGCAGACGATGAGTAACGCTAGGTCACTTCGCCGGTTAGCAATTCGTACTCGCCGTCGAGCATGTGCTGCGGAATTTGGATGGGTGTGCCGTCGGGATGTACGCCGACAGCAAATAGCTTGAGCGTCCGCAAAATACGACAAAGGTCGCCTGGGATGAAAAATGGTTTATCACTGAACGATTGATCGAGAAAAGCAAACGTCAGCTCCATTTCGGCTTGTGGCTGCTCGTCGACTTCCACGCTCCCTTGGACGATGGCCCCATCGTCCTGCAAACTCAAGACGCGCGCGGTCAGGCGGAGCTGATCGCCGGGGCCAACCATGCGGTGAAACAGCGCCTTGGTTACTTTGGCCAGCACCACGCGTTGTTGGAATTCCTGGATTTGAGCCAGTAGAAGCCCGCCGGTCTGTGCCATTCCTTCGATAATCAGGGAATGGGGGTAGTGTGGGTAGCCCGGTAGGTAATCGTCCAGCGGCTCTTCGCCGAGCGTTACGTTCTTAACCGTAACCGCTTCTTGGCCGACGACGAACTTGTCGAATCGATCGATCCAAAACCAGCGCATGACTACAATTTTCTCTCGACATAGCGGCACAAATCGTTGACGGTGAGCAAATTACCGAAGTCTTGCACGCGCGGGTTGCTTTCAAAGCGACTTAGGTTGGCCCAGGGTAATCGCGCTTTGAGCTCGGCGATTCCTTGGTCGGTCACTTTTCCATCCTTGACATATTCCGCATTGGTCAAAATGTCATCTGGGAACAGCTCTTCGCGCGGAATGTTGATAGCAAAAGCTTTTTCCAGCTTGAAGACGATATCTAGGAAGTCGATCGACTCGGCACCCAAGTCGCCGACCATGGTCGCTTCCGGAGTCACTTCGTCCTCTTCAACGCCCAATGCGTCCACCAGCGCCGCTTGTACCTTCTCGAATACTTCTTCCGAACTCGCCATCGTTGTTTTGTCCTACTAAAGTCGAATGAGTGCTCGATTCCGGGCGTCAGCCACAGAATCCCGAGTCCCAGCAATGTGGGAGATTATAGCTATCTTAACGCCGCACAATAGCGGCCCCCTGCAGTTGTTCGGCCAAATCTCGAATGTACTTAGCCGCCAATTGGTCGATCACGTCCGGATGTCCATCGACGTTCTGTTGGCAGTCGATGATCAAACGTCCGGAAACGGCCGTCGTATCCCCCTTGAAGCCTGTGGCTTTTACCACGAATTGGGGGCCTTCGGCCTTTACAATCTGTGCCGAGATCTTCAAGGTTTGTCCTGGCTGCAGGAAGTCTGCAAATTTGACGTTTTTTGCTTCGCGAAGCAACACCAAACCCGAACGATATTCCTCGGTTGCACGCACTAATATCGCCGCAGCTTGAAACAGGGCTTCGAGCATCAGCACGCCCGGCATGACGGGGAAACGCGGGAAATGGTCCTGCAAGTAGTCTTCATTTGCCCTAAGTGTCCGATAGGCTTCGATTCTGGCCCCTGGTTCCAACAAAGTAATCTTATCAAGCTGGAGAAATCTCATGTGGATAATACTTATACAAGTTGAGGTCGCGCAATGAGCCGTTAGGTTTAACCGCTTTGCCCAAGCAGCTCAACGGGAGCTAGCACCGAATCCAAAGGAACTTTTTTACGCAAAGTGCGGAATCCGGGGTAGCCGACATGCATTTTCCGCTAGAATCCTCACGCGGGAAGGCGTAAAACCTACTTGCCGATCATCCGCGATCGGGCCAAAGTCGCCTTTCCCAGCTACAATGGGAGCACTATATCTCTTTCACTACCCGTTAAAAGGCTTCGCCTCGTACTCGTCGGCAGCTACTCTTGCTCGGTAGCCACCCTACCTCGGTAGCCACCGTCGCCAGACGGTCGAGTTGCGCAGTATGGCGATCGCAGCCTCGGTGGGAGATTCGGTTTGCATTTGGAGTTTAAAGAGTATGCGCGACACAACACGATGTTTTCGCCAGACCGCCCACGCCATTCAGTTTGCCTTGTGGTTGTCGCTGAGCATGAAACTGGCAGCGGCGGCTGCCGCCCCCCAAGCAGCCGACGACGACCGAATCACTCGGGCCGTGCCGCAAGCCACGGGTGCCGATGGCCTTCAGAAGACCGCATCGTGGAATTGGCCCGACGTGGCTGTCTACGAACAGCAATTGCTCAGCTTCCTTGACCAGCACGCTGCCTCGCCGGAATTGCGACAGCAGGTCGAGCTGTTTTGGAAAGAAACCGAGAGCGCCGACCGGGGGCCCGCTCTGCTCGATCGCTTGCTCGATGTCGGGGGGCTAATCGAGCCTCGCATCGCTGAATTGAATGCTCAATTGCGCTCCACCACGGCGGACTCAGTCTATCCTGGCAAGCTGACATGGCTGAGCAGCGACGTACCGGGCTGGCTGCAGGACACCGTTCGGTTGGCTTGCGGTCGCAGTTTCGGCCAGCGCAAGTTATACGACGAATCGCTCGAATCGCTCTCCGGCTTGGAGACCTCCACCGTCTGTGATCCAGCTACTTTATTGTTCTATCGGGCCGCCGCAGAGCACCATCTGCTGAAGAAGGACGAGTGCCTAGCCAATGTGAAGTTATTGCTGGAGCGGGAAAGCGAACTTCCCAGTCGCTTTGCAATCGTTGGCAAGCTGATCGCTGCCGACATCGAACCGCTCGCCGAAGACAGCTTGGATGAAGTCGCTCGGCTCATGCAGGACGTTCATCGTCGCCTGGATCTAGGGCGTGCGGGGACGCGAGTCCGCGACCAAGAGCAGCAAATTGTTGATAAGCTCGATAAGCTCATCGAGAAAATTGAAGAGCAGATGCAACAGCAGATGCAGCAGCAACAGCAACCATCCGGCTCGCCCTCACCGGCTCAAATGAAGCCGATGGACGACAGCCAAATCGCTGGTGGTCGTGGCCCAGGCGACGTGGACAATCGTGACAACGGTGACCGCTCGGGCTGGGGGAATCTTCCGCCCGCCCAGCGTCAAGAGTCATTGCAGCGGCTAACGGAGGAGCTTCCCAGCCACTATCGCGAAGTCATTGAAGGCTACTTCCGCCAACTGGCAAAAGAAAAACGCTAGTATTAACGCAGCTCGGTGGACTCCACCGAAAGTCGACTCAATCACGTTGGGGGACCAACGTGCTACTTTAATCACGCTGGGGGACCAACGTGTTCATTTAATGAAAGCCATCCAGATGTCTTGCTGTCCGCGATTCACCAAATTCTTTGTTTTAACAATTGCCTTCGCTGTTGCTGGAGCCGTCTACTTGAACATGAGCGATCGCCCCACGGCTGCCGACAAGCAAGCCAAACTGCTGCGACACGTAGTCATGTTTCAGTTTAAAGACTCCGCCTCGACGGAGGATGTGCAGCACATCATCGCTGAATTCAAAGCTCTGCCTAGCAAGATTCCGGCCATCGCTGCCTTTGAGTACGGCACCGACAACAGTCCTGAAGGATTGTCAGATGGCTTCACGCACTGTTTTTTGCTAACCTTCAAGAGCGAGGCGGATCGCGATGCCTACCTTCCGCATCCAGCTCACAAGGCCTTTGGCGCCACGCTCAAGCCACACCTGGAAAAGGTGCTCGTCGTCGACTATTGGGCTGGTGAATAGTTCGCACGACCGTCGCCGATCGTTCCTTCGGTGGGTCGTCGCTTCTTGGTTCACACGGTCAAGTGATAGGCGCGATACCAATTCACGAAATGTGCCAAGCCTTGTTCGATGCTGGTCGTGGGGCGAAAGCCGATGTGGCGTTCTAAATCGCTGATGTCCGCATAGGTCTCCACCACATCGCCCGGTTGCAGATCGAGATAGTTCTTCAGCGCTTTGCGTCCGATACAGGTCTCGAGCACTTCGATGAAGTGTTCGAGCGATTCGGGCTGATTATTGCCGATGTTGTAAAGGCGATAGGGCGCCGTAGGGCTGCTGCTCGGATCGGGATGGCTGGCATCGAAGTCGCTCGTCGGTTCAGCTAGCACGTCGATCAAGCCCACGAGCGCCTGGGTAATGTCATCGATGTAGGTAAAGTCGCGGCGCATGTCCCCATGGTTGAAGACGTCGATGGGACGCTCTTCGAAGATGGCTTTCGTGAACAGATAAGCCGCCATGTCAGGGCGACCCCACGGACCATAGACGGTGAAGAACCGCAAGCCGGTTGTCGGCAATTGATACAGATGGCTGTAGGTATGGGCCATCAGCTCGTTGGCCTTCTTGGTCGCTGCGTAGAGACTCAAGGGGTGATCGACGTTGTGATGGGTCGAAAAGGGTTGTTGTTTGTTGGCTCCATAAACGCTACTGCTGCTGGCATAGAGCAGATGTCCAACCTCCGAATTTCGACAGCCTTCGAGCAGATTGACAAATGCGACCAGATTGCTGTCGACATAGGCCTGTGGGTTGGTCAGCGAATAGCGCACACCCGCCTGCGCGGCCAAATGCACCACGCGGTCAAAGCGGCGTTCGGCAAACAGTCTCGCGACAGCCTGGCGATTGGACAAATCGAACTCAAGTTGCGTAAAGCCAGGCAGCCCGTCGAGCTGTTGGAGTCGATCCCGTTTGAGCTGGACGTTGTAGTAGGGGTTGAGATTGTCCACCCCAACGACTTGTTCCCCCGCCGCCAGCAAAGCCTTTGCCAAGTGGAAGCCAATGAATCCAGCCGTGCCGGTTACCAGTATTTGTCTCATACAGAGGCTTAAAGATTGAAATTAATTATGTACAGGCAACGATTGTTTCCGAAAACATATCTCTGTGAACTCCGTGACTCTGTGTTTCAAAAACGAAACGCATCGTCGTTGTTTGGCTCACTCGACAGGAAATTGAAACTACAGAGGCACAGAGAACACGGAGGAGCTCAACTGCGCTCAGCGAACATTGTCAAAAGCAACTTTTGCCGCGCTGCTCCTCAGGTCTCAAGTCTCACTACTTCGACCCCATATCTTCGAGGAATGGCAGGGCTATCAGATTTCCTTCGGCGTCGCGGCAGTCACATTCAAAATGCTCGGGAAATAGGGCTTCACTGCCGAGGATTTGAATGGCCACACCGCTGGACTCTTCAATTTGGACTACGTCACGACGTTTCTTGTTGTTCAAGTAGGCAGAGACTTTATCATTGACTCGAATCGTCACTCGGCAAGCCTTGGGCTGCTGGCAAGCCATCATCAAAACGCGCACGACTTCAATAGCCATGCTCTCGCCAGTCTTGACGACCGCGCGGCCTTGGCAGCAGGGACAGTCTTCATAGACGCTACGTTTTAGGCTTGGTCGAATCCGCTGTCGCGTCATCTCGATCAAACCAAACGGACTGGTGCGCAGCACTTTAGTTCGCGCTCGATCGCGGCGCATGGCGTCGTGCAGCGCGCGTTCCACTTTCCGGCGGTGTGTCTCGCTGCGCATATCGATGAAGTCATTGACGATCACCCCACCCAGATCACGCAGTCGAAGCTGTCGAGCGATCTCACGGGCGGCCGACATATTGAGCTGAAAGGCGTTTTCTTCGGCTGATTTTTCAGTGCGGAATGAACCACTGTTGACATCGATAGCAACCAGAGCTTCCGTCGGATCGATGACGATGGAACCTCCACCTTTGAGCGGCACTGTGCGCCGTTGGATCTTGGCGATCTCTTTCTCCAAGCCATACTTGTGAAACAGCGGCTCGCGACTGTCGTAGAGCTTCAAACGACTCACGTAGCGTGGCATAGTCAATTGCAAGAACTCTTTGGCGCGCTCGTAGGCGTCCTTTTCATCGACCACGATGGTGTCGATGTCGTCGGTGAAGATATCGCGGATGGTGCGAATGATCATATCGCTTTCTGCGTAGATGTCGGCGGGGCAGGGAGTGTTCTTGACTCGTTTGACCAATACCTTCCACAGTCGCACCAGATAGGCCATGTCACGCGATAGCTCGCGCTGCGTCCGCTCTTGACCGGCCGTGCGAACGATGAAGCCCAGCCCCTTGGGTGGATTGAGTTCTAACAGCATATTGCGCAACGTACGCCTGCGTTTGTCGTCTTCGATCTTACGGCTGACTCCGACGCGCCCCAACGCGGGCATGAGGACCAGATATCGCCCCGGGATGCTGATATAGGTCGATAGGGTTGGGCCTTTGGTTCCGATGCCTTCTTTAATAACTTGCACCAGGACTTCGTCACCTCGACGGAAGATCTCTTGAATCGGCGGTTTGAAGCGTGGCCGCGAGCTGTGTTGGTTGCGCGTGTTGCGTTTGCGCCCACGATCGTTGCGGTCATCGCGTTTGCCTCGCCCTTTCGACGCGTCGTCGCTTTCGTCACCATTGCCATTGCCGTCATCACCGTCGTCGATATCGGCTCCGGGGATGTTTCCTTCCATGCACTCGTCGGGGTCATAGCCCGCTTGGCGGAAGTACTGAGGCTCGACGTCACTGATGTGCAGAAATCCGTTTCGACCGACTCCAAAGTCGACAAAGGCGGCTTGAATGCTCGGCTCGAGGTTGACGATCTTTCCCTTGTAGATGTTTCCCGCAAAGTTGTTTTGACTGGCACGCTCGGTGTATAGTTCTTCGAGCACACCGTCTTCGAGAATCGCTATCCGGCATTCCTCCGGCTGCGATACATTAATCAACATTTCTTTTTTCATATTCTTTTGTTCCTGAGTAAGGCGACAAGCACGCCTGTGGCCATGCGAGAGAGGTTTTGTGATAAGTATTTAGGTGGGGAGCGGCACTTGCGCGGGCTCCTGCAAATGGACGGCTGTACGCTGTAGCGTAACGCCCGCCTCGAGTAGTTGACCCAAGCCGACGTGGGTGAGCAATTCGCTCGGGCGAATCGAGCCTTGAGCCACGTTGGGTATCGAGAACAGAAAGTACTCCTGCTCGACGCCCACATCAAAATGTGGGTCGTTGGTTGGACAAAGGATGGTTTTCCCTTCACGATCCAAATCTAAGCTGGCCAATTGCCGAATCGTGTCGAGTCGACGGCGTAGGTCGGCCACCGACGACACATGGCCGGTAGGCGACGTATCCTCTTCGGTCGATTGCTCCGGCAGACCGTGTGCGATGCGGTAGCTGGCACCCAGCACCTTGGCCTTGCCCAGCGAAGTTTTTAGAGCGTGCAACTCTAATAGTTCCATGCCTGCGGGCATTTCTCGCCGAAGCACCGCATCGATCGCTTCGAGCTCGACGATCCCCAGCACTTCCAGCTCGACCACTTCGTCGAGGGCTTCGATTCCCAATGCCAGCGCGGAAGGAAAGCTGATCCTGGGCTTGGGATGAAAGCCCTGGCTAAAGGCCAATTGCAATCCCGCGCGGCGCAGCAATCGCTCCCATACTCGGGCCAAATCGCGGTGACTGATCCAGCGCACGTCTCCACACTTGGTGAAGCGAATTCTTAGTCGAGTTCGATCGGGTGAGCCTGTTTCGCCCTGTGGTTCGCTGTTCATCACGGTTTAGACTCCTAACGCCATCTCGGGGAGCAGTTCTGCGAAGCGAGTTTTCAAATAGGCGTCCACTTCGCGAGCTGTATCGAAGTCAAACACGCGCTTGGCAATCTGAGTACAGTCTTCCAATCTAACTTGACGCAGGGCTTGCTTCATCTGTGGTAGCGATGCGGGCGAGGCCGACAGGATGCGAACCCCGAGACCGACTAGCAGGAGCGAAGTAATGGGGTTGGAACTCATCTCGCCACAGACGCTGATTTCGACGCCGGCCGCCTGAGCGACATCGACTGAAGTTTGGAGCAAACGCAATACAGCCGGGTCATGGCCTGCGTACAAATCCGCCACGTATTCATTGCTACGATCAGCGGCCATCGTGTACTGAATCAAATCGTTCGTACCAATGCTGATGAAATCAACCTCACGCACAAAGCGTTCGAGCATCAAGACGGCAGCGGGAACTTCGACCATCATCCCAACCTGGATCTTTTGTGGCGGCTGGTGTCCTTCTTCGGCCAATTCATCGATGACTTGACGCAATAACATCCTCGCCGTGCGCAGCTCGTGAAGCGTGGAGATCATCGGAAACATAATTTTCAGTTTTCCGCCACAGGCGGCACGAACCATCGCGCGCAGTTGAGTACGGAGCATCCTTGGCTGCCGTAGGGATAGGCGAATACTGCGCAATCCGAGTGAAGGATTGCTCTCCGGCTCGAGCAGCGTAAACTTGCCAACTTTGTCCGCGCCCAAGTCGAGCGTGCGCATGATGACGGAAAGGCCATCGACTTGACTGAGCACCTCACGATAGGCGGTGGTTTGCTCTTCCTCGCTTGGCTCTGTGTCCGCACCCAAGTAGAGGAACTCGGTTCGATACAATCCAATTCCTTCGGCACCGCGCTGGAGGCTCGCGGCAATTTCGCCTGGGAATTCGATGTTGGCCAGTAGGGTTACGCGGGTTCCATCTTGCGTGACTGCGGGCAAGTCGCGAATTTCAGTCAGTTGCTTGACTCGACCGGCTCGAACTTCCATTCGCTGGCGATAGTCTTTCAAGGCCGCTTCGTCGGGCTGAAGAACCACGCGTCCACTAAAACCATCTAGG
The DNA here is from genome assembly GCA_020852965.1 of Pirellulaceae bacterium. Taxonomy (GTDB): domain Bacteria; phylum Planctomycetota; class Planctomycetia; order Pirellulales; family Pirellulaceae; genus Aureliella. Next base: position 26,298 of record JADYZV010000099.1, on the reverse strand, counting down.
ATCACCGTGGTCTCACGCGCGATGCGATGTAAGAAACTCCCCAAGCCGACCACGGCAGGGAGTTCCATGCCGCGCGCCACGATCGCGGTGTGACCGCCAGGGCCACCCGCTTCGGTACAGAAACCGATGATTTTCGATCGGTCGAGGCCGGCGGTTTCCGCTGGAGTCAAATCGTGACTGAGCAGGATCGATTGCCCCAGGCCACCGCTGACTTGCAGTGGGGCCCCTCCCAACGCTTCGAGCAGCGTCCGTTCGACGTCGCGAATGTCGCCAGCTCGCTCGGCCATGACATCCGAGCCCATGTTGCGGAAGGCATGCGCATAGCGGCTGAGCACCGTCGAGACCGCAAATTCGGCGCTGTAGCAGGAGTCGCTGATCAAACGCTCCCATTCGCGATGCAGGGTCGTATCCAAGAGCAATTGCTGATGGGCCGAAAAGATAGCACCAATATCGACGCCGATTTTTTCGGTCGAATCGCGGCGATGCTGCTCCAGACGCTTAGACGCCTCGGCAATTGCCGTGCGCAAACGGTCGAGTTCATTGTGGCGATCTGCGGAATCTATCTGAGAGCGAGTAATCCGGTAACCTTCGCGGTCAAGGATTAAAACCTTTCCGATGGCAACTCCTGGCGAGACCGCAATACCTTGCAGTTCGAGCATGGATGATGGGGCGACAGGTCATGCAGCGACTGCGCGCTAATCACGGACCGATTACCGTGCGAGCGGAGTGGGCGATGACAGGTGTTCATGGTTTGTTCAGTTGTATTGGGTAGTTCGGTTGGGTTGCAGTAGCTGGGTCGACCGGCCGAACAAGTTGTGGATGCACGCTGCCAACGGGGCTCGACGCGCAGGCAATACGTTGCAGACGCAGTATTGCTCGTGCGCAGTCGACTCACCGAAGCAGGCTATCGGTGGCTCCCACATTCAACTTGTCTGCTCGGTAGCTACCTCCGAATCGGATTCGTCGAATCCTTGTTCAAACAGTTCGCACAAAGCATCCAGAGCCTGCTGCGCGTCGGGTCCGGTGACTCGCAGATTTAGCTGAGTCCCTTGGCGCGCACCCAGGGTGAGGATGCTCATAATGCTTTTACAGTCGATCGATTGGCCGTTGTTTTCGATGAGCACTTGGCACTCGAAACGCCCCGCGGTACGCGAAAGCAGATCTGCTGGCCGCATGTGAATACCCATGGGGTTGCTCACGGTCACAACTTTTTCAAGCGTAGGTGACATAGCGCTCGACTTAAACGAAGTGATTGTTGTCAGCCTCTTCCAGCAACTGCATGATGTCTTCAGCAGTCTTGCTCTGTTTGAGGAAGCGACAGAAGGTTTCATCTCGCAATTGACGAGAGATGTTTTCCAAGGCTCGCAGATGATCCCCAGGGCGATCCGGTGGAGATACCAGCAAGAAGAATAGTTGGACCTTCTCGCCGTCCAGACTATCGAAATCCAGGCCATCGCTGCTCACCCCGACCGTACCCACCAGCTTGTCGACGCTGGGGTGCTTGGTGTGCGGAACGGCGACGCCACGGCCGATGCCGGTGCTTCCCAATTCCTCACGTTTCATGATGGCTTTGATGATGTCTTCGCGGTCAGCCTGCTTGATGTTACCCGCAGCGACCAGTGAATCGACCAATTCGGCTATAACCGACTCTTTGCTAACAGAGTTGAGTTCCGAACAGATCGAATTAGTACTAATAAAATCAGAGAATTTCATTTCCGAATCTTTCTTGGTTACCGTGTCTTGGTTACCGCTTATTTAAATTAGCGAGCGGCCAGACGTAGAGTTGTAGTGGGGCAGTTACGCCTTGACGCAACGACGCCCAATCACTCTTCCTCATCTATATACTCGTCGACCGGCTCAGGTGTTATGTGCTTGACACTCGTCGACTTATGACCGGTCAGTTTTTCTTTGTGTTTGCGGAGCTGCTGTTCCACTTTTTGGATCGCTCCGTCCAACGCAGCGATTACCGTCGTGGCCTTTGCCGATGCTATGAAATCGTGACTGTGCTCAGCCGATACATTGATCTCGACGTGCGGCTCTTCTTGACGCTGAAAATCGACGGTGACTTCAATCGCATTAACTCGATCGTATAGGCGTCGAACTTTCTCAGTTTTCTCGCGGATGACTTCCTGATCATGGCCGCTCAGCGAACCATGGCGTGCGGAGACATTGACTTGCACTTAATTGGACTCCATGTTGTGCGTGTTCGTATAGTTCTGAATAAGCTTCGCATCGCAGAGCCCGTTCAATTGCGGCTATTGTATCCATGCCTGTACCGCTCGCCAAAGGCGTTTGAGGCAGTATCTGAGAAAAAACGCCAAACGCTTGCTGTCCAGGTAGTGAACGCATGTATAGTTGTGCGGCTTCTGGCTTCCGCTGGCAGACCCGTTTGAGCTACACTGCCGACTTGCGTGGCCCGCCCAGGACCGCTGACCCATTTAACCTTTTACGCTCAATCCCCTATGGCCGTAGACCCAAAACTCGTCCTCTGGATGGCTGCCGCCTGCCTGGCAGTCATTGGCCTCGCGCAATTGATGCGCAATCGGCAAGCTCGACTACTGCTCATGCTTCGCAAGTACGTGGACGAGCAACACGAATGGTCTAAGAAGAAGGCTAAAGCGTCACGCCTAGCGCGGCGGCTCGCCCGTGAGAAAGCCGAAAACGAAGCCAAGGAATCGCGCCGTCTGAACGATCCCAACTATGACCGCTACGACACGGTCTCGGCGAGCGTCACGTCCGATACCCCCCAAGAGCAGCCCGTTCAAGAAGCGGTCTAGGGACGGTCTGCGACTATCGACCCCTGCCGCCAGTCGGTCTACAATGAGTCGACTTGACCCGCGTCGTTGTAACTAGTCAACTCTCTTCGAAATTAGTCATCGCCCCCCAATCCCCTATCACTCCAAGCACCTGACTGAATGAATCCCGCCGCTCTCCCAGCCACGCCTGAAGTGCCAAACACTGACTGCCATAGCACCGACGACCTGCCGACCAAAAAGCTCTACATCGAAACGGTTGGCTGTCAGATGAACGTGCTCGATAGCGAAATGGTCGTGGCCAGCCTGCGCCGCCGTGGCTACGATCTGACCGACTCCGTCGAAGCGGCTGACACCATTCTGTTTAATACCTGTAGCGTCCGCGAACACGCCGAAGAGAAAGTCTACAACTCGATCGCTAGATTGAAGCTGCTCAAACTGGCACATCCCGAGAAGACGATTGGCGTCATGGGCTGTATGGCTCAAAAGGATCAGCAGCTTGTCTTCGACCGGGCACCCTTTGTCGACTTGGTCGTAGGCCCTGGGCAACTCCAACGCATTCCCGATTTGCTGGACAAGGTCCGCAGCGGTGCAGGGCCGCAGATGGCCGTTAGTCTGGGCCGTCGCGATGGGAGCCAGGACGACATTCGCCGCAGCCACGAGAGCTTCGACCCGTTGCGCGATCCAACGATGCGTCCGACACCGTTCCAGGCCTTCCTGCGCATTCAAATTGGCTGCGATAAGTTCTGCACCTACTGTATCGTCCCCATGACGCGTGGCCCAGAACAAGGTCGATCCCCCGAATTGATCGTTGCCGAAGCGCACGAGCTGGCTCGGCAAGGTTGCAAAGAAATTACCTTGCTGGGCCAAACCGTCAACAGCTACCGCTATCGCCACGAAGACAAAAGTGAGACCGTCCTCGCCGACCTGCTGGAAGCGATCCACGACATCGACGGTATCGAACGGCTAAAGTTTGTCACCAACTATCCTAAGGACATGACGCGCCGCTTGCTGGAAACCGTACGCGACCTCCCCAAGTGCACTCCCTATTTGCACGTCCCAGCCCAATCGGGCTCCGATGCCGTTCTCAAGCGTATGAAGCGCGGGTACACCGTGGCTGACTACTACGAAATGATGGATCGCATCCACGATATCCTACCCGAGGCAGCGGTTGCCAGCGACTTTATCGTCGGCTTCTGTGGCGAGACGGAGGACGACTTCCAACAGACGATGGAATTGGTACGTCGCTGCCGCTTTAAGAACAGCTTCATCTTTCAGTACTCGGTGCGTCCCGGCACTCGCGGTGCCGAGCTCTATGCCGATGATGTTCCGAGCGATGTCAAATCGCGTCGCAACGTCGAATTGCTCGACCTGCAAAATGAAATCTGCTTGCAGGACAATCTCCGCTTTCTCGGCCAACGCGTTCAAGTACTTGTCGAAGGCTCGAGTAAGCTTTCCGTCAAACGCCAGGATACCGGTCCATTGCGACAGATGATGGGACGCACCCCCTGCGATCGCATTGTGGTTTGGGATGGCAACGAGCGACAGACCGGTCAGATGCTCGACCTGCTCATCCATGACGCCAGCGGAACCACCTTGTTTGGCAACGTAGAAACCGTTGAACTAGCGCCTCAGCTCTACACCATCGCGCAGGTGTAAGAATTGTGTAACCGTTCACGCCTTAGCTTGTTTGTTAACCACGGAAAACACGAAGGACACGAAAAGCTGGACCTGTCTTCTTCAATCAGCTCTCCGCCTTCTCAGGAACTTTCTCTAAAATTTCGAGCAACACCTGGTCGACGTCGATCCCTTCGGCCTGAGCTTCGAAGTTCAAAACGACGCGATGTCGCATAGCGAGCAAGCAAACGCGGCGGACATCCTCGAAACTCACATTGAAGCGCCCATCGAGCAGAGCTCGCACTTTGGCCGCCAGAGCCATCGTCTGTGCTCCGCGAGGGCTACTTCCCCAACGAATGTACTGGTTGGTGATCGGTTGAGCCATTTGCCCTTCAGGATGCGTAGCTAGGACCAAACGCACAATGTAGTCCTGCACATGCTTGGCCAGGATGACTTCGCGCACAAGCTGCTGCCAGCGCCGAATCTCCTCGCCGTCCATGATCTTGTTGGTTGCGATGACAGTTCCGCGCGTGGTGCGATCGACGATCGTATTGAGGTCTTCACGCGAGCTGTAGCCGACAACCAATTTGAACAGAAAGCGATCGAGTTGGGCTTCCGGCAGCGGATAGGTCCCTTCCTGCTCGATCGGGTTCTGGGTCGCCAACACCAAGAACGGCTTGTCGAGCTGGTAGCGCTGGCCCGCGACGGTGATCGTCCCTTCCTGCATCGTCTCTAACAATGCCGACTGGGTCTTGGGAGTCGCGCGGTTGATTTCGTCAGCCAAACAGATCTGCGTAAAGATTGGACCTTTTTGAAATTCGAATGCTTTGCGCCCCTGTTCGTTTTCGACGATCATGTTCGTCCCCAAGATGTCGGCTGGCATCAAGTCAGGGGTGAACTGAATGCGGCTGAAATGCAGGTTGAGCGCTTCGGACAACGTGCGTACCAGCATCGTTTTGCCCAAGCCCGGGACACCTTCGAGCAAACAGTGACCGCCAACAAACAGACACGTCAACACGCCATGGACGATCTCGTCATGGCCAACAATCGTCTTGCCTATCTCCTCGCGCACGGATTGGTAACGAGTGCGAAACTCGTCCGCTTGGCGCTGCATGTTCTCAGCCACGTTTGTCATGAAGTTCTCTAGTGGGTGTAATGGATACTGAAGGTAGCTACGAAGTAGAGAAGTACAGGTTAATTCTGTTTGGGGGGATCATTCTTTTTGGATTGGGCTGCCTTCTTGGCGGCTAGCAGCCGAGCAGTATAACCGCTCGGCTCCTCAGATTGGGACAACCCGGGCGTGGTCGGCGAACGCTTGCTACCACTTGCTGTCGAGGATGCGGCCGCACTACCTTGGGCGTCACCGAGCGTCTGAGCAGGGTTGACATCTGTCGTGCTGCCATCGGATTCAAAGCGCGTCGACGATCTGGCTTGGGCCAACTCGCCCGAGACCTCTGTCTTGGTGCTGCGCAGGCGCGCTAGGCTCTCTTTGCGGTCGCTATCCTGCGCCGTTTCACGCGGTTGCAAGCGTCGAACCAACCATTTGAACGGATAGGCGTAGTCGAGCGATACGCGCCGTACAAAAATGTCGGCAAACAACGCTAGTGCGCCAATCAATAGACAGAGCGGCCAGATGTCTTGCATGCTCATCGCCCTAGGCAGGCCGCCGCGATAGGTGTTGGTTTTGAGCAACTCTTGCAGACTGGATGCATCGAGCGGGGGCGTCATTTCACCGGCAACGCCACCTGCAGGTTCGAGTTGCGCAAGTTGTTCGAGCAAGGCAAAGTTCGTTCCACGAACGCGATATTCGTCGGAGAAGGGGACGCTGGCCCCCGTCGTGATCGGTGCCATGCCCGGCCCAGGGATGGCGTTGATCAAATAGCTTCCAGCGACATCCGCATCGAAGGAACCTACATACCTGCCCGGTGCGGCTTGGCGCATGATCAAAGGAATGGGTTGGAGGTCGGGCCCGACCGCGATGGCTTGCATGTCCAAAAAGTTCAAAAACTGATCCTCTTGGTTGAGTGCATTGACGACGACTTCCACTTTCCCGTTGGTGACATTGGTCGCCACAGTGAACTTCGCGTCGGACTTGGTCGGACGCATGGCCCAGCGAACAAGCTGCGAAAAGAATTGATCGTAGCCACTCCAGCTCGTCCACTCCCCCGCCCAGCGTTTACCCACATCGCTGGTGAACACGGCGGTTCGCCCCGCACCAAACTCCCACGTCGCCAAAACCGCCTGATTCTCTGGCTCGGTCGGATTGCTCGAACGAATGGGGACTTGTACGAGCCCGCTGTCTTTGAGCGAAGTAAGCACAAAACCTTTCAGATTTGGTAACTCGCGCGGCAGTCCTTGCACGATTTCGTGCGGATATGCGATGCGTGGATGCAAGCCACCTTCGGGTTCATAAACCAGCGGTCGTGAGACGCGCATCGCCTCGCGCTGGAAAATTTTCGGCAGCGCCGTCGGATTGCTGGCTACATAATAGTTGCCCCCGGTGGTCGTGGCGATATTTTGCAAAGTCTGGTGGCCAGCTTGACCATGCGTGCCAACAGCGACCGTCGAGATCTTAACCGCCGCTGTCGAGAATTGTCCCAGCAGGCCACTAGGCGGAGGCGTAGGATCGCCATCGCTAATGATGATCATGTGCTTAATCGAAGCTGGAGTAGCAATGAGTGAGCGCAAGGCCATGCCCATCGAGGGGCCGAAGTCGGGCATATCGCCGGGTGCCATGGCGCGCATATTGGCAATCATCGCCGTGCGATTGGGACCGACGCGCATCATTCCGGTTTTGCCACCCCACAACCAAGAATCACCAAGCCCGCCGTATTGCAACACGCCGCAATAGTCCATTGGCCCCAGCACTTCGAGCGCCGATTGGCCAATGCGCTTCTGCCAATAGTTGCCATTGGCCAACTCCGATGCGTGCAGGATCATGGCCAAAGCTCCGACCGCTTCGATCTTCTTGTTTTTAATTTGGAAGTCGACCGGCATCGCCTTCTCAATCTCGGTATTGGCCCAACCTCCCGCCCCCATCGCATTGGGGCCGCCCAGCATGATCAGCCCACTTCCAACGTATTCGGTGTTGCTGACCAACATCTCGATTTGCTCGTCGCTGAAATTGGCGATATCCTTGGCAGATTCACCACTGCTGCGTGGCACGCCCGCTAAGATCACGCAGTCGTACGCCTGCAATTCGGTCAGCGAAGTGAATAGTTGGTCGCTCGATTGTACTTCGACTTCGATATCGCTTCGCAGCAATGCCTCGACCAGAGCGGAGTACTCGCCGGGTGTATTCCAATCTTCGATCAGCAGCACGCGCCCTTTGCCGCGCACGTAGGTAAAAGCGTCGGCGCGATTGTTTTGTTGTAAGCTGTCATCCGCTGCGTTGTCGGGTACAAATTCAGCGCGATAGGTGTAACCAGCCGGTTGGTCGATCGTGTCGCGAATGGGAAAGACATTGATCTCTTGGTCGAGCACCACCTTCTGGTCAAATAGCACCTGCTCGCGCGGACCCACCTTGCGTAGCAATTTCAAGCTCCCTGGGACCGGCTCGTCAGCCCCCTGCTGAAAGCGCTGAATAACGACGCGAGTTTCAAACGGTTGGCCCTGGCGAATATCGGCCGGCAGGTCGACTTTTTCGACTAAGATCTCGCTCTTGGAGATAAAGCTAATCGGGACGACGTCGATACCAATTCCCGCTTCGGCCAGCGATTTGGCGACACCTGAGGCTGTGCCGACGGTTTCGATCCCATCGGTAATGATCACGATGCGTTTGGCAGAGTCTTCTGGAAACGACGCGGCAGCCAGCTTCAGCGCCGATTCCAAATTGCTCGCATCGGTACGTCCCAGGTAGCTCTCTAAGCCGCGAATGACAGGCAAATCATCATCGTAGGGAGGGAATTCAATGGCTGCTTCGCGACCAAAGACAATGAGCCCAGAGCGGTCTTCCCGATCGTTGTTGCGGTGCGCTTTGACCGACTCGATGGCAAAGTCGAGCATGATGTCACGCTTGGCGCGAGCGATACTATCGCTTTGATCAAGCACATACACGACGGTGAGCTTATTGCTGATCCAAACCCACTGTATTCCAGCCAGCGCCAAGACAATCAGCAGCAACACCAGCGAGCGGAAAAATAACGCCGCCAGTCGCCGCCCCGGTCCAAGGCCCGCCATAGACCGAAAGCTGGTGACCCATAGCAACGGAATCAGTGCCAATAGCAATAGCAGCCATGGAGCTTCAAAGGAGAATGAAATGTTGCCCATGACCACGGACACCGAAAAAAGAGGAAGATCAGCAGGCGATGCTTCGTCACTATGATAACCGATTCTACTGCGCCTGCACGACTACATTCTAAGGTAGTGGACGAGGTTACGAGTCCCTTGGGTTCATCGCGATTCAGGGACTGGTAACCTCGTCCACTACCTCTAAAGCTCGGTTCTCTTATTCGGTGCCTGCCATAAGACCATAAAAGCTGGAACAAGGATCGTGCGAACGATCAGCGTATCGAGCAAAACGCCGAGCGCCAGCGCAAAGCCGAGCTCGGTCATGCCACGCAACACCGGCGTGTTGGGGTCGACCCAGCCCTGAGGCAAAACCTGGCTCAACCACAGCAGTATGGCTGGACTTGTCATGGCGATAAAAGTCCCGGCCATGACAAACCCGCAACTGGTGATAATTCCCCCCGTCATTTGCAATGCGCGTCCAACGGCAGCCCGTCGCATCCCGCCAGTCTTGCCCAGCCCACGTTGCTCTTCAAATATTCGTGTCACTAAATAGACGTTGTAGTCCTGCCCCACCGCGACCAGAATCACGAACAAGAACAGCGGAACTTTCCAATCCAATCCGCTATAGTCGGGCGCGTGTAAGTAGGCGAAGGTAGCGTAGGTTAGTCCCAGTGTGGCAAAATAGCTGAGCAACACCGTAAATATCAAATAGCTCGCCAGCACCCACTGGCGGAGCAGGACCACGAGCACCAACCACACGCCGATGGTGACCAAGACTTGAATTCGCCGCTGATCGGCTTGCGTGATCAATCGCAGATCGGTGATGCCCACCGTGGTCCCGGTAGTTGTCAGATGAGCGCCGTACCAAGCAGAATGAGGGTTCTCTAACTGGGGTTCGAGCACTCGTTCAATGCGTCGCAACGTCGCGCTGGCGTCGAGCGAAAATGGGTTGTCAGCCAAAACCACGTCAAATCTCGCGACACGCTCTTGCAGACCGTCCACCGTGCTCACGTAACGCTCGCGCGCGATGCGATTGAGCAATCGCCGACGCCAAGCGTCTTTGTCGAACAGGCCCATACGCTTGCCAGGTGGATAGTCTCCGAGCGGGTCGGTCAAGCTGCGTACCGAATCGACCCCCTCGACGTACAGGGCCGCAGATAGTTCGTCACAAGCTTCTCGAAGTTGCTCTTCCGTCGCAAAAGGTTCATTGCGTACCATCAGTATCATCAGCGGACTACCGTCCTGGGTCGGAAAGTGCTGCGCAATCAACCGCGCACCCCGTCGGCTAGCGGCCGAAGGCGAGAGCTCGTCGGTCAAATCGTAGGTCACATGCCCTAACTTCATTAGTCCGTAGGCAGCCGGCAGCGTCAGCACCAACAGTGTTACCCCCAAGGCAAACGCCGGGCGATCGACAACCCAGCCAGACAACCGCGCCCAATATCGCACCGAACGCGTCGTGCGCGGTACCGCTTGAGTCGCTCTAGCTGCCTTGCCCACCTTGCCGTTCGATCTCATATGGAAAGGCCAGAACGCCAGTGGACCAATACCGCACAGCAGCGCCGGAGTAAATGTCAAGCATACACATAGGGTGACCAGCAAACTGATTGCAATGATGGGACCGCTGTATTGGAACTTCTGGAACTGAGAAAACCACATCAGTGCCAACCCGACCACCGTCGTCAACGCGCTAGCCACCAACGCATCATGCACACTCCGCCAGCTACTGGCGACGATGCGTTGCCAATGTCGACGCGATCCGCCGGGCCGCATCTGGAGCAGTTCACGACTACGAGCCAAAAAGAACAGGCAAAAGTCAGTTCCCGCACCGAACAGCAACACCACGACAAAGATGCGAGTCGTAGTGAAGACGGATAGCCCATACCCTGTATTGGTCGACGGCTCGCGCGCTAGCAGGGCAATTAAACTAGTCGCAACCACGAGACTCAATCCAATGCTTGTCAGCGGAATTGCGATCAAAATCGGTGCACGGTAAACAACGGCCAAAATAAGTAGCACGAGCAGAATGGTCACCACTTCCGTCATTCGCACACCACTGGCAGCGGCGCGCAGCATATCCGCCCCGACCGCCGCCGACCCGCTCCACTCGGTGCGCACTTGGGGATCGATCAACTGGGCATATTCATTTCGCAGTTCACGCACTAACTGCTCCAACCCAACCAACGTGTGGATGTTATCGGTGGCGGTGAAATCGCTGCCGAGCTGTACGTGGACCAGCCGCGCATGCGGGTCGTTGCTGCCGAGTTTATGTCCCACGACGGGATGTCGCCAAGACCAAACATCTTGAATGTTCTTCCCCCAGTCCGGCAGTTCGGTGGCGAGGATGGGTGTTTGTTGCTCGCGCATGATTGCGGCCGTGTCCAAATCCAACGCCGCCTGCGGTTGCTGGCCGGCGTCTCCAAAGCGCTCGAGCAACTGGCCACGCAGTTGATAGGCGTCCGGCAAACGCAAGAATTCTACTTCAGCAATAGTGCTTTGGAGATAGCGTCCCAAGATCTCTTCGATCTCGATCGCTTCGGTCAAGTTGTCGATCGCACTTTCGGCCGCAATGTTGCGTTCGAGCGACGCTTGCGATTTGTCCCCGCTGGTACTTCCAGATGCGTTCTTGGGTAGCTCCGCCAAAATGTTGCAAGCCGCGACCCAGTGCAATCTGCGCGCGACATCCATGGCCATGGCCAAATCCCCAAGACCTAACGGAGTGTCGCGATTGGCGATGACCATGACCATCGCACTGCGAGCGCTCATGCTGGGAAAGGCCTTTACCAACTCCCGCTGTCCTACGGCACTGGGGACTGTCGGGGGAAGGAAGGCCAAATCACCATCGGCAGCAATATCGCTCCAGGCGGGTGCAATCGCGCGCAGGGCTACGGCTAGTGCGATCCAGCCTCCGATCACGAATGGCCAGTATCGCGTGATAAATTTGCTCGCAATCAGCTTGTGCCTAGCTACACCCACAACCGCTCCTGGCTTTCGCCCAATCTTAAATCACATTGCACTATGGCTCTGTCTCAAAATTCCGCACTCGGCGGTCTATTGTCTAGTGTCGCAGCTACGAAGAGACGATGCACCAGTATGCATGCTAAGTGTGCGTGCTACCAGGGATGCGATCACAATGGCATAATATAGAGTAAGCCTCCTGGTTTCTACGAGTCTGGTGGCTTTCCGATTCCGGTCCATTAACAGTTGGAGATGTTCGCTATGCATTGGCGCTTGTCCGAAGCGTCCGCGATGGGAGTCGCGGGAGCGAGTCAAATCGAGGTTTTTCCGAGCTCGCCAGCTCAGGCTGCGCGCTGGCAGATAGTTCCCAACAGCGCAAGTCCATGCGCGTGGGAATTCGCCTCGGTGATGCCTCATCCGCCCCACGCTAGCCTTCCCGAAGAGGTCTACAGTCGCGAAGGGGATTTGATCGTCCGCTATCGGCAGAGCCCAGCCGATACGTTCGCTTATCAGCTCGACTGGCAACTGCTCCCGGCCACTGCCCCTTTTGTCGCCGCAGTCGAATTGTGGCTCAGCGTGCAAACCGATCTGCTCGATACCGAGCCTGAATTGGAAATTGCCTGCAGCGCTCGTAGTGGTCAGCACTGGCGGGTCTTCGAACATCACCAGCTTTCCAAACCCGATTCGGCTTCTCAGAAGGATTCTGCTGCTGTTGCACGCGGACCAGCCGCCTTGTTGTGCGGCCCTCTAGCCGACAATGCCAATGCGGACAGTGCTCACAGCGGCTTGTGGCTGATCGAACCCAGCGATCAGTACAACGCGCGCCGCTGTACTAAAGACGATCAAACCACGCAGCGACTGCGACTGTTTGGACACTTTATGGAGAAAGGGGTAATTCGCCGAGCTCGCATGCGATTTCTGTTGGCCGCTGGAGTTGTCTCCGCAGAGCATATCAGCCACGCTTACCGCGAATTGGCTGATAGCCCACTGCCACTGACCGCTTGAGAGTAACTCGCCGCACGACTACCATTTGGCTATCGCACCTCGAGCAATTCGACTTCGAATATCAACGCCTCGTTGGGGCCGATGACTGGGGGGAATCCGCGATCACCATAAGCCAAATTGGGTGGGATAAATAATTTCCACTTGTCGCCCACTTTCATCCGCAACAGCGCTTCGGTCCATCCCGGAATGACCTGGCTAACGCCAAACGCAGCCGGTTCACCGCGCTGGATGGAACTATCAAAGATGTCGCCACTGACCAGCTTCCCTTCGTAGTGAACGCTGACTTTGCTCTCGGCCGTCGGCGAAGCACCGCTACCCGACTTGATGACCTGGTACTGCAATCCGCTCTCGGTGACTTGCACTCCCTCTTTCTTTTTGTTCTCTTCCAAGAACTTAGTCGCTACGGCCTTGCGGCGATCGGACACCTTCTTGGCCAATACCTGCATGGCCTCTTGAACTACCTCGGCACTGATCGCCGGATCTTTGCCAGCCAACGCATCGAGCAAGCCCGCCATGATGTCGTCCCGAGCGATATCTTCCGCCAGCAAGCCATTACCGGCGATGTTCATGCCGATGTCGTATCCCAAACCATAGCTAGCCGCATCACCTACTTGGCCCGCTGCTGAGTCTTGGGTAGCCTTCAGTGGATTGGCGAGCTGAGTCGTTTGCTGAGCGACCAGTTGAGTTGCCGTTGTGGCCAGCGCCAAGCAAACGAGAGCGATCAAACGCATTCTGTGTCCTTTGAATTGGGAGGTGGGCGTCCGCCGCCGCAGTAGCACGTCGGATCGGGGCGCGTGGGATCGAAGCGTGAAAACACTTCAATTGCTTATTGTTGTGCGTCGGCCCATCCTTTCAAGCTCGCCCCATGCCTTTTAAAGTGGATTTCTGCCAAATAAACCGCCAGTGGCGATTCTAGCCCCCCTGCTGAATGTCGACGCCACGGCTTAACCCGGATTATTCATGAGTCTGCGAGAAAACGAAGTAAACGATGATAGCGAATAGGTTTACGTCATACGAGCAAAAAACAGTCTGCTATGCAATCGCAACCCGCAGCGTCAGCAAGGTCGTATGACGCAACTGCAAGTGGGCTGCGAAAAGCCAAGGTAATTCATGCTTTTAATTTTCGACTTTGACTCAAATGTCCTTGCTGACGCTGCGGGTTATGAGTAATCCGGGTTTAAAGTAGCAGGCACAGTCCTTCAACCGCGCATAGTCGCTGCCGGAGAGAGTATTCCTTAGTTACACTGGGCTATGGCAAACGGGCTACGCACAATGCGACGGCACAAGGGACTGTGCCTGCTGCTTCGTGCTCGCTGCTCTAAACTTCAATAAATCATCAACTTAAAAAGAACCTACCTTGACTCGTAAATTATCCGCCTGGTTTGGCCTCGACCACTCGGCCGCTTCCGATGTCGCTACGCAAGGCGATGGGCCTGCCGGTAGTTTGCCGCTCACCGACGAAATGCTGCGCAATTGGCCCAGTGGCGACCTATTCGGTCTAACGCAGAATGCGGGCATGGGCTGGGATCCGCAGTACATGACCGGTCCGCAATTCTTGATCCTGAGTACACTCGGCGGCATGCGCGACGAGAATGGCCAACCCATCGCACTGGGCTATCATACGGGCCATTGGGAAGTTGGCTTGCAAGTGCGAGCGGCAGCGGAAACGATCACTGCGGCCGGTGGCATTCCCTACGCCGCCTACTGCAGCGATCCCTGCGATGGCCGCTCGCAAGGGACGACCGGCATGTTCGATTCGCTCCCCTATCGCAACGACGCGGCCATCGTCATGCGCCGCCTGATTCGTTCGCTACCCACGCGCCAAGGTGTCTTGGCTGTAGCGACTTGCGACAAAGGTCTACCTGCCGCCATGTTAGCCCTGGCGGGTGCGAGCGATCTGCCCGGGGTCGTCGTACCCGGTGGAGTTACGCTGCCTTCGAAGACCGGCGAGGATACTGCCAAAGTGCAGACCATCGGTGCGCGCTATGTGCATGGCGAACTCTCGTTGGAAGATGCGGCCGCCGCTGGTTGCCGCGCTTGCGGAAGTCCCGGCGGAGGTTGTCAATTCTTAGGAACGGCAGCGACCAGCCAAGTAGTCGCCGAGGCGTTGGGGCTCACGGTCCCCCACGCAGCCCTGGCACCCAGTGGTCAGTCGGTATGGCTCGACATGGCCCGCTACTCCGCCGAAGCGCTCATGGGCTTGGCGCAGCGCAAGCAAACCTTGGCCGACATCTTGACGCAGAAGTCGCTGGCCAATGCGTTGGCCGTGCATGCTGCCTGCGGTGGTTCGACCAATCTGCTTCTGCACATTCCAGCTATCGCCCACGCCGCTGGACTCGAGCGTCCCACCGTCGACGATTGGCGCGCGGTCAATCAAAAGATCGCACGCTTCGTCGACGTACTTCCTAACGGTCCGGTCAATCACCCAACCGTGCAACTCTACTTGGCCGGTGGCGTGCCTGAGATCATGTGGCACTTGCGCGAAGCGGGAGCCATTCATGGCGATTGCATGACGGTCATCGGCCAGACGTGGGATGAAATTCTCGATGCATGGCAGACGAGCTCACGCCGCGCGGCGCTGCGCGAACTGCTGGTGCAGCGCGATGGAGTCGATCCCGATGCAGTCATCATTCCACCCGCACGGGCCAAGCAGCAAGGACTCACCAGCACCGTCGCCTTTCCCGTTGGTAATCTCTGCCCCGAAGGCTCCGTCATCAAAGCTACCTCAATCGACCCCACGGTAGTCGATGACGACGGCGTTTTTCGTCACACCGGTCCCGCCAAAGTCTTCACCTCGGAGAAAGAAGCCATCGCTGCCCTCAAGGGCCAAAGCGCGAAACAAGTGCAAGCCGGTGATGTGCTATTGCTAATCGGTTGCGGGCCGGCTGGGACCGGCATGGAGGAGACATATCAGTTGACATCCGCCTTGAAGCACATCAAGTGGGGCAAGCAGGTAACCCTAATCACCGACGCGAGATTTTCTGGTGTCAGTACCGGAGCCTGCATTGGCCACGTCGGGCCCGAGGCGTTGGCGGGTGGACCGATCGGTAAAGTCTGCGATGGCGATACGATCGAAGTCATCGTTGATCGCCACACGCTCGACGGTTCCGTCAACCTGATCATAGCAGGCAAGTCGGCTGAAGAAGTCACAGAAGAATTGCGTCAGCGTCCCATGCACGCTGGTCTCGCCCCCGATCCGCGTCTGCCCGACGACACGCGATTGTGGGCGGCATTGCAACAATACGGCGGCGGCACCTGGGGCGGCTGCGTCTACGACGTCGACGCCATCCTCGCCGCCCTCCAGCGCTCCCCATTTTAGGACCATTGTCCCCAATTACCTCGTAGGCTCGTAACGAGTACCGCGAGTTACGGCAGACCGAAGCAAGTGATCATTGGCTGCGTTCCCACGCTCGAATGAGTAGCGCCGTTCCCGTGTGCTTGCGTTGATATTGAGCCACACAATACGCTGGCGACTTGGGCCTGACGCGAACGAGGGGGAACATGAGTGCGGAACGATCCGCATGCGCTGCCCGCGCCGTAACTCGCGGTACTCGTTACGAGCCTACGCCAGCGGCGGCGCGAGCATGCGATGGTCGTAGTTGGCGATCAGCGAATAGCCTCAGGAAATCAACTGGCACTGGCCACTTGATTCTTAAACAGCGGTAGCGTAGCGTATTGGCCGCCAAGTATCGGTGTCGGATCAACGCCCAACCAGTCGTGTAGCACCGTCGCGTACACCTGCCTGAAATCGGTGTGATGTTTCAAGTCGCCATCCTGCAAATCGGTCAGGCTCGGTGACTCGCCGACGATGCCAGCAGCAACCTTGCCCCCGCTGACAAACATCGGTCCCGCTGCGCCGTGATCGGTCCCTTCGCTGGCGTTCTCCGCCACACGGCGGCCGAACTCACTGAAGCTCATCACGCATACGCGTTGATCATGGTCGTGCGACTTCAGGTCTTGAATCAATGCAGAGACCGCTTCGCTCCATTGCTTAAGTAGAATCGAGTGCGTTTGAGCTTGCTGCGAGTGTGTGTCAAAACCATCGAGCTGCACATAGTAAATTTTGGTCGTCAGCCCGGCATCGATCAACTGCGCGACGATGCGGAGCTTTTGCCCCAATTCGCTGGTCGGGTAGGTGATGTCCGATTTATAGCCTTGCACCGCTTCACTAACACGCTCGCTGGCAGCCAGCGCGGCCGTCGTGCTCGATTCCAAAAATGCCAGCAGATCGTTGTCGGACGGGCTCTCTTTCATACTTACCGATGTGCTCGATCGCAGAGCGACAGCTTGCTTTTCATCCGCACTGCTACTCAATAGCTCGCACAACTGCTCGCGGTGCTGGCCACGCAGTTGAAACTCGGTCAGTTCGCGCACTGTGGGGACTCGCACGGATTGCGAATTGACGGCGAAGGGCTGCTGTTCTTGGCCCAAGTGCAAGGCCAGCACATCGCCGCCGCTTCCGCTGGCTTGTGTATCCAGGTATCGGCCCAGCCAGCCGTCGGGACGCGGCTCTTGCTTGCGTCTACAGGTGTGCCAGATGTCCATCGCTTCAAAGTGCGATCGATTGGGATTATCGTAGCCTACGCCCTGTACGACTGCCAAATCTCCAGCTTCGAGCAGCCCATGTAGTCCCGACATAGATGGGTGAAAACCGAGGCTATCGGTACACTTGAGCACTTCGGCAGCCGAGAATCCGAGCTTGGGGCGAGCTGCCTTGTAGTCGGGATCGGCAAAGGGTATCAGCGTGTTGAGTCCGTCGTTGCCACCCGACATCTGCACCACGACCAAGATGTTCTCTCGAGCTCGTTTCGAGTTTTCAGCGGCGTGCGTAAAGCATGCTGGGATGTGCGATCCGATACCGATCGCAGTTGCCCCGCCGATCGAAGATCGCAAAAACTGCCGACGGTTGGTATTGATGAAGACCATGAGACTGCCTTTTGTCATTAGCCAAGCTGGCTGAGGGGAAGGGAAAGTACTGCGTGAAGCAATTCACGCGCGGCCGGCTCATCGCCACCGGCGGCTTTTGGAAATGCGCGACACAGTTCACCACGCATTTCATCGCTCAGTCGGGCTGCCAACAGTGTGCTCTCGTAGTGCTCGATGGCTTGCTGCGGCCCATCGATTCCTAGTTCTTTCAAGTATGCGGACAAGCTATCACCAGCAAATCTGGTCGATTCGTGGGCGAGCAAGTCAGCCAGCAGATTGGATCGCCCCAGCAGGGTCGACGAGTTGATCCAGGTTCGCCCGCCATCCCAGCCCTTGACGTTCGGCGGGTAAAACAGCCCCTGTCCCAGGCGAATCAGCCCTTTGGAGATTAGGTCTGCGCTGGCGGTCGCCTGCAAGCCACGCAACATGCCGACGATAAATTCAACGGGTGATTTGATATGCCGACCGATCGCGTGGGATGAGAAGAAAAGATTGCTCTGAAGTAGGAACTGCAGTGCCGGGGCGACTTGCAAATCATGCTTGCGAAATTCATCCGCCAATGGCTGCAGCAGTTCAGCCGATGGAGCAGGCTCATCGGCGATGAAGAAGCGATACCACTTCGACGCCAAGAACCTCTCGACGCTCGGTTGCTCCAATACGCAACGCACACCCTCTTCGCCATCGAATGCGCCGCTCTGTCCCAGCACGGTCTTTTCACCGGTGTCTTGTTGGTACTTGTTTTTGCGAAACTGCTTGTTCTTGATTTCCCAACCGGTAAAGCAGCGCGCCAATTCTTGCACATCTCTCTCGCTATAGTTTCCTTCGCCAAGGCAGAAGAGTTCCATTAATTCACGAGCAAAATTCTCGTTGGGATGCGCCTTGCGATTGGCCACCGAGTCGAGGTAGATCAGCATCGCAGGGTCTTGCGAGATACCATGCACCAGAGCGGGAAAGTTCCCCAGGGCATATTGCCGTAACAATTGATTCTGTTGCCACATCAACCTCGCGTCAGTAACTTTCTCGGCTCCCGTGGCAAAGTGCCCGTGCCAAAACAGCGTCATCTTTTCCAGCAACTGGCTGGGAGCGTTCACTAGTCGATAGACCCACGCAGCAGATAATCGCTTAGCCTCGCCACCAGCTAAAACGGTTTCTGCCAATTGGTCTGCGGTAGTGCGAAATTGGCTCGGTTCGACGTTGGCTCTCAAAAGCTCTTCAATGACAGTGGTCGGCGATTGAGTCAGGGCCGCGTCGAGCGTCGTTGGATCGGCAGCGAAGCCCGCGCGGCGGAACAGGTGGGCAGCCAACGCGCGGTCCCATGGGCGTTCCGCTGTCGGCTCGAAGACTTGCCAAGCCCAATTGGGGTCTATGTCGTGCATATTGAAAACCTTATTCGTTTGTCGTCGTGCTCGTGCTCGTGCTCGTGCTCGTGCTCGCCTTTGCCCCCTGCCCGCTTGCCTCCGTGCTCGTGCTCGCCTATGCCCCCTGCCAGCTTGCCTGGCAGGAGCAGAAGTTTTAGGAATAGAAAACCTGGCACCCGCGATACCTTCACCGTTGATTTGCCCAAGCAGGAGGTTAGCTCTCCCGCGTTTGGACTTTGACCCCTGCCGGTAAGCCGGCGAGGGGCGGAAGAAAAGCAAATTGAACTGGATGCAAACGGTTACCTCGACCTACTTAGCCAGCTTCAATTCAAAATCAAACTCCATGCGACCATCGTTAAAGTCCAGTCTCAGGTCGGCTTGCCGCAGGTACTCGACTAATTCAAGCAATAGACCGATTTCCGCTGCCGCTTCCTCTTGCGTATGCCCCTGTTCTAACATGTTATTGGCGATCAAATGAGACTTATTTAATTGCAAAATTGATCGCAGCGGTTCAGCATCGAGCACCGCGCTTGTGTTAACTGGATGAGTTGCAGGTTCTGTTTCCTCACCGGCAGGTTGCGATTCGATCTTGGTTGGGCTTTGCACTAGTTCGCGAGCCAGCGCAGTTGTACTCGACACAATGAACCGATCGTTGACAAAGGCGATCGTGGGTGAGAAGTTGAAATTGATCGGTGCAGCAGCGTTCTTCTGCTGGTCGCGATTGGGAACGTACGTCGCCGTGTAGTACTGAGCGCCATCGGCAGCTTCCATCCCCAGGTCGAAGGGTGGCATGCCGTTGGTGGCTCCAGTGACATTGATAAAACCGATGAAGCTTTGGAATATCCGCCGCAATTCGGTTTGGGACTCACTGGCATCCTTCATCTGAAATTCGAAAGCAAAACTGGGAAGCTGGATCGCTGGACGCGGAAGTCTATCCGCAAAGTCTTGAACCTGGGCCACGATGCGGACATCGCTACCGAACGATCCCAAAATGTCTTCTCCAAAATCGTGGCCGGAAAGCAGGGTTACCAACTGCGTGTCGGCTTGGGCCAATTGCTCTTCCGCGTTTTCGGTTAGTAGCTCGCCTGCTCGCAACCACATCTGCGACAAGTCGCGGTGCGCCGACAAAGCAAACAATCGATTGGGAATGGTTAATAGTGGAGGTGCGACGCCGAGCTCGGGCGCGCCAAACGTGTATTCTCGTGGCGGCTCCCAGCCACGCTGGTGCTCAGTCGCCAAGTGCAAACCGACGGCTGAACTCGAAAGTTGCAATTGCACGTCGGCACAGGGGGCATGCCGCACGGTTGTAAGCAGTCCACCCAATAGCAATTCACCGAAATAGTTACCGCTGCGCTCGTGATAGACCTCCTTGGCAACTCCCGCTTGCCGCAGTGATTGTAAATCGAGAAACGCTGTGGCCACGCGAGGCGACTCCTCTCCGGCTAAAGCAGGGTGAGTAGAATTGCGCATGGCCAGTGTTTGTTGATAGCGTTCGTTGGTTTGTAGCGTGGATTGCCCAGGGTCCAAATAGCGATCGACGATCGCTTTGCCCAGCTCGGACTGATTGGTCAGTAACAGGTAGTGATCCAGCAAGACCATCTTGGCGTCGTCGTTTAGGGCGTGTGCCGTCAGCCCGCGATATTCGGCTTGTTGAACCAGTTTGCCCTTGCCCGAGAGTAAGCGTATCGCCAAGATAAAATCTCGAAATTTCTCCAAGGCGTTCTGGTCCGAGGAGCGAATCAGTACCGTGATGCCCGGCCCCTGGCTGACACTTAGCGCAAGCGTAACTCCGCCGTCGGTCAATCTCGTTAGGGCAGGCAGCCACGGCTCTCCCATCGCCGACTCGAACGCATTGACCCCCTGCTGAAACTGCTTGAAGTCCTTCGATTGCAGCGTGGCCTTGTATACAGGTAGTTCCAGCAGTCGCTGTCTCAGGGGATGGTCCCAGAGCGTGTCTGCAATCGCACCGAGCTTGGGGATTTCAGCCACCGCCACCACGCTCTCGGGCAGCAGTTCCGGTGCCGACCGGTCTTGTTGTACGCCGTCGTCGGCTCGAAGTAGGCCGCAGCTTAGCATGAGCCCGCAGAATAGCCCAATCCTTGTGCTCAGTCCCATCCGTTCTGTCGATAGTTGTTGCAACATATCCGTACTCACTTTCAATGTTCTAACGTTTCGCAGTGATCGCCGCCTCGGGGTCGCACGGGAAAAAAGTGGCAGAAGCTTCCAGCTTGTGTTCAAGAAACCACAATCAGGAAGCCTATGCCACGGAAACCACAATCAGGAAGCCTATGCCACAGTCGAAATCCAACAGCGACGTCTGAGCGATGCCTGGCATCCTACCTTGTATTCGCCGCGATAGCACAGATCTTTCCAATTGACTTTGAATCTCGCCGTATCGGTTTGTAGGGTTTGAGTAGCCAGTCGGGGTTTCCTTGGATCGGCTGGGGAGTTAATCTGTCGCCATTGATTTCTCCTGCCGATTGCGAACCCCGACCGCAACGGGAGGGAAATTTATCCCCCTGAAGCCATCGTCTTGGAGCGCACAATGCAGTCGAATCACCCTACCGCAGGCAGCGGAGCCAATCCGAGCCATGGATTGCCGTTGATTTTCGGGCACCAAGCGGGGTTGTTCTTGTTGTTTTTTACCGAGATGTGGGAGCGATTCAGCTACTACGGCATGCGAGCGCTGTTGGTGTTGTTCTTGGTCAGCGAGATCGCCGGTGGAGGCTGGGGATGGTCGCGCGACGAGGCGTTGTGGCTATACGGACTCTACACCGGCTTGGTCTATCTAACTCCGATCTTGGGTGGCATCGTGGCCGACAAACTGACGGGACACCGAATCGCGGTGCTGTTTGGGGCGCTGCTGATGACCTGTGGCCATGCGTCGATGGCGCTCGAGACCAAGTTCGCATTCTACAGCGGTTTGGCACTGTTGATCGTAGGAAACGGATTTTTCAAACCCAACATTTCGAGCATCGTCGGACAACTCTATGCCGATCATGCCGATAAGAAAAAAGACGCCGCGTACACCATCTTCTACATGGGAGTCAACTCGGGGGCCTTTCTAGGCATCATGCTCTGCGGCTATGTCGGAGAAAAAGTCGGCTGGAGTTTTGGTTTTGGTCTGGCTGGTGTATTTATGTTGCTCGGGATGGTGATGTTCTACCTCGGGCAATCAATTCTTGGTGAACACGGCACGCGAGCTAAGGCGCTCAGTCAAGCCGATGAGGGAGCGAATGAGGAAGAAAAGCAAGACCCGATCGTCGTGCGCGATCGCCTAATAGTTATCGGTGTGTTGTCATTCTTCACCATTTTCTTTTGGATGGCCTTCGAGCAAGCTGGGGGCTCGATGACCATTTTTGCCAAGGACTACACGGGACGGACCATGAGCGGCATTTACGCCAGCATGTTCTTTTGGACCAATACGGCACTGACCATCGTCCCCTTGGCGGTCGTAACGTACGTGCTAGCTCAATTGGTACGCGTCTCGTTCAAATCCATTCCCATTTCCAATTTGGTGATTATGACCAGCTTTGTGATTGTGTGGGGTATCGCCCTGTGGATGTTGTCCAAGGAGTTTCAAATGCGGGCCATCGAAGTCAGCTTTGCCGGCGGCGAGTCAGGAGAGGTTATGCGAGCGACCTTGCAACACGACGCTCCGCTCGAAATCGGACAATCCCTGTACTTGATCGATATGGAACGCAAGGGTGGTGCGGGAAAGCTGAAGATCATCACGCAGGAACAGGCTGACGAGTTCGAAGGAGAGTTCGCCGCCACGGTCGAGGGAGAAAAACAGAACGAGACGGAGATCCCTGCCTCTTGGTTCCAGATCTTGAATTCGTTCTTTATTGTTTCCTTTGCACCTCTCTTTAGTCGCTTGTGGGAAAGCCGCGTCAATCCCTCGGCACCGATCAAGTTCGGCCTGGGATTGATTCTGCTGGGACTCGGGTTTGGCGTGTTGGCTCTGGGAAGTATGAGCATTGGCCAAGGCGATCGAACGGCGATGGTTAGTATATGGTGGCTAGTGATTGCCTACTGGTTCCATACCATGGGCGAATTGTGCGTCTCCCCGGTCGGCTTGTCGTATGTCAGCAAGTTGGCCCCAGTCAAATTCGTTGGGCTCATGTTTGGAGTTTGGTTTCTGGCGACAGCCGTGGCCAACTACCTGGCGGGCTGGACAGGCAGCTATATTGACCTAATCTCCGAGAAATACGGATTGGCAACATTCTTCCTAATCTATACTGCAATACCCATCACGGCTGGACTGGTCCTATGCGGTATGAATGGCTGGATGAAACGCAAGATGCACGGAATTGAGTAGTGCTTGGTCACAGCTTAATTCGAGAATTAGCATCGCTCGATGAATGAGTATCAGCCGTTTGATGCAGACAATCGGCTTGTGATCATTGAGGAGTGCCGATCGAGTCAAACTATATACATCGACTCGGAGGAATCGTTTAACACCGAGGCGGAGCAGGCCGCTGATGTGCAAGGCGAGCTGGTCAACGGGTGCGGCTCGGGCGACCACCGCGTATGCCAACCCACTGTCGCGGCCTGCGCAGGCGACGGCACCTGCGGCTGCCAACTGATAATCTCACCTGCGGCTGCTTACCACATTTTGGGCAGCTCAGGCTAACGCTATTGGAAACAATCAGGAAGTATCCAACATGATCTTCGTCACTGGCGGCACGGGGCTGCTGGGCAATTGTGTCGTACGCGAACTGTGCCAGCGCAACCTGGAGACGCGCGTGCTTTGTCGACGCGGCTCGTCACGCAAGCCGTTCGATGGCCTCACCGTCGACATCGTCGATGGAGATGTGAGTCAGCCTCAAGTGCTCGAGGCTGCCATCGCTGGCTGTAGAGCCGTGATTCATTGTGCGGCTATGATTCATCTCGGTTGGCAGAAACTTGACGAATCGCGACAGGTGAATGTCGAAGGAACTCGCGCGATCGTCGAGGCCTGTCTGCGTCATCAGTGCCGCTTGATTCATGTCTCGACCGTTGACACCCTACCCACCGCCCGCGCTCTGGACCAACCGATCGACGAAAGCGGCGAAGGGGGTGTGGCCAACGTGCCCTGTGCGTATGTCGTCAGCAAGACCGAAGCCGAACAATTGGTGCGCGAGGCGTGTGCGCAACGGGGCCTCGATGCGGTCATTCTCAACCCCGGCTTCATGCTCGGCCCCTACGACTGGAAGCCGTCGAGCGGTCGCATGTTTCTACAAGTGGCCAAGGCACCAGTCATTGTGGCCCCCTGCGGTGGCTGCAGCTTGAGCGATGCTCGCCAAGTAGCCAAGGCGTGCATCGACGCAATCGAGCTAGGTGAGGCAGGGCAAAACTATATCTTGGCAGGAGAAAATGTCAGCTATCGAGAATTGTGGAAGCGCATGTTGCGCATTGCCGGTCGCCCCAAGCATGTGGCTATGTTGGGCAAGCGAATCACTTGGGCCGGGGCGGCTATCGACCTCTTCCATCGCTGGCTTCCGATCCCCGAAGGTGATGTCAACGGTGCGTCAATTGGCATGGGCATCCTCAACCACTACTACGACTCCAGCAAGGCCCAACTCGCATTGGGATATCAACCTCAGGTGTCCGATGCGGCGCTAGCCGAAATATGGGATTGGTTGAAGACGCATCACGGCTAATGCAGGGTTATTGTCTGTATTGAACAATTTAGAACTAAGACTGAGTTTAAGTTTGCAAGAGTTCACATTCAAACACACGGATAGGTATACGCCCGTCGGCCAAGTCGACGTCGTGCTCGATCGTTTGCCAACCAGCCTGCGCGATCCATCGCGCAAAGTGATCACCCGTATGACGATGAGGCTCACTTAGTAACAGTCGCCCACCGGGCGACAAGTGCAATCGCGCACAGCGTTCAAGCAGCGGAAAGTGACTCGGATCGTATACCAAATCGGAACCGATAATGTGTGGGAAACGCGGCTCAATCAAGGTGGCTGAGTCCCACTTGAGCCGCCTGATCTGGACTCGCTCTTTCACGGGCCACGCATTCAAGCGAGCGACCAAGAGCGCGATCCCCACCGCGTCGGTTAGCGTCACTCGAGCGCCCCGCAAGGCCGCCCCCACTCCGGCTTGTCCCGACCCGCATCCCAACTCTAAAACGCGCACGTCGCGCAATTCATATCGCGACATAAAGCGATCGAGCCCTACGGCCGCGCGCCAGGTCGCAGCCCAAAAGGGATCGAGCTCTTCTGCCGAATGAGTGCCCTGTACTGCGCTGCTGAGCAGCCGCTCGCCATCGGTCACGCGATACCAATCGAGCCGTTGTCCGCCCAGTTCGAGTGGTTCGCTCCGGAGCGTTACGAACTGCTCGATGCGCACCTTCAGATGCAACCACTCCGGCGACATCAGCCGCCACGTCTTTGCAGAATATCTTCGAAGTCGGTCAAGTGATAGTCGATGCCAACGTAGTCGAGAACTCGGCACAGTCCACGCAGGGCAACGCCAAAACCGTCGGGTCCGCTGAAGCCACCAAACTGGCCGCCACCTTTGACGTGGGGTTCGAGATCGAAGACCACGCCGGGCGCACCAAACTTCTTCATGCGTTTGTCGATCTTCGGCAGTTCTTCTTTCAGATCGCGCAAAATCGACTCGTGCCCCGCGTCCCCCAAATCGGCCGGGACAAAGTTCTTTAGCGACGCTTCATCAATATGCTCCAAGCGATTCGCTGCCGAACCGCGACGGTAATCCTTGATATGGACCCAGCCCAAACCGGGCTTCATCGCCAAGTATTCTGCAAAGACCTCGTCGGGCGTCATCCCTTGGCAGACCAAATTGGCGCCATCAAAAATCAGTACCAAATTGCTACGTTTTACCTTGCGATGGATCTCGGCCAAGATCTTACCCGTTTGCCCCACCAAATTGGCTTCGACTTCGAGCCCATATACGAGCCCTGCGGCGGCGCACACGTCGGCAATCTGTCCGATTTGGTCGACCACTTGATTGAGATGGTCTTCGGGCTGCGTTCCCACCGGATGGTAGAACGAGAATCCACGCACGAGTTTCGTACCAACCGCGTTGGCGACTTCGCAAGCGTGTTTGACATCGGTCTGCAGATATTTTTTGAACGGGATGAATTTATTTTTCGTCCCATCTTCGACTTCCAACAAACGCACCTTGCCGATCGGCGATCCCATCGACGCTACGCTCAAGCCGTATTCCTGTTGCAGTTTGACAACTGTTTTCAATTCGCCTTTGGATAGGGCCATCGCATTCTTGATCCCATCGCCTACATCGATGAAGCGGATCGAATAGTATTGCAGACCGGCGGCCGCCAGCGCGGAAAACTGCTGAACTGCCTGTTTTTCGTTGGCCGCTTCGTCGGCAAAACCGCTGAGGATGATCGGTGTGGTATTCACGATTGTGTCTCCTATAGTTGGCTGTAGTGGACGAGGTTATGAGTCCCTGACTTATACGGATTCCAACGGACTCGT
>JADYZV010000098.1 GCA_020852965.1 Pirellulaceae bacterium | reverse complement strand
CCAAGAACCAAGAACCAAGAACCAAGAACCAAGAACCAAGAACCAAGAACCAAGAACCAAGAACCAAGAACCAAGAACCAAGAACCAAGAACCAAGAACTAAGAACCAAGAACCAAGAACTAAGAACTAAGAACTAAGAACCACTCATATCTTTTGGCGGCCTGAGAGCGCGTCGGCCAAAATCTCGCGGTTGGTATGCTCCAACACACTCCCCGTGGTGATGCCACGCGCCAATCGAGTGACTTCGATCGGGAATTCGGACAATTGATTGGTGATGTATAGCGCCGAGCCATCCCCTTCGACGTTTGGATTGGTGGCCATAATGATCTCGGAAAAATTGCCACGGCGAACCCGCTCGACAAGCGGGTCGATGGTCAACTGATCGGGGCCGATGCCTTCGAGCGGTGCGAGGCGGCCGAGCAATACATGGTACATCCCGCGATACACGCCGGCCTGCTCGAGCGCCATCAAGTCGCGGGGTTGCTCGACCACACACAGCTTTGACGTATCGCGATTGGGATCGCGACAGATCTCGCACAGTGAGCCCTCGGCCAAGTTGTAGCAGACGCTGCAGTAACTGACATTTTCGCGCACATCACGAATCGCTTTCGCTAGAGCGAGCGCTTCCCCCTTGCTGACTCGCAACAGGTGATAGGCCAATCGTTCTGCCGACTTGCGCCCTACTCCTGGAAGCCGTCCGAGTTGATCGATCAGTTCATTGACAGATCCATTGTTAGTGTTCATCACAAATCCACATTATCCGAGTTGAATGGCCGGTGCTAAAGATTGGCCAGCGCTTCATCCAGCCCCGGCAGGTCGATACCACCGGTCGCCTCGCGCATCTTCTCGATGTGCATTGCTCGCACTTTGGTCAGCGCTTCATTGAGTGCCGCTGGGATCAGTTCCTCTAGCCGCTCGACATCGTTGGCGTCCATCAACTCGGGCGACAGGCGGAGCCGCGTGACGGTACCCAAGCCAGTGATTTCCACATGGACTTGTCCATCGCCCGCACTGCCGGTCGCCTGAGCTTCGGCCAAAGTGGCACGGAGCTCTTTGACGCGCTCTCCCATCGAGCCCGCATGACGCATCAATTGGGCCAGACCACTAAGATTCTTAAACATTAAACTTTGGTCCTTATAAGTGAAAAACTTCGGAGTTGACGTGTGGTTCTAATCATCGTCTCGTAAACCTTGTAGCGACTGTCACCAGGCGGGAGTGTTCTGTGGTCTGGTGACCGCAGCTACGCTCGCACGTTGTTTTGGGGAGAGCCCCGTCTACCTGCTACTAGCCATGTTCGTCGCCGATGCATCGACGCGTAGTATTTCGCCATCGAGTGCTTCGCAACATTTCTTGACGTACGGATTCTCCGAAACCTCGCGCATCTTCTGCACGCGATTGGTCGAAGGTTGCGCCGCAGCGACAGTCCGCACTGGCTCGCCGGGCATGACCGCGAACGTCAATCGCACTGCGCGTTGCAAGATTTGGGCTACGGCCTTTTCGAGCGCCTGCCGCCGTTCGGGTTGCTCACACACCTCGCGAGGTCGCACCGCACCGGGCGGAAACAGCACATTCCAATGGTCGGCACCATTGGGAATCACGGCGATCGCCAGTCCGGCGTAGTCGGCCAACATGTCGTTAATCGAACCCAGCGCTTTCTTCCACTGTTGTAGCGCTTCCAGCGAGCCCTGCTCGTCGGCCAGCGGCACGGCGGGCGAGCCGCCGCTGTTAGGCGCTGCTGCGGGCGCTGCTGCGGGCGCTGCTGCGGGCGCTGCTGCGGGCGCTGGAGCGGGGGTTGTTGAAGGTGGTGTCGCAGGGGAGGCTGCGGGCGACGGGAGGGGACTGGGCGCGGTTATGCTGCGCGTGGAAGTGACTTCGGCGGTCGGTTCAATGTTTTTTTTTTCACCAGTGGATTGCGCGGATGCAACCTGGCTAGCAGGGGTTTGCCTGACTGCATGCGGAGCTATAGCGGCTGGTCCACTACCGGCAGCGCGCATCGCTTCCAACAACGCGGGGATCGAGGCCAGTTGTGACAACTGGCAAATTTGCACCAACGCGACTTCCAGCAAGGCTTGAGCCGATACGCTCGTGCGCATGCGCACCAACGACTCGTCTAGAATCTGAATCGATGATAGGATCGATTGCACTCCCCAGCCTGCGGCCAGCTCCTTGAGTTCAGCGTGGCCGGCGGGATTGGCCAGCTTGAGCAGTTCAGGGCCGCCACCAACTCCTACCGCCATCACGTCGCGAAAGTAGTTGAGCAGTTGTTCGGCCAACTGCCCCGCGTCGGCCCCGCTGCGGGCCGCTTCGTCCACCAATTCCATCGCGCGCAGCGCATCGTGATCGGCCAACGTCTGGGCCAGCGCGAGCAAACGTCCTTCGTCGGCGATCCCGAGCAACTGCTGGACTTGTTCGACGCTTATGCGATCTTGCGAAAAGCTCATCACTTGTTCGAGCAGCGATTGGCTGTCGCGCATCGAGCCGGCAGCGCGCCGAGCCAGCAGTGCTAGCGCGTCCTCGTCGGCTTCAAAACCCTCTGCCTTACAGATCTCTGATAAACGAGCTTGGATGGCATCGAGCTTAATGGGCACAAAGTCGAAGCGTTGGCAGCGCGACAGAACCGTGATCGGCAACTTGTCGGGGTCGGTCGTACAGAAGATGAACTTCACATGCGGCGGCGGCTCTTCCAGGGTCTTGAGCAGTGCATTGAAGGCCTGATTGGTCAACATGTGCACTTCGTCAATGATGTAGATCTTGTATCGCGCTCGGCTCGGACGTACGTTGACGTTGGCCCGCAGCGTGCGGATCTCTTCGATGCCGCGATTGCTGGCACCATCGATTTCGATCACATCCATATCGTCGCCCGCATCGATCGACTGGGCCATGTCGGCCGCCAGTTCTTGTTCGACGCCGTCGGACGCATTGAGCGCTTTGGCAAAGATGCGCGCCGACGAGGTTTTGCCGACTCCTCGCGCGCCGGTAAATAGATAGGCATGGCCCACACGCCCGGTAGCGATTGCGGCGTCTAAGGCGTGGGCAATGTGATCTTGGCCGATCAGCTCAGTAAAGGATCGCGGTCGGTAACGGCGAGCGACGACCGTGTAACCGCTGGAATCTTTAGGAGCAGTAGCGGGATTGTCCATCGCAGCGAATCTCAGAAAGAATGAAACCTGCCCGTCAGAGGCCCTCGCACAAGAGTACCCCGCTTATGGCTGCTACAGTTAAGTCCTGACCAGGTTCACGGCTCCCCCTCGCGAGAGCCACTGTCAGGCAGGTTTCTCAAACTAGATGGTACGCCGCTGGGACAGATATTAGAAGTGTCCCTAGCGGTTAATTGTCAAGTTATTCCAAATCGTAGTGGGCAGAGTCCCTTTCAACGCGCAATCAAGCACTGCCAGCTATCGTCGTCCGCGGGGGCGCCCGCGAGGGGTACCACCGCGATTGTCTCCGCGCTTGCGGTTTTCCATGTTGACTTCGACCAGTGACTGGATGGAATCGGCCCATGTTGGGATGCTTCTATGCAGTCCATCTCCAGGTTGTATGTCGTCCTCTTCGCCATCGAAAGCTGGGCCGAGCGAAATATCATCGAAAGCGTCTTCGATGGGGCCTTCTTCGTCCGATGGGCGACCGGTCGCGCGTCCCTCTGTGCGGCCGCGTCCAGTGGACGATGTCTCGCGTCGCGAATCAGCGCTTTTCACTGAGTCGCTGCTGCTGCTGCCACCGCGGCGGCGTCGACGCGGGCGTGAACCTCGTTCTTCGCTGTCGCGCGCTTCGGAACGTCCCTCACCTCGCGGTTCTGCGCGTCGCGACGAGGGTGCGGAACGCGGTGCATCGAGCCGATCGGAGGAGTCGCTAAAATTTTCATCGTCGGAATCGGAACGGAAGCCGACAGACTTACTCAAAGCATCGGTATTGCGTGGGGCGGAGCTTGTCCGCGCGGGCGCCGAACGCCCACGTTCTGCAGGACGCGCGACGGGCCTTTCGTCTGTCCTTTGGTCTGTCACTTCGCCCGCTTCGCGGTCCCTTCCACTACGGCCACGTCCGCGCCGACGTCTACGCGAGGAGCGTCGCAAGACCTCTCCGTCTGCCGACAGTTCATCTGCAGCATCGTCGCTGTCGCTGTCATCGCCGAGCTCGTCCCGGGCGTCAGACTGGGCAACTTCAAAGCTCTCGGGTTCGTCCCAGGGATCGTCGCCGACACTCAGATCCTCTTCGTTTTCCAGCGAGTCGTCTAAGCCACCCCAAGTGCTCGAGCGAGTGGCGCTAGTTCGATCTGCGGTAGGGCCACGTGAAGCGCCAGCCGCAGATGATTCTCCGCTGCTATCGCCACGTCCACCGCGACGACCACGACGACGGCGGCGGCCACGGCGCGGTGCCTCCTCCTCGTCACCGAGTTCGCTATCCTCGCGGCTGGAACCTGACATAGCGTCACTTTGCGGCTCATCGCTCTCCGCGAACCCCCCGCGCATAGGTGCGGGCGTATCGTCGTCGCTATCCCAGCCGAGATCGTCGATCACGCGCGGCTTGCCCCACTCGTCGCTGCGAGCCTGCGTGCCGCCTTGCGGAGCATCGCCAAACATCGCATCGAGCGCGGGATTGGAGCGCGGTGGTCGATCGTCCGCAAAAATCGACAACTGCTGGTCGTCCTCGGCGGCGGGGCGCACAGGGCGAGACGAGCTGGTCCGAGTATCTATTGGTTTGGTCTCAGCCGCCTTGGGTTCCGGTGCAGCTTCGACCGGTTTGGAACGGTCGACTTTGATATTGAACATATTGGCCAGCGACTCCCAAGACGACTTGCGCTTGGGAGGTGGTGCGGCGGGTGGTGTTTCTGGTTCGAATCGATCAGGCATACTTGGAGCTTCCCGTCTTGCTTCCGCTGCTGAGGGTGGGGATGGCTCGCTGTACGATTTGGCGGCCGGTAGGGGAGTGGAGGGTGTCGAAGTGGTCCTGCCCGGCTCACGCGGCTGAGCCGGTTCGTTTGGAGCTAGCGAGGGACGCGAGGATTTGAACGACAGTGCTTCATCGGGAATCGGCTGGTTGGGGTCGAAGTAAAACTCAGCCGGCTTGGTTGCGGGAGCCTCCGGTGATATCGCAGAATCAGGGCTCGCAGTCTCACGCCTAGCCTTGGGAGCTTCCGCAGTCGTGGGAGTTGTATCTCGCACTGGCGGCTTGTTGGACGATGCCGGGGAGGGGCCAACGGCTTTGGGTGCCGGCTGCTCGGCCGGCGTTTCCACTTCGGGCTCGTCCACGCCGGGCGCGCCTAAACGGTTTGCGATCGATTTCCAATGATCCGCCATCATGCAGACTCGTAATGAGATTGACTAGGTGTTTTTCGCAAGTCGGTGCCGATTGTGATCCGCTACGACAAACGCTTTAGGAGACTTCTAATTATAGCGATTAGCCAAATTATCTCGGCGGTCCCCCGCCAAATCTTGGCAATGTCTATTTAGAGATTTTTAATTATAGCGATAACAGCCTAAGAAAAAAGGCGAAACAGCGGATTGTCTAAATCGCCACACACTTGGCCTTCCAGCCAGTCAATTTGAGTCTTTTTGCCCATTCGTGGCAGTTTGTCGAGAATTCGACAGCTATTGCGACACTTTTCACTGATCACCACCCTGCTTGTCGAGCGGAATCAACCAAAATCGCAAAGTCGCTTGCAAGTTCGTGCTCGTGCTCGTAGCCGCGTTCGCTTCGAGTACGAGTACGGCAAATTGAAACACAGAGGCACAGAGTTCACCGAGGGGGCTAGTGACTTTCAGCAAGAAGTGTCACTACTGGCCAAATGTTGGCAGAGGGAGGTCAGCATGGCATCAAACACGGGCCCGAGTCGCTCGTAGTCGCGATCCTCGGCTTGGATTTGCACCAAATAGGTGGCCCCGCCATGAACGATGGCCAACAGTTGCGAAGCGACAATCAGATCCAGATAAATGAATCGCAGCAGCGAGCCTTCGAGCCGCAGGCCAGCGAAATTCTTTACGAGCGCCTCGTTCTCGATCTCGTCGTATTCCTGCTGCATGGCGGACACGCCGCGCTCGATGGCGGTGTCCGCATCGATGGAATTCTCAAATCGGGTCACTGTAAGGAAGGCCCCTTCAGGACTCTCGATGGAAACGCTCTTGGCGTCGCTATCCGACTCAAGTGTCCAGGAGTCGGGGTAAAGGAAGGCGATTCCGAAGCCTTCAAAATTTCCAGGCATGTGTTTTCAGGTTTGCTGAGGTAATGAAGGGTAATGACTACTCGATCGACTTTCGCATATCCGTGATGAGCAACACCAAGTGGAGCTCGTTTGTCGGAGACGGAGCAAATCCAAATTTTGCGTAGAACGCCTGAGCATTTTTGTTTTTTGCGTGGACCACCATCGCGCGCAGCCCGCCAACTTACGCCGCTTGTAGAGTTCTCTGGATAGCGTCTTTGAGCATTCCCTTGCCGAGTCCGCGTCCGTGCTCGCTTACTGGGATAAAATGAACGTGAGTACATTGTGCGCCCAAGGCTGCCCGGCGACAAGCGACGCCCGCCCTGCATTCATAGCTGGCCAGTTGTCAGCGGGGCGCTGGCAATGGGTATCTGTCGATTCGGGCCTGCGACAGCGTGAGAGGAAATACCCTAGGCAACAATTTAAGCCGCACATGGTTTTGGTGGTAATTAGTGAAGATTTGTGTTCCTTTAAAAAAATGACTGTCTGGAACACTAATCTGCACTAATTGCCACCTATCCTTAGGCAATTTGCTTAAGTCGATCGATGCAGAAGGAGCGAGGCGAATGCCATCGCTGCGTTGTGAATCGCTGCGTTGTGAATCGCTGCGTAGTGAATTGAAGAATGGAAGGTGACGTGTGCCCGGACGCGTAAGGCGGGGCAATGCTCTTCCGTTGTTGTACCTAAATCTGCTACGGTGAGCTGGTTGTTCGTGGTTCATTTTGCCGGAAAACCTTGCAAAGGCTACTGTTTCCGGAATTGTGTCAGCGTCCTAAATCTAAACTTCGAAGGATTCCAAAATGCGTAAAACAGCCATCATCGTCGGGCTCATCGGTGGTCTTTCAACGGTTGGAACCTTGATTGCGCAACAGCGGGCGCCAAACGATCCGATTGCCAATGTCGCGCAAATAGCCGTCGTGAGAACTTACAACGTCAAAGATTTTCCCGTGTGGTCCAAGAACGGCGAAAAGTTTGATGCTTCCATTCTCATTGCATTGCTCCAATCTAGAGTGATCCCAGGGCAATGGAACGACGAGAATAAGATTGTGCCATTTGCTAACGAACGGTCTCTCGTAATAGTCACAACCCAGGATGCGCACAAGGCAATTGAGAATGTCCTCGAAGAACTTCGCGGAAACCCGTAGGTGTTTCGACGATGCGCCTGAATCAATCGACATGGAAGGTTGTAGCAACCACAGCTTAGGGTTTTAGGATCAGCCGTTTTGATGAAACTTAGTTCCGACGGCGGAGCGTCGGGCCACATTCTCAATCGACCAGTCGACCGCGCTGCCGAAGAGCTTTCCGGGAGCGCTCGACGTCTTCTTTTGACCAGCCTTCTGTTGTGTTTGCTGGCAACGAGCGGCTGCCATTCACTGCGCGCTCGGCGGCAGACTCGCGAGCTGTCCGACGCTCGGCAAAGTTCGTTGCGCGGCGCGGAGAAACTGCAGCAACACAAGCTCGACGAAGCGGAGCTGCTGTTTACCGATGCCCTGCGCAGTAGCTCTGCCGACGAACGCGCCCAGGCGGGAATGGCTGAAGTATTGTGGCAACGTGACGAATCGGACAAAGCCATCGAGCACATGACCCAAGCCGCCGTGATCAGCGGCGGTAACCCTGACTACCTCGTCCGTCTGGGCGAGATGAATCTGCAGCAAGGGAATTTGAAGCAAGCGTTGGCACAAGCCGACGCGGCTCTCGAAGGTCAACGAAGCCATGCGGGGGCATGGGCCTTGCGTGGCAAGGTGTTGCAGCAGCGCGGCGAATTGGAAGCCGCCATGAGCTGCTATCATCGCACCTTAAACGAACAACCGCATGCGCCGCAAGTCCAAGTCGCTTTGGCGGAAATCTACCGCGATTTGGGGCGTCCGCAACGCGCGCTGGCTACACTCGATAGGATGACCGACGGCAAAACGGGTGAGCAAATCAGCCCGCAAGCGTGGATGCTCAAGGGGCAAGCGCTGGCCGACTTGGGGGAGGCTTCCGCTGCCAATCATTGCCTACGTAACGCTGCGTTGTGTTGCCGCGACGAAGATACCAGCACCATCATCAGCATAGCCCGCTTGCAAATGGAAGCGGGCGACATCGCAGAAGCTCGCACTTGCTTGTGTCGCGCTTTTCAGCACGATCCCTACAATCCGACCGCCCTGCAACTGCAAGCCATGTTGGATCGCGGGCCTGCCGGAGCCCCGGTCGGAGGCGCCGCGGGCGGCCTGCTTGGGACAGTTCCGGCGCGATTGGTCGGTTTTGAGCGCGCGCCTCCTGCGAACTAATCAAAAACCGGCCAACTTTCTTTGCCAGCCTCCGTTTCAGGAGCTAGTCTTCAGTGGATGACAGCCCCCAACTTTCTCGTTCTGCCCACTCATTGGTTAAGGGTGGAAAGCACTGCACTGCGGAGACCTAAATTGACCACTCTACCCAGCACTCTCACTGCCAGCTTTCCCGTCGCAGCTCCGCTAATCAACTTCGAAGATCGCCGCAGCGAACATAGTACATCGACCGGCACCGAACGCAGGCAGTTCACCAATTCGCACGCTAGCCTCTCGCCCGACGCACGCGAATTGGCAGAAGCCATCGACCGTTACAAAGTCAACAACCGTCGTCGCTACATTACTTTCGAAGAGATGCTGCATGTCATTACCCAACTCGGTTATGCCAAGCAAGCGTAAAGTTTCATCCTTTCCTGATTTTCAGGTTAGTCGTAGTGGACGAGGTTACGAGTCCTTGGCGCCATCCGATTCAAACGGACTCGTAACCCCGTCCACTAATCAAAACTAACGTGGATGAGCTAGCGGTTTACTTCTCTTCGGAGCCGCCGACTGCTACGGGCTCTTCCTCGGGCTGGCGAACCTCGCCACGGAAGACTAGGCGGACCGCTTTGCCCGCTTCGTCCTTGGCGATGTCAACCACAATCGCATTGACCCCTTCAAAGGCACCTCGCAAAATCTCTTCTGCCAATGGATCTTCAATTCGCTGTTCTAGCGCGCGACGTAGTGGACGGGCTCCGTAGTCGAGGTTGGCCCCCTTCTTGATCAGGAACTCCTTGGCATCGTCGGTCAAATCGAGTTCGTAGCCACGATCGTTCAAACGCGCACGTACCTTGGACAATTCGAAGTCGATGACCTTCTTCAAATCTTCGTGGTTTAAGTGGCGGAAGATGATCGTGTCGTCGAGTCGATTGAGGAACTCGGGGCGGAACACTCGCTCGATTTGATCCATGACTCGAGCCTTCATGCTTTCGTAAGAACTGTCGTCATCGGGCTTTTGGAAGCCGAAGGCCGATTCGTTCTTGATCGCATCAGCACCCGCATTGGTGGTCAGAATCAAGATCACATTGCGGAAGTCGACGTTGCGCCCGAAGGAATCGGTCAAGCGTCCTTCTTCCATGACTTGCAACAACATGTTGAAGACATCGGGGTGAGCCTTTTCGATTTCGTCCAGCAGCACCACGGCGTAGGGGCGACGGCGGATTTTCTCGGTCAGTTGTCCCCCCTCTTCGTAGCCCACGTAGCCGGGAGGAGCACCGATCAGACGGCTGATGTTGTGCTTCTCCATATACTCGCTCATGTCGATATGCACGAGTGCATCGGCGTCGCCGAACATGTACTCGGCCAGCGCCTTGGCCAGCAGGGTCTTACCGACCCCGGTTGGACCGGCGAACACGAAACATCCGGTCGGACGTCGCGGATCCTTCAATCCGCTGCGACTACGGCGCACCGCTTTGGCAACGGCCGCGACCGCTTGCTCTTGGCTGACGACTCGCTTGTGTAGTTCGCCTTCCATTTGCATCAGCCGCGCACTGTCCTCCGTGCTCAAACGCGTTAGCGGAATGCCAGTCATCTTAGAGACGACTTCGCAGATCACATCTTCGTCGACGATACCATCGGTCTCGCGACTCTTTTCACGCCAGTCGCGAGTGATCTCGTCCTTCTTCTTTCGCAGCTTGTCGGCTTTATCTCGCAGCGAAGCGGCCTTCTCGAAGTCCTGATTGGCAACCGCGTCCTCTTTGTCCTTGTTGAGCTTCTCGATGTCCTCGTCGAGCTCTTTCAGATCGGGTGGCTTGGACATATTGCGCAGCCGAATCCGCGCACCAGATTCATCGATCACATCGATCGCTTTGTCCGGCAAGCAACGCGCCGTAATGTAGCGCTCGCTCATCTCGACTGCTGCGACCAGCGCGTCGTCGGTGAACTTGACGCGGTGGTGCTCTTCGTAGCGTTCGCGCAGACCCTTGAGGATCTCGATCGTCTCGTCCTTACTGGTCGGTTCAACGATGATCTCTTGGAAGCGACGCGCTAGCGCGTTGTCCTTCTCGATGTACTTGCGGTACTCGTCCAAGGTGGTTGCACCAATACACTGGATCTCACCGCGAGCCAACGCGGGCTTGAGCACGTTAGCTGCATCGATGGCACCTTCGGCACCACCTGCGCCGACGAGCGTATGTAGTTCGTCGATGAACAGGATCGTATTCTTAGCGCGGCGAACCTCGTTCATCACCGCCTTGATGCGCTCTTCGAACTGGCCGCGGTACTTGGTGCCAGCGACCATCATGGCCAAGTCGAGCACGACGATGCGCTTATCGGCCAGGATCTCTGGAACCTCTCCGGAGATGACGCGTTGGGCAAAGCCTTCGACGATGGCCGTCTTGCCGACACCCGCTTCGCCCAATAGAACTGGGTTGTTCTTGCTTCGGCGACATAGGATCTGCACCGCGCGCTCAATTTCACGCGCGCGACCGATCACTGGATCGAGCTTGCCTTGCTTGGCCAGTTCGGTAAGATCGCGACCGAAACTATCCAGCGCGGGCGTCTTGCTCTTCGAGCCTTTGGACGAACCGCCCGTTTCGCGTTCGCTACTGCTCCCCTCGCGACCTCCGCGCTCGCCACCACCCCCGTCACCACTTTCCATGCCGTGGCCGAGTAGGTTGAGCACCTCTTCACGCACATCGTCGAGCTTCAGCCCCAAGTTCATTAGCACTTGGGCGGCCACCCCTTCTTGCTCGCGCAATAGCCCCAGCAAAATATGCTCGGTGCCGACGTAATTATGATTGAGATTGCGAGCCTCTTCCATCGAGTACTCGATGACCTTCTTGGCTCGCGGCGTTTGCGGTAATTTGCCGATCGTGACCATCTCGGGCCCGCTTTGCACTAGCTTCTCGACTTCGAGCCGAATCTTGCGCAGGTCGACATCGAGATTTTTGAGGACGTTGGCTGCGACACCACTCCCCTCTTTGACTAAGCCCAACAGGATGTGCTCGGTTCCAATGTACTCGTGGTTGAACCGCTGAGCCTCTTGATTGGCCAACTGCATTACTTTGCGAGCACGGTCGGTAAAACGTTCGTACATGGTTAACCCCTAAATGAATCGTACGCAGCCATCGAGCTATCCGACCGCAGAGCCGCACTAGGCACTGCCAGCCTTCCTAGCCACAAACTTCGCCATACGAAAAAAAAGCAATCACAAGTTTTGTTTGGATCGGAAATAAAGACCCACGAGCCTGATTCATTTTCCCGCGAGCGACCGAAGTCGACAGGAATTGGAATCGACAGGAATCCCAGCCGCCCCACCCTCTGGTTTGCAAACCTTATGCCAATCCCCAAAGGGTGTCAAAATGGCGCAATTAAGGCAAGTAGGGGCAAATGGATTTCAAAACTCTCACGTGGGGCATCGTTTTGCGTCAAGGTCGTACGAAACGCACGGCTCGGCTGTTGCGTTTAGGTCCGTTTTGGCAGCTAGTACGCGAATTAGGCCGAATTTGATCGCCGAACCTGAACTCTCGAACGATGCGGCATCTCAGTCTCTATCGTACCCATAATTGCTCCCTGTTGTCAGATCAGCTTGTACCTCGCAGCGCGCGAAACATCAATCTTTGTCAGTTTTCCTCAAACCGCCGTCTCGGCAACATCTGGATCAGCCCCCTTGTCAGTGAGCTCGTCGGTAGCTCGCTTACCGGCCTCGTTCTCGAGCGCTTTGCTGTCATCGGCCATCGCTCGCGCTATCCACTCCTTTTCTCGCTCGATCTCAAAATGCCAAACCGCTGCCGTTTCGAGCAGTTCGAGCTGTCTCAGGCGGCGCAGGGCGGGTTGAAATCGCCGTGTGCGGCGCAGGATACCTACCAGCAACAACATGGCCTCTGCATCGCGAGGGTGCTGGTGCAATACTTGCAGGACGCTCGCCTCCGCCTCAAACCAATTGCCACGCAGATACTCCTGCTGTGCACCCACCAACGCCAGCGAACTGTGTGCATCGCTCGTCGCCAACATCCCAGGTAGCCGTAGGCAGTTTTTCAATGCGGCGCCAATCCAAGTCGCTATGGCCGTAAGCCACAGCAAACGCAGCAAACTCACCGCGATCCAGTCGGGCCATACAAACGTCGCCAACAGCAGTCCGCAAACGCACCATGCAAAGACCAATGCGATCAACAAACTGCGGGACACTCCCAGCAACCAAGCCGCAGGCAGCCCAGGCCACAAGCAAATCGCACGCAATGCCATCGACATCCGCTCCTTAAATTTAGCCACGCAAGCGCTGGAGTCTAGGCTTTAGCCGATCCTCGTGCCTTCCCAAAATCGCCTAAAGGCTACGCTCCAACTTAGTTTCACTGTTATTACAACAATTCGCCCATCGGTCGCAAATGCAAATATCTCGCTCTAAGCTAGCATTGGCCTGTTAAGGCTTTTCGGCGACTGCTAGCGGCGATATGCTAAACGTATTACATCGAACGTTCGCAGCAACCGCTTTTCGGATCGACAAAATGAGTGAAGCAAAAGTCAAGGGCCATGTCCACCTCGTAGAAGAAACCAAGACTTTCGGCCAAAAAGGGTTCCGCAAACGCATGGTTGTCTTGGAGCAGGACAACGGTCGCTTCCAAAACTATATTCCGATCGATTTCATCCAGGATGCCTGCGACCAAGTGGACAGTTTGAAAGTTGGCGACGAAGTGGAGATCACTTATCGACTGGGTGGACGCAAGTGGCAGCGCGATGCGGCCAGCGAAGTCAAGTACTTTTTGAGTTGCGAGGCGACCAACTTTCGCGTTCTCAGCGGTACTGCCGGCGGCCCTGCGTCCGACGAGTTTAGTAGCGACCCAAATAATGCACTGTCCGAAGCGGCCTACGAAGACGACGAAGACGTACCGTTCTAGCGTAGCGTACGAGGCTACGAGTCCGTATTGCGTAGTGGACGAGGTTACGAGTCCGTTTGATTCGGTATGTGTCAGGGGCTCGTAACCTCGTCCACTACTGCAACTCCAGCTTTTTTCTGTGCCAGAGCACTAGGCAAGCGAACTGTGAAGCACTCCATCCGCGACGAATTTCATGGCGTGGCAGTCTTTGTGGGTGCCATGTGGGCTGTCTACCTGCTCGATTTGATTTTGCCGATTCGGCTTGCTGCTTGGGGCATCGTGCCGCGCACGCTGTGGGGACTGGTGGGCATACCGCTGTGCCCGTTTCTGCATGCCTCCTGGACCCACTTGGTCGGGAATACCGTGCCGCTAGTCATCCTGTTGATGCTGCTGGCTGGCAGTCGCACAAGGAGTTGGGAGACCGTCGCCGAAATCGTGTTGGCTGGCGGTGGATTATTGTGGTTGTTCGGACGTTCCGCCGATCATGTGGGTGCCAGCGGTTTGGTCTATGGCTTGATCGCTTTCTTGATCGTAGCGGGCTTTCGAGAGAAGCGGCTCGTTTCGCTACTAGTCGCTATGCTTGTAGGCTTTCTCTACGGCTGGAGTCTATTGTGGAGCGTGCTCCCCACCATTGGCTCTCACGTCTCGTGGGACGGACATTTGTGCAGCGCCATTGCTGGCGCTTGGTTGGGCTACCGAGTCGTAAAGACGAAAACTAGGGCTGAGGGCTATCCAGCGCTTCCAGATGCTGCTTGAGCTGCCCTCGCGCCCGCGACAGCCGGCTGCGCACCGTGCCAATATTGATATCGAGAATCTCAGCAATATCCTCGTACGAGCTGTCTTGCATCTCGCGCAGTACTAGAATCGCCCGATGTTCCTCGCTGAGCAGATCGAGGGCGGCGTGAACCATCGCGATTTGCTCGGCGCGAAGTAGTGGTTGATCTGGCGCTTCGCAGCGGTCCTCGGGATCGGCGCCCGATACCTCACGGCCTTGTTCGAGCGACAGTGGCTGTCGCTTGCGCCGCCCACGACTCAGCGCAATGTTGAAGGCGATGCGGTACAGCCAAGTAAAGAACTGACTGTTCCCCTGAAAGGTGTCCAGCTTTAGATAGGCTTGGACGAACGATTCTTGCACCACGTCTTCGGCTTCGTCGTGCGAGCCGATCATCTGAACCATCGAGTTATACAAACGGAGTTGGAAACGCTCCACCAATTCACCATAACTGCTGGACCGACCTTCAAGCGCTTCGCGAATCAGATCTTGTTCCGCTTTCAATGGAGCTGACTCGACGGTGGGTGGAGCATGGGAATTCAACTAGCGATCAAAACAAAGTTGTAGTGGACAAAGCGACGAGTCGCAGGCGAATTTCAAAACAAATGGACTCGTCGCCTCGTTCCATACAGCATAATTGAGTTCGTCCAGCTATATTCCAGTATGCGCGTCAAAAGTCAATTCACCTAACGAAAAACGGTCGCGGGGGTAAGCTCGCGACCGTTTCATTTAGCTTAGAAGCTCAGGTAACTCAAAAACCGATGCGGAGTCGTACGCGCGGTGCGGCGGGTTGGTGCGACAGGTAGCCGTAATTCCCGTAGCCCCCGAGCCCTCCGAATGGCCCAAGTGTGCTCGGGAACGAGCCGCCAGAGTAATACGAACTGCGAGAAAAGCTCAGCCCCGGAGCGTAGTAGCTGCCATAGCCATACACGGGGAGCCTGCCATAACCTCCAAAGTGCGCTCCGTAACCCCGAAAGCCACCATGATGTCCGTGATGGCCAAAATGTCCGTGGTGACCGTGATGTCCGTGGTGACCGTGATGTCCGTGCTGAGCCTTGGCTTCTTGGGCACCCATGCCTACCAGCGCGAGCGCGACGGCCAAACAGGCAATCGACGTGTATTTACTCATTTTCTTATGCTCCCCAATAGAAATACGCTAGCGGGCCTTCCACCATGGTCGGGTCCGGCGCTGCGACTCTGTAGGGAGCACATTGCATGCCAATCCCAACTTGGCGCGTCGATTGCTGGCTGCGCGTGACGAATACTCATCGCTGGTGCGGTGATTTCGTATGGAATTTCCCTGTGTTTGCATCGGAAGTGGTGCACAGAGCTCATTGTCACCGGGCGTGAGTGCTACTGGGGGAGTCGAAATGACACACGGCCAGGATTCAGAATGACACGAAGTAGCTCGCTAGTTGTGACGAATGGGAGTGTCGTAATTGCCAGGGACCGGAGGCTCGCGAGGGGAGGCGGGGCGGGCCGATGATAGCATTGCAGAGTCCGGGCTAGCCACCATCAGCTCAGCCTCATAGGATGGAATTGCGATTGGCACGAGGCAAAACGAGCAATGAATGCTCGGAAAGGGATGTTCCATGTCACGGATGTTGACAATTAGACTATTTTTTCTCTCCTGCGCAGCCTTAGCTTTGTCTGCAGGTTGTGCCAATCGCCAAGGTTGGGGATTTAGCTCGGGGCAGGGGACAATCGAGCGGCAGAAAGCGCGCGCCGCTGCGGTCGACCCCTACCCGCTCAATGACATCGGCCCCGAAGTGCTCGGTGGCCGCCCCCGCGATTTTTTTAATCCGCAACCCGAACCGGTTCGCGCCTTCGACGGAAGGCTGCCGTCGCGTCCAGGATTCTAATGCACGCGTTGTCCAGGTTTGGCACCGGAGTCGGGCGAGAGCAAGTAGACTTCCGCACCGCCGGGGCCGCAGGCTGTGACCATTCCTTCGCTCAGACCGAACTTCATCTGTCGCGGAGCCAAATTGGCGACGCAGACGACTAGGCGTCCAACCAGCGCCTCGGGCTCATAAGCCGCTTTGATTCCCGCGAAAACTGTCTTCTGCACGTCTCCCCCCAAGCTCAACGTCAGCTTGAGCAGCTTGCGCGCCTCGGGCACGTGTTCGGCGGACAGTACACGCGCTACGCGCAAGTCGACTTTTACAAAGTCGTCGATCGAACAGGTCTCCGCCAGCGGTTCCGCTTGTAGCGGTTCGGCCGAATCCTTCCAGGGGTCGCTCGCGCCACTGACTGCACCACTACCCACTACCTCTGGTGTCGAGGTGGAACAAGCTTCTTTTTCTTTGGAATCTTCAATCATCGCGTCGACATCCTCTTTCTTGACGCGCGCGAGCATGTGCTCGAACGCATTGACAGACTTACCCAACAACGGCTCCTGGCTTTGACTCCAGTGCTCGATTTTTTCACCCAGCAATTCGCCACACTGCTCGGCCAGGCGTGGTAGCACGGGAGCCAAGTAGACGACCAACTGTCGGAACAAATTCAAGGCAGCCGTGCAGATTGCTTGCAGTTCACCAGTGCGAGCTGGATCTTTGGCCAGTACCCACGGCTGCGCGTTTTCAACGTACGGATTGGCTCGATCGGCCAATTCCATGATCAACCGCATGGCTTTGGCGTAGTCGCAATGCTCGTAGGCGG
Organism: Pirellulaceae bacterium; assembly: GCA_020852965.1. Taxonomy (GTDB): domain Bacteria; phylum Planctomycetota; class Planctomycetia; order Pirellulales; family Pirellulaceae; genus Aureliella. The sequence goes on along the minus strand of JADYZV010000098.1, from coordinate 38,850 downwards.
CAGCGATATCTTCCCCAGCGGCGGCTGCTTGCTTGAACAGCCCACCGTCGTCGGGGTATTTTTCCGCCAAGCCCGTTCTGGCGGCGAACTTGGCCGAGCGACTGGCCAAGTTGACCACTTTGCCTACCAGGTCTGCGTTGATCTTGTTGACGAACTCGTCCATGTTCAAATCTAAATCATCGAGTCGCGGCCCTAGCTTGCTGGCAAAGTAGTAGCGCAAAAAGGCCGGATCGAGATGTTGCAAATAGGTCTCGGCTTTGATGAACGTCCCTTTGGACTTGCTCATCTTCTCCCCGGCCACATTGAGGAAGCCGTGAATGTGGACCTTCGTCGGTAGGGTGAAACCCGCCGTCTTGAGCATGCCAGGCCAGAACAGCGTGTGGAAATAGGTGATGTCCTTGCCGATGAAGTGGTGGATCTCCGTCTCGGGATTCTTCCACCAATCGTTCAAGTCTTCGCCGTGCTGCTTACACCACTGCCACGTGCTGGCGATGTAACCGATCGGTGCATCGAACCACACATACCAGTAGTTACCCGGCGAGTCGGGAATCTCGAATCCAAAATATGGAGCCGGTCGCGAGATGTCCCAGTCGCGCAGCGGCTCCCCCAGGAAATGTCCCTTGAGGTAATTGGCCACTTCGGTCTGCAAGTGCTCTCCCGACTGCGTCCACTCTGCCAGGAAGGCGTGCAGTTGTTCGAGTTCGACAAATAGGTGCGGTGCGCTGCGAACTTCGGGAGTTGCTCCCGAGTGGACGCTCACCGGGTCGATCAAATCGGCGGGAGAGTAGGTCGCACCGCACTTATCGCAATTGTCTCCGTACTGATCCGGCGACTTGCAGCGCGGACAGGTTCCTTTGACGAAGCGGTCGGCCAAAAAGGTTCCGGCGGTCGCATCGAACAACTGGCTAACTTCCCGCTCGACGATCAGTCCCGCTGCGCGCAGCGACGCCCAGAACTGCTTGCACAGCTCGTAGTTTTCATCCGAATTGGTACTTCCGTAATGGTCAAATGCGATGCCGAAGCCAGCGAAATCTCGCTCGTGCTCCTGCTGCGTTTCAGCGATCAACTCGATTTCGCTGCGTCCCTCTTTGGCGGCCCGCAGCATGATGGCCGTACCGTGCGTATCGTCGGCGCACACGAACAGGCAGCGATGCCCTCGCAGTTTTTGAAAACGGACCCAAATATCGGTCTGGATGTATTCGACCAAGTGGCCCAAGTGGATCGGTCCGTTGGCGTACGGCAGGGCCGCGGTCACCAATAACTGCCGCTTGGCCAAGGTCTCTGCTTTCGCCGCGCGGCGTGTTCCAGCAGTGCTGGTCGCGTCTTCTATCTGCTTCAAGTTCGCCATCTCCCTAAGTCATTCCGTTCCCGTACCAGCTAAACTCTTGTCATCCCACTCGTTTGGTAGGGTGTGTTAAGCCAGAAGCCATAAGTGCAACTTTCCGACGGCGGAGCGTCGGGCCACATTAAGCCATAAGTGCAACTTTCCGACGGCGGAGCGTCGGGCCACATTAAACGGGCCACATTGAAAGCGAGGATTGTATCAGCTCATCTGAAAAAGTTGGAGCGCAAGACCGCTTGGACGCCTGAATCCCTGAGTTAGCACTCGCCTCAACCATGAATTTTTGGGGGGCAAGCAGCATTTGCCCTAGTCAAACTAGCCCGTTTCGTGGACGATATCCGCCAAGAGTCCGCATTTTAGCTCGCCGCAGGTACGTCTACTGTACGCAAGTCTGCTTACCGCAAGTGGAATTCAAGTCAGTTTCCTGCCGAGTTCGTTGATATCGTCCGTTCTGTGTTGGAGTTTGAGTATGAGTCAGAAACTAATGGCGCTGGTCGAACAGGCGTCGATGAAGGCCGACGTTCCCAAGTTTGACATTGGCGACTCGGTCGATGTTCACACCAAAATTCTGGAAGGCAATAAGGAGCGGGTGCAAGTCTTCTCCGGCGTAGTCATCGCTCGCAGCGGCAGTGGTACACGCGAGATGTTTGTCGTCCGCCGCATCGTGGCAGGCGAAGGTGTCGAGCGCAAGTTTCCACTGCATTCGCCTAAAATCGAGAAGATCGAAGTCAAACGCAGCAGCGTTGTTCGCCGTGCGAAACTCTACTTCTTGCGTGAACGCAGCGGCAAGGCAGTACGCCTCAAAGAACGCCGCGTCGTAGGTAGGTAACGCACAGACTAAGTCATTGATGCTAAGAACAGCTCATTGATGTCTAAAACCAAGCTCAATTCGATCGGTCGCTGGATTGTTTCCTGCGGCCGATTTTTTTTGCAATGTCTGTCAGCATTTCGCAGCCCGACCGCCCCTCGGCGGCTCGGCCCCGCTGGGGAGCGAGCCGCCGCGCGCTTCCTGCAACAGCTCGGCTACCGCATCCTGGCTCGAAGCCATCGTCAGCGCCTGGGTGAGATCGACTTGATTGCGCTCGATGGCGACTGCCTTGTGTTTGTCGAAGTCAAAACATGGAGTTCGGGCGACGACGGCGATCCGTCGTTGGCCGTCGATCGCCGCAAGCAAGAGAGGCTCAGCCGCGCCGCGCTGGTCTATCTCAAGCGTCGCGGGTTACTGGAGCAGCAATGCCGCTTTGACGTTGTTTCCATCGTTTGGCCCGCAGGCCAGGGCTGCCGGCCCACCATCCGCCACTTCCCCTCCGCCTTCGAAGCCGTCGGCCATGGACAGTTCTTTCGTTGAGTGCTTGGTTCCTAGTCGATTCAAGGAAGCAACCGCAGACCGCCTTGGGCCCGCATCTATTCCTGAGTCCGCTGCCGCTGCCTAGCACCGGTTCATCTACACGCAAATGGCAGGCCGGAAATGCTTGGAGCTTCGACGCTATTGCTTTCCAGTTGAACGCCGCAACTGCCCGAACTAGCATCGGACGATGTCCATAGTTCGTGGCGTTTGATTTTATTATTGGTAAGCTTATCGCTCAGTTGTCGTGTAGCAGATTGTTTCCATGTTTGTTTTAGCCTCGGCAGTCAACTGGGGTTAGGAAATTGCAGGCCGATCACGAGTTTGCGATAATGGGTATTGGCGAGTTTCCATTGGCTACATGTATGAGTTGGTTTTCTCCGTGGATAGTGGGTGCATTTTTGAGCTACGTGAAGTCAATTGTACTGATATTAATTGGGATATGGATTTCCTTCGTGGACCGCGGAGATGCTGCAGATGTTGAAGCGTTTCGCTTTGACTTTAGTCAAGCCGTGCCGTTGGGAGGCCGGGCGAATCCGTACTCCTTGCCCCCCATCGCTTTCGCGAACGCTCAACGGCAGGGTTTGCGTCACGCACTCGCCGATCCAGAGACCAACCATGGTTTGGCAATGCCATATCAGACGCTCGACAACGCTCTGCGAATGGCGGAAAGTGCACCATGGGCTCGTAGCTTATTGCTATTGTCGGACGGCAACAAATTCGGAACGTCGTGGGACGAGCTCTACAAACGTCTGGGGCTTTTTTCTTACCCGGAACATGAGGCTTCGGGAGCTTACTTCATTCCGTTTCCCGTTGGTGGTCGACCGTCTCTCCCGATAGGAGTGGCGATCGGACGAAACGCACTTGGCGCCGAGGTGTACACGCAATCGTGCGCGAGTTGCCACTGTCGCAATCTTTTTGGAACACCTGTGCTGGGAGCAGCGAATTTGCAACCGAGATCACAGGAGTTTTTAAACTTCGGTCACTCTATCGCGCATATTCCAGCATTCATTGTCGAGCACGCTGCAGGCGGGAAGAACGAAGAGTTTTTGACGTTCCGAGCGGCGCAGCGCAAGCTGGCGTTTCATGCTGCCAAAGACCCCGTCGCACTGGGGCTCGACACGCCACACGCTTCTGTCGCGTTAAGTCTGATGAAGCGGGGGACAGATCCATACGCGCTAACTCACGACGAATATAGACTCGCTCCTCGAAAAACTCCGCTCGCGACCTGGCCTAGCGATGTCAAGATCGCCAATTGGTGGACGATAAGATACAAGAACAAGTTTTTCGTGGATGGTTCGGTTAGCGGCAATCCAGTACTAACGAACTTTCTGTGGATCAAATTAGTTCAAGGAGCCGACCTAGAGGAACTGGAAGACTGGGTGCTTGAGAACGACGAAGTGATCCGTGACCTTACTGCAGCCGTTTTTGGTGCCGAGCCGCCACGATGGTCCGACTTCTTTCCCGTCCATGCCGGCCAGGTTGAAATGGCGAAAGCGGGCGAGCAGCATTACAGGGCATTGTGTGCCAGGTGCCATGGAACGTATTCGAAGGCTTGGAGTTTGCCCAACGCCGACGAACTCAGTCCGGCGGACCAGTTCCAGACGGTGGGCGTCCAGTATTTTCCGGACACACGCTTGAAGAACGTAGGAACCGACGGACATCGGGCAGCCGCCACAAAGATGATATCTTCAGAGATCAATCGGCTGCACTTTACTCAGCGTTTTGGACTCTATCTCGAACCCGGTGCTACAGATTCGTACGTTCCACCGCCACTGGACGGAATCTGGGCCCGTTGGCCGTATCTTCATAATAACTCGGTGCCCTCACTTGCGGATCTGCTTTCTCCTGAGGACCAAAGGCCGACCGCATTCTACGTGGTTCCAGCGATCGACCGGACTTGCGATTTCGATTCGGATCGAGTTGGGTTTCCGACCGAGGACCGCGTTGAGCAACACTGGCGATCACCTGAACGCTTCTTTGACACGCGTATTCCAGGATTGAGCAATAAGGGCCATGACAAAGGCATTTTCATAGTGAACGGTGTTAACGTGATGAACGATCGCAAACGCAGGGAGCTGATCGCGTTCCTGAAATCACTATAAGCAAGACGGGCTGTGGGCCTTGGCGTTGGGTTCGAGGCATTTGCGACTCAGCGGGCTCAGCAACAGCGCCGGCAAGACGATTAAGTCGCCGATCAACGCGACGAACAGCATGGCACACATCAGTATTCCAAATCGCGACGTCGGCAGGAACGGCGCCGATGCAAACGTGAGCAAGCCAAGCCCGCATACCAAAGTCGTGTGCACCATCGCAGGCGCACACTGAATCATCGATTCGCGAACGGAATCAATCCGTGACATGCCCGCGCGAACGTGACGGGTTACAGCCATCGTTAAGTGCAAGGTGTCGTCGACTGCAATTCCCAAAGCAATGCTGGCTGTAATGACAGAGCCGACATCCAATCGAACACCAATCCACGCGATCAATCCCAGGACAATAACCGCCGGCATCAAGTTGGGTAGCATCAGGATTAGCGCCATCGTGAATCGTCGAAAGCCAATCCACACCATGACGAAGACGGCCCCCACGCAGGTCGCGTAGGTCATAAGCAGATCATCCACGAGTTGTCGCTGGATGTCTTCGTAGACCTCCCCGAGTCCCGTGACATCAAATGAAACTTGATCGGCTGCAATGCGTGGTAACTCTTCAAGCGTTTCGCTTACGGTCGCCGCGAGCCGACGTTCGATTCCTCGATGTTGGAGCCAATTCATCGTACTGACCATCGCCGAAATCCTAAAGAACTCCTCGTCGTTTGTTTCGTAAAGGTAGCCCGAGTTGGTAAACTGCTCTCGCTGGTTTTCGAGTTGCAGCTTGGCAAATCTCCTGCGCGCAACGGCACGAATCGATTGCCCTTCAGAAGGCAAAGGGGGGAGCAAGGAGCACGCGGAGACGGTTCCCGTGACGCCTGGTTGCTGTGCAACACAGCGTTCAACTTGCCGCACCACATTCATGCGATCGACTATTCCATCAAACGATGGGTTGGCAAACCTCAACGTGATTTCTACGGCAATGAGTCCCTCGACTCGTTCTTCAATCCACTTCGTATCGGTGATTGCTCGATGTGAATTGGGGAACAGATTTGAGATATCCACACCAGTTTGTATGCGGGGCAGCCCCCAAGCAGCGAACGCAAACACGACGTATGTTGCCCCGAGCACGAACGTCCTTCGCCGCGATACCCATTCATATGTGTAGGCGGGCCAAGCAGATGGATTCCTTCTTTCCGACAACGGATATCTGCTCAGAACGCCAGGAAGAATAAGGAGTACAAGCGCCAGTGCGAGCCATACCCCCAGCATTCCAAAGAGGCCGAACTGGCGTATCGGCTGAGTTTCGCTGAGGATCAATGAGCCGATGCCCACCGCAGTTGTCGTCACGGCCGCCAGCGAGGGGCACAATGCTAAGCGGAAGGCGGTACGGACCGGCGAGCTCTTGTGCTTCGCGCCACTTGCGTGCTTAACATAACGTACAAAGTGAAGTGATAGACTGACGGCCAGCAGACTGGCAAGTGTCGGCTGAATTGCCAGCAGCGAATTGGTAGGAATGCCAAACCAGTACGGAAGGGCTGCGCAAGCTAGCCCACAATAACCGCTAAGGCAAGAAATGGTGAGTGTCACTTGCCAACTGCGTGTTGCCAGCCATGTCAGTGAGAGCATCAATAGGCCGGCAAACGGTGCGGTTCGCTGGGGGCTGTTGCGCGTCTCCTCATCCAAGCGATATGCAGTCATTCCAACTCCTGCTAGACGGAGTTCAGTCGAGTCAATGCCGGACTTGGCTGCGGCTGTGTGGATGGCCGCGACTGCTTTTCCTCGTTCGCAAAACCCACGTTCGCTCAATACGGCAACAACAACGCAGGAGTTGCCATCATGGCCTACAAGCACACCTCGCATTCGCAGCAACGCCTGGCTACGGTCTATCGAAAACTTAGTTTCAGATAGTTCTTGTAAGACATTGTCCGCACAATAAATGCGATGGAAATACGGCCGCAAATCTGCAGAGTCCAGATGGGCTGTCAATGCGGCCGTTGTTTTCGATTCAAGGACACAGCCCGGCCATGAGAATACAATGGTTTCTAGGCGACCGAATCGCTCAATGAACGTCCGAAAGGCTTGTTGAGTAGCCAGGTCTTCGGCACCCCAATCGACAATGTCGTTTTTACTGGTAACCCATCCACGATACGCACCCACTGCAAGCGGGGCGATCGTCGGCAATAGCACCAGTAGGGTGATCCATGCGATCCGCTCGAAGGTCCTGTCGCGAATCCCTACAGCATTGTTCATTCAATCATTCTTTGCTGTGAAATGCAAGCAGTAACACTTCAACCATCGGAAGTTGATTTGGAATGAAATCGTGGGGATTAGTGTGCGACAGCTATGTCGAGTAGGTTACAGATCGAATGCAGTATTCTATCAAGCGAATCGCTGTAGGGATCACTTCAGCGGTTGCTCAGCCTCACAAAAATACTGGTGCCTACTAAGAACTAAGAACTAAGAACTAAGAACTAAGAACTAGCGGCGGCGGGTTGGGTGGCTACGATGGCGGCCGTTTGCCGACTCTCCACGTACAGCTTGAGCACACTCTCGATGCGCGCATTGAGTGCATCGAGCTCGTCGAGCACGTAGGTATGCTTGCTTTCCAGCGCTTCCAAGAATTGGGCTCCCGATAGCGGGGTGGCGCTGGAATCCGCGGGCTTGAGTTCGTTCGACATGGGCCTGCTCGCTAGGGAATCGGGAATTCAGGTAGAGGAAATTTGCTCTGTTCAACAACACCGCTCGCTTGTTTCGCGATATCATGGCAGTTACTACTCATCGATCCAATTGCCCTGAAGAATCGAGTTGTAGCGAGTCAGGTTGTCCTGCGCCAGTCAGCGAGACTTTTCCGATTGGGGTAAGTTTGGCTTTGAGTCAGAACCCCGTAGCTACCCTCGCCAGATGGTAGTCTTATGCAATACTCGGTAGAAGTTGTCTGCGGTCTGGCGATTGCAGCTACTCTAAGCATTTTTGAATACATCAGTTATGGAGCTCGCAGTGCAGCGTTTGGACCATTTAAAGAATCTCGTAATCATGGCTGCCGCCGATGGGGCGCTCTCCGAACAGGAAATCGCTTTGCTAGTTGACCGCTGCTCCGATTTGGGGCTAGCGGAAGAGGATTTAGAGAAGGCGATCGACTTTGCCCTCAGTGGAAAAGCGAAGCTGCAATTCCCCATCGATCGGCTCGAACAGGATCAAATGCTCAGCGATTTGATCCGAATGATGGCCGCTGATGGTAAATTGTCGGAAGTCGAAAAGCGCCTATTTGCTTTGGCGGCTGCCAAAATGGGAATCGAAAAAAACGAACTCGACGGGCTGATCGATCAACTGGTTGGCAAGCATCAATAGCTGGCCTGCTCCACATAGCGCTGAAGCCCAGTCTTCAGCCGCTTTGACGGGGGGGCAAGCCATCCGCAGCGGTGAACCATTGGGGCCAGGGTTCTACAACGACTCAATTCCCACGTTTCACGCGAACGGTTATGGGAAAAGGGGACCGGTGCAATCCGCCAAGCACTGCGGTCCTTCGTGCCGCGCGTTGTTGACAAATGTACCTACGCGGTGCAACTGCAGTTCGGCTGCCGCAGCGGCGGGCTCGAGCAATTGATACGCTTCCTCTGCGGAGCATTGTGGAGACAACCAACGAGCTGCCTCGGAGATGGGGAGTACCACTGGCATTCTATCGTGGACGGCATTCAGGCTGGCGTTGGCTGCGGTCGTGATGATGGTGCAAGTGGCAACGGGAGTGCCTGTGGCCCGCTGGTTGACTTCCCACAAGCCTGCCAATTGCAGCATGCCGCCGTGCTGAGGGGAAATCCAGTACGGCTGTTTGGCTGCTCCCTGGCGCTGCTGCCATTCGTAGTAACCGTCGGCTACAATCAAACAACGCCGCTTGCGCAATGGGCCAATGAACGATTTCTTTTCTTGTAGGGTCTCACGCCTCGCATTGATCATGCGGCTCCCGATCGACAAGTCGCTGGCCCAGCTCGGCACCAGCCCCCAGCGGTGGTGTGCAAATTGAGGTTGCGAATCGATATTGCTGGGCACCGGATCAGCCTCTGGATCGGTTTGGTTGGCAATTACGACCACTTGCTGGCTGGGTGCGATGTTGTAGCGTGGTTGCCAAGCGGCCCACAGCGGTTCAGAATCAAGCACTGGCAACAACAACTGCGCCCACTGGCTGGGCGGGGTTTTTAGAGTCAAGCGACCACACATCAAGAATCACTCCTGCTATCATCCCCGCGACGAAATATACCTATACCACGATGACTGAGTTTATCCAACTGACGACGACCACCGCTTCGGAACAGGAAGCTCTCGAGCTGGCCCAGCTATTGGTCGATCGGCGGCTGGCCGCCTGCGTACATATCTCCGGTCCCATTCGCAGTATCTACCGCTGGCAAGGGGAATTGTGCGATGCGGTCGAGTTCCACTGTAGCGTCAAATCGTTAGCGGTTCACGCCGAACAGCTCATGCAGATCATACGCCAAGCGCACAGCTATGATACTCCACAAATCATCGTCATGCCGGTCACCGACTGCGACCCCAGCTACGCCCAGTGGTGGCGTGAACAGGTCGCTCCCGACGATGGTCGCTAACGGTGGTCGCTAACGGTGGTCGCTAACGGTGGTCGCTAACCGCACCGTCGGTCAGCCGCTCACGTGTTACTCATTGAGTCGACTCTATCCATTGGCCATTGGCGAAAACCATGGACCGGCCGAGCGACCCACGACCAGGCTGTTGTTCGGGCGTCGCGCTGTGTCACCAAAGCGGAAAACGGGGTAGAATTTAGGCTCTCAGCCCAGCAGGCTCCACCAACACGCTCCCCCCAATCACTTCATGCTTGAATCTCCTGCCATTGATGTACAGCAAGTGCGCAAGTCGTATCACGATGGCTGGCTGAACAGGCACAGCATTGAGGCGTTACAGGGGGTCGACTTGACGGTCCGCCGTGGCGAGGTTTTTGGTTTGCTCGGCCCCAACGGTGCTGGCAAAACGACGTTGATCAAGATTCTGCTGGGGATCGTTCGCTGCACTGCAGGGAGCGCTAGTCTGCTCGGTGCCCCGGCTGGTTCGCGAGCCGCTCGACAACGCATCGGTTATTTGCCGGAAAACCTGAGTTTCCCCTCGCACCATACCGCCGTGCGCGCACTGCAGCTCTACGGTCGCCTCAGCCGTGTTTCGGAGCGGGTGATTCACAGTCGCTCATTGGAATTGCTTGAGCTGGTCGGTTTGGCCGGTCGGCAACATGAGTTGGTACGCAAGTACAGCAAAGGCATGCGCCAGCGTTTGGGACTAGCCCAAGCCCTACTGCACGAGCCCGAGCTGCTGATTTTGGACGAACCGACCGATGGTCTTGATCCAGTCGGTCGCTCTGAAATACGACGACTTATCTCTGCCCTGCGCGAGCAGGGCAAGACGGTGTTTCTCAACAGCCACATCTTGCAAGAAGTCGAGCTGGTGTGCGATCGCGTGGCGATCCTCGCTGACGGCACACTGCGCGGCGTAGGCACGCCACGCGAGTTGACCACTCAGTTTCATGGCGCTCTCAGCTCCCGCGTGCGCATGGAGCTCGGCGGCGAATTGGCCGCGATCGAAAGCCTGCGTGCGGGACATGAGCACGAGCTGCTGAAGCTGCCTGAGGGCAAGTGGCAATTCTCGACCACCGCCGAAACGCAAAGCGAAATCGATCAGCTTGTCGACCGTATCCGCCAAAAGAACATCAGTCTGCTGAAACTCGATCGCACTCGCCCCAGCCTAGAAGAAGTCTTTCTTTCCGCCGTCGAAGACAAACGCGTGCAACCTGGGTCAACCAATTCATGAATCCCTACTTGGCCATACTGATCGATTCGTTTTGGGAAGCGGTGGGCAATCGTGTGTTGTGGGCTCTGCTGCTAGGGTGGTCGTTGGTGCTGATCGGCTTGGCACCGTTCGGCTATGTCACCGAGCGCAGTTACCGTTTGACGAGCTCTGATATCGACAACCGAGGCCAGTTGATCAGCCGCTTAGCTAAAGGCTCGCGCGACCAAGGGAGGCTCGCAATTGTAGCCGTTGCCAAACTCTTGGACGAGTCGTTTGTTGAGAGGCTCAGGCAAGCCGAAGACAGCGATAAATCGCAGAGTCGAAATCCGATTACTTCCAGCGAATTGGCCGAGCAGCTCAATCAAGTACTCTCCTCCGAAGAACTGTATACTCCAGAAGCCTTTCCTACGGCCAAAGCACGTGATCGCTTGCTACCCTTGATCGAATCGGCCGAGCGCCGCAAGCTGGATGAGAACGAAGCCGAAGAGCTCAATCGTGAGTTGTTGCAACAAGCCTTCCCGCTCGAGCTGTCGAGCCCCCGTGGCGAACATTTGTGGATTGGCTACGCGGGATTCAAAATCGGTGATCCGCTCCCAGCCTCTCGCCGACAAATTAGGCAGTTCATCGAGCCAGTATTGTTGGCGGGGATCATCAAATTTGGATTAGGAATCTTAGCCGTCTTTGTGGCTATTGTGGTTACCAGCCCGATGATTCCTGATACTTTCAGCTCCGGAGCATTGCACCTATTGCTGAGCAAACCGATCTCGCGCGTATGGCTTTACCTCGCCAAATTTTTCGGAGGTTGCATTTTTGTACTCGTCAATATCACCTTCGTCCTGATCGGCCTATACTTCATCGCGGGCTTGCGTTTCGACGTTTGGAACCTGGGTCTGCTGGCCTGTATACCGATCTTGATGTTCGTGTTCGTCATCTTTTACAGTGTCTCAGCCTTGGTGGGCTTGATTTGGGGCAATGCCATCGTGTGTGTGGTTGCTTGCATGTTGTTTTGGCTGTTCTGCTTCTCCTTGGGAGTCATGCACGATGCTATCGGGCCTCAAGTAGAGGTCATGCCGCAGATCAGTCGAATTCGCACCATCGAGGGGCATCTAATGACGGTTGACCAACGGGGAAGGCTTGGCGTTTGGAATGAACAGTTTTCGATTTGGCAACCAGCCATCAATGACGAACAGCAACGCCAAGCGCGCACTTTTGGCCCGATCTACAATTCCGAGCGGCGACTGATTTTGACCAAGTCATTTTTTCGCGACCCATTTGGTGGCCTGCATGCAAAGAATCGACGATTGGCAATCATTCATTTGGCTGAAGATGAAGTGAGCGACGAAAGCGCAGGTGATCTGTCGCAGCAGAAATCGAAGCTCGCTAGCGATGCTCCCATGTCGATCAAACAAGCTCGGGAGACGCCGGTCTGGCTGGCCGATGCTGGTCCAGATTTGCCGCCAGAGCTTTTCGACGTAGTCAGCTTGGGCGAGACAGTCATCGCAGTCTGTCGTAGCGGTTTGTTTCGTCTTGATTTCAATAGACTCGATTTGGTCGCAGTCGGTCAAAAGGGCTTGTTCGGTTTCCAACTTCCAATCAGCATGCTGAGCGCTTTCGATAACATCGCGCCCCCTGACTACTTCCTGGGTGGCAATACACGAGCCGCCGCCACTCGAGCCGGTGACGGGTTGATCGTTTTCAGCTCGGGCAACTTGGATCATTTGGCTTTCGACGGCTCGCGTTTGTCGATCGTCAACAGCGGAAAACTCGACGGAGATGGCACCGAGGCCACGCTGCTGGCTATGAACGAGAAGTTCTGCGTAGTTGCCCGCGATGGCAAGCCGCTTCAGATACTCGACGCTCGATTGCAGCCCTTGAGCGAATTGACGCTTCCGAACAAACAACAAGTGCGCCAAATGGACTGGATTCCCGATAGCAGCGATCTGGCCGTCCTGACTCATACCGGACATCTTTGGCGATTGGACTGCCAGGGGGCCATGCTCAGCCCTCTTGCCGCCCCACTGAGCGGCCGGATCACCAGCCTGCTGTGGAAGAATGACCACGAGCTCTGGTTGGGCGTCAAGCCCAATCGTGTCGTGCAATTCAACTTGGCGTCAAGTCAAGTAGTTGCCGATCATTCACCGCGAGCCACCACTTTAGAAAATGTCTACCGCTGGCTTATCAAACCTTTCTATATCATCAATCCAAAGCCTGCCGCCCTAGATACCGCTATGAGCTACGCCTTGACCGGCAATAAAACGCAATCGCTGAGTCTAGTGACCGTCGATCTGGAAGCCGCGCAGATGCAAGTCGACTTGTGGACGCCGATTGTTACCAATTCAATCTTCGTCATCGTCGTGCTCGGTTTCTCCTGCTGGTACGTCGCTCGCAAAGAATACTAAATACTAGCGAATAGGTTTACGTCATACGAGAAAAAACAGTCTGCTATGCAATCGTAACCCGCAGCGTCAGCAAGGACGTTTGATGCAACTGCAAGTGGGTTGCGAAAAACCAAGGTAATTCATGCTTTTAATTTTTGACTCTGACTCAAACGTCCTTGCTGACGCTGCGGGTTATGAATAATCCGGGTTAAAGGGTATCGAATTCTAATTACGAGCGGCTTCGATGGCTTTGCGGTAAGCTTCGAACTGTTTACGCAGACTCGCTGGAGCTCGCAGTCGATCACCACTGTCTTGCATTTGCTGAAAATCGTCGTTGCGTGCGGAGCCTTTCCGCACACGCTGATCGGGAGGTAGCAAGTTGAGTTGCTCGAGCATTTCCTGCCACTGCTGTCGCTCCGCGGGCTGGTCTGAGTCGGCTAGGTCGCGCGCCTGATTCCAACGATCGACAAAACGCTTCAAGTCGTCGGGCGTCCAATCGAGCTCCCGCAGCAACTCAGGATCAGGTTGGTCCTTTTGTCGATTGAGATAGTCGAGCACCATGTTTGTCGTCTTCTCCGCGAACTCTCTATTGGCCTCCTCACGCGTCCCGGTTGCCCCTCCCTCGCCTCCCTGCGTCCCCGTTCCCGAGCCAGTGGGTTGATTCGGGTTTGGAGCTGCACTCGAACCCGAAGACTTCGACCCCTGGGACTCGGAGCCCTGCGCTGGTGAACCTTGCGGCTTCGACCCCTGCGATTCGGAGCCTTGCGCTGGTGAACCTTCTGGCTTCGACCCCTGCGATTCGGAGCCCTGTGCTGGTGAACCTTCTGGCTTCGACCCCTGCGACTCGGAGCCCTGTGCTGGTGAACCTTCTGGCTTCGACCCCTGCGACTCGGAACCCTGCGCTGGTGAACCTTCCGGCTTCGACCCCTGCGACTCGGAGCTATGCGCTGGTGAACCTTCCGACTCGGAGCCCTGCGGCGAAGGGGGAGCATTCTCGGATGGCTTGCCGCCGGGTTGTGATTCCAAGTACTCGCTTACCCGTTCGATCGCTTCGCCATCACTGGACGGTTTACTTCGTGTTGTCGATTCTGAAGATTGTTGGCCACTCGCGGCATTATTTGACGGTTGACCAGAGCCCTGTTGACTACCTCCCTGTTGACTACCTCCCTGTTGACTACCGCTCTGTTGACCAGAGCCCTGCTGACTACCTCCTTGCTGGCGGTCGCTCTGTTGTTCGGAACCCTGTTGAGTACCTCCCTGTTGAGTACCTCCCTGTTGAGTACCATTTTGTTGGCTACCGTCCTGCTGGCCCGAGTCTTGCTGGCCGGCGTCGCCGCCCTGAGGATCTTCTTGCCCACCATTTTCTTGCCGATTGTTTTGGGAGCTACTGTCATTTTGCGCGCTATCGTTTGAGCCATCACCCTTTTGTCCGCTAACTTTCTCACTGGCAGCTTTCTGCCCATCTTTCTGTCCGTCATCTTTTTGTGTTGATTGCTCTGGTGAAGACTGCGGATCACTGTCGGTGTTGTCGCCGTTATGCGAGTCGGATTGAGGTTCGTTTTCAGCGGGTGGAGGTTGTGAGGCTGCGTCGGCGGGTTCATCGTCGGCAACAACCAATAGCGTGAGCAATTTCGATTCGGTAGCTCCCGCAGCCGGTTGTCCGCTTTCTGGGTCATGGCGATTATCCATCGCGTGTGCGCGCAGCTCAAAACGTTGGCCCACGGCCGCTTTCCATTTGGCCAAATCGATGCGATAGGTTTTAACTTGTCGTCCGAGCGCACCTTCAGCGTTTTCGAAGAGCACAATTGGCGGTGCGTCGACACCGTCGCGACTGGCGTTAAGTGTCAATTTTGTCAGCCCGAAATCGGGGTCCGACGCGCGCACTTCCAGATTGACGTGTGCCTTGGGGCGCACACGCAAGACGCGACTATCGGGGCCCAATAGATCCACTTCAGGAGGGACATCGGCCAGCACTGATATCTTGTGTGTAATGGGCCTTGCGTTGGAGTCACCGCGATGGTTGGTACCGCGAATTCGATATTCAATCCGTGTTGGATTATTGCGTTCCGAGTCTAGTAGAAGCGGCACGGTCGCTTGCAACTGACGTTGGTTGCTGGTCATGTCCAAGAAGCGATCGGCGCGCACCAGTTCACCTGTGGCGTCTAGCGTGGGGTTGATCTCCAAGCGGCCGCGTTGCAAAGTCTGATTAGCGCGCGCGGTGATCGTAGCTCGCGTGCCTTCGACTGCTTCCACTTGATCGTCGTTAATCGACCGTTTGGGCAAGCGAGTGTATGGCGGATATTGCAGTTCGATCGATTGTAATACCACGGCGGGCAGGGGACTGATCGTGACGCGAAACGGCCCGAGCTGGGCATCTCCGGCTTCGATCCAATAGTCGAGCGGTTGTTCAACGCCCGTACCGCTGGTAGCCACATCACCTTGGTAGCGAAAGCCCTCGATGCTGGCCGACAATTGGCTGCGTTGGTTTTGCAGTTGTCCGTCGAGCGTACTGAAACGAACATTAACTGGTTCGTCGTGGCGAAGTCCCTTGACAGCTACCGCAACCTGTAGCGGCTTGCCTTGGGTCAGTTCCACAGGGCCGGGAGAAACTTCCAAAATCTGTACGCGCGTTGGTGCGGCGAGCGAGCTCCACGGCATCAAGATACGCTGGCCTGTAGCAAACACACTTTTCGGCGAAAGCATGGTATACACCGCTAGGCTGGTGGTGAGCACGAGTACGTAGCCGATCATTTTGATTAGCGGGCTAGTATCGACGGTGGCCGAGGGATCTTGGCCGCCGATGTAGCGCGCCGCACGATGGGCCAGTGCTGACATTACGCCGCGCGGCACGCGCTGCTCAGGCATCCTCTCCAATTCCAACCACGCGATCAGGCCATTCTTAAATTCGGGGACCAAGTGTTCGATGCGTTTGGCTGCATAAAGCGGGTTGATGCGTCCGAGAAGTAGTGGCAGGCATTGCCAGAGCAGCCACCAACCGCACGCGGCCACGCCAGTCGCCCAAAATGCCCAGCGTCCTGCTGTGGACAATGGCCACAGCCAGTGATCGATCACGCAGGCAGCCAACCAAATCAACAGCATCGTCGCAATCCAGCCCGACAATAGCACCAAGGCATCCATGAATTTGATGAACGAAGCTGTTTTTTTCAAATGTTGGTGGAGCGCCTGGCGAACCGACTCGGTCGATGGCAACAAGCCCGTCTGAACATCGGCGGTTGCCGCGCGTTGTGGCGCCGAGTTGGGAAGGGAGCTCATGAGTCGCAGCGTCCTGCAGGGAGCGGAAGAAACCAGAAACAAATCGTTGCCAAAGTGACTGCCGCAGCATCCAATTCGAGCCATGCTGTGACCACCTCTGTATTATACATCAGCCGGGAAAAGGCTGCCTGCACTTTTATCGCGGCCACAGGAATTGCACCGTCACGCCGGGAAGGCTTTTTCCGATTCTACTGCGGGCGTGGACTTTTTTCGTTGGCAGCGCTCGCTTCATGCATAATCGTTGATACTCACGAAGGCAATCTACCTACGACTTCTGCCGCCTCGGCAGCGTTGGTTTGGTGCGCGACGACGCTATTGACTAGCCCTGATTTGAGCTCATGAGCTCATTGCGGTCGGAAAATCTCGAAAGCTAAACCGCTTGCCGCACCCTGACGGGCGCACAAGGCCAGCGGCTTCCATATATACTACGCTATGACTAGGGCAAGCGGCCTCGCAACGGACGAGGACGAGCTGGTTCCACTTGTGAACCGAGCGGTACACTCCCAACTCCCAACTCCCAAGTCCGATGCAATCGGATCAAGTCCATCCCACCAACCACCCAAAGGAATCCCGCCATGGTCCCACGCCGCGATTTTGTCTTTTCATCCGCCGCACTTTCCGCCGCTGCCACTGCGGCGATTACCAACAGCAATGCCCACGCTCAGTCCGAAACCAACGAGCGAACGGTGCGAGTCGGTGTCATGGGGCTCAGTCGTGGCCAAGCACTGGCGACCGGCTTCAATAAACTCGATGGCGTGGAGGTGGCCTGGGTTTGCGATGTCGATGGTCGCCGGCTGAGCAGTTCTGTAAAGCAACTGCAAGAGCAGGGGGGCGGAAAGGCCGCGCCACAAACGACCAAGGACTTCCGCGACATGCTGGCCGACCCGCATCTCGACGCACTCGTCTGTGCAGCTCCCAATCACTGGCACGCACCCGCTACTATCATGGCTTGCAAAGCCGGCAAGCACGTCTATGTCGAAAAACCGTGTAGCCATAATCCACGCGAAGGAGAATGGATGATCGCAGCGGCCAATCAGTTCAAACGCTGTGTTCAGATGGGAACCCAACGCCGCAGTTCACCGGGCACACAAGCTGCCATATCGAAACTGCACGCAGGTGCGATTGGCAAAGTTCATCTAGCGCGCTGTTACTACAACAGTTTGCGAGGGCCCATCGGCCATGGAGCCGAGGCGCAGCCACCAGCAGAGCTCGACTACGATTTGTGGCAAGGCCCTGCGACGCACGTCCCCTATCGCGACAATATCCTGCCATACAATTGGCATTGGTTTTGGCACTGGGGGGGAGGCGAAATGGCCAACAACGGCGTGCATGGACTCGACCTATGTCGTTGGGGGCTCGATGTCGACTTTCCCGTTCGCACCGTCAGCTCAGGTGGACGTTACTGGTACGATGACGACCAGCAAACCCCCGACGTACAATCGGCCTGTTTCGAATTTGACGGGGGCAAGCAGGCGACTTGGAGCGCGCTGTCTTGCAATAGGCATGGCCCAGACTATATCTGCGCGTTCTATGGCGATGATGGTTCATTGGAGCTCGACCCCAATGGCGTGTATCGCATCTTCGACCGCAACGACAAGCAGATCGAGGCTGGAGAACAGGCGAACCAAGGTGACGTTGAGCATCTACAGAACTTCATCGACGCGGTGCGCGCGGGCAATCCCTCGCGTTTGAATCAGCCGATCGTCGAAGGCCATAAGAGCACGCTGCTTTGCCACTTGGGGAACATCGCCTATCGCACAGGCGAAACCGTCCAAAGCGACTCGAAAACAGGCAGACTGCTAGGGGACATTCCCGAGCAATTAGCACTCTGGCAACGTGACTACGAGCCCGCCTGGGTCGAAGCGGTCAGTATGTAATTGCGGCATATATTGCACTCTTCGCGCTCAATGCGCGCCGTTGGATAGTCAGCGTCGGCGCGTAGGGTGGCTTGCGGCCAGGCGACTGCGGTTGCTGCACTCCAAGATACTGGGGGTTTCAGTGCAATTGATTTCCTGTCCACAACCAATCACAATGGATTTTCCCACCCAACGCTTGGCTCGAGTGCTTTTGTTAAGGCGAGTAATCATGAATGACAGAGCACTCGGTTTCCTCACAGTCCGGACACTCCACGTTGCCAAAGCAAGACGAACCGCTTGAGTGTTTGCCCAGCGACGTTTGCTTACCACTGCCGACAAGGCGCCCCATTTATGCCCCGTCGTCCAATGACCTTCAAATGCCTCAGGAAGATTGGTGCGCCGGCCCTACGGCTAGTGCTCGGAATGCTAGTGCTAACGGCGGCGGGGTGTCAATCCAGCGAAATGCCACCCGCCCCGCCACCCAGTGCGGTGGCCCCGGTTAGCGGCCCGCTCTTAACCATCGAAGCCATCCCTTGGCCCATCGTGGCGCGCGTGCAAGGGAGCCTATTCGCTGACGAGGTCTCAACCATTGCCGCGCGCGTGGTTGGGAGGATCGTCGAAGTCGATTGCGATTTGGGGGACAGCATGGCTGCCGGCTCTGTCCTGGTACGACTGGATGATACCGAATACAAATTGAAAGTCATCCAAGCTGAAGCGCAGTTGGCCCAAGTTCGCGCGGCCATCGGCCTCAAAAGCGATGAACCTGTCGACGGTTTGAACCCGTTCAATTCACCACCCGTGCGCGAGACCAAAGCCTTGCTCGACGAGGCCCAACAGCAGGTGGCGCGTCTCAAGAAGTTGTTCGATCAGGGTGCCATCGTCGCCACCGATTTGGAGGCTGCTCAATCGGTCGAACAAGTGGCCGATGCGCGCTATAACTCATCGCTCAACAGCGTGCGTGAAAAAATGGCCCTGGTCGAAGTACAAGCCGCGCAACTTCAATTGGCCGAACAGCAACTCAATGACACGGTGGTACTCGCTCCACTGGACGGCGTAGTCCTCAGTCGAAGCGTGGCAGTGGGAACCTATGTCCAAGCGGGCCAACCCATTGTGGAATTGGCTAAGATTAGTCCCCTGCGTTTCCGTGCCTCGGTCCCTGAGCGTTTTGCACGGCAATTGCGCGTCGGCCAACCGGTTTTGTTGAATTTTTCCGGTGACGAGCGACAGACACAAGTCGCCCGGATTAGCCCCGCACTCGACCCGGCCAGCCGCTCACTCGTCTTTGAAGCCAACGTGCTCAACGAAAACAATGCCCTTCGTAGTGGATTGTTCGGGCAAGCGGAGGTTATCCTCGACCAGCGGTCAACTGCCATTGCTATCCCCAGTTCGGCACTCGTCCGCTTCGCAGGTGTCGATAAGGTCTGGCGCGTGGCGGATGGAAAGGTTAGTGAAGCGGTGGTGCTCGTCGGACGCGAAGCCGATGGGCTGATCGAGATAATCGACGGCCTAGCCAGTGGTGATACGATCTTGCAGATAGCTGCCGACGGTCAAGCGGGGGTGTACGTAGAGGAAACTCTAGCGGCGTCAGAAAAAGCCGAGCTGGTCACATCCACCGCCTCGCCTCAAGAGGCCACTTCAAAAGCTAGCCCAACTCATTAGTGCTTCAACCAAATGAAACATGGAGGTAGTGGACGAGGTTACGAGTCCCGGCCCTCTACCAGGTCAAACGGACTCGTAACCGCGTCCACTACCCTGAAATTGAACTTGGACAAATTACTAGATAAGAGACTCGGCATCGATGTATTGGCTAGCAGAAATCTGTGTCCGCAGACCGATCTTGGCGTTGATGATTATCGCCGCCATGGTCTGCGCTGGACTGACTGCCTTTCCACGTCTGGGAGTCGACCGCTTTCCCAATATCGACTTACCAACCGTCTACGTCCGCACCACTTATCCAGGGGCGGCTTCCGTTGAAGTCGAGACAGAAGTCACCCAGGTTATCGAAGACGCGGTGGCAACCGTCGCTGGAATCCAAGAACTGCGTTCCATCTCCAGCGATGGAGGCTCCTTCGTCATCGTCACTTTTGGCCTGGATCGCAACGTCGATGCGGCCGTTCAAGATGTTCGCGATGCAGTTGCCGGTGCTCTCAATCTTCTCCCCCCCGAGGTCGATCCGCCGGTGGTCAAGAAGAGCGACCTCGATTCTTCGCCCGTGATGACGCTTGCCGTCTCCGGGCCGCGCAAACCGAGCGAGCTTTTTTACTTGGCCGATCGTTTTGTCAAAGGGGTTATCGAATCGTCGCATGGTGTGGGGGAGGTTTCGATCGCCGGCTCGGCCGATCGCGCAGTACAGGTCCGCGTGGATGCCGATCGGCTCGCCGCTTATGGACTATCGATTTTGCAAGTTCGCGAGGCGCTGTCCCGGCAGAATACCGAGGTACCCGGCGGACGCGTAGATGAAGGTTTTCGCGAGCGTTCATTGCGCACGCTGGGACGGGTGGCCGATAGTCGCTCCTTCCCCCAGTTGGTGGTCGATACGGTGGGTGGTGTCCCAATTCGCCTGAGCGACTTGGGAGAAGTCGTCGATGCGACCAAGGAGCAACGCACGGTATCACGCTTGGACGGCGAGACGGCAGTTACCCTGCGCGTTCAGCGCCAAGCCGGAGAAAACACCGTGCGCGTGGTGGCTGGTATCAAGGAGCGACTCAAGCGGTGCGACGCCTTGCTCCCCGCAGATGTCAAAGTCACCATCATACAAGATCAATCGCGCTATATCTTGGCCGCGCTTCACGAGATCGAAGGGCATTTGATCTCCGGTTCGATCCTGGCCTGCTTGACCGTGCTGCTGTTTATGAAGTCGTGGCGATCGACATTGATCGCCTCCGTGGCCATTCCAACTTCGATTATCTCCACCTTTGCCGTCATGGGACTGTTCGGCTTTACCCTCAATAACGTCACCATGTTGGCCCTGGTGTTGATGGTCGGCGTGGTGATCGACGATGCCATCGTCGTGCTTGAAAATATTTTTCATTGCATTGAAGAGAAAGGGATGGATCCCACGACTGCTGCCATTCGAGGAACTCGAGAGATCGGCCTGGCTGTTTTGGCAACGACGGTTTCGCTGGTGATTGTGTTTCTGCCCGTGTCGTTTCTGTCGAGTGTTACTGGCCGCATGTTGTTCGAGTTTGGCGTGACCGCGACGGCAGCCATCCTGCTATCGATGCTAGTCAGCTTTACCCTCACTCCCATGATGTGCAGTCGTTTGCTGAAGACAGCTAAATCCAGCTCAGGTTCGGAAGCGAAGTCGCGTCGCGGGCTGTATCACCTGGTTGAACTCGGCTACATGGCTTCCCTACGCGGTGCCATGCGATTCCGCTGGCTGGTGTTGTTGCTGTGCATCGGCGTCATCGCAGTTAACGTTCCCCTGTATCGCAACCTAAATCAAGACTACATTCCGACCAACGTCGACGAATCGGAATTTGAAATGCGTGTCTCCGCTCGCGAAGGTGCCAGCTTGACGTCGATGGACCAAGCCATGCAAGTCGTCGAGCAAGAACTCCAAAAGATCGATGGTATCGAATTCACGTTGACTACCATCGGCTCACGAGGCGTGGGTGGTGTCAACAGCGGGGAAATCTATGTGCGTTTGACCGATGCTGCCACACGCAGCTTTTCGCTCGGACGCCTATTTCATGGACTACTGGCAGGCAAACCATCCGCAGCTTGGCAAGGGAATTTCACTCAGCAACAAAAGATGGGAGAATTGAGAAAACGAGTGGGCCGGCTCCCCGACTTGCGCGTCTCGGTTCGCAACCTGACCTCGTTCCGACAAGGCGCACCGGTCGATATCGATTTCTCCATTACCGGTCCCGATATTGAAGCCTTGGCCGAGTTGAGTAGCCAATTGCGCTTGAAAGCCATGGACATTCCGGGCATCGTCGATGTCGACACCACGTTGCGACTCGATAAACCAGAAATGCTGGCCATTATCGATCGCGAACGAGCCGCCGCGCTGGGTGTCTCCGTGCAAGAGATCGCCGACACGCTACGCGTTGGCGTGGGCGGAGACGATCGCGTGTCGCGCTATCGCGATGTGACCGTAGATGATGCCTACGATGTCGAATTGCGACTCGATGGTATCGACCGCCGCGACGCCGAATCGATCTCGCAACTCTACGTGCGCTGCAATCCAAGCGCCAGCGAACTGACACCGATCTCGTTCGGCAGCTCTGTCGATGGCGCGCGCGGTTTAGCAGGGCGGACGCCGTTGACTCGTATCGACAACGTGGTCCGCTTCAGTTTTGCCAACGCCCCTGCGCGAATCGATCGACTCGACCGTCAACGCATGGTGGCCATCCGAGCGAACGTCGAGTCGGGCTATGCACTGTCGGATCGCTTAGCCGCGCTACATGCCGCCGCTGAAGAAATCGGCTTACCGCCCGGATTTGAGACGCGCGTGCTCGGGCGTGGTCGCGAATTGGAAGTAACACTGGAAGAATTCCGTTGGACGTTCCTGCTCTCGTTCGTTTTCATGTACATCGTTTTGGCGGCGCAATTCGAACATTTGACCCATCCGCTGGTCATATTGTTTACACTCCCGCTGGCGGTTCCATTCGGCCTGATTAGTCTCTATTGGGGGGGCGAAACGCTCAACGTCTACTCGGCGCTGGGCTTGCTGGTCCTTTTTGGAGTGGTCAAGAAGGCCGCCATTTTGCAAGTCGACCATACCAACGCCCTGCGATCACAGGGAGTGCCGCGCGCGGAAGCGATCCTACAAGCCAACCGCGATCGACTCCGGCCGATTCTGATGACCACCATTTCCTTTGTGGCCGGGTTGATGCCGCTACTGATTGCCAATGGTCCAGGAGCTGAGGAGCGACGCAGTATTGCGGTACTGGCGGTCGGCGGGCAGACCATGTCGCTGCTGCTGACTCTGCTGGCCGTCCCGGTGTTGTATTCGTACTTCGACGATATTTCTCGAATGTGGAAGAAGCAAAGTCCGTTCCCCCCGAAGGGGTAGGTGCGACTTTTTGGGCAGTGTAAACTTTCTGCATACTGTTATTCCCATCCGACATCATTCCGAGTATAAATAGAACAGTGTTATTGACACTGAGTCTCAATTGCAAAACGAGTCGTACAATGATCGCTCGCGGAATCGCAGAAGAAATTCTCCCACTGGATTTGCTACAGGCAGGCGAAGAAGCCAGTATTGTCGAGTTGATCGGCAATGAATCGCAAGTTCACCGATTGGCCGAAATGGGTCTGCGGGTGGGTGCCAATATTCGCATGGTGCGTCCTGGAACCCCCTGTTTACTAGCTCTCGATGGTAAGCGATTGAGTATTCGCCTCGCCCAAGACCTGGAAGTACTGGTCGCTGCCGCCGTGCCAGCGTAGGGGTTTCGGAGTAAAGGTTTCGCTTTTATGTCCTCGCCCACTCTGCTCACTCTGGCTGACATCGCACCCGGCCAAACAGCCACCATTTCTGAAGTGATAGGCGACGATGCAATCGCGGTGCGATTGATGGAGATGGGTCTCACTGACGGAGAAACGGTGCGCGTCGTCGGTCGCGCTCCCTTGGGAGATCCAATCGAGCTTTCCATTCGCGGTTACAAACTTTCCCTGCGCAAGCTCGAAGCGGCTCGCGTTCGAGTACAAGCTCAGAAGGCAAGCGACGTAACGTAGCTCGGTGGTCTCCACCGATAACCAACGTGCTAACCCGCTCTCAAACGAGCTCACCAAAATAAATGGATTCCACTATCCCCGCCTCTTCGATCGAGCGCCAAGTCTCCTCACCGGCGGCCAAGTTCACCGTGGCCTTGGTAGGAAATCCCAACACGGGCAAGAGCACTTTCTTCAGCGCCTTGTGTGGAGTTCCCGCGCGAATTGGCAACTATCCAGGAGTTACCGTCGAAAAGAAGATCGGCAAGTATCGCGACTCACAGGGCACGGTGACCGTCGTCGATCTCCCCGGTACCTATAGCCTGTCTGCTCGTACGCCTGACGAAATGGTATCGGTCGACGTGCTGCTGGGGCGCCAAGCTGACGTGGCTCACGTCGATGTTATCGTCGCCATCGTCGATGCCACCAACCTCGAACGCAACCTGTATCTGTTCACGCAGCTTCGGCAATTGAATCGACCGATCGTGCTGGTGCTCAACATGTGGGATCGCATGCAAGCGGAGGGGCGAACCATTGAGGTGGACGAGCTTTCGCGGCGGTTGGGCGTGCGCGTAGTAGCTGTCTCGGCCAGCCGTAGTCAGGGAATTGACGAGGCGAAAAAGATGATTCGCCAAGTCGCAGGCGAACCGCACGCGACCGCTGCATCGCTCTTTCCACCCATCCTGGAAGGTGAAGTAAATGAGCTCTCGCAGTGGCTGCGCGAGACCGCTGATATCGAGCTGCAACCGTTCCTGGTCGAGCGTTTAATCTTCGACATCGGTGGGGCGCACGCCAGCGAGCTTGCGCGGCGTCCCAAGCTGAGTGAGCTTCCCGCGCGGCTGGCCCAAATACGTGAGCGACTGGCCGTTGCCGGCCAAAAGGTTCCCGCCCTCGAGACGCGGGAGCGCTACAAGTGGATTCGTTCGCAATTGGCCGGCATTGCGTCGGTCCCCGACGAACAGTCCAGATCGCTCTCCGATCGCATCGATCAAGTGCTAACCCATCGCGTGTGGGGTTTTCTGATGTTTGGCTTGATCATGTTTGCCATTTTCCAAGCCATTACCTCGGGAACGGTGTGGGCCATGGATTGGATCACCGGCAGTTTGCAAAGCTGGTTGGTATCGGGCGTCGAGAGCCTGCTTGCGCCGGGCACCCTGCGCAGTTTGGTCAACGACGGAATCATTGCGGGTGTCGGCTCGGTAATCGTCTTTTTGCCTCAGATCTTAATGTTGTTCTTCTTTATTGGGCTGCTCGAAGACTGCGGCTACATGGCGCGCGCCGCCTTTGTGATGGACAAGTTAATGACCAAGCTCGGCTTGAGCGGCAAGTCGTTTTTACCGTTGATGTCCTCGTTTGCCTGTGCGGTACCGGGTATCATGGCCACGCGCGTGATTGAAGATCGGCGCGATCGCATGGTCACCATCCTGATCGCCCCGCTAATGAGCTGCTCAGCGCGATTGCCGGTTTATGTTTTGCTGGTGACCGCCTTTGTGCCACAAGTCAGTTGGCTCGGCGGTTGGATTGGGCTGCAAGGGAGCGTGTTGTTTGCCATGCACCTAGTCGGCTTGGCGGTCGCTGTCCCGGTGGCCTGGCTGCTGAAGAAGTTCTTCTTTCCAGGTGACGTGCCACCGTTTGTGATGGAGTTGCCGAGTTACAAAGTCCCCTCGCCGCGTGTGGTGTTCTATCGTGTCTGGGAGCGAGCCGAAGCGTTTTTGACGCGGGCTGGCACGTTGATCTTTTGCACGGCCGTATTGGTTTGGGCGGCTGGTTATTTCCCCGGCGATCACCGACCGCTGAATGAACTCACTCGGAAGATTGAACAAGCTCAAGCTCAAGCCGCAGAGTCTGCGGAAGCAGACGCTTCGACAGAGAAATCGCTCGATGGTTTGCCCCTAGATGGTTTGCCCCTGGAAGTATTGACCGCCCAGCGGCGGCAGCTCAGTGGCCAGCTTATTGAACAGAGCTTGCTGGGGCGGTCGGGCAAGCTGATCGAGCCCGTGGTGAAACCGCTCGGTTGGGACTGGAAGATCGGCGTCGGTGTCATCGCTTCGTTTCCTGCCCGTGAGGTGATCATCGCTACGTTGGGGACGATCTATTCGCTGGGAGGGGACGTTGGTGAAGAGGACGAAGGGCTGCGAGCCGCCATTGTCCGCAGTCGCTGGCCCGATGGTCGCCCCGTTTATACGTTGCCGGTCGCCCTGTCGATCATGGTCTTCTTTGCCCTGTGCGCCCAGTGCGCGGCCACGTTGATGGTGATTAAACGCGAGACCAACTCTTGGCGCTGGCCGGTATTTACATTTTTCTACATGACCGCGCTGGCTTATGTTGCTGCGCTGCTGACCTATCAAGTGGGTACACTGATATTGGGAGCAATGGCATGAACACAGATTGGCAAACCGTTTTATCTCTAGCGATTGTCGCCATGGCAGCCGTCTACTTGCTGCGTCTAGTCGTGTTGTTTGTGACACGCCCTGATTCGCGTGGCTGCGGTACTTGTCCCTCGAGCAAGACGTGCAGCAGTGCCAGAGATTTGCCGTTGGTACAACTCGGCAGCCTCTCTCCCAAGAAACCCGGCTTCCACGACACCCATTAGTCCTGGCTCCCCTCGCCTCAGTGTTCTGGGGAGGGTGGCTGGGGGTAAGGGGTAAATGGGCCGAGCGAAAAAGCTATGAAACCAAACGCTTCTCGCCACACTCCGAAATG
Organism: Pirellulaceae bacterium; assembly: GCA_020852965.1. Taxonomy (GTDB): domain Bacteria; phylum Planctomycetota; class Planctomycetia; order Pirellulales; family Pirellulaceae; genus Aureliella. The sequence goes on along the minus strand of JADYZV010000098.1, from coordinate 12,403 downwards.
CCCTATCATTCTGCCAACCATGATTCTGCCTATAACCGAGCTCGACTCAAGGCAGCATAATAGCTGGCAGAATGATACGTTTACTCGTCCACAAGCAGCATTGGTAATTCATGACTGTTCGTGAAGTTCAGCGTATAATTGAAGGTGATGGTTGGGTAATGGCCACACAAAAAGGCAGCCATCGCCAATTCAAACATCCGACCAAACCTGGACGTGTGACGATTGCTGGTCATCCAAAGGATGACATTGCTCCTGGGACGCTCAATAGCATCTTGCGTCAAGCTGGACTGAAAGACTAGAACCATGCAAACCAAGTATTTAATTGTCATCGAAAAGATGCCCAACAACTTTTCTGCGTTTACTCCTGACCTTCCCGGCTGCGTTGCAACTGGCTCGACGCAAACCGAAGTCGAGGAACGCATGCGTGATGCCATCCGTATGCACCTTGACGGCATGCGTGAAGATGGCATCGCCATACCGCCACCAACTTCGATTGCAGAGTACATCGAGGCGTAATCGCCTGCAGCGGAAGAACGGTCGTAGCACAGTTTTCATCGGGTAGTTTCCATGGGCAATTCACTCCTCTCAACGGAATTTCGTTGGCAACACCGATCGTCATTGGTACAATCCGGGACTACTTCGTCCTTGGCTGCGCTCGCCACTAGTGTTGGCAAATCCTTGTGTCGTAAGTAATAAATCAAAGGGCCGGCTGTGACAACCAAAGAAAAGGCTATTTCGCTGATTCAAACGCTCGATGATCATGTTTCGCTCGACGAAGTCATCGATCGTCATTACCTACTTTGCAAGATCGAACTTGGTATCGCCCAAGCCGACGCTGGCGACGTGATGGAACATGACGCATTCATGGATGAGCTTGAGGCTGAAGATGCCCAGTAGTATCTACTGGACACGGCAGTCACGTGAGGATTTGCGAGCGATTCGCGCTCACATCGCGCGAGATGCACCTTCACTGCATCTGCGTATGTGCGAAAATTGCGAATTTCCGTTGGTCGATTGAGACAATACCCTTTTTCTGGAGAAGTTGTGCCCGAGGTTCGACGTGAGGACTTGCGTCAGGTACTCCAAGGCATCTACCGCATCATCTATCGTGTTTCCGATCTGAGAATCGACATTCTCGCTGTGTTTCATAGCGCACGAATCTTTGATGAACGCGACGTCATCAGTGATGAATAGCTGAGAGCACGGTTCTCATATTCACCCGTTCGAGTAAATCCAAGACGATTTTCAACAAAATTTGCGAAATGCACGTATTATCTGTAAGGAAACTAGGTCCATCTACGTCTATATAGGAGTTCACTTGATCTAATTCCCAAAGGACTCTAACGATGAACGAAAACACGGTTCGCGAGAACTCGCTTTTACCGGACAACGCCAACGGTGAGGCAGAACTATGGACGATGGTGGTCATCGATGCTAGCGGTACTAGACTGGCTGAACGGCTCGACAGCGATACGGGCTTGACGCTGCTGGGGCTGATGTCGGAGGACCCGAGCTCGTGGGAGGAGGCGCTCGACTACTGGCCGCGTTACCGTTCGCCGGTGGTATGTGAATTCCCAAGCAGCCTACCGCTGACCTTAGTTGACTCGGCCACGGCGTTCGGTGCACTCGAATCCCGCGACCAATGGATCGTGTTCGACCTGGTACAAAAACGAGTGCTAACTGCTCCCGCGATGTCGTTGATCGGGCGCGATCCAGCCTACGACATGTGTGCTGCGGGCGAGGACTCACCGAGTTGCCCGCTGTTTATCCATCTGCCGCCGTGGTGGGAAATGCTGGAACAAGTCCCCGTCAGCGCGGTGTGCCAGCCACGCAGTACGCCCATCGACAAGCCACACGTCGATCGAAAAGTACTCTACGGCGACGCGCTCTTGAACGATCTGGCCAAGCGTATCTTGGCAGCAGTAGAGAGCTCTCTATGGAGGACAAAGAAGGCGGCGACCGACGAACGAGCTCGCTACCCATTCACGGTGGCCGTGCATCGCCAGTGGTTGATGACTGGGAGACCCGATCTCGACGGACGCAAGCCTCGGCAATTGCTGCATGGGGCGGTGGATTGGATCGACCGGATTATCGAGGGACAGCAACAACGTTTTAACTATACGAAACAGATGATCGCACTTCCCGATAGCGGTGCCGACTTCGACACGGCACCGATGGGCCGCGAAGAGATGGTGTTCTATTTCGATCTGTGTCGCGAGCTGATCGACGCCGGGTGGATGTGGTGCATTGCCCAAGGGGATCGGCACGCCCAACGAGGGCTGGAGAGCACGCTTTCAGAGCTTGTAGCGTTCTTGCGCGAGGTCGAAGCGATGTGGATGGCGAGTCCCTTCGAAGGGGGCGCGTCGCCTAGCTTTTCCATCGAGTGCTGTCGGCGACGCGTGCCGCAGGGGGTTGGAGTGACGATCGAGGGGATGAGCCAGGCCGCCCCTGCAGAACATGTGCTCGACTGCGACTGCCCGCTTTGCATTATGATGGCCGAAGGCATGTTCGGAGTCGCCTTCATGGGCGTTGATGGACACCATCTCGAACTGGATGAAGAATTCGCCTTTTCGATGTGCGCCACGCGCGAGCAGTGGCAAGAGATGCAAGCCGAATTTGTAGACGAGTCGGAGTTTGAGTGCGGTGACGACGAAGAGTGTAGCCCAGAAGAAGCAATGGCTCCCGTGGGTCAGTCCGCACAGAGCATTTCTGGCGACAGCGAGGTGGTCGCACACGACAAGGCAGACGCTGGCCTAGACTCCGACGAGTTCGCGTCGGCTTGGTCGGGCAGTGCAGCCGACGAGCCCTTGCCGGGTGATGCCGACGGTCACTTGCAATTGGCCTTCCTATTGGCGGAGATTGTCGGCGACCTGCAACGTCAGTCGGCACCAGCGGCAGATATCAAAACGCTCAATGCTGCGTTCGTCGACTATCGCCACCGGAGCCCAGACGAGGCAGTGAGAGTTGCCGAGCGTTTCAAAGCGGCCTTGCAATTCCTGGCTGAGCGTTATCCGAGCCTCGTTTCCAAAGTCGCCGATTTGCACAGCCGCATCGATGAACAATTGCGCACACCCATCCGATCATGACGAGCCTACTCCAGGAGAGCGACCATTTGAGGCATCATCCACAGAGCCCAATTCGTGCGATACCGCTGACGCGGTCAAACAGTTGAGCTCCTCGGCTGCGCGAAGCGGCTGCCAAAAATGGTTTCTGTTTAACCGCGCCAGCGCTTCTTCGTTGCACAATCCTGTTGGAATGAAATTGCGGCACATCCACGCAGCCTACTTCAAGCGTTGAAATTGGACTAAAATCGCAACTCACGCTAAGCAGAGCCCCGCAAAGGATAGAGTATGAACTAGCTTGGGCCTTTGAGGTTAGACTTTAATTCAACTGTAAATCTTAGAGGGAGAAGATATGACACCACGCGTCTCGATAGCGGCGGTTACTTTGTTCGCACTGTCGACAGGAAGCCTAGTCACCCACGCTCAGGAAACAAGCCGAGTGACGGTCTTTAAAAATGGAACCGAGGGCTACAACGTCTACCGCATTCCAACCATCGTGACCGCCGCTGACGGACAGCTGCTAGCCTTCTGCGAAGCTAGGGTAGGTGGAGATGCCAGCGAGATCGATCTAGTGCTCAAGCGTTCGTCCGATTCGGGCGCCACGTGGCAGACTCTCGAAGTGGTGCAAGAGAGCGACGATTTTCAGAAGTACTTTACAGAGCCGAATCCTTCGATCAGCGTGGGCAATCCAGCTCCGGTGGTCGACTTGTTCGATCCGCAGCATCGCGGACGGCTATGGTTGCCATTTACGTTAGAGAATGACCGGGTCTTTGTGACGTTCAGCGACGACCATGGTCGCCAGTGGTCATCGCCGCGCGAGATCACCAAACAAGTCAAGCTCGATCCTTGGGGATGGGTTGCAACCGGCCCTGTGCATTCCATTCAAATCCAACGTGGAGCGCATCGAGGTCGTTTGGTAGTTCCCGCCGATCATCGCTTGGGCGAGGATGGTGTGGATGGCGGATCGGCAGGCGCGCAAGTGTTGTTGAGTGACGACCACGGACGAACATGGCGGCTGGGAGCGGTCGACGACAGTTACGACGACGACTTGGAAGCCAATGAGACAACCGTAGTCGAATTGAACGATGGCAAATTGTACTTTAACACGCGTGATCAAAATGGTCGGGCGACGGGCACGCGTGGCGAGGCGGTTAGCAGCGACGGTGGTGCGAGCTGGCAGCCTCCCACTGAGAGCGGCTATCGTTTCTTTTCACCTGCACCTGCCGTGCTAGATCCGCCCGTGGTCCAATGTGCGCTGCTGCGTTTCGCATCGACCCTAGATGGCGCAAATCGCAATATGATTCTGTTTTGCGGCCCCGACGAAAATGGTCCCAGCGGACCGGGCCGTAGCGATCTCCGCTTGCGTTATTCTGTTGATGAGACGCTCACGTGGCACGATGGGCCGCTGATTCACCAAGGCCCTGCCGCCTACAGCGACATGGTTTGCTTGGACTCGGATCGCATCGGCATTCTTTTCGAGAGTGGCCCAGAGGGTGGGGGAAAGTGCGACCGCATCGAGTTTGTGGTCTATGACCTTTCAGGTTTGGAAGCGACTCGGTGAAATCGTGTAACCCGGATTATTCATGAGTTTGCCTGAAATCGAAGTAAACGATGGCAGTCAATAGATTTACGTCCTGAAAGTAAAAAACAGTCTGCTTTGGTATCGTAACCCGCAGCGTCAGCAAGGAAGCAGCCTAACAACCAATTCCTCGTACGTTTTCACTCGACTATGCATCGGGCAAATTGGCCAGATCGATCAAGTCCTGAGGACGACCAGCGGACACCTTCATTCGTCGGAGCCAATAAAGGTTGGCAAATTTAAGTGAACCACTCGATGAAGCCGACGAAAATATATCTGCAAGAGGTTGAGTGGGCATGCCGGGGATAAAATCGAACAAGTCGACATAGCCCAGTTTCGTGCCGAGCATCATCATGTGCTCACGTTCGATGTAGTCAACGGTTACCGGCATGATTTTTTCAATGCCGGTGCTCGAATCTATTTCGTCACTGATCCAATAAGCGTCTAGCTCAGTCAATACTTCATGCAAAGCGCGCATGCTATCGGGCGTGCGTTGATAAATGATATCGACGTCTTGCGTCGAGCGTGGGTAGCCATGAAAGTTAACGGCGTGCCCTCCGATGATGATCGAAGGGACCCCCGCATCGACCAGGCGTCGAGCAATATCGAGTGGTTGCGCGTTATGCATTAGGTTCCTCGACGCACCTTCTCATTTCGGCTTCTAGCCTCCGGACATTGGAGAGGCGGCGCTGATGGTGATTGCGGCGCACGAAAGCTTCAATAGCAGCGGGATTGGAACGCATGCTGCTAAAGGCTTGCTGCTGAAGAGTCGCCAACAATTCCAATCGAGCAGCGGGACTCATTGCGTGAGCTTGTCGCCGGCGAAAGGCCAATACCCGCTGCGTCTGCTCGGCCATTGCAGTAAAGTCTGGTGCGTTCATCTTGCTTGTCGAAATTTGGTCTTATTGAGGTTCGGTTGGCCGGCGATTGGGTTGGAATTGTTGGAGCCAATAGTCGACTTCGCCCGCCGACAGCAGGCTCTCATCAGTGGCCAGGTCGCCTTGCGTAGGGTCCACGAGCGAGAGGACGGTTTGCGACGGATTGGTCGCCGGGGCAGGGGAGGCTGGTCGCCGTTCGAGATGGTCGAGAAACGTCTGCGAGTCGATTGACGTAGCTCGCTGGGCTCGCGCGCAGCGGCGGATGCGTTGATCGCTTGAGACCACCGTCAACTGTTTAGGAGTTGGGTGCTCGCGCATGATTTTTTCTAACAAGTCGTCCGCTTCATGATGATCGACAGCATAACAAATTGACAGCCCCGATGGCTGGGTCACAGCAGGAGGGGCCTGGCCCACTCGAGGTGCATCAAAGACCACTTGCGTCGTCGATAGCTCGGCAGGCGTCAGTCGACTGGTCAGCATTTGCATCAATCGGTCTCGAGCAGCGGGCAGCCACTGCCGACCTCTTCCGCGACCAACAAGCTGGCTCTGGAAGAGAACGTTGTAACCGTCGATTAGTAACTTTGGCACGGGCATAGGATTGCGGCTGGAACTTGTGAAGTCCTTTCGAACGCGCGGTTTGCGAGGATGCTGGAAAATCGCAATTGCAACCAACAAAAAAACGGTCGCTGAAGTAAGCATACCTCAGCGACCGCAGGATGTTAGCCAGCTAGCCCTAAAAAAGTTAGCTTGGTAAATCGCAATTGTGGCTATGAATCCCAGCCATGTTCGGCAAAGACTTGGTCAACCGAATCGAGGTACTTATTGGCTGTGAACGGCGGGGTAGATAAATCGACCATCTCGAACTCTGCTGGGGCACCACGGACACCGATCAATTTAGCACCGCTGCTATCCTCGATGATAAAGAAATCTTTGTTGGCCAAGCTGAGCGTGCGAGTTGTCACTTTGTGGCTGGTGTCAACGACGGTCAGATAGGCCAGTGTGTCAGTGCCATTGGAAGCCAGCACGAGCTCGCTGAATTCGACTTTGCCAGCAGGATTGGTGGGGACGTTCCGTAGCGTCGACCATAGTAGCGAATTGTCAGCACCGAGGGCGAAATAGCCCCCAAGTACGTTTTGCACATCGGTTCCCAGGTTCGACGAGCCATTGACCGGAAAACGACTCGAAGCGAATTGGTCGATAATCATTTGGTACGCCGCACCGTTCGCCACGTGACTCAGGTCAAAACTCCCTTGCAAGGTGAAGTTCTGATTGGAAATAGTTGTTCCCGCTGGATTGTTGACGAGAATACTACCGCGCGAATTCGGCCCGGGTGCATCGATCAGAAAAGTCTGCGGCGTGAAGCTGACCGTATAGGTGCCTGGGCCAAGACCTGTAAATGAGTAGCTGCCATCGGCCAGGGTAAGTTGCGATTGCGATGGCAACGCGGAACCATCGGGCGCTTGACCCGTTAGCGTAACTTTCATCCCTCCCAATTTGCGTTCGGTACTATCGATAACTTCGTCGCCATCGTTGTCGGAATAGACCGTGCCTTGAATTGTACTCGGGACAAACTCTCGGACGTTGACGCTTACAGTACCCGTCGACGTGGCACCGCCGCTATCGCGCAATGTGTAAACGAACGAGGCCGCGCCGGAGAAGCCCGTATCGGGGGTGTAAGTGATCGTACCATCGCTGGCCAAAACTACGCTGCCATGAGTGTCGGCGGTTGCGCTGACGGCAGTAATGGAAAGCGTTTGTGAAGCCTCATAGATTCCACCGCCAGGATTGTCGTTGGCTAGTAGGCTGGCAGCGGTCAGTGTGATAGGCAGATTACGGAAGCCGCTTATGCTATCTGCGCCCGCTACTGGAGGGTCATTAACTGCTGCGACGTTGACGGTCACCGTCCCTGTCGCCGTGCCACCCGCACCATCGCTGAGCGTGTAAGTGAAGGTGTCGGTACCATTGAAGTCTTTGACGGGTGTGTAGCTAATCACACCAGCGGCGAAGCTGACGGTCCCACCCTGGGTACTGACATTCGATACGCCGGTAACCGTCAGCGTTTGGTTGACCTCATCAGTAGCCGTGGCTGGGCCGGGCCTATCGTTGAAACGCACGTCACCCGCCACGATCGGTGTACCACCAGCGGGGATGGTCAAGGTCGTATCTTCGGTGCCATTGACCGTATCGGGATTGGCGATTGGATTGTCATTCACGGCCGCGACAGAGACCGTCACGGTCGCCGTAGCGTTTAGAGGGGGAGTGCCGCTATCTTGGGCCACATAGGTGAACAAGAACTGGCCGTTGAAGTCGGCCGCCGGCGTGTAGACCACATTCGTACCGACAAGCTGAACCGTGCCAGCATTCGCCGTTACGGCTGCCACGCTATTGATCTTCAGTGTCTGCACTGGGGTGTAAGTCGCTTCGCCTAGTCCGGGGGAATCGTTGGACAGCAAAGTGGTGATTGGAATCGTTTGTGCAGTATCTTCGTTGGTCGAAGCCGTATCGTTGGTAAGAATTGGCGGGTCATTGACATCGGTAATGGTGACGGTCACGGTTGCGGTCGAGTCGGGACCGATCGCTGCCGAATCGTTAATCCGGTAGGTAAACTTGTCGATGCCGTAGAAATTTGGGTCGGTCGATGTATAGACCAACACGTTGTAGTCGGCAGAGGTTGTGTCGGAACTCTTTCGAGCCACCGTTCCGTTGGCACCATTAGTGAAGCTCTTGACGATACCGGTTGCACCGACGTTGGTCGTATCATTGGCCAGTACAGCAATCGTAGCCGCTGTACCTTCGGTAGCTGAGCCCGAATCACCACGAGCGCGAGGCAGTGTGGCGGGGGCTACGTCGACGGTGACGGTAGCCGAAGCGGTTAGACCGCCGCTATCGGTGATGGTGTAGACAAAAGTATCGTTCCCGTTGAAAGTTGGGGCAGGCACATAATTGACTGTTTTTCCGCCAGCCTCAATGGAAACGACGCCACCATTGGCGGTGGTAAAAGTAGTCCCGCCACCGCTGGCAGGGCCGACGCGGGTGATGGTGATTGAATCGCTTGTCTCGTTGGCTGGCCCAGCTATGTCGGCTCCCGAACCATTGTCGGCCAGAAGATCCAGTGAGTTAGCTGTGGAATCTTCGTCGACGGAAAACGAATCATTGAATGCTGTCGGCGCATCATTGACCGCCGCTACGTTGACGGTCACGGTGCCGGTGGCCGTGCCACCTGCACCATCACTGAGCGTGTAGGTAAAGGTGTCACTACCATTGAAGTCTTTGGCAGGTGTGTAGCTAATCACTCCGGCGGCGAGGCTGACGGTCCCACCCTTGCTGCTGGCAGCGGATACGCTGGTAACCGTCAGCGTTTGGCCAGCTTCATCGGTAGCCGTGGCTGGTCCGGGCCTATCGTTGAAACGCACGTCACCCGCCACGATTGGTGTACCACCGGCGGGGAGGTTCAAGGTCGTATCTTCGGTGCCATTGAAGGTGTCGGGATTGGCGATTGGATTGTCGTTTACTGCCGCTACGTTGACGGTCACGGTGCCGGTGGCCGTGCCACCTGCACCATCGCTGAGCGTGTAGGTAAAGGTGTCAGTACCGTTGAAGTTTGCAGCGGGCGTATAGCTAATCATGCCAGCCGCAAGGCTGACGGAGCCACCCTTGGTACTGCCAGTCGATACGCCGGTAACCGTCAGCGTTTGGCCAGCTTCATCGGTAGCCGTGGCTGGTCCGGGCCTATCGTTGAAACGCACGTCACCCGCGACAATCGGCGTCCCACCGGCAGGGATGTTCAGGGTCGTATCTTCGGTGCCATTGACCGTATCGGGATTGGCGATTGGATTGTCATTTACAGCAGCCACGGTCACGGTCACCGTAGCCGTAGCGCTCAGGGCTGGGGTGCCACTGTCTTGAGCGACGTAGGTAAACAAGAATTGCCCGTTGAAGTCAGCCGCCGGCGTGTAGACTACATTCGTACCGACAATCTGAACGGTGCCCGCATTCGCCGTTACCGCAGAAACGCTATTGATCTTGAGCGTCTGCACGGGGGTATAAGTCGCTTCGCCTAGTCCAGGCGAATCGTTGGACAGCAAAGTGGTGATGGGAATGGTCAGTGCCGTGTCTTCGTTGGTCGCTGCCGAATCGTTGGTAAGAACTGGCGGGTCATTGACATCGGTAATGGTGACGGTCACGGTTGCAGTCGAGTCGGCTCCGGTCGCCGCCGAATCGTTGAACACGTAGGTAAACTTGTCGATGCCGTAGAAGTTCGAGTCGGTCGGAGTATAGACCAGCACGTTATAGTCGGCAGACGCTGTGTTAGAACTCTTCCGAGCCACTGTCCCGTTGGCTCCATTGGTGAAGCTTTTGAGGATGCCGGTTGCACCGTCATGGGCCGTATCGTTGGCCAGCACCGTAATCGAGACCGCTGCGCCTTCAGGACCGGTGGCCGAATCGTCGCGAGCGTGAGGCGCGAGAGGAACTACGGCGACCGTCACGGTAGCCGAAGCGGTCAGTCCGCCGCTATCGGTGATGGTGTAGACAAAGGTATCGGTTCCGACGAAAGTCGAGGCAGGTACATAGTTGACGGTCTTGCCGCCGGTGGCGATGGTCACCACGCCACCATTGGTTGTGGTAAAGGTGGTTCCGCCACCGCTGGCTGGGCCCACACGAGTGATGGTGATCGTATCGCTCGTCTCGTTGGCGGGACCGGCGATGTCAGCCCCAGAGCCATTGTCGGCCAGCAGATTTAGTGAGTTAGCTGTGGAACCTTCCACGACGGTAAGCAAATCATTAAATGCTGTGGGCGGATCGTTGACTGGGGTTACATTGATGGTGATCGTGGCCACTGAGGAAGTTAGCCCCGTACTATCCTTGACCACGTAAGTCAGCTTATCCTGCCCAAAGAAATTCGCGGGCGGAGTATAGGTTGTGCCGCTAACGGTACCGACCGTGACACCAGCGATCGTCGAAACCGAGTCGATACTGAGCGTGCGACCCGCAGTCACCGTATCGTTGGCCGTCACGTTGGCACCGAGAATTAGTACGGCATCTTCAGGACTGCTAAGCGTATCGTTAACGGCTACCGGCGCGGTGGGGTCGGCCACTACATTGATCGTGATGGGCGCTCCATATGCGATCAGGCTAGCAGGAATCGGGGCCTGACCACCAAACACCGATGTCTCCGATGTCGATAGATCGGCCTTGTTAGGAGTAAAGGTTACCGCACCGCTTGCCGTTGCTAGGAAATCGACCGAATAGAGCGCGACAGGCCCCACTGGGTCAATTGAACGGGAACGATCCACGGTACCGCGAATCTCGTTAAAGTACTCTTCACTGGGAACGCTCAACGTCAACGCGCTATTGCCGGCGTCAAAGGTGAATTGGCCAGTCGGCAATCCAATCAGTTGGTAACCACGATCGACCGGAGTCAGCCCCAGTCCAGCTCCTTGAATGGCATTGATTGTCGCGTCGATCATCGGCTGGAAATTCACAACCGTTGGGAGGGGAATGGCGATTCTCCCACTGGTTACCGCAGGGGTCCCAGTGATATCGTACTCAAAGGTCTTAGTGCCACTGGCTGTGGTAAGGCTAAAGAATTGTCCATCCGAGACGGTCGGACTAAGGGCACCTGCGATCTGAATTCCACCACCCTGTCCGCCCTCGCGACCAACGCCGAACTCAGCGTCGAAACGTATTCCCGAAAAGAAAGTGGTGGGATGAACGTAAGAAACCACGTTCAGGTTGCTCACACCAAGATCTTGCGACGCGGTAAAAATTCCATTTTCCAAATTGTAGCGGGGATCGTTGGGATCGGTAATGGAACGCGCCGAATTCGGGCGAACATCTTGTACGGAAACATTGATACGGAAAGTTTGGCCAATCTGAACACTGCTGCCGACGATTGGAACGCCCGAAGTGTCGGTGACGTTGTAGCTAAATGCCACATATGGGACTGCGGGATCTTCTCCTTCGGCGTTGAGCCGATTGATGATCGTCAGCGCATCCATGGGGGTCAACATCTTGTCCCCGTTGACATCGAGCAGAGTGGTCAACCGGCCGCCGGACTCACCTTCGCCAAAGCTTCGCGCGCCACCCTGATTGAGTGCGTTGATCACCAACAAGGCATCCATCGGCGATACGACGAAGTCCATGTTGACGTCTTCGGCGATGAAATAGTTATGATTTGGCGAGAGATCGGCTGCCAAGAGTCGGCGAGCTTCGAGCGATTCGAGCCGCAATCGACGGCCGCTTGAGGAACGCTGCCGCCGTCCGCTGTTCATGCCGCCGAGCAATTTACCGAATTGTTTTTTCATTACTGCGCCTAGTGACGTCGAGGAGTTTGCGAAGTAAACCGTCCGTTGGAAGCGGCAGAGCTGCTTCTAGCGATTCCATTATTGTGCATTCACAGCGGGTGCAACTGAGGAGTCTAACCCGACACGACCGTCGAAGTGAGTTCTTCGAACTAATGTGGAATACTGTAGATTAGTCAAAGCAGGAGTTTATTGCAATCAAGGCAGATTGGGCAATTTGTGATTGCGGCTAACTCTCCACCCCTCGGCCAATCATCCACTACGGCCAGCATATTTGGACTATGCCATCCATGTTAGAGCGACAAGTAGCGGTAAAGTTCCGCACGGTTTCAGCATTTACCGTAGAAAACTGAGGAAGCCTGACAGAAAGGATGAACAAGTTTGCAGTCTTCTGGTCGGTCACCTGAAGAAATTCTCACGACGCGGTGCGTTGATCCACGTTATTTGAAAATCCGTGAGGCAATGACGGGAACCTTGCAAAGTGTCGATACGGTTGCTCCGCTGGTCGGAATAGATCCGGGCTCCCAGTGTCGCCTCGACCCCCCCCCCCCCCCCCCCCCCCGGGGTGGGGGGGGGGGGGGT